>NZ_JBIWLV010000018.1:0-125869 GCF_044766345.1 Streptomyces sp. NPDC102278 | reverse complement strand
AGGTGCTTGTCCAGCTCTGATGTGACGGCGTCGAACGCTGCGGCGTAGGCGGGGAAGGCCGTGTACAGCTCCTCGCCCATCCCGGCGCGCTGCGCACCTTGGCCCGTGAACAGGAACGCCGACTTCCCGCCGATCCGGCTGTCACGTACGACCCCCGGCGCCGAGGCGCCCGAAGCCAGCGCCCGCAGGCCCTCCACCAGGGCCTCCCGGTCCGTGCCGACGACCGCCGCCCGGTGCTCGAACAGCGAACGCGCGCCCGCCAGCGAGGCACCGACGTCGATCGGGTCGACGTCCGCGCCGGCCCCGGAGAGCAGCTCCAGCAGCCGCCGGGCCTGGTCCGTCACGGCCTGCGCCGTCTTGCCGGACAGGATCCACGGCACCACCGGAAGCGGTGACCGGCCCCCGTCGACGGCCGAGGGCTCCGGCCGGGCTGCGGGCTGTTCGATGATGACGTGCGCGTTGGTGCCGCTGATGCCGAAGGAGGAGACGGCCGCACGGCGCGGACGCTCGTACGTCTGCCAGGGCCGTGCCTCGGTGAGCAGCTCGACCGCGCCCGCCTCCCAGTCGACGTGCCCGGACGGCGCGTCCACGTGCAGGGTCTTGGGCAGCACCTCGTGCCGCATGGCCTCGATCATCTTGATGACGCTGCCGACGCCGGCCGCGGCCTGGCTGTGCCCGATGTTCGACTTGAGGGAGCCGAGGTACAGCGGCCGTTCCTCCGGCCGCCCCTGGCCGTAGGTGGCCAGCAGCGCCTGGGCCTCGATCGGGTCGCCCAGGGTGGTGCCGGTGCCGTGCGCCTCGACCACGTCCACATCGGCCGTCGACAGACCGGCGTTGGCCAGCGCCTGCCGGATGACCCGCTCCTGGGACGGCCCGTTGGGGGCGGTCAGCCCGTTGGAGGCGCCGTCCTGGTTGATGGCGGAGCCACGGATCACCGCGAGGACGGTGTGCCCGTTGCGTTCGGCGTCGGAGAGCCGCTCCACGAGCAGCAGGCCCACGCCCTCGCTCCAGCCGGTGCCGTCTGCGCCGGCGGCGAAGGGCTTGCAGCGGCCGTCGGGGGACAGCCCGCGCTGACGGGAGAACTCCACGTACGAGGTGGGACTGGACATCACGGTGACACCGCCGGCGAGCGCGAGGTCGCACTCGCCGGAGCGCAGCGCGTTCGCGGCCATGTGCATGGCCACCAGCGAGGAGGAGCAGGCCGTGTCGACGGTGACCGCCGGGCCCTCCAGCCCCAGCGTGTAGGAGACCCGGCCGGAGGCCACACTGCCCGCGTTGCCGCTGGCCAGGTAGCCCTCCAGGTCCTCCGGGATCGTCGTGAGCGCCGAGCCGTAGTCGTGGTACATCACACCGGCGAACACGCCCGTACGGCTGCCGCGCAGCGAGGCCGGGACGATGCCCGCGTTCTCCACGGTCTCCCAGGCGGTCTCCAACAGCAGTCGCTGCTGCGGGTCGGTGGCCAGTGCCTCGCGCGGGGACATCCCGAAGAACTCCGGGTCGAACAGGTCCGCGTCGTGCAGGAAGCCGCCGCCCCGGGCGTACGTGGTGCCCGTGTGGTCGGGGTCCGGGTGGTAGAGGTTCTCCAGGTCCCAGCCCCGGTTGACCGGGAACTCGGTGATCGCGTCCGCGCCCCGCGCGACCAGCCGCCACAGGTCCGCGGGCGAGGAGACCCCGCCCGGGTACCGGCAGGCCATGCCGACGATGGCGATCGGTTCCGGCGCGCCGCCCGAACCGATCGGCACCGTGGCGGCCACGACCGCGGCGGGGGCGCTCTCGCGGTTCCCGAACAGCTCGGCCGACAGGTGCGCGGCCAGGGCCGCCGGGTTCGGGTAGTCGAAGACGAGGGTGCTGGGCAGCCGCATGCCGGTGGCCGCGTTGAGCTGGTTGCGCAGTTCCACGGCGGTCAGCGAGTCGAAGCCCAGTTCCTGGAAGGCGCGGTCAGCGTCGATGCCGGTGTGGTCGGCGTGTCCGAGCACCCCGGCGACCCTCGCCCGGACCAGGTCGATGAGCGCCTGGTCGCGTTCGGTCGGGGAGAGGGCGCCCAGCCGGTCGGCCAACGAGGACTCGCCGGCCGCGCGGGCCGCGGCCTGGCGCGGGGCGGCCGAGACCAGGCCCCGGAAGAGCGGGTGCGGGCCGTCGGTCTGCTTGCGCAGCGCGGCGGTGTTCAACCGGGTCACCGCGAGGATCGCCTCGCCGGTGCCGGGGGCCGCGTCGAAGAGGTCCATCGCGTCGGCGGAGGACAGCGGCAGCAGACCGGTGCGCTCGATGCGCTTGAGGTCGGCCTCTTCCAGCGAGCCGCTGATGGTGGAGGCCTGGGCCCACAGGCCCCAGGCCAGCGAGGTGGCGGGCAGGCCGTGGGCCTGGCGGTACTGGGCGAGGGCGTCCAGGAAGGTGTTGCCCGCCGCGTAGTTGGCCTGGCCGGCGTTGCCGATCAGGCCCGCGATGGAGGAGTAGAGGACGAAGGCCGACAGGTCCAGGTCCTTGGTGAGGTCGTGGAGGTTCCAGGCGGCGTCCACCTTGGGCGCCAGGACCCTCTCCAGGCGCTCGGGGGTGAGCGAGGAGAGCAGACCGTCGTCCAGCACGCCGGCGGTGTGGATCACCCCGGTCAGCGGCTGCTCCGCGGGGATCGCCGCCAACACGCTCGCCAGGGCGTCCCGGTCGGCGACGTCGCAGGCGGCCACGGTGACCTCCGCGCCCAGCCCCGTCAGTTCGGCCGTCAACTCGGCCGCGCCCGCCGCCTCGGCGCCGCGTCGGCTGAGCAGCAGCAAGTGCCGCGCGCCGTGCTCGGTGACCAGGTGCCGGGCCAGTACGCCGCCCAGCGCACCGGTCGCCCCGGTGATCAGGGTGGTGCCCCGGTCCCAGTGCGGGGTCACCGCCTCCGCGTCCTGCCGCGTACGGGCCAGGCGCGGTACGAGGTACGTATCGGCGCGCACCGCGAGCTGCGGTTCGCCCGAGGCCAGGACGGCAGGGGGCAGGGTGTCGCCGTCCAGGTCCACCAGGACGATCCGCCCTGGGTTCTCGCTCTGCGCCACGCGCAGCAGGCCCCAGACGGCGGCCTGGGCCAGGTCGGTGACGGGCTCGTCGGCGGTGGCGACGGCGCCCCGGGTGACCACCACCAGCGTGGTGTCGGCGAACCGCTCGTCGGCCGACCAGGACTGGGCCGTCGCGAGCGCGTCGCGCACCGCGCGGTGCGTGGCGGCCGGCACGTCGCTGTCCGCGCCGCCGGCGGGCAGCGCGAGGACGAGCGTGGTCGGTACGGGTTCGGCCGCGGCGACCGCGGCGAGGTCGGCGTACGGGCGGGCGCCCTCGACGGCGAGGTCGCCGACCACGGCCCAGCCCGAGGTGTCCACCGTCGGGCGTACCGGGGGCAGGGTGTTCCAGGCGACCCGGAACAGCCCGTCGCGGGCCGTGGAGTTCGCCTCGCGCAGGGCTTCCTTCGACAGCGGCCGGAGCAGCAGCGACTCGACGGTCGCCACCGGGGCGCCCGTCCCGTCGGCCACCGTCAGCGAAGCCACCTCGGGACCGGTGAGCGTCAACCGCACCCGCAGGGTCGCGGCGCCGGTGGCGTGCACGCTCACCCCGGACCAGGAGAACGGCAGCAGGGCCACCCGCTCGTCGTCCACCACGCCCGGCAGCAGCGGGTGCAGTGCGGAGTCCAGCAACGCGGGGTGCAGCAGGAAGCGTCCGGCGTCGGCGCGCCGCGCGTCCGGAAGGGCCAGCTCGGCGAAGATCTCCCCGTCGCCCTTCCAGACGCGCCGCAGCCCCTGGAAGGCCGGACCGTAGGCGTAGTCCTGGGCGTCGAGCCGCTCGTAGACCCCGTCGAGCGAGACCTCGCTCGCGCCGGCCGGCGGCCAGAGAGTCAGGGCCTCGCCGCCGGTGTCGGCGGCGGGGGCCAGGACGCCCTTGGCGTTCAGGGTCCACGGGCGGGCCTCGGCCGGCTCCTCGCCGTCGGGACGCGAGTACACGTCCACGGCGCGACGGCCCGAGCCGTCCGCGTCCGCGACCACGAGCTGGACCTGTACTCCGCCGTTCTGGGGCAGCACCAGCGGCGCCGACAGGGTGAGTTCCTCCACCTGCGGGGTGCCGAGCCGGCCTCCCGCCAGGACGGCCAGTTCCACGAAGGCGGTGCCCGGGAGCAGGACGCTGCCGAGTACGGCGTGGTCGGCGAGCCAGGGGTGCGACCGCAGCGACAGCCGGCTGGTGAACAGGGTCTGTTCCCCGTCGGCCAGGTCCAGGCTCGCCCCGAGGATGGGGTGGTCGGTCGGGCTCAGGCCGAGCCCCGACGCGTCGGCGGCGGCCGCGACGGCGTCGAGCCAGTAGCGCTCGCGCTGGAAGGCGTACGTCGGCAGGTCGAGGGCGGAGTCGAGCCGGCCGCCGAAGTACGCGGACCAGTCGACCCGACCGCCCCGCGCGTACACCTGGCCCACGGCCGAGGCCAGTTGCGGCGCCTCGGGGCGGCCCGCCCGCAGGGTGGCCGCGGCCACCACGGCGTCGGAGTCCTCGACCGCGCCCGTCACCAGGGCGGTGAGGACGGCGTCGGGGCCGATCTCGGTGTAGGTGGTGGTGCCGAGGGTTTCCAGGGTGGCGACGGCGTCGGTGAAGCGGACGGCGCCGCGGACCTGGTCGGTCCAGTAGTCGGGGGACCGCAGGTCGTCGCCGGTGGCGAGTCGGCCGGTGAGGGTGGAGACGATGGGGATGCGGGGTTCGTCGTAGGTGAGGCCGGCCGCGACGGCCTTGAACTCCTTGAGCATTCCGTCCATGTGGGGGGAGTGGAAGGCGTGCGAGACGGTGAGCCGCTTGGTCTTGCGGCCCTGCGCGGTGAGTCGCGAGGCGACCTCCGAAGCCGCGTCCTCGTCGCCCGACAGGACGAGGGAGGTCGGGCCGTTGACGGCGGCGATGGCGAGGCGGTCGTCGAGGCCTTCGAGGAGGGGGAGTACCTCGGCTTCGGTGGCCTGGACGGCGATCATGGCGCCGCCGGTGGGCAGGGCCTGCATCAGCTTGGCGCGGGCGGCGACGAGCTTGGCGGCGTCGGGCAGGGTGAGGATGCCGGCGATGTGTGCGGCGGTGAGTTCGCCGATGGAGTGGCCGGCGAGGTGGTCGGGCTTCAGGCCCCAGGTTTCGATGAGTCGGTAGAGGGCGACTTCGACGGCGAAGAGGGCGGGTTGGGTGTTGCCGGTGTCGTCGAGGCCGTCACCGGTGGCGATGACCTCGCGGATCGGCCGGTCCAGGTGCTTGTCCAGCTCTGATGTGACGGCGTCGAACGCTGCGGCGTAGGCGGGGAAGGCCGTGTACAGCTCCTCGCCCATCCCGGCGCGCTGCGCGCCCTGCCCCGTGAACAGGAACGCCGACTTCCCGCCGATCCGGCTGTCACGTACGACCCCCGGCGCCGAGGCGCCCGAAGCCAGCGCCCGCAGGCCCCGCACCAGCTCCTCACGGTCGACGCCCGTGACCACCGCCCGGTGGTCGAACGCCGCCCGCCCGCCGACCAGCGACCGGCCCAACTCGGCCGGATCGAGGTCCCCGTGCGCGTCCACGTACGCCAGCAGCCGCTCCGCCTGCCCGGCCACGGCCCGAGCCGACTTGCCGGACAGCACCCAGGGCACCACCGGCACCACCGGCGGGGCCGGCAGCGGTTCGGCGTCCGCCGCCTCCGGGGCGGGCGGGGCCTGCTCGACGACCACGTGGGCGTTGGTTCCGCCGAAGCCGAAGGAGGACACGCCGGCCCGGCGCGGAGCACCGGTCTCGGGCCACTGCCGGGCCTCGTGGAGGAGCGCGACCGCGCCGGCCTCCCAGTCGATCCGGGTCGAGGGCTCCTGCGCGTGCAGGGTTTTGGGCAGCACCCCGTGCCGGATCGCCTGGACCATCTTGATGATGCCGCCGACGCCGGCCGCGGCTTGGCTGTGCCCGATGTTCGACTTGAGGGAGCCGAGGTACAGCGGGCGGTCCTGCGGCCGGTCCTGGCCGTAGGTCGCCAGCAGGGCCTGGGCCTCGATCGGGTCGCCGAGGGAGGTGCCGGTGCCGTGCGCCTCGACCACGTCCACATCGGCCGTGGTCAGACCGGCGTTGGCCAGCGCCTGGAGGATGACCCGCTCCTGGGAGGGGCCGTTGGGCGCGGTCAGGCCGTTGGAGGCGCCGTCCTGGTTGACGGCGGTGCCGCGGATCACCGCGAGCACGGTGTGCCCGTTGCGGCGGGCGTCGGAGAGCCGCTCGACGAGCAGCAGTCCCACGCCCTCGGCCCAGCCGGTGCCGTCCGCGTGCTCCGAGAAGGACTTGCAGCGCCCGTCGGCGGACAGGCCGCGCAGCCGGGAGAACTCGATGAAGGCGGTGGGCGTCGACATCACGGCCGCGCCGCCGGCGAGCGCGAGGTCGCACTCGCCGGAGCGCAGCGCGTTCGCGGCCATGTGCATGGCCACCAGCGAGGAGGAGCAGGCCGTGTCGACGGTGACCGTCGGCCCCTCCAGCCCGAAGGTGTAAGCCAGCCGGCCCGAGGCGATGCTGCCCGCGCTGCCGCTGAACAGGTACCCCTCGTTGCCCTCGGCGGGCAGCCCGGCCCGGGAGCCGTAGTCGTTGTACATCAGGCCCGTGAACACGCCCGTACGGCTGCCGCGCAGCGAGACCGGATCGATCCCGGCCCGCTCGAAGGCCTCCCAGGTGGTCTCCAGCAGCAGCCGCTGCTGGGGGTCCACGGCGAGCGCCTCGCGCGGGGACATCCCGAAGAACTCGGGGTCGAACCGGTCGGCCTCGTGCAGGAAGCCGCCCTCGGCGGTGTACGAGGTGCCCGCCGCGTCGGGGTCGGTGTCGTACAACCCCTCCAGGTCCCAGCCGCGGTTGACGGGGAACCCGCCGACCGCGTCGACCCCGTCGGTGACCAGCTTCCAGAGGTCATCGGGGGTGGCGACCCCGCCGGGGTACCGGCACGCCATCCCGACGATCGCGATGGGCTCCTGCGCCTTGTCCTCCACCTCGCGCAGACGCTTCTTCGCGTCCCGGGCATCGGCGATGGCCCGCTTGAGGTACTCCCGGAGTTCTTGCTCGTTCGCCACGTGAATCTCAGCTCCCCGACGTGATGTGGCTGGGTGATGAATTTCGGGCCCGCACGGTGTTCCGACGCGTGCCGACCGGTCGTCTGCCGCTCCGTGCCGCTCAGTCCATGTCGTCGAGGAGCGCGAAGAGTTCCTCGTCGCTCGCCCCGTCCAGGTCCTGGTGTTCGGCCTCGTCCGCCTTGCCGCCGCCCGCCGAGTCGGCGATGTCCAACAGTTCCCGCAGTCGACCGGTGATCTGGTCGAACGCCTCCCGGTCCGAGGACGCGGCGTGGATGGCGGACTTCAACCGGTCGAGGTCCGACAGCACCGGCGTCGCCGCCGACACCTCCTCGACGGTGATCTGCCGGCGGAGGTACGCGGCCAGGGCCGCCGGGTTCGGGTAGTCGAAGACGAGGGTGCTGGGCAGCCGCAGACCCGTCGCCGTGTTGAGCTGGTTGCGCAGTTCCACGGCGGTCAGCGAGTCGAAGCCCAGCTCCTGGAAGGCGCGGTCGGCGTCGATGCCGGTGTGGTCGGCGTGCCCGAGCACCCCGGCGACCTGGCTCCGTACGAGATCGGTCAGCGTCGTGATCCGCTCCTCCTCCGGCAGGGCGCCCAGGCGCTCCGCCAGCGAGGGCCCGTCTGTGCCCGCCCCCGGCCCGGAGCCCGCGACCGCGCGGCGCGGGCCGGCCGGAGCCAGGTCCCGCAGCAGCGGCAGCAGCCGGTCGCCCTGCTTGCGCAGGGCCTCCACCGCGAGCCGGGTGACGGCCAGGACCGCCTCGCCGGTGCCGGGGGCCGCGTCGAAGAGGTCCATCGCGTCCGCCGAGGACAGCGGCAACAGGCCGAGCCGGGCGAGGCGACGCAGGTCCGCCGCTTCCAGCGAGCCGCTGATGGTGGAGGCCTGGGCCCACAGGCCCCAGGCCAGCGAGGTGGCGGGCAGGCCGTGGGCCTGGCGGTACTGGGCGAGGGCGTCCAGGAAGGTGTTGCCCGCCGCGTAGTTGGCCTGGCCGGCGTTGCCGATCAGACCGGCGACGGAGGAGTAGAGGACGAAGGCCGACAGGTCCAGGTCCTTGGTGAGGTCGTGGAGGTTCCAGGCCGCGTCCACCTTGGGCGCCAGCACCTTCTCCAGCCGCTCGGGCGTCAGCTCCGACAGGACGGTGTCGTCCAGCACACCGGCGGTGTGGATCACCCCGGTCAGCGGCTGCTCCGCGGGGATCGCCGCCAACACCCCGGCCAGCGACTCCCGGTCGGTGACGTCGCAGGCGGCCACGGTGACCTCCGCGCCCAGCCCGGTCAGCTCCGCACGCAGCTCCTCGGCGCCCGGGGCGTCGATGCCGCGTCGGCTGAGCAGCAGCAGGTGCCGCGCGCCGTGCTCGGTGACCAGGTGCCGGGCCAGTACGCCGCCCAGCGCACCGGTCGCCCCGGTGATCAGGGTGGTGCCCCGGTCCCAGTGCGGGGTCACCGCCTCCGCGTCCTGCCGCGTACGGGCCAGACGCGGCACGAACAGCCGCTCCCCGCGCACCGCGAGCTGCGGTTCGCCCGACGCCAGGGCCGCGGCCGGCAGGGTGTCGCCGTCCAGGTCCACCAGGACGATCCGCCCCGGGTTCTCCGTCTGCGCCACGCGCAGCAGACCCCACACCCCGGCGTGCGTCAGATCGGTGACGGGCTCGCCCGCCGTGGCGACGGCGCCCCGGGTGACCACCACCAGCGTGGAGCTCTCGAACCGCTCGTCACCCAGCCAGAACTGCGCCGAGGACAGGGTCTCGCGCAACGCGGCCCGCGCGGCCTCGGCCGGCTCGCCCTCGACGGCGCCCGGGACGAGCACCACCGTGGCGGGCACCGGCCCGGCCGCCGCCACCGCTTCCAGATCGGCGTACGGGAGGCCTCCGGGTACGGCGAGGTCACCGACCACGGCCCAACCCGCCGAGCTGCCCGTCCCCGGATCGGAGGCCGGCAGGGCGTTCCACGCGACGCGGAACAGTCCGTCCCGGGCCGTCGACGCGGCCTCGCGCAGCGCCTCCTTCGACACCGGGCGGAGCAGCAGCGACTCGACGGTCGCCACCGGGGCGCCCGTCCCGTCGGCCACCGTCAGCGAGGCGGCCAGGGTGTCGGTGTCGCGCCCGGACAGCGACAGCCGCACCCGCAGCACCGAGGCGCCCACGGCGTGGACGCTCACCCCGGACCAGGAGAACGGCAGCCGCGCCTGCCCCGACTCGAAGGCGACACCGGGCAGCAGCGGGTGCAGCGCCGCGTCCAGCAGGGCCGGGTGCAGCAGGAACCGATCCGCGTCGGCGCGCCCGGCGTCCGGCAGCCGCACCTCGGCGTAGACCTCGTCCCCGCCGGTCCACAGCCGCGTCAACCCCTGGAAGGCGGGGCCGTACGCGTAACCCAGCGCGTCGAGCCGCTCGTAGACCCCGTCCAGGGAGACCTCGCTCGCGCCGGCCGGCGGCCAGGTCGTCAGCGGCTCACCGGCGGCCGCGCCGGCCGAGGGGGCCAGCACACCGTTCGCGTGGGGTGTCCACGGCCGGTCGGCGGCCAGGTCGCCGTCGTCGGCCCGGGAGAAGATCTCCACCGTACGGCGGCCCGTCCCGTCGGCCTCGCCGACCACCACCTGGACCTGCGTACCGCCCTGCTCGGGCAGCACCAGCGGCGCCGACAGCATCAGCTCCTCGACCCGATCGACGCCGAGCTGCTCGCCCGCCCGGGCCGCCAGCTCCACCAACCCGGTGCCGGGGAGCAACACCGTCCCGTACACCGCGTGCTCGGTCAGCCAGGCGTGAGTGCGGCGCGAGAGCCGCCCGGTGAACAGGTACTCGTCGCGGTGCGCCGACCCGACGGCCGCGCCCAGCAGCGGGTGACCGGTGGCCGCCAGGCCCAGCCCGGCCGCGTCGGCCGGGGTCTCGGGGGCGTCCAGCCAGTACCGCTCGTGCTGGAAGGCGTACGTGGGCAGGGTGACGGCCCGCGCGCCGGGGAACAGCCTCGACCAGTCCGGCTTCGCCCCCCGCATCCGCAGCAGGGCCATCGCCGCGACGACGGTCTCCGCCTCGGGCCGGTCCCGGCGCAGCGCCGGGGCCAGCGCCCCGGCCTCCTGCTCCAGGCAACCCTGGGCGAGCGCCGTCAGTACCCCGTCGGGACCCAGCTCCAGGAAATCGGTGACGCCCTGGGCCTCCAGGTGACGGATGCCGTCGGCGAAGCGCACGGCCTCCCGGATGTGGGTGGCCCAGTACTCCGGGGAGGTCAGCTGCTCGTCGGTGGCGAGGGTGCCGGTGACGTTGGAGACGACCGGGATGCGCGGCGCGTGGAACGTCAGACCGCCGGCGACCTCGCGGAACTCCTCCAACACCTCGTCCATGTGCGGGGAGTGGAAGGCGTGCGAGACCGGCAGCCGCTTGGTGCGGGCGCCCTTCGCCCGCCAGGCGTCGCAGATCTCGTCCACGACCGCCGAGTCACCGGAGATCACCATCGAGTCGGGGCCGTTGACCCCGGCGATCGCGACCGCGTTGCCGTACGGGGCGATCGAGGCGCGCACCGCCTCCTCGCCGGCCTGGACCGCGGCCATCGCACCGCCCTCGCGGGCGGCCTGCATCAGCCGGCCGCGCTCGGCGACCAGGCAGCAGGCGTCGCCCAGTTCGAGGACCCCCGCGAGGTGCGCGGCGGTGACCTCGCCGATGGAGTGGCCGAGCAGGTAGTCGGGGGTGAATCCGTGGTGCTCGAACAACCGGTACAGGGCCACCTCGATGGCGAACAGCGCGGCCTGGGTGAAGGAGGTCTGGTCGATCAGCGCCGAGTCCGCCGAGTGCTCCGGAGCGAACAGCACGTCCTTGATCGGGCGGGCCAGCTCCGAGTCGAACCGGGCGCACACCTCGTCCAGCGCCTTCGCGAAGACCGGGTTCGCCGCGTACAGCTCGCGGCCCATGCCGAGCCGCTGGCTGCCCTGGCCGGTGAAGAGGAACGCGGTCTTGCCGGGCCGGGCCGAGCGGCCCCGCACGACGTTCGACGCGGACTCCCCGTGCGCCAGCGAGGACAGACCCCGGATCAGGGACTCCCGGTCCGCGCCGACGACGGCCGCGCTGTGCTCCAGTACGGCGCGTCCGGTGGCCAGGGAGAAGCCGATGTCGACCGGGGACAGCTCCGGGTGGTCGAGGACGAAGCGGTGCAGTCGGGCCGCCTGGGCCGCGACGGACTTCTCGTCCTTGCCGGACACCAGCCACGGCAGCACACCGGCCGCCTCCGGCTCCGGGGCCGGTCCGCGTCGGACGGGCGCCGCCGGCGGCTGCTCGATGATGACGTGCGCGTTGGTGCCGCTGATCCCGAAGGAGGACACGCCCGCACGACGCGGGCGGTCCGCCTCGGGCCAGGGGGTCTCCTCGGTCAGCAGCGCCAGCGAGCCCGCCTCCCAGTCCACGTGCGGGGACGGCTCGTCCACGTGCAGGGTCCGGGGCAGCACCCCGTGGCGCATCGCCTCGATCATCTTGATGACGCCGCCGACGCCGGCCGCGGCCTGGCTGTGCCCGATGTTCGACTTCAGGGAGCCGAGGTACAGCGGCCGGTCCTCCGGCCGGTCCTGGCCGTAGGTCGCCAGCAGGGCCTGCGCCTCGATGGGGTCGCCGAGGGTGGTGCCGGTGCCGTGCGCCTCCACGGCGTCCACGTCGGCCGAGGTCAGACCGGCGTTGGCCAGGGCCTGGCGGATGACCCGCTCCTGCGCCGGCCCGTTCGGGGCGGTCAGGCCGTTGGAGGCGCCGTCCTGGTTGACGGCGGTGCCGCGGATCACCGCGAGCACGGTGTGTCCGTTGCGCTTGGCGTCGGAGAGCCGCTCCACGAGCAGCAGGCCGACGCCCTCGCTCCAGCCGGTGCCGTCGGCGCCCGCCGCGAAGGACTTGCAGCGCCCGTCGGGCGACAGGCCCCGCTGGCGGGAGAACTCCACGAAGGTGTTCGGGCCGTTCATCACGGTCACGCCGCCCGCCAGCGCCAGGTCGCACTCACCGGAACGCAGCGCGTTCGCCGCGAGGTGCATGGCCACCAGCGAGGAGGAGCAGGCCGTGTCCACGGTGACCGCCGGACCCTCCAGCCCGTACGTGTAGGACAGTCGGCCGGAGATGACGCTGGACAGGTTGCCCGCGAGCAGGAAGCCCTCGAACTCCTCCGGCACCGACGGCAGCCGCGAGGCGTAGTCGTCGTACATGGCGCCGGTGAAGACGCCGGTGTGCGAACCGCGCAGCAGCGCCGGGTCGATGCCCGCGCTCTCGAACGTCTCCCACGCCGTCTCCAGCAGCAGCCGCTGCTGCGGGTCGGTCGCGGTCGCCTCGCGCGGGGAGATCCCGAAGAACTCCCGGTCGAAGAGGTCCGCCTCGTGCAGGAAGCCGCCCTCACGGACGTACGAGGTGCCCGTCCGCTCGGGGTCCGGGTCGTACAGGCCCTCCAGGTCCCAGCCGCGGTTGACCGGGAACGGGCTGACCGCGTCCACCCCGTCGGCGACGAGCCGCCACAGGTCCTGCGGGGACCGCACCCCGCCCGGGAAGCGGCACGCCATCCCGACGACGGCGATCGGCTCGTCCGAGGCGCCCTTCGCACGGGCCCTGACGGCCTGCGCCGGCGCGTCGTCCGCCGAGACCTTCGACAGCAGGAACGCGGCCAGCGCGCCCGGCGTCGGATGGTCGAACACCGCCGTCGCCGGAAGGCGCAGGCCGGTGGCCGACCCGAGCCGGTTGCGCAGGTCCACGCCGGCCATCGAGTCGAAGCCGATCTCGCTGAAGGCCCGCTCGGGGTCGATGGAGGCGGCGCCCGCGTGGCCGAGGACCGAGGCGACCGTGGACCGCACGAGATCCCGCACCGCCTCCGCCCGCTTGTCCTCGGGGAGGCCGGCGATCTGCCCGGCCCACCCCGACGCGGCGACCGCGCCCGCCCCGGCCTGCCCGGCGCGGCGGGTCCGCGTGCGGACCAGCCCCCGGTACAGGGCGGGCGGCAGCTCGGAACCGGTGCGCAGTCGGGCCGGGTTCAGCGCGACCGGCACCAGCAGCGGCTCCGCGCCGTTCAGCGCCGCGTCGAACAGGGCCAGACCCTGCGCGGGGGTGAGCGGGGTCATGCCCGCCCGGTCCCAGCGGGCCAGGTCGGCCTCGGTGAGCCCGGCCCCCATGCCGTGACTGGAGTCCCACAGGCCCCAGGCCAGCGAGGTCGCGGCCAGACCGGCGGAGCGGCGGTGCGCGGCGAGGGCGTCCAGCCAGGTGTTGGCCGCCGCGTAGTTGCCCTGACCGGCGGTGCCGGTGATGCCGGACACCGAGGAGAACAGGACGAAGGCCGCCAGATCCAGGTCCCGGGTCAGCTCGTGCAGGTTCCAGGCGGCGTCGACCTTGGGTCGCAGTACCGCGGACAACTGCTCCGGGGTGAGGGACTCGATCGTCGCGTCGTCCAGCACCCCGGCCGTGTGCACCACGGCCGACAGCGGGTGCTCCGCGTCCACGGCCGTGAGCAGCGCGGCCACCGAGGCGCGGTCGGCGGCGTCCGCCGCGACCACCTTCACCTCGGCGCCGAGCGCGCCCAGTTCGGCCGCCAGTTCCTCGGCGCCCGGGGTGGCCGGGCCGCGCCGGCTGCTGAGCAGCAGGTGCCGTACCCCGTGCTCGGTGACCAGGTGGCGGGCGAAGAGCGCGCCGAGGCCGCCGGTGCCGCCGGTGACCAGGACGGTTCCCCCGGCCCCCAGGACGGGAACCTCGGGGGTGGCGATCGCGGCCGCGCGGGCCAGCCGCGGGGCGAACGACTCGCCCGCGCGGACCGCGAGTTGGGGTTCACCGGTGGCGAGGGCCGCGGCGAGCGTCGCGTCGTCCGTCGCGTCGTCGGCGTCGACGAGCACGAGCCGGTCGGGGTGCTCGGACTGCGCCGAGCGGATCAGCCCCCACAGCGGGGCGGCGTCCAGGTCGGTGACGTCCTCGCCGGGCAGCGCGGCGACCGCGCCGGTGGTGACGAGCACCAGCCGGGAGTCGGCGAACCGCTCGTCGGCCAGCCAGCGCTTGACCAGCGCCAGCGCCCGCAGGGTGGCCAGGTGCGCGCCCTCGGCGCCGGCGGTGCCGGAGCCCGCGTGCCGGACCAGGACGGTCGTCGCACCCGCGGCGGCGTCCAGGTCCTCGCCCACCTCGGTCCAGTCGACCGCCGCCCCGGCGGCTGCCACCGGCTGCCACCGCACCTCGTACAGCGAGTCGTTCGCGCCGTCGGCGACCGAGGTCAGGGCCTCCTTGGCGACCGGGCGCAACGTCAGCGCGTCCACGTCCGCGACGGGCGCGCCCGCCCCGTCCGCCAGCGTCAGACGGTACGTGTCGGTCCCGGCGGGGGAGATCCGCACCCGCAGCTCGGCGGCGCCCGCCGCGTGCAGGGAGATCCCCGACCAGGCGAACGGCAGCCGGATCCGGTCGCTCTCGCCCTCCACGGCCGCGTCCAGCACCAGCGGGTGCAGCACCGAGTCGAACAGCGCCGGGTGCACGCCGAACCGGCCGGCGCCCTCCCGGTGCCCCTCGGGCAGCCGCACCTCGGCGTAGAGGTCCTCGCCGGCGCGCCACAGCGCCGTCAACCCCTGGAAGGCGGGGCCGTACGCGTATCCCAGCGCGGCGAGCCGCTCGTACACGCCGTCCAGCGACTCGGCGCTCGCGCCGGCCGGCGGCCACGCGGACAGCTCGGCGTCCTCGACCGGTACGACGGCCTCCGCGAGGGCGCCCGTCGCGTGCCGGGTCCACGGCCGCGCCTCGCCCTCGCCGCCGTCGGGGCGGGCGTGGACGGAGAAGGGCCGGACCCCGGACGCGTCCGGGGCGCCCACCGCGACCTGCACCCGCACGGCCTCGCGCCCCACGAGCGGCAGCGGGGCCTCCAGGGTCAGCTCCTCGACCCGGGTGACACCGAGGTGGTCGCCGGCCGCGACGGCCAGCTCCAGGAACGCCGTCGCCGGCACCAGCACGGTCGTGCCGATCGCGTGGTCCGCGAGCCACGGGTGCGAGCCCACCGAGAGCCGCCCGGTGAACAGGGCGTCCTCGCGGTCCGCGAACTCCACGCTGGTGGAGAGCAACGGGTGCTCCGAGGCGTCCAGACCCAGGCTGCGCGCGTCGGTGGAGGCGGTCGGCGCGAGCCAGTACCGCTCGCGCTGGAAGGCGTACGTCGGCAGCGGGGCCGGCGTCGCGCCCGGGAAGAAGGTCCCCGCGTCGAAGGTGCCGCCGGCCGTCCACGCCCGGGCCAGGCCGGCCGTGAGGGTGTCGGCCTCGGGGCGGCCCGCACGCAGCAGCGGCACGGCCACGGCCCCGGTGTCCTCCAGCGCGCCCTGCGTCAGGGCGGTCAGCACGGCGTCCGGGCCGACCTCGACGAACAGCGTCGCACCCTGCGCGGCCAGCTCGCGGACGGCGTCCAGGAACTTCACCGCGGCGCGGATCTGCCCGGCCCAGTAGTCGGGGGAGGTCAGTTCGGCCGCGCCGGCGACCGCGCCGGTGACGGTGGAGACGATCGGGATCGTCGGCGCCGCGAAGGCGACCTCGGCCGCGACCGCGCGGAACTCCTCCAGGATCGTGTCCATGTGCGGGGAGTGGAAGGCGTGCGAGACGGTCAGCCGCTTCGTCTTGCGGCCCTGCTCCCGCCACCGCGCGGCGACGGCCTCGGCGGCGTCCTCGTCACCGGAGATCACCACGGACGAGGGGCCGTTGACGGCGGCGACGGACACCGCGTCCTCGAGGCCCGCGAGGGAGGCGGCGATCTCCGCCTCCGTGCCCTGGACGGCGATCATGGCGCCGCCGGAGCGGGCCGACTGCATCAGCCGGCCGCGGGCGGCCACCAGCTTCGCGGCGTCCGCCAGGGTCAGCACCCCGGCGGCGTGCGCGGCGGACAGCTCGCCGATCGAGTGCCCGGCCAGCAGCGCGGGCACCACCCCGTGGTGCTCCAACAGCCGGAACAGGGCCGTCTCCACCGCGAACAGGGCGGGCTGGGTGTACGTGGTCTCGTCCAACAGCGCCGCGTCGGAGCTGCCCTCCGTCGCGAAGAGCACCTCGCGCAGCGGCCGCTCCAGCAGCCCCTCGAAGGCGGCGAACACCGCGTCGAGGGCGCGGGCGAAGACGGGGTGGCGGGCGTACAGCTCACGGCCCATGCCGAGCCGCTGGGCGCCCTGACCGGTGAACAGGAAGGCGGTCCGGCCGGCGTTCGGGGCACCGCCGGTGACGACGGCGGGCGAGTCGGCGCCCGCGATCAGCGCGTCGAGCCCGGCGAGCAGGGCGTCGCGGTCCTCGGCCAGGACGACGGCGCGGTGCTCGAAGGCGGTACGGGTGGCCGCGAGCGCCAGCCCGACGTCCGCGAGGTCCGTGTCGGGTGCGACGGCGTGGGTGCGCAGCCGCTCGGCCTGGGCGCGCAGCGCCTTCGGGTCGCGCGCCGACAGCAGCCAGGGCGCCGGCAGGTCCGGCGCGGCCGGGGCCCCGACGGAGGTCGCGGGCGTGGGCACCGTCTCGGGGGCCTGCTCGATGACGACGTGGGCGTTGGTCCCGCTGATCCCGAAGGAGGAGACGGCCGCGCGGCGCGGCCGACCCGTCTCGGGCCACGCCCGCTCCCCGGTGAGCAGCTCCACCGAGCCCGCCGACCAGTCCACGTGCGGGGACGGCGCGTCCACGTGCAGGGTCTTGGGCAGCACCCCGTGCCGGATCGCCTGGACCATCTTGATGACGCCGCCGACGCCGGCCGCCGCCTGCGCGTGGCCGATGTTCGACTTCAGCGAGCCGAGGAACACCGGGGCCAGGCCCGCGCGGTCGCTGCCGTAGGTGGCCATGACGGCCTCGGCCTCGATCGGGTCGCCGAGCCTGGTGCCGGTGCCGTGCGCCTCGACGGCGTCCACGTCCGAGCCGGTGAGGCCCGAGTCGGCCAGCGCCTGGCGGATGACGCGCTGCTGCGCGAGACCGCTGGGGGCGGTCAGGCCGTTGGAGGCGCCGTCCTGGTTGATGGCGGAGCCGCGCAGCACCGCGAGGACGGTGTGCCCGTTGCGTTCGGCGTCGGAGAGCCGCTCCACGAGCAGCAGGCCCACGCCCTCGGCCCAGCCGGTGCCGTCGGCGCCGGCGGCGAAGGACTTGCAGCGGCCGTCGGGGGCGAGCCCGCGCTGGCGGGAGAACTCCACGAACATGCCGGGGGACGACATGACCGTCGCGCCGCCCGCCAGGGCCAGGTTGGTCTCGCCGGACCGCAGCGAACGGATCGCGAGGTGCAGGGCGACCAGCGAGGAGGAGCAGGCGGTGTCGGTGGTCACCGCCGGGCCGAGCAGCCCCAACTGGTAGGCGATCCGCCCCGACATCACGCTGGTGGTGCTGCCCGTCAACACCGAGCCCTGGACGCTCTCGGGGGCCTCGTACATCCGGGGCCCGTACTCCAGCGCCGTCGCGCCGACGAACACGCCCGTCCGGGAGCCGTGCAGGGACTCCGGGCGGATCCCGGAGCGCTCGACGGCCTCCCAGGCGGTCTCCAGCAACAGCCGCTGCTGCGGGTCCATCGCGAGGGCCTCGCGCGGCGAGATGCCGAAGAAGCCGGCGTCGAACTCGGCCGCCTCGTGCAGGAAGCCGCCGCGCCGCACCGCGCTCTTGCCCGGACGGTCGGGGTCGGCGTCATACAGGTCTTCGTCCCAGCCGCGGTCGACGGGGAACCCGGAGACGGCGTCGCCGCCCTCCGCGACGAGCTTCCACAGTTCGTCGGGGGAGGAGATCCCGCCCGGGAACCGGCAGGCCATGCCCACGATCGCGATGGGCTCGTCGGCGTCGGCGGGCCGGACGAACTCCTCCGCCGAGGCCGCCGCGCCGGCCAGCTCGGCCCCGATGAACGAGGTGAGCGCCAACGGCGTCGGGTGGTCGAACAGCAGCGAGCCGGGCAGCCGCAGACCGGTCGCCTCGGCCAGCGCCTTGCGCAGCTCGGTGGTCATCATCGAGCTGAAGCCGAGCTTCTGGAACGGGGTCCGCTGCTCCAGCACCTCGTCCGGCCCGTACTCCAGGATCGCGGTGACGTGCGAGGTGACCAGCTCGGACACGGCGCGGTCCCGCTCCGCCTCGGACAACAGGGCCAGGCGCGCGCCGAGTTCGCCGCGCGGGCCGGCCGCCGGCTCCTCGGCGGCGCCGACGCCCGGGCCGGGCGCCGGGACGGCCTTGCGGGCGGCGGCGTCGAACCAGTGCCGGCGGCGCTGGAACGCGTACGTGGGCAGGGAGACCCGGCGGGCGCCGGTCCCCGCGTACAGCACGCCCCAATCGACGTCGGCGCCGAGCGTGAACGCGGTCGCGACGGCGGTCAGCAGCGTCTGCACCTCGGGGCGACCCGCACGGAGGGCGGGGGTGCCCTCGGCGAGGGCGCTGAGGACGGCGTCGGGGCCGATCTCCAGGAAGGTGTCGGCGCCCAGCGACCGCAGGGCGGCGACCGCGTCCGCGAACCGGACGGCGCCGCGGACCTGGTCGGTCCAGTAGCAGGGGGTGCGCAGGTCGTCCCCGGAGGCGAGTTCGCCGGTGAGGGTGGAGACGACGGGGATCCGCGGCTCGTTGTAGGTGAGACCCTTCGCCACCTTGTGGAAGGGCTTGAGCATCGCGTCCATGTGGGGGGAGTGGAAGGCGTGCGACACCGTCAGGCGCTTGGTCTTGCGGCCCCGGTCGGCGAGCTTTCCCGCGACCTGGAGCGCCGCCTCCTCGTCGCCGGAGACGACGACGGAGGTGGGGCCGTTGACGGCGGCGATCGAGAGCCGGTCCTCCAGGCCTTCGAGGAGCGGCAGCACCTCCGCCTCGGCGGCCTGTACGGCGATCATGGCGCCGCCGGTGGGCAGCGCCTGCATCAGCCGGGCCCGGGCGGCCACCAGCTTCGCCGCGTCCGACAGGGACAGGATCCCCGCCACGTGCGCGGCCGCCAGCTCCCCGATGGAGTGCCCCGCGAGATGGGACGGGGTCAGGCCCCAGGACTCCACGAGGCGGTACAGGGCCACCTCCACCGCGAACAGGGCCGGCTGGGTGTTGCCGGTCTCGTCGAGCGCCTCACCGGAGGCGATGACCTCGCGGATCGAGCGCTTCAGCAGCGGGTCCAGCGCCCCGGCGACCGCGTCGAAGGCCTCCGCGAACACCGGGAAGGCCGCGTACAGTTCCTCGCCCATCCCCGGGCGCTGCGCGCCCTGGCCGGTGAAGAGGAACGCCGTGGTGCCCGCGCCGGGCCCGCCCCGGACCACCCCGGCGCCCGGCCGCCCCTCGGCCAGCGCCCGCAGTCCCTCCATCAGCGCCGGCCGGTCCGTGCCGACGACGACGGCGCGCTCCTCGAAGGCCGTGCGGGTGGTCGCCAGCGAGAAGGCGGTGTCCACCAGGTCGGGGGCGCCGTCGGCGGCGGCGAACGCGGCCAGTCGGCCGGCCTGCGCGCGCAGCGCCTCGTCCGACCGGGCCGACAGCACCCAGGGCAGCGCCTCGGTGGCCGCCTCGGTGGTCTCCGGCTGGGTGGGGACGGCGGGCCCCTCGGTGACCACGACGTGCGCGTTGGTGCCGCCCATGCCGAAGGAGCTGACGCCCGCCGCCAACGGGCGCTCCGGGTGCGGCCAGGCGGAGTGCTCGCGCTGCACCGCCAGCCCCAGCGCGTCCAGCGGGATCGCCGGGTTCGGGGTCGCGAAGTTCAGGCTGGCGGGCAGCTCGCGGTGGGTGATGCTCAGCAGGGTCTTGATCAGGCCCGCGATGCCCGCGGCGCCCTCCAGGTGCCCGATGTTGGTCTTGACGGACCCGACGCGCAACGGATCCCCGGCGGCCCGGTCCGCGCCCAGCGCGGCGCCGAGCGCGGCGGCCTCGATCGGGTCCCCGACGGGCGTGCCGGTGCCGTGCAGTTCGACGTACTGGACCTGCTCGCCGGCGCCGAGCGCGGCCCGCTCGTGGGCCAGGCGCACCACCTGCTCCTGCGCGGCCGCGCTCGGCACGGTCAGACCGCCGGGCGTGGCGCCGTCGTTGTTGACGGCGCTCGCGCGGATCACGCCGTGGACGTGGTCGCCGTCCGCGAGGGCGAGCGAGAGCGGCTTGAGGACCAGGACCCCGCCGCCCTCGCCGGGCACGAAGCCGTTGGCGCGGGAGTCGAAGGTGTAGGTGACCCCGTCGGGGGAGAGCGCGCCGAAACGTTCCTCCGTGGTGGCGTTCTCCGTCAGCAGGTTCAGGTTCACACCCGCCGCGAGCGCGAGGACGGACTCCCCGGCCCGCAGGCTCTCGCAGGCGAGGTGCACCGCGACGAGCGAGGAGGACTGCGCGGAGTCCACGGTGAGACTGGGGCCCTGGAGCCCGAGGTGATAGGAGACCCGGTTCGCGATGACACCGCGGTTCACCCCGGTCATCGTGTGCGGGGTGATCGCCTCGGTGCCGTACTGGTAGAGCAGGTTCGTGTAGTCGTCGCGCAGGGTGCCGACGAACACCGAGGTCCGGCTGCCGCGCAGCGCCTCGGGCACGATGCCCGCGTCCTCCAGCGCCTCCCAGGCCAACTCCAGGACCAGCCGCTGCTGCGGGTCCATCGCCGCGGCCTCGCGCGGCGAGATCCCGAAGAAACGCGCGTCGAAGCGGTCCACCCCGTCCAGGAACGCGCCGCGCTGCCGGCCATCGCCGGGAGCAGCGTCCTCGGGTACGCCCCAACGGCCCGGCGGCACCTCGTCGACGGCGCCCCGCCCGCTCCGCAGGAGCTCCCAGAACGCGGCCGGGCCGTCGGCTCCGGGGAGCCGGCAGGACAGCCCCACGACAGCGATCTGCTCCACCTTCTCGGTGTGCGCCCCGGCTGCTACAGGATTCCGCTCACTGGTCACCACGCTCGGCTGCCCCTTCTTGGATTCAACGCGCCCGGAGGAAAAGCGCCCGGATCAATGCGCCCCGATCAACGCGCCCGGATTCACGTGCCCGGATTCGATGCGCCGGATTTCCGACGACCCGGATTCGACGTGCCCGGAGAAATGCGACCCGGGTTCGATGCGCCTGGATCCACAGGCTAGTGAAAACGGTCTCGTGGACAGTCATGGCCTGGTAACCAGGGCCGTCGGAACGGCTGGTGACCCTGGCGTTGCCACACAGTGAGCGGCCGGTGGAACGCCCCTGGCTACCGTGAATGCGGGCTCACGCGCTTCATTCGGACGCATTCGATCCGGTGAGCTCGAGCTGCGCTGTAGTGACGTGCGAATTCAAGGAGAGCTGATCGCTGTGAGTGCTGCATCTTCCCAAGGGGTCAACCCCGGATCCGCCGAAAACGCACGCGGAGGTCGCGCGGTCGTCCTCGGCGGGAGCATGGCGGGACTCTTCTCCGCCCGCGCCCTCTCCGAGAACTTCGCGGAGGTGCTCGTCGTGGACCGCGACGAGCTGACGGGACCGAACGAACTCCGCCGGGGCCTGCCGCAGGGCCACCACCTCCACGGCCTGCTCGCCCGCGGCCAGCAGATCGTCGAGGAGTACTTCCCCGGCATCACCGAGGACATGAAGGCTGCCGGCGCGCAGCTCGGCGACGTGGCCGACGACGTCCGCTGGATCATCAACGGCAAGCGCCTGCGGCAGGTCCACTCGGGCCTGTTCGCCCTCACCTCGGGCCGCCCCTTCCTGGAGCGCCACATACGCGAGCGCGTGCTCGCGCTCCCCGAGGTGACCTTCCTGGAGCGGGCCGACATCCTCCGCCTGGTCACCAGCGAGGACCGCCGCGAGGTCACCGGGGTCGTCGTCCGCCGCGACGGCGTCGAGGAGGTGGTCGAGGCCGACCTGGTCGTGGACGCCACCGGCCGCGGTTCGCGCACCTCCGTCTGGCTCCAGGAGTTCGGCTTCGAAGCCGTCGAGGAGGAGAAGCACAAGATCGGCCTCGGCTACACCACCCGCTACTACCGGGTCCCCGACGAGGCGTTCGAGGGCAACATCTCCATCAACACCGTCGCCTCCGCCGGCGTCCCGCGCGGCGCGATCTGCCAGAAGATCGACGGCGGCCGCTCCATCGTCACCGCCTACGGCATCCTCGGCGACCACCCGGCCACCACCCCCGAGGGCTTCCACGCCTTCATCGAGTCGCTGGCCGCGCCCGACATCCACGAGGTGCTCAAGGTCTCCGAGCCGCTGGACGAGCCCGTCGCGTACAAGTTCCCGACCAACCTGCGCCGCCACTACCAGCGCCTGACCGACTTCCCGGCCGGCCTGCTGGTCATCGGCGACGCCGTCTGCAGCTTCAACCCCAGCTACGCGCAGGGCATGACCGTCTCCGCGCTCGGCTCGCTCGTGCTGCGCCGGCACACCGCCGAGTCCCGGCGGCCCGACCCGATCGCCTACTTCAAGGACCTCGCCGCCGACGCCGTCGACGGCTGCTGGGAGATGGCCGTCGGCGCCGACCTCAGCTTCCCCGAGGTCGAGGGCGAGCGGACCGAGGAGGTCCAGCAGGCGCACGCCTTCATCGCACAGGTCCAGGAGGCCGCGTCCCGCGACGACGCCGTGGCCCGCGCGTACTCCCGGGTCATCGGTCTCGTCGACTCCCCGGCCGTCCTGCACGACCCGGAGATCGAGGCCGCGATCGCCGCGGTCCAGGAGTAGTCATGAGGATCACCCTGAACGACCTTGCGTTCGACGTGGCCGTCGACGGCCCCGCCGACGGCGAACCGGTCCTGCTGCTCCACGGCTTCCCCCACAACAAGGAGTCCTGGACCGAGACCGCGCCCCTGCTGCACGCCGCCGGGCTGCGCACCATCGCCCCCGACCAGCGGGGCTACTCCGACGGCGCGCGCCCGACCGACGTCGACGCGTACCGCCTCGAACACCTCGCCGCCGACGCGCTCGGCATCCTCGACGCGCTCGGCATCGCCGACGCCCACGTCGTCGGCCACGACTGGGGCGCGGCCGTGGCCTGGTACCTGGCGGCGCGCCGGCCCGACCGGGTGCGCACGCTCACCGCGCTCGCCATCCCGCACCTCGACGCGTACCAGCACGCCTACCGGGTGGACGAGGAGCAGCAACACAGCTCCCAGTACGTGGAGTTCCTCGTCTCCGCGGGAGCCGCCGACCACTTCCTGGCGAACGACGCCGTCGAACTGCACGGCTGGTTCAACCAGGTCGGCGAGGGCGTCCTGACCGACGCCCAGATCGCCCGGTACGTCACCACGCACACCGCGCCCGGCGTCCTGGACGCGGCCCTGAACTGGTACCGCGCCAACAACCTGCTCGGCGAGGACCTCGCCTTCGGCCCGGTCACCGTCCCGACGACCTTCGTCTACAGCCGCACCGACACGGCCGTCAGCGAACTCGCCGTCGAGCAGACCGCGTCGCACGTCACCGGCCCCTACCGGCTGGTGACGCTGGAGAAGACCTCGCACTGGCAGCCGCAGCAGGATCCCGACACGGTCGCCGCCGAGATCATCCGGCGGGTCCGCACGGTCCCCCCGGCAACACCGACAGAAAACTGATGAAGGGACAACCATGACTTCGAACACCGCCGCACCCGCGGTGGAGTTGCGGGCAGGGCCGCGGGAGTGGTTCGGACTGCTGGTCCTGCTGCTGCCGGTCACACTGATGACGGCCGACCTGGGCGTGCTGTGGCTGGCCACCCCCTACGTGACGGCCGACCTGCGGCCCACCAGCTCGCAGCTGCTGTGGACCACGGACATCTACGGGTTCCTGACCTGCGGATTCCTGGTCGTCATGGGAACCCTCGGTGACCGGATCGGCCGCCGCAAGCTGCTGATCCTGGGCTCGCTCGGCGTGATCGTCTCCTCGCTGCTCGCCGCGTACGCGACCAGCCCGGAGATGCTGATCGTGGCGCGCGCGCTGCTCGGCGTGGCCGGCGCCGCCGTGCTCCCGTCGACGCTCTCGCTGATCATCCACATGTTCAAGGACGACCGGCAGCGGGCCACCGCCATCGCCACCTGGGTCACCGCGCTGTCCGTCGGCATCGCCGTCGGCCCCGTCATCGGCGGGGTGCTGCTCGACTCCTGGTGGTGGGGGTCCGTCTTCCTGATGGGCGTCCCCGTCATGCTCGTCCCGCTGCTGCTCGCACCGGCGCTGCTGCCCGAGTACAAGGACCCCAACGCGGGCCGGATCGACCTCGCCAGCGTGGTGCTGTTCCTGGCGGCGATCCTCCCGATCGTCTACGCGGTCAAGAAGTTCGCCGAGATCGGCTGGAGCCTGGGCAACCTGGCCGCCCTGCTGATCGGCGCCGCCTTCACGGTGCTCTTCGTCCGCCGGCAGAACACGCTGGAGACCCCGCTGCTGGACATGCGGCTCTTCCGGACCCGCGCCTTCACCGGAGCGCTGCTCACCCTGCTGTTCGGCATGATGGCGCTCAACGGCGTCGAGTACCTCGTCCCGCAGTACCTGCTGGTCGCCGGTGAACTCAGCCCGCTCGCCGCCGGCGTCTGGCTGCTCCCCGGAGCCGCCGGCCTGATCCTGGGCTCGCAGCTCACCCCGGTGTTCGCCAAGCGGATCCGGCCCGCCTTCGTCATCACCGCGGGCCTGGTCGTCACCCTGGCCGGCTTCTGGCTGACCGGGATCGCGGGCCCCGACAAGGACGGCATCGTGCCCGCCGCCCTCGGCCTCGCCGTGATCATGTTCGGTGTCGCCCCGATCAGCGTCCTCGGCACCTCCCTGGCCGCCGGCGCGGCCCCGCCGGAGAAGGCCGGTTCCGCCGCCGCCACCGGGCAGACCGCGTACGACCTCGGGCTGGCCCTGGGCATCGCGGTGACCGGTTCCATCGCCGTGGCCGTCTACCGCGGCGCGGTCGACGACAACACCCCGGCCGGGATCCCCGCCGAGGCCGCCGCGGCCGCCCGGGACACCGTCGGCGGCGCCACCGACGCCGCCGCCTCCCTTCCCGCCGACCTCGGCGCGCAGTTGGTGGCCGCCGCGCGCGACGCGTTCACCTCCGGCTTCCAGGCCACCGCCTGGGTCAGCGCCGGACTGGCCGTCGTGACGGGCGTCATCGTCCTCACCCTGCTGCGCCACATCCCCGCGATCGGCGCACCCGCCGCCGAGGCCCCGGCCGAGCCGGCGGAGCAGGCCGGGACCACCGAGCCGGCGCCCGGCACGCAGCCGGCCGCCGCGGTCCGCGAAGAGTCCACCACCCGTGCCTGAAGGGGATGACATGACCGCCGAACCCACCACGGCCACGACCGAGTACGCGGAACCCTTCCTGCTGGGGGTGCTCGCCTCCGGAGGTCTGGACGCCGAGTACGTGCGCGGCGAGGGCAACACCCTCTACCTGCGCGACGAGGACGGCCGGGAGATCCCCGTGCTGGACTACGTCGGCGGCTACGGTTCGCTGATGCTGGGGCACAACCACCCCGGGATCAACGCGTACGCCAAGGAACTGCTGGACGCGGGGACGCCCGTCCACGCGCAGTTCTCGCGGCACCCGTACGCCAACGACGTCGCCGAGGTCCTCAACCGGATCATCCAGCGCGAACGCGGGGACGACGAGCAGTACTACGCCATCTTCGCCAACAGCGGCGCGGAGGCCGTCGAGGCCGCCATCAAGCACGCCGAACTCGACCGGGGACTGCGCCTGACGGCGCTCACCGACGAGATCACCGCCCACGTGGCCGACGTGCGCGGACAGGTCGAGGCCGGCGCCGCGAGCGTCCCGGCCGCCGTCGCCGAGTCCTTCGAGGACCTGGTCGCCGACGTGCTCGCCCGCAACGAGGCACAGCGCGAGCGCAGTCCGCTCTTCCTCGTCCCCGAGGGCGGCTTCCACGGCAAGCTCGCCGGCAGCGTGCAGCTCACCCACAACGAGGGGTACCGGCTGCCGTTCAAGGCGCTGGCCGCGCAGTCCCGGTTCGTACCGCGCGACCGGCCCGGCACGATCCGCAAGATCATCGACGAGGAGCGGGCCCACCTGCTCGACCTCGTCGTCGAGGGCGGCCAGGTCCAGGTCGTGGAGCGGGACTTCCCGCTCTTCGTGGCCTTCGTCCTGGAACCCGTCCTCGGTGAGGGCGGCATCCAGGAGCTGAGCCGGGAGTTCGCCGACGAGATCCAGGAGGTCTGCGCCGAGACCGGGATCCCGATCGTCATCGACGAGGTGCAGACCGGCATGGGCCGCACCGGCAGCTTCCTCGCGGCCACCCACCTCGGGCTGCGCGGCGACTACTACACCCTCGCCAAGAGCCTGGGCGGCGGCATCGCCAAGGCCGCCGTGATGCTCGTGCGCAAGCCGCTCTACCGCGGCCAGTTCGAGCTGGCGCACAGCTCCACGTTCGCCAAGGACAGCTTCTCCTGTCTGATCGCCCTCAAGGTGCTCGAACTGATGGAGGCCGACGACGGCGAGGTCTACCGGCGCGCGGCCGAGCGCGGCGAGCGGCTGCTCGCCATGCTCCGCTCGGTCCGGGACGACTTCCCCGAGACGGTCAAGGACGTGCGCGGCCGCGGTCTGATGCTGGGGCTGGAGTTCCACGACCAGTCGGGCTCCGCGGCCGAGCCGCTCAAGGCGGTGGCCCAGAGCGGGTTCTTCGGGTACTTCGTCGCCGGGCACATGCTCCGCGCGCACCGGATCCGGACGTTCCCCACCTCCAGCGCCGTGAACACCCTGCGGTTCGAGCCGTCGGTGTACCTGACGGACGAGGAGATCGGTCGGCTGGAAGCGGCGCTCCGCGACGTGTGCGTGATCATCCGCGACACGGATGGCGCGAGCCTCGCACCGATCGCCTGAGCAAAATCAGACCGCTCGTGCTGTTTAAGGGTCGAGATTGAGTCGCGAACCCCTTGAGTGGCCGGCGAAAAGCTCCGCCGTTCGGTAACCGCCCTCCTGCGGTCGCCCCCTCGCCAGAGGGCCCGGGATCCCCCCTCCCGGGCCCTCTGGCCTTTTGTTTTACCCGAGTTGACGGCTCGTGGGCGGATGTCGACAGCACCCTTCACGGTGCTCCGGTGTGCTCATCTAACCTTTTGACAAACCGGCGTGCTGGTTTGTAATCTTCCGGTCGAGTGAGCATGACCTATCAGCCGCAGGACCGGGGGAGATATGCGCTTTCGGATGTTGGGTCCGCTGGAAGTGATGTCCGCTGACCAGCCGGTACCGCTCGGCGGCACCAAGCCGCGCGCCACACTGGGATACCTGCTGTTGCAGGCCAACCAGGTCGTTCCCACCAGCCAACTGCTCGCCGCGCTCTGGAGCACCGACAATGCTCCGGTCACGGCGCGCAAGATCCTTCAGAACGCCGTGTGGGGACTGCGCGGCATGTTGAACCAGTGCGACCCCGGCTTCGACGGGGCGCCCGCCGAGCTCGTCACCCGGGCGCCCGGCTACATGATCCGCGTCGATCCCGACCACGTGGACCTCCACCTCTTCCGCCGGCGCGTGCGCCAGGGCCGCGCCCTGCTGGCCGGCGGCACCCCGCACGAGGCCGCCGACCGGTTCTGCGAGGCACTGGAGTTGTGGCGCGGCCCGGTCCTGTCGGACCTGGTCGAGACCGGCACCATGTGGCCGGAACTCACCGCCGTGCAGAACACCCGACTCGACGTCCTGGAGGACTACTTCGAGGCGAAGCTGCGCTGCGGCCAGCACTACGCCGTCCTCGGCGAGCTGGAGACCACCGTCGAGGCGGAGCCGCTGCGCGAGCGCGCCTCCGGGCAGCTGATGCTGGCGCTGTACCGCTGCGGGCGGCAGGCCGACGCGCTCGGCGTCTACAACCGCATCCGCGCCACGCTCGTGGAGGACCTCGGCCTCGAACCGGGTCACGAGCTGCGCCGGCTCCAGCAGGCGATCCTGGCCCACGACCCGACGTTGAACCTCGCCCCCGCCGCGGTCGTCCTCGGCGGCTCGGCCCCGGTCGGCGTCCCCGGAGGACAGGTGCGCCGGCGCGAGGACATCCGCGCGACCCGCCCGGCAGGCCGCCGGACGGGCCCCGGGGAGGAGCGCCGCGAGCAGCGGCACGAGGACCCCGACCGTCGCGAGGACCGGCGGCAGGACCACCACGAGGACCGGCGTGAGGACCGGTCCGAGAGCCTCCGCGCCGAACACCGGGCGGAACACGCCGAGGACCGGCACGAGGGTCTCCGTGACGACCGCGACGAAGACCGCGACGAAGGCCGCCGCGAAGACCGCCGCGACGACTTTCGCGACGACTTCCGCGAGGACCGTCGGGACGACCTGCGCGAGGAGCTGTACGGAGAGCGGTACGAGCAGCGGTACGCGGACCCGCGCGAGGACCGCCGCGAGGACCGGCGGCGGATGCTGGCCGCCGTGCCCACCCACCCCCGCGGCCTGCTGCTGGCCGAGCGCCCGGGCCCGCCCCGCGGCGGGTCGGCCAGACGGTCGCAGCCCGTGCCCCAGCCCCTGTCCCGGGCCGTGGTGACCGAACGCCGCCGCATCAGCGTGCTCCTCGTGCAGACCCGGATCACCGCGGAACGGCCCGGCGGCGCACCGGAGTTCATGGACGAGATGTTCGAGAGCGTCAACGCCATCGCCCGCCGCCGCATCGAGCGTTTCGGCGGCGACGCCGTCACCTCGATCGGCGCCGTCTCCCTCGGGCTCTTCCGTGCGGGCGGCGACGAGGACAGCGCCCTGCGGGCGGTCCGCGCGGCGGCGGCCATCCGCGACCGGCTCACCGATCCGGCCACCGACGGCGGACCGAACCCCTCGCCCTGGCACGGGCTGACCCTGCACGCGGCCGTCGCGACCGGGAACGCGCTGGTCCGTTTCCGCCCCGACGACCCCACCGTCGCGCCCTCCGTCAACGGCGCGCTGCTGGACACCTGCCAGTGCCTGCTGGAACTCTCGCCGGCCGGTGAGATCCAGCTCTGCGAGGCCACCCGCGAGGCGCTGGAGGTCCCGCTCGGCGGGTCGCTCGGGGTGCTGCGCGAGCGCGGGCCGGCCACCACCGGGGTCTGGGCGGTCTGACGCCGTCCGACCCCGGACCCGGGGTGCGGTGTCCCCGCATTTTCGATGCCCTTACCAATTGATTCGGACCTCCACAAGCGGAATTGGTGACGGATTACTTCACGGTGGAATCTGGCCGATAATCTGCGTTTCAAAGGGATTGACGGCCATTGACTCCACCCCGCCTCCACCCGGTGTGCGGCGTGATGTCGAGTTCCGTAACTCCAGAACCATTTCTTCGTGGAGGTACACGCTAATGACCGGAGTTTCCCGCCGGGTGTTCATGAGACACACTGCGGCCGCCGGCGGCGCAGCCCTGGCTCTGCCCGCACTGGGCGGCTGGGCCGGTGAGGCGTTCGCCGCCGAGCCGACGGCCGCCGCCGGCATCGCCACGACCTCCCTGGTCACGGTGGCGCCGTCGGACCCCCGCTACGCGACCCTGGTCGCGGGGGCGAACGGTCGCTGGGTCGGCACGCCCGACTACGTGCTGGTCGCGAGCACGGCGGACCAGGTGGTCCAGGCGGTGCAGGAAACCCTCGACCGGGGGGTCCGGTTCGCCGTCCGCAGTGGGGGCCACTGCTACGAGGACTTCACGAGCAACGCCAACATCCGCGTGCTCATCGACATCTCGGCGATGACCGGCATATCCCACGACACGAGCCGTCGCGCCGTCGCGGTCGAGGCCGGCGCCCAGCTCGGCAGCGTGTACGAGACCCTCTACAACACCTGGGGCGTCACCATCCCCGGCGGCACCTGCCCGACGGTTTCCGTCGGCGGTCACATACCGGGCGGCGGGTACGGTCCGCTGGCCCGCTCGCACGGGGTCACCGTCGACCACCTGTACGCCGTCGAGGTCGTGCACGTGGACAGCGCGGGCGTCGCCCGCAAGGTCGTCGCCACCCGCGACGCCAACGACCCGAACCGCGAACTGTGGTGGGCGCACACCGGCGCGGGCGGCGGCAACTACGGCATCGTCACCCGCTACTGGTTCCGCAGCCCCAACACCACCTCCACCGACCCGGCCCTGTTCCTGCCCAAGGCGCCCCGCGAGCTGATCATCTCCGAGGTCGCCTTCTCCTGGACCGGCATGACCGAGGCCGCGTTCACCCGGCTGCTCCACAACTTCACGAAGTGGCACGAGGACAACTCCTCGGCCACCTCCCCGTACGCCAAGCTCTTCAGCGCGATCAAGCCGCGGCACAAGCTGGCCGGCGAGTTCCTGATGAGCTCGCAGATCGACTCCGCCCTGCCCAACGCCGACCAGCTCCTGGACGACTACCTCGCCGCCATCGTCGCCGGCACGGGCCTGACGTACCGCGTCGACGCCCGCCGGCGCGTCGACTGGCTGTACAACGTCCTGCACTGGCCGGGCCTCGGCGGCTCCGGCTTCGAGGGCAAGGGCCGCTTCAAGGCCAAGTCCTCCTACCTGCGCAAGACCATGCCGGCCGCGCAGATCAAGGCGTTCTACAAGCACCTCACGCGCAACGACTACACCAACTCGGCGGCCCTCGTGGAGATCGCCGGCTACGGCGCCGCGGCCAACGTGCCGTCCACCTCGGCGACCGCCACCGCGCAGCGCGACTCGATCATCAAGATGCTGTTCGTCAACCTCTGGGCCACCCCGGCCGAAGACGCCGCGAACCTCGCCTGGATCAGGGAGTTCTACCGCGACGTCCACGCCGCGACCGGTGGGGTCCCCCGCCCGGGCGTGGTCAACGACGGGGCGTTCATCAACTACGCCGACGCCGACCTGGCCGACTCGACCCTGAACACCTCGGGGATCGCCTGGCACCACCTGTACTTCAAGGACGGCTACTGCCGCCTGCAGGCGGCGAAGAGCCAGTGGGACCCGCGGAACGTGTTCCGCCACACCCTGTCGATCAGGCTGCCCTGATCCACGGGCCGGCGTACCGACCGGGCCCCCGGCCCGAGGGAGAACCCCTCGGGCCGGGGGCCTTCGGCGCGTGAACGCGAGCGCGTGAACACGAGCGCGCCGGCGGAACCGGGACGCACGACGGACGCCGCCGCCCCCCTGTGCGGTGGAGGCGGCGGCGTCCGGGTCTGCGTGCGGACGTTCCGTGTGCGGACGGACGACCGATCGGCGTGGGGGCCGAAGGACGACGTCGATGCGTGACGCCTGGTGTGTCGGCCGGGTCAGATGCCGAGGCCGGAGCCGCCGCTGACGTCGATGTTCTGGCCGGTGATCCAGCGGGCGTCGTCGGTGGCGAGGAAGGAGACGACGTCGGCGACGTCGTCGGGCTGGCCGACGCGGTTGAAGACGGAGAAGGCGGCGGCCTGGGCCTTGGCCTCGGGGATGGCCATCCAGGGGTGGATGTCGGTTTCGATGGTGCCGGGGGAGACGGCGTTGACGGTGATCTGGCGGCTGCCGAGGGTCTGGGCGAGGGTGAGGGTGAGGACCTCGACGGCGCCCTTGCTGGCGGCGTAGGAGGTCATGCCGGGGAAGGCGACCTTGGTGACGCCGGAGGAGATGTTGATGATGCGGCCGCCGTCGCGCAGGCGGTCCAGGCCCTTTTGGATGATGAAGAAGGGGGCCTTGGCGTTGATCGCGAAGACCTTGTCGTAGTCGGCCTCGGAGACCTCGTGGATCAGGCCCGGGCCCGCGATCCCCGCGTTGTTCACCAGGATGTCCAGGCCCGCCGTGTCGGAGTGCGCGCCGATCTGCTCGTCGAAGGCGGCCCACAGGGCGTCGGCGTCACCGGGGACACCGAGGGCGGAGCGGAAGGCGAAGGCGCGGCCACCCGCGGCCTCGATCGAGTTCACCGTCTCCTTCGCGGCGGCCTCGTCGCTGGAGTAGGTGAGCGCGACGAGCGCGCCCTCCTTGCCCAGGCGCTGGGCGATGGCGCGGCCGATGCCCCGGCTGCCACCGGTGACCAGAGCAGTCTTGTTCGTGAGGGCAGTCATTCGGATACTCCCAATTCTTTTGTCCAGGCGCGGCCGCTGCAGATGAGGTCGCAAGTGTGATGCTGCCCGGCTCCGCTCATCGGGCGTTCACCGGCGGGTCATCGTCCGGTGTCGGGAACGAATCCACGAATTACCATCGGCCCATGACTCAGAATTCGGTTCAGAATCCCGTACTCGTCATCGGCGGCACCGGAAAGACCGGCCGTCGGGTGGTGCGCCGGCTCGCGGAAAGCGGAGTTCCGGTCAGGTCGGCCTCGCGCTCGGGCGAAACCCGCTTCGACTGGCTCGACGAGACGACCTGGGGCCCGGCCCTCGACGGCGCGTCCGGGGTGTACATCGTCCAGAACGACAGCGAACCGCGCACCCGCGAGCTCGCCCGGCGCGCCGCCGACGCCGGCGTCCGCCGCCTCGTCCTGCTCTCCGCCCGCGGGGTCGACACCCCCGGCTACTACGGCGAGGACCCCTCCACCAGCGACGCCTTCCTCGCCGGCGAGGCCGCCGTCCACGAATCCGGCCTCGCCTGGACGGTGCTGCGCCCGGGCTGGTTCGCGCAGAACTTCGACGAGGGCTTCTTCAACGAGGGCGTCCTGTCGGGCGAGTTGCGGCTGCCCGCCGGTGACGGCGCCGCGACCTGGATCGACGTCGAGGACATCGCCGCGGTGGCCGTCGCCGCACTGACCGGGGACGGCCACGACGGACAGACGTACGAACTCTCGGGCCCCCGCCCGGTGTCCCTGCCCGAGGTGCTCGACCTGATCGGCGCGGCGACCGGCCGCAAGGCCGTCTACACGCCGCTCTCCACCCCGGACTTCATCGCGGAGCTCGGCGCGCAGGGCGTGTCGGCCGCCGACGCCGCGATCTGGGCCGCGGCCCTGTACCCGGTCCAGCAGGGCTTCGAGGCGAAGGTCTCCGACGGAGTGCAGCGCGCCCTGGGCCGCGCACCGCGCGACTTCGCCGACTACGTCGCGGCGGCCGCCGAGTCCGGCGCTTGGCGCGCTTGAGTGGTTGTGTAGTCGTATTGGCCAGTCTGTAGGGGTCTACCGCGTTTTGTTCGGAACGACGAGACGCCTCTCGGATCTGGAAAGGATCAAGCATGAGCATCGTCGAGGAAGCGCCGACCGGCCCTCCGCCGGCCGCGACCATGGGGTCGAGGGTGGCGGAGCTCGCCGAACTGCGCGAGTCGGTCATCGCCGGCCCCAGCGAGAAGGCGACCGAGGCGCAGCGGAAGAAGGGCAAGCTGACCGTCCGCGACCGCCTGGAACTCCTCTTCGACAAGGGCACGTTCACCGAGGTGGAAGCCTTCCGGCGGCACCGCGCGACCGGGTTCGGCCTGGAGGACAGGAAGCCGCACAGCGACGGCGTGGTCACGGGTTACGGCCAGGTCAACGGCCGGCCCGTGTTCGCGTACGCCCACGACTTCCGCATCTTCGGCGGCGCCCTCGGCGAGGCACACGCCCAGAAGATCCACAAGTTGATGGACCTCGCCGAGAAGGCCGGTGCGCCCATCATCGGCCTGTGCGACGGTGCGGGCGCCCGCATCCAGGAGGGCGTCACCGCCCTCGCCGGATACGGCGGCATCTTCCAGCGCAACGTCCGCAACTCCGGCGTGATCCCGCAGATCAGCGTGATCATGGGCCCGTGCGCGGGAGGCGCCGCGTACTCGCCGGCCCTCACCGACTTCGTCTTCATGGTGCGCGGCACCTCGCAGATGTTCATCACCGGCCCCGACGTGGTCGCCGCCGTCACCGGTGAGCAGATCACCCAGGACGCCCTGGGCGGCGCCGACGTGCACTCCTCCGTCTCCGGCGTCGCGCACTTCGCGTACGACGACGAGGAGCACTGCCTGGAGGACGTCCGGCACCTGCTCTCCTACCTGCCCTCCAACAACCGGGAACTGCCCCCGGCGGAAGTCGCCGACGACCCGGCCGACCGCCGCACGGAGGCGCTCCTGGACCTGGTGCCCGCCGACCCCAACCGGGCGTACGACATGCACAAGGTCATCGAGGAGATAGCCGACCACGGCGAGTTCTTCGAGGTCCACGAGCGCTGGGCGCCCAACATCATCTGCGCCCTGACCCGCCTCGGCGGCCAGGTCGTCGGCATCGTCGCCAACCAGCCGCAGAACATGGCCGGCGTCCTCGACATCCAGTCGTCGGAGAAGGCCGCCCGGTTCGTCCAACTGTGCGACGCGTTCAACATCCCGCTGGTCAGCCTGGTCGACGTGCCCGGCTTCCTGCCCGGCGTCGACCAGGAGCACAACGGCGTCATCCGACACGGCGCGAAGCTCCTGTACGCGTACTGCAACGCGACCGTCCCGCGGATCTCGCTCGTCCTGCGCAAGGCCTACGGCGGCGCGTACATCGTCATGGACTCCCGCTCCATCGGCACCGACATCGCCCTCGCCTGGCCGATCAACGAGATCGCCGTGATGGGCGCCGAAGGCGCGGCCAACGTGGTGTTCCGCCGCGAGATCGCCGCCTCCGACGACCCCGAGGCGACCCGCTCGGCGCGCATCGACGAGTACCGCGAGGAACTCATGCACCCGTACTACGCCGCCGAGCGCGGCCTGGTCGACGATGTCATCGACCCCGCCGACACCCGGTCCGCGCTGATCGGCGCCCTCGCGGTGCTGCGCGGCAAGCACGCCCCCCTGCCCAGCCGCAAACACGGCAACCAGCCCCAGTAGAGGGAGAACCCGATGGCGGTACGAGCGGTCCCCACCGAGCCGGACACGTCGGAGTTCCTCTCCGCCCAGGCCTGGCGCATCACCAGCGGCTCACCGGCCGCCGAGGAGGTCGCCGCGCTCGCGGTGGCCCTGTCGGCGGTCATGCGGGCCCGGGCGGCCGAGGCGATCCGGCTGGCCGAGGAGGAACAGGAGCAGGCCGCGGCCCGCTGGACACCCTCCGCGGCCCGCCGCCGCGCGGCCACGTCCTGGGCCGCGGGCGCCCAGCCCACCTGGGCCAACACGGCCTGAACGGCCCGTGACCGCCCCCACCCCGCACGGCCCGAGGCCCCGCCCCACCCCACGGTGGGACGGGGCCTCGGCCCTGTCGTCGAAGTGCCGCCCGGGCCGTACCCCCGGGTCAGGCGCGCGCCGAGTCCGGCAGCCGCTCCGCCACCGCCTCGACACGTGCCTCCCGGACCTCCCCCGCCCCGGCCGTCTCCCGCGCGGACCGCAGCGCACTGCGCCGCGCCCACGCCAGGGCCGGCACGGTCACCCCGATCAGCACCAGTGCCACGTACGACATGGCGTCCACCGGCGAGGCGGGCGGGTTGACCCACCCGTTGAGGTACACCCAGGCCATCGCCGACGCCCCCAGCACCGCCGTCAGGTACGACAGCGGCTTCACCGCGCGCTCGCGCACCAGCAGCACCACGTGCGCCGCGCAGATCAGCACGTACGGGAACACCCACAGGTAGACGATCAGGGTGGCCAACGCCGAGTACACCGACAGCAGCGAGTCCGGGTAGGCGAGCACGGCGACCGCCAGCACCGCGAAACCGATCACCGCCAGGACGGTCACCGCGACGGTCGGCGACCCGTGCTCGGGGTGCGCACGCCCCACCCGGCGCGGCAACAGACCGTCGTCAGAGAGCGTCGCCACGAACCGCGACCCGAAGTTCACGAACCCGATCAGACCCGCGAACGTCGCCACCGCCAGCACCAGGTCGGTGGCGCTCGCGAAGGTCTCGCCCAGCCCCGCGTTCAACGCCAGCGCCGCCGCCGGCGACATGCCCGCCGCCAGGTCGTCCGCCGCCGCGAACAGCCCCGGCACCTGGAGCACCGTCGCCACCAGGTACACGACCCCGAGCAGCACCGGAATGCCCAGCACCGCGAACGGCACGTCCCGCTTGGGGTCCTTCGTCTCCCGCGCCAGCGCGGCGCAGCTCTCGAAACCCATCAGGAACGTCGCCCCGGCCGCCATGCCCTGGAAGACCCCGCTGAAGGAGAACCCGCCCTCGAAGGACAACTGCTCCGCGAGGTGCAGCCCGGTCGTGCCGGCGCCGGCCACCACGACCACGCCGACCACCGGGATCGCCACGGCCATCAACACCACCGCCGCCTTCACCGACAGGTCGACACCGCGCCGCGCGAACAGCACCGCGATCAACAGCGCCACCGCGTACACCGCGAGCTGCGCCGGCACCTCCAGCCCGGCCGCGTACCCCCGGGACAACAGGAAGCTGCCGACGTACACCCCGATGACCATCGTGATGCCCGCGATCATCGCCGCGTAGCCGAGCAGCAGCGCCGCCGCGGCCACCAGCCGGGCCCAGGGGCCGAAGACCAGCGAAAGGTAGGAATAGAGCGAGCCGTTGGCGACGTGCCGGCGCGCGAAGGTGACGACCGACAGGCCGACGAACGTGGTCACCGCGGCCGACAGCAGGGCGGAGAGCCAACTGCCGTTCCCGGCCGAGACGAACATCAGGGCGGGCACCGCGGCGAGACCCACCGCGGGAATCATGCTGGCGACGGCCAGACCGACGATCTGGCCCCGGGACAGTTGCCGGGGTTCCGTTTCCGTGCTGGACATGGGGCGCGCCTCCAAGGGCGGGAGCGGGGGATGAGGAGAGCGGAAAGGGGACCGCTCAGTGTTCGGTGGGGAGTGGCGAGAAACGGTTGGAAGTCTCGCCACGCCGTCTCACGGCGCGGTAACCCCCGGCCCACCGCCCGCTCCGGCACGACGTTCGCCCAGGCTGTGGGGGTGCCTGTAGTACCCGTCCAAGGCCTCTCGACCGGCGGTCCACCGGCTCGACAGACTCTGGAAGTCGACTCGACAGGATGTTGAAGGAGAGAAGACATGGCCAATGACTGGTTCCGACGGTTCGGCCCCGCGTCCGACAGCGACACGCGCCTGTTCTGCTTTCCGCACGCGGGCGGCGCGGCCAGCGCCTACCTCGCGCTGTCGCAGGAGCTGACCCCCGAGTTCGACGTCATGTCCGTGCAGTACCCCGGCCGTCAGGACCGCCGGATGGAACCCGCCGTGGACGACATCGGCCGTCTCGTCACCGCGCTCGCCGACGAACTCGCCGCCACCTTGACCGCCGGGCCGGGCCGCCGGGGCGACGATCGACCGTACGCTTTCTTCGGGCACAGCATGGGCGCCGTGCTCGCGTACGAGCTGACCCGCGAACTCGACCGGCGCGCACTGCCCGCCCCCGAGCGGCTGTTCCTGTCCGGCCGGTTCGCCCCGACCCCGCACGGCAGCGCCAGCGACCGGCTGGACACCGACGAGAAGGTGATCGCGATGATCCGCACGCTCGGCGGGACCGTCGGGAAGGTCTTCGACGACCCCGACCTGCTGGAGATGGTCATGCCGCCCCTGCGCGCCGACTACAAGGCCATCGGCTCCTACGTCTGGCAGCCCGGCCGCCCCCTCGACGTGCCGTTCACCGTGCTCGTCGGCGACCGCGACCCCGTCGTCCCCGTCGAGGACGCGGCCGCCTGGCGGGTGCACACCGTCGCGGGCAGCGACGTACGGATCCTGCCCGGCGGGCACTTCTACCTCGACCACAGCGTTCCCCAGGTGGCCGCCGTGATCCGCTCCGCACTGCGCCGTCGCGGCGCGAGCGCGTTGGGGGCCGCCTGATGCCGACCGGCCCCGGCAGGCTGCTGGCCATCAGCGACCTGCACGTCCGCCACGACGAGAACAAGAAGGTCGTCGACGGTCTGCGACCCGAGACGGAACACGACTGGCTGCTGCTCGCCGGGGACGTCAGCGAGTCCACCGTCGACTTCGAGGACACCTTGCGGCTGCTGAGCGACCGGTTCGCCAAGGTGATCTGGGCGCCGGGCAACCACGAACTGTGGACCACCGCCGCCGACCCGGTCCAACTGCGCGGCCAGGCCCGCTACGACCACCTCGTCGCGATCTGCCGACGCCTGGGCGTCACCACCCCCGAGGACCCCTACCCGGTGTGGGAGGGAACGGGCGGCCCCGTCGCGATCGCCCCGCTCTTCCTGCTGTACGACTACACGTTCCGGCCCGCCGGAGCACGCACCCGGCAGGAGGCCATGGACATCGCCGAGCGGGCCGGGGTCGTCTGCACGGACGAGTTCTACCTGCACCCCGACCCCTACCCCAGCCGCCAGGCGTGGTCCCGGGCACGCGTCGCGCACACCGCCGCGCGGCTCGCCGAGATCCCCGCCCACCTGCCGACCGTGCTGGTCAACCACTATCCGCTGGTCCGCGAACCCACCCGGATCCTGCGGTTCCCCGAGTTCGCGCTGTGGTGCGGAACCGAGGCGACCGAGGACTGGCCCGTCCGCTTCCGGGCCGCGGCCGTGGTCTACGGGCACCTGCACATCCCGCGGCTGATCCACCAGGACGGGATCCCCCACCACGAGGTCTCCCTGGGCTACCCCAGGGAGTGGAAGCAACGCGCCGCCGCCCCGGCGGGCGCCGTACGGATCCTCGCGGAGCGCACATGATCGAGGAACTGCTGACCCCCGCCGCCGCCGCCGTGGAGTCCTTCGGAGACGACCCCGGGGCCCTGGCCGACCTCCACCCGCAGGAGGAACTCCTGGTCGCGGGCGCCGAGGACGGCCGCCGACGGGAGTTCGCGACCGTACGGCGCTGCGCCCGCGAAGCCCTCGGCAAGCTCGGCGTCGCCCCCGCGCCGATCCTGCGCGACCCGAAGGGGGCGCCCCGCTGGCCCGCCGGATTCGTCGGCGCCATGACCCACTGCACGGGCTACCGGGCGGCCGTGGTGGCGCCCGCCGGACGGGTGGCCGCGCTCGGCATCGACGCCGAACCCAACCTGCCGCTGCGCAGCCGGGGCGTCGCGGACCTGGTGACCGTCGCGGGCGAGCGCGCCTGGCTGCCCGAACTCGCCGCCCGCCGCCCCGAGGTGGAGTGGGAACGGCTGCTCTTCAGCGCCAAGGAGAGCGTGTACAAGGTCTGGTACCCGCTGACCGGACGCTGGCTGGACTTCCAGGACGCGGAGATCACCGTCGACCCGGCCTGGTCCACCTTCCACGCCCGGCTCCTGGTGCCCGGCCCCGAGATCGACGGGGTCCGGCTCGACTCCTTCGACGGCGGCTGGCTGGTCCGCAACGGCCTCATCGTCACGGCGATCACGCTGCCCCGAGGCGAGATCACGCCGCCCTGAGGTGAGGTCGCATCAGCGGATGATCACACTTGGTGAACACGGGTGACGTAGTGTCAGTGCCAGGTGCTTTCGTGGGCCGGTTGCGTGGGGAGGCGCAACGCGACCATCGAGGGGGATGCGGCTGTGCCCTGGATCACGACGTACATGAAGTCGGACGGCACCGAAGTCGAGGGCCGTCTGCGGCCTCCACTCGCCTCCCCCCCCCACACGGCGAGCGGCCGGTGACCCGGCGCCCGCCCGCACGGCGGCGCAGGCGCGGTGGCAGCGCACGGCGTCGCGGGAACAGCGGCTCGGGGGAGCCGTGGATGCGCGGCCTGGCGGCCGCGGTGGCCTTCAGTCTGATCATGGCACTCCTGTCGTGGTTGGCCGCCCACCGTGGGTCCCGACCCTGATCCTGGTGGCGATGGTCGGCGTCGGATGGTTGTGGCTGCGCCGACGCCGAGAAGCGGCCCGATGGGAACAGGGTCGGGCCCGGGGGCTGCGCCACGCCGTCGAGCATCTCGACGGCCTCCACTACAACGACTTCGAGTTCGCCGTCCGGGACCTCATGCACCGCGACGGATGCGCCGACGCGCAGAAGGTCGGTGGACGGGGCGACAACGGCGCGGACGTGAAGGCCACCGACCCCTACGGCCGACGCTGGGTGATCCAGTGCAAGCACCGCAAAGCCGGTTGGTCCGGATCCGCGATCGGCACCCCGAACCCCCAGGTCCACGGCGGCGATGTCCGGCCGCTTCTCCGGACCCGCGCTCGCCTTCGCCGAGTCCCAGCACCTCCACCTCGTCGACCGCCATCTCCTCGCCCAATGGGCCGGCGGCTCCCGACCTCTGTGAGAGCTCCTGCGCGCCGTCCCACCACCCAGGAAGCCCGGTTCGCTCTCCTGGTTGAGAACCGGGCAGAACGTTTGCCAAGGGTTGGCTTCAATCCGTGGAGTTTCACGGCAGTCTCAGGAACGTCGTCCCGCTGCTTCGTCGGTTCTTTTCGACGGCATGCATGAAAACGGGGGCAGCCCGTTCAAAAGCGACGGGCTGCCCCCGGGGACAGCGTCAAGAAGCGTGAATCTCCCTGTCGGCATCGATGCGCCGATCGAAGTAGATCACTCTCCAACGTTGGCCCAATTCCACCGCGAGTTGCCGCGCAAGGGTCTCGCCCGTCTGCGCGAATTCGTTCGCAGCCTCTTCGGTGTCAAAACCGGACTCTCTGGGGTCGTCCTCGCACAACGTGGCGTCGAAACGATCTGCCCAGGCATCCAGTGCTTCAGCCAATTGCGCCGAAAGTCCCAGGCTGGGACTGCCGGGCGCCACGTCACCGGCTCTGGCGCCCATGAGCCACAGCGGGTGGCATTCATAGTCTGCCAAGACGCGAATGGTCGTGATTTCTCTGTTCAGGATCCGCTGCCTCTCATGTTCGCCCCCACGATGAACCCGTTGCTTCCAGTCGTCACAGCGACGGTATGAGTCTTCCCTCCGTAGGATATCTCGTAGATCGGCCGTCCCTTACCCTTGCCCTGGTATCCGACGATCTTTCCTTCGGTGACGGCCTTGATGAGGAACGACGGAATCTCAGCCTCGCTGATGCCGGCGTTGGCGAATTCATCTCCGTGCTTCATCACGTGTGCGAGACCCGCATTCGCGTCCCCGGACTCCAGGAAAACGATCTTTCCGTCTGATGTGCGACCCGCCGCCACCACGTTCTCACGGGTGAACTTGGTTCCGTTCTGGGCGAGCTCATCCAGCAACTTCGGATCGGGTACGACCTTCGCAGCGTTCTTGAAGCGGGACGCGGCGATGGCGGCTTCGACGCCTTCGGCACCCCACTTGAAGACCTTCACGGCCTTTCCTACGGGGATGACGCCGACGGCGGCCATCGTGCAGCCACCCCAGGAGGGCTCCTTGATGCACCTTTCGATATCGCCGGCGCCTATGAATTCCCAGGCACCCTTGGCCAGGAGCTTGCCCAGCGCCGGATCGGGAGTGGCGAACACGACGTCGTCCGGATCAGCCCCCATGAGGCAGGGCGGCACACTGTCCCGGTTGAAGGGGACGATGCACTTGGGCCTCTTCTTCTTTTCCGCTTCGGCTTGCTTCTTGCGAGCTTCCTCGGCCTGTCGACGGGCCTGTGCTTCCTCTGCCTCCCGCTTCGTCTTGACTTCCGCCCATGCCTCGGAAGCGAGAGTGTTGGCCTCATCTTTACTCTTGCCTGCCGCTATGGCCGATTCGCGGGCAGAGGTCGCGGATTCGTTGGCCCTGATCGCCGAGGTCCGCGCATATTCTGCGGAGAATGCGGCCTGGGCTGCGGACTCTTGGGCAGCGTCAGCATCGCGATCAGCGGCCGCTGCCGCGTTTCGCGCGGTGACCGCCGAGTTCTTGGCCGCAGCGGCACTCTTCTCGGCGGCAGTGGCGGAGGTGGCGGCGTCGGAAGCATACTTGCTTGCGTCGGCCGCGGACTTTGCCGCTTGGCGCGAAGCCTCGTTCGCGTCGGCCGAGGCCTGATTGGCATTGGCCGCAGCTTCGGCGGCGCGCCAGCGGTTCTGCTGGGCCTTGGCCGCAATCACCGATCCTTCGGCGATCAGGCGCTCGACCTGATTCTTGTGGTTATCGGCCAGCTTGTCCTTTCGGTCGGCCATGTACTGGCCCACGGCCACGAACTCGTGCAGCTGGTCGGCCGGTCCGGCAAGAGCAATCTTGGCCGCTGACTTGACTTCAGGCCCACCGCTGTTGACGAGTCGGGAAGCGATGACCTGCTCGTCGGAGTTCCGCGCCGAGTACTGGGTGACTCTCAGGAAGGTGGCAAGGGCCTTGCCACTGCCGTCTGCAAGCGCAGCCTTGGAGGCATCCTTGATGCCAGGGCCGCCCGCATTGTTGTACTTGGAGACCTCGACACTCAGGTCGTCGACGCCTGCGGCGTACTGCCCGGTCGCGTAGAAGTCGGCGATCTGCTGTTCTGTTCCGTTCAGCGCAGTGGATGCCGCCGCCCGGATGGACGGGTAGGGGCTCTGGCCGCTGAGTTGGAAGACCCGTTCGCGGCTCTCGTCCCGGTTGGCCTTCTTCCAGCCGGTCCGCAGGTAGTCCAAGACTTCTGCGTCGGTACCGGACAGGGCAGTGGTCGCGGCTCCCTGGCTCCAAGGGCCGCGCAGCTTCATTGCCTGCAGGGCCAAAGCGCGGCCCTTGGCCGCCGTGGCCTTGACGTCGACGCCGGGCTTGGCCGCCTCGACTGCCAGGCTCGCGGCCGTGGTCTCGAGATTGAGGCCATCGAGCTGCTGCGCGGCCGAGACGGACACCAACGCCTCGCTTTGAGACTTCCGTGACCTCGCTCGCTCCACGGCCGCATCTGTGCGGGCAGCCAGGTCGGCCTCTTCGGACTCACGCGCGATGCCGAAGACCTTCTTGGCCGTCACCACGGCAGCATCAGCGGTGTCCGCAGCAGTCTTCGCCGCCTCGGCGTGCCTCTTCGACTCGGCCGCCGCGTTCGCCGCCTGCCCGGCGTGGGCGGCTGCTTCGTCGGCTGCATTCGCAGCGTTCCTGGCGTGTGTGGCCGCGCTCCTCGCCGCGTCGCGCGCTTCGAATGCGGCGCTGGCGGAACGTTGGGCGAGAGCCGAGGCGCTGTTCGCGGCCCGGTTGGCCGCGTTCGCGTGACGACGTGCCTCGGCTGCTGCGTTGCGTGCCTCAGCAGACGAATTTCCTGCTGCGTCGGCATAGTTGTTGGCCTCATCGGCTGCATCGGCTGCAGCGTTCGCGTTGGCACCCGCACTCAGCGAGGCCTTCGCGGCGAGCCCAGCGGCTTGCGATGCCTTGCCCGCTTGCTCGGCGGCCAAGGCCGAGGTCTCCACCAGACCGGCAGCCACCCGCGCGAGACCCGCCAGTTCCTTGGCTCGGCCGGCCTGCGTGGCGTCATTGCCGGCGGCGATGGCCGCGTTGTAGGCGTCGTTGGCTGCGTTCGCTGCCGAAGCGGCCGCGTTAGCGGTCTGTGCCGCCGCCAGCGCCGCAACACGCGCGGCTCGACTGGCCGCGTTCGCCGAAGTGATCGCCTGCTGTGCTGCCGAGGCGGCCGCGCGCGCCGCGTCGGCAGCCTGCTTCGCCTTCACTGCCGCGCGCGTTGCGTCGTTCTTGGCGAGCTGCGTCTCACGGGCGGCCTTCTGGGCGGCTTCCTTGGCCTGGGCAGAGGCTGCGATCGCACGGGCGGACGCAGCCTCTGCCGCCTTGGTCGCCTCTTCTGCCTGCAGCCCTGCCTGCTTGGCCTCTTCGGTGAGCTGCGCGACGGTCGCATACTCCTGATCACGGTTGCGCGCCGTGAACTGGCCGATCTCCAAGAACTCGACCATGTCGTCCGGAGTCCCCCGCAGGGCGACCTTCGCGGCAGCCTTGACGTTGGGACCGCCCGTGGCGACGAGTTTCGAGACGGCTACCTCGTTGTCCGTCTCACGCTCTTCGTATTGACCCGACTCCAGGAACCGGGCGACATCGTCCGGAGTGCCCTTCAGTGCCGCCTTGCCCGCCTCCTTGACTCCGGCACCGCCGAAGTTGATGACTTGGGAGGCCTCGACCTGTCGGTCCTCGACCAGTGGGCCCTGCCATCCGCTCCGCAGGAACATGCGGAGGTCAGTGGGAGTACCCTTCAACGCCTGCTTTGCCGCCGCCCGGACAGCCGGTCCACCGGCGTTGAGGACACGGCTGGCATCGATGTAGTCATCGTCGTACTGGATGGCGTCCTTGCCGTCGAGGAAGTTCTTGATGTCCTCGTCCGACCCGAGAAGTGCCTTCTCCGCCGCCTCCTTGATGCCGGCGCCGCCGGACTTCCAGTAGTCGACGACCAGGCCGCGGTCCGAGACTCTGGGCAGCCCGTCGTCGAGGTCTTCCGCCGCCGCAGGTGACGCCCCCAAGAGGCCGATCAGCAGAGCTGCGGGAAGGACTGCGCTGCAGGCGCTGCGTACTACCGACGCACTCGGGTGAGTGCGACGTCTGGTTCTGAGGCGTGACGCCCCGTTGAAGAGTGATAGCCGTGCCATCGACTGCTTCCCCCTGGTTCAGTTGGAATGTTCGCACCTATACGTTTGCCATGCCCAGGTCACGTGCATGTTCGACGGCGATACCGGTGCGGCCTCGCTTGGAGGGGTGACTTGTCGTCAGAAGTCCCCGTTGCGGCAGAGTGAGAGCCGACGAGTGCGTCGAAGTGCCCTCAGTCTCTGCGAGTTGGGGATGCTCTGATGATCTTACATATGCTTTACTCTTGAAAAGCGGGGGGGCCGTTTGGTGTCTTCCCCTGCCCTGAACCAGAAGGAAGACTGAAGCGATGACTCGTGCCCGCAAGGCATTTCTGACCGGAATCGTGGCCGCCGGAGCAGCCCTCACCGCCGTGACTACGCTCGGTGTTGCCTATGCCGGCCCGCAGACGGCCGCCGCCTCGGCGGCCGCCGACATGCCTGCCGCAATCGAAGACTTCGCCTACCCCGATGCGGCGAAGATTCAGGCCGAGCAGAAGATCACCCTCAAGCGGGGTGACGGCCACATCACCCTCGTCGACTGTGCGGCCGGCACTCCCGACATTCTGGTCAAGTCGCGTACCGGTCAGAAGAGTTACTGCTTCGACGTCAATGCTCCCAAGGGTTACGTCACCCTCGAACTCCCCAGCGCTTTCGGCATCTGGACCGAGGCCTTCCCCGTCAAGGCCACCATCACCACCGACGGCAACGACAAGACCGTGATTGACGCCCCCGCCAACGACTACAAGCCCTTCGGCGAAGCAGGTGACTCCGGCGCGACCTCCATCCTCGTCGAGCTCCGCGTCACCGGCTGACCACCGGCGCACGCACGACGCCCCTCGCGCCCACGCGCAACGTCCCGCTCTCAAGAAAGCACCACATGCCTGCACTTCGTTCGCGCCTCCCGCGGACAGGCCTGCTCATAGCCGCGGCTGCAGTCTCCGCCGGCCTCCTTCCCGCCGGTAGCGCGTATGCCCTCACCGGCCCGGAATCTCCGGCGGGCAGGCACTCCGCCGTCGTCAAGCTGAACATCGGCGACGAGGCCAACAGTCGCGCCTGCACCGGCACGCTCGTCGACGCCTCATGGGTCCTGACCGCGGCGAGCTGCTTCGCCACCACGCCTGGTCAGACGGTCCCCGCCGGCAAGCCCGCACTGAAGGCCATCGCGACCCTCAGCGACGACAAGGCCGTCGAGGTCGCCGAGATCGCTCCGCGCACGGATCGCGATGTGGTCCTCGCCCGCCTGGCCACCCCGGCCACCGGGCTCACCGGTGTCAAGCGCGCCACCACCGCTCCCGCCGCCGGTGCGGACACGACCGCGGCCGGGTTCGGGCGGACGAAGACCGAGTGGGTGCCCGCCAAGCCCCACACCGGCGCCTTCATTGTCACGGCCGCGGACGCCACCAGCCTCTCCATCACCGGCAAGGGCACCGACGCCCTCTGCAAGGGTGACACCGGCGGCCCGCTCCTCAATGCCGCGGGCGAACTCGTCGCCGTCAACAGCCGCTCCTGGCAGGGTGGTTGCCTCGGTACCAACCCCACCGAGACGCGTACCGGCGCCGTCTCCGCCCGCGTCGACGACCTGCGTGAGTGGATCGACGGGTACCGTTCCCGCGCCCTGGGGTGGAAGACCCAGGCACTGGTGCAGTCGGGCAGCAGCCTCTACCAGGGTGTCCGTATGCCCGATGGTTCCTGGACCGACTTCACCGACGTCCAGGTCAAGGCCGGCAGCCTCAACGGCATCAGGTCCTCCGCGGCCGTCGGCATGAACGGCGACACCCACGTCCTCGCCATCAGCAACAGCGGCGGGCTCTTCCACACCGTCCGCAAGCAGGACGGCACCTGGGGCACCTTCGGCGACGTGTTCTCCCAGGCGGCCACCCTCGGCAACCTCACCCAGGTGTCCGCCACGAACACCGGCTGGGACCTCCACGTCATCGCCGTCGCCGACGGCAAGGCCTTCCACACCGTCCGCACCGCGGACGGCCGGTGGTCGAAGTTCAAGGACATCTCCAGCGGCTCCGTCGGCAACGTGACGGCTGCGGCCACCGCGAGCATCCGCGGTGAGCTCCAAGTCGCCCTCGTCTCCGGCGGCAAGGCCTACCACTCGATCCGCCAGACCAACGGGAACTGGCTGGGCTGGGGCAACGTCGCCCAGGCCGCCGGCAACACCGGCCCCATCACCGCGATCAGCGCCGCCGGCAGCGGCGACGAGGCCCACTTCGTCATCGCCACCGACAACGGCGCCCGCCAGTACCACACCATCCGCAACTTCAACGGCACCTGGGCCCCCTTCGGTGAGCTGAAGGACGTCCTGGGCACCGTGACCGCGAAGTCGGTCTCCGCGGCCGCCGTCAACGGCGAGGTCCAGGTTGCCGTGACCACCGCCGACGGCAAGGTGCTCCACACCACCCGCCACGCGGACCGCACCTGGGTCTCCCCCGCGCCGGTGGCCCTCCAGGGCCTGCCCGCAGCACCCGGCCACCTCGCGATGACCCCCACCTGGAACGGCTGACCGACAGCCCGGATCGACCGTCCGGCCGGCCCCGCTCGCACCAGGACCAGCGTCCCGGAGCGAGCGGGGCCGTGTGCCACGCGCCCCCGGGTCCGCTGCCTTCGGCGGCAGCCCCGCACGCACACCGCACGTCTCGCGCGCCGGCGCGTACCCACTCGACTCCCCCAAGGAAGCTCCGCATGACCACGATTGTTCCGCGCCCGGCGCGGGTGACCAGCCTGCTCGTCACGGCGACCGCCGTCGCCGCGGGCCTGGTCTCGGCCGGCCCCGCCCAAGCGGTCACCGGCCCCGAGGCGACAGCCGGCGCGCACAGCGCCGTCGTCAAACTGAACATCGGCGACGAGGCCGAGAGCCGCGCCTGCACCGGCACGCTCGTCGACGCCCGTTGGGTCCTGACCGCCGCGAGCTGCTTCGCTGCCACCCCGGGTGCGGCGGTGCCCGCCGGGGCGCCCGCTCTGAAGACCACCGCGACGTTGAGCGACGGTCGGAACAGCGGGATCGTCGAGGTTTCCGCGAGCGCCTCCGACCGGGACCTCGTGCTGGCCCGCCTTGCGGCCCCCGTCACCCGCATCGCCCCGGTCAAGCGCGCCGGCGCCGCTCCGCCGGCGGGCGGCGACGTGACGGCCGCAGGCTTCGGCCGGACGGCAACCGAGTGGGTGCCGAGCAAGCTCCACACCGGCGGCTTCACGGTGAACTCCGCGGATGCCACCACGCTTGCCATCACCGGCAAGGGCACCGACGTCCTCTGCAAGGGTGACACGGGCGGCCCGCTCCTCAACGCCGCAGGCGAACTCGTCGCCGTCAACAGCCGCTCCTGGCAAGGAGGTTGCCTCGGCACCAACCCCACCGAGACCCGCACGGGTGCCATCGCGGCCCGGATCGACGACGTCGGGCAGTGGATCGACCAGGCGATCGCCCCGCGCACCGCCGGTCAGGTGTCGCTGCTCGCCGGGGGCGGCGGGGTCATGTGGTCGCAGTTCGGCGACCTCGGCTACGGGGAGTACGGCACCTCGTGGGCCAAGGTCAACGGCCAGGACATCTCTCGGGTGAGCACCGTTCGTGACGGTCAACTCGTCCGCGCCTACGGCATCGCGGGTGGCAAGGTCTACGGCCAGGACCTGGACGTGCGAACCGGCACCTGGTCGGGCTGGGGCGAGGTCCCCGGCGGCGCGGCGGGTGCGAAGGACATCTCCGCGGCGCTGGTCGGCACCAGTGTCCACGTCCAGATCGTCGGATCCGAGGGCAACCTGTACTCCCAGGTCGCCGACTACAAGGCGGGCCGTTGGAACGACAGGTGGACGGCCGTCAGTTCCTCGGGCTTGACCCGTGTCACCAGCACCGCGGCGGGCACGACCGTACGGGTCCTGGCCATCAGCGGCGGCAAGGTCTTCGGCCGTGATCTGAACACCCTCAATGGCAGCTGGACCCCGTGGGGCGAGATCCCCGGCGGCGCGGCGGGTGCGCAGGACATCGCCTCCTCCACCGTCGGCAACAACGTCCATGTGCAGATCGTCGGAGTCGAAGGGGCCCTGTACACGCAGTACGGGAACTACGACGCCGGCCACTGGGATGAGCGGTGGACGAAGACGGCCGGTGCCGGCTTCACCAACGTCACCAGCATTCCCCACGGCAGCGGTGTCGAGGTCTACGCCATCGGCGGCGACGGCAGGGTCAACACCGCCACGTTGAACACCACCGGCAACACCTGGAGCGCGTTCAAGGAGCTCCAGGGCGGCATCTCCGGGACCACCGACGTGGCCGCGGCCGTGTCCGTCGCCCCCTCGAAGATCGCCCTGGCCGCCGGCGGCACCCGCACGATGTACTCCCAGAACGGCAGCCTGGTCACCGGCCAGTTCGGCGCCCAGTGGGCGCAGGTCGGCGGGATCGAGGTCACCCACCTCACCAGCGTGACGGCGGGCGACGTGGTCCGCTACTACGGTGTCGCCGCGGGCAAGGTGTACGGCCGCGACCTCGACACCCGCACCGGAACGTGGACCGCCTGGAGCCTCGTCCCCGGCGGCGCCGAGGGCGTCAAGGACATCACCGCCGCGCTCGTCGGCAACAACACCCACCTGCAGATCATCGGCAGCGACGGCGGCCAGTACTCCCAGATCGGCAACTACGACGCGGGCCGCTGGAACACGCAGTGGAACAGGGTCGGTACGACCACCGGACTGACCGGCATCACCAGCGTCAGCGCAGGCACCCAGGTCCGCGTCTACGCCGTCAACAACGGCAAGGTCCTCGGCCACGACCTCGACACCCGCACCGGGAACTGGACCGTCTGGGGCGAGCTGACCGGCGGGATCACCGGCGTCAAGGACATCGCGGCCGGCATCGTCGGCGACAACGTCCACCTCGGTGTCATCGGCTCCGACAACGCCCTGTGGTACCAGCTCGGCAACTACACGGCCGGGCACTGGAACCCCGACTGGACCAGGACCGGCGGTACCGGCCTCACCCGCCTCGCCGAAGCCACCGCCGGGAACAACGTCCATGTGTACGCCATAGGCGCCGGCGGCAAGGTCCAGAGCACGACGCTCGACACCACGACTGACACCTGGACCCCCTTCCGCCAGATCCCGGGCGCCCTCACCGGCCCGACCGACATCACTGCGAGCGCCACCAAGTAGTCCCCCCGCTCCCGCACGTGCCCCTCTGCGGCGGCGTCCGCTGCCCGGCTGCGCGCCGCCCCGCACACCGCTCTCCCCAAGGAACTTCCATGTCTGTTCTCCGTCCGCGCTCGACGCGGATGTCCGGCCTGTTCGTGACCGCGACCGTGGTCACCCTAGGCATCGCGTCCGCCCTGCCCGCGCAGGCCCTCACCGGCGCCGAGGCATCCGCCGGACAGCACCCCGCCGTGCTCAAGCTGAACGTCGGCGACGAGGCCGACAGCCGTGCCTGCACCGCGACCCTGATCGACGAGTGGTGGATCGCCACCGCCGCCAGTTGCCTCGCCGGCACGGCGGGTCAGCCGGTCGCCGCCGGCAAGCCCGCGGTGAAGGCCACCGTCACCCTGGCCGGTGGGGACACCCGTGAGGTCACGGAGCTCGCACCGCGCTCGGAGCGCGACCTGGTCCTGGCCCGGCTGGCACTGCCCGCGCGGGGCGCGGTCACCGCCAAGGTCGCCGCCAAGGCCCCGGGGGCCGGTACCGACCTCACCGCGGCCGGCTTCGGGCGTACGAAGACGGAGTGGGTCCCGGGCAAGCCGCACACCGGTACGTTCACCCTGAACAGCAGCGACGCCACCACCCTGGCCCTCACGGGCAAGGGCTCCGACGTTCTCTGCAAGGGCGACACCGGCGGCCCGCTCCTCAACGCCGCAGGCGAACTCGTCGCCGTCAACAGCCGCTCCTGGCAAGGCGGTTGCCTCGGTAACAGCTCCGCCGAGACCCGTACGGGAGCCGTCTCCGCCCGCGTCGACGACCTCGCGCCGTGGATCGCCCAGACCATCGCGCTGCGCCGGTCGGCGGCGGTCAACGAGGCGGGTGGCAGTGGCCGGATCCGGTGGGCGGACTGGGACGGTGACGGCAAGCCGGACTACATCAACGTCGCCGACAGCGGCAGCGTCGAGGTCCACCTCAACCGGGGTGGCGACGGCCGCGGCGGCTGGCAGGGCCTGGGCAAGGTCGCCGAAGGCGTGACCGCCGACCGCAACCGGGTCCGCTTCGCGGACTGGGACGGCGACGGCAAGGCCGACTACATCGTCATCAACACCGATGGATCCGTGGAGGCCTACCTCAACCGGGGCGGCGACGGCCGCGGCGGCTGGAACGGTACCGGCAAGATCGCCCGGGGTGTCACCAACGACGCGAGCAAGGTCCGCTTCGCGGACTGGGACGGCGACGGCCGCACCGACTACCTCGTCTTCAACGACGGCGGCGCCGTCACCGCCTACCTCAACCGGGGCGGCGACGTGGTCCCGGACAACGGCTGGCAGGTCCTCGGCCAGATCACCACGGGCGCGACCAGTGACCGCAACCGGGTCCGCTTCGCCGACAACGACGGTGACGGCAAGGCCGACTACTTCGCCATCAAGCCCGACGGCAAGGTCGACCTCTACCTCAACCGAGGCGGCGACGTCGTACCGAACACCGGCTGGCAGGTCGTCGGTCAGATCGCGACCGGCCTGACTAACGATCACACCAGGGTACAGTTCGTCGACTTCAACGCCGACACCCACGCCGACTACGTACTGGCCGGCGCCGGCAACAGCGCGTCCGTCTTCGCGTGGAACGGCGGCGACAAGGGCAACGGCTGGACCGACCTCGGCAAGGTCGCCAGCGGCTCCTGACCCCGGGCTCCCGCTCCTCCCGCCCCGCCGGGAGGGACGTTCAGTACGGCTCGACGTGATCGACGTGATCGACGTGATCGACGTGATCGACCGAGCGTGATCGACCGCCTCCGGTTCCCCTGCGGGGAACCGGAGGCGGCGTCCGTTGCGCCCCTCTCCCGGCTCGCCCCACCCCTACATCAGCACGGCTCACGTCTCGTGTCGTGCACCGCCCTCACCCCCGAAGGACAGCACGACGATGCGACGCAGTACCTCCCTGGCCCTGGTCCTGACCGCAGGTGTCACCGGCGCACTCGGCCTGGGCGTCACACCGGCCGCCGCGGCCCCGCAGCCGGCCGCGCCGCTCGTGAGGATCATGCCGCTGGGCGACTCCATCACTGCCGGCGCGGGCAGCTCCGACGAGGCCGGATACCGGTCCCGGCTCTGGAATCTGATGGCCGGCCAGTCCCGCTACACCGCCGACTTCGTCGGCTCCGGCTCGTTCGGCACCACCGTCGACCCGGACAACGAAGGACACAGCGGCTGGACCATTGGCGGGATCCGGGACAACATCGACCGGTGGCAGGCGGCCGCCGCACCCGACGTCGTCCTGCTGCACCTGGGCATCAACGACCTCAACTCCCACAACGCCGAACCCGAGGGCGCCTCGGCCGAGCTGGTCTCGCTCATCGACCGCGTCCACGCGAACAAGCCCGGCGTCACCGTCATCGTCCAGGGGCTGCTGCCCGACACGCGCGGCCAGTACGAGCGTACGAACACCTTCAACGCCGCCGTGCGGGCCGCGGTCTCCGCCCGCTCCGCCACCGGTCGGCACCTGACCTACGTCGAGCCCCCGCGCCTGAACCCCGCGACAGAACTGCCCGACGGGCTGCACCCCAACGACGCCGGCTACCGCAAGATGGCCGCCGCCTATCACCAGGGCCTGGAGCAGGCCGTCACCGACGGCTGGACCCGATCCGCTCCGGCTCCGCGGGCCGGCACCGAGTCGGGCGGCACCGGACGCGTCACGTGGGCCGACTTCGACGGCGACGGACGGACCGACGAGCTGACCGTCGCCGACTCCGGAGAGGTCCGCGCCCGCCTCAACCGCGGGGGAGCGGGCGCCGGGACCTGGCAGGACATCGGCCGTATCGCCACCGGCGTCACCACGGACCGTACCCGCGTACGCTTCGCCGACCATGACGGCGACGGGCGCACCGACTACCTGTACATCGCCCCGGACGGCTCCGTCACCGCCTACCTCAACCGCGGGGGCGATGTCACCGGACCCAACGGCTGGGAGGGCATCGGCCGGATCGCTCGGGGCACCACGCCCGCGCACCAGCAGGTGCGTTTCGCCGACTTCGACGGTGACGGACGCGCCGACTACTGGAGGATCTCGGACTCCGGAGCCGTCAACGTCCACCTCAACCGCGGGGGCGACACCCCGGGGGCGGACGGCTGGGTCGACCTGGGTCAGATCGCCACCGGCACCACCACCGACCGCGCGCGCGTCCGGTTGGCCGACCTCGACGGCGACGGACGGGCCGACTACTCCACCGTCAACCCGAACGGCAGCCTGACGACCTACCTCAACCGCGGCGGCGACCGCCACGGTGGCTGGCGCGGTGTCGGCCAGACCGCGTCCGGCGTGACCACAGCGCACGAACGCGTCCAACTCGCCGATCTCACCGCCGACACCCACGCCGACTACCTCGTCCAAGAGCCCGACGGCCGGACCACCGTCTACGCCTTCAACGGCGGCGACCCCTCCCAGGGGGGCTGGACCGACCTGGGCACGGTACCCGCCGGCTCATGAACACAGCGCCGAGCAGCAAGGTGGATGGCCACCCGCAGAGCGGGATCCCACGCAGAGGCGAGCAGGCGCGACACAGAACTGGAAATCGAGCTGGATCGTGAGTCCCCAGCGGTACTTCCCGGGGGCTGATCTGCGGGCTCTCGGTGAATGTCGCGGCACACACCTGTGGCCATCAGCCGTCAAAAGGCTTGGCCGCCACGGGAGTCGGGTGCCAGGTCTGCTGCCGTGACACTGAATCCGGCCGGCGCGACATCGCCCTGTGGGTCGCGTCGGCCGCCGCCCCGTACCTCGTCGTCCTCATCATCACCTTCACGGTGAACATCCCGCTGAACAACGGCCTGGCCGCCGGCTGCGACGTCGCGAAACTGACCGACTTCTCGATCGTGGGCGAGTCCAAGGGCGCCTGGGTCACCACGTACATCATCCGCAGCCTGCTGTGCACGGCCGCGCTCTCCCGCGCGCTGATCCTGTACGGCCGCGCCATCACGACCCGCTGAACCGGTGGCTGGTGGCCCTCAGGCGCCCACCTTCGGTGCACAGGCGCCGGCGTCCGGTCGCTCACGCGCCCTGGACGAGCAGCGCCCAGGCCAGGAACCCGGCGCTCGCCGTGCACAGGAGCGTGCGCCACACGTTGGCCCGTACCCACGGGCGCTCGAACGCGCGGCGAACGGCGGCCGGGTCGGCGATCCGGTCGACCGGGCCGGCCTTCTCCAACGCGTTGTTCAGCGGAATGTTCACCACACCCGTCACGACCATCGCCAGGACGTAGCAGACGAACGCCGCGATCAGCGGCACCAGTGCGCCGTCGGGACCGTCCACCACGTGCAGCCCCAGCGCGAGCCCGGTGAAGACCAGGGCGCCGAGGTAGCCCAGCAGGAACCAGCCGTTGAGGATGGCGACGTTGACGCGCTGCATGACCTCGATGACGATCCGGTCGTCACCGCGCTTGAGAGCCGGCATGACGGACACGGAGAACCCGTAGAAGAGACCGCTCATCAGCCCCGTCGTGATCATCGCCGCAATCAGTGACGCGTACCGTACCGCTTCCACGCAGGCCCCCCGGTCGTGTGGCTCGTTCCGATGTGCGGCCGATCATACGGTCGACGTCACACCGTGCCGCAGGCGATTCCCGCGAGCAGGCGGACTTGTCGGATCAGCTCAACCCCTGCCTGACCTCGTCCGGACGCGGGGTACGCTCCGGCTCCCGGCCCCGCACGGCCACCCTGAGACTCCCGAGAGGATCACTTTCGTGAAGGACCACAAGGACAGGCTGGACGCGCTCCGGGCCGACATCGAGCGCCGCAATCCCGCCCAGCCCGAGTTCCACCAGGCCGTACGCGAAGTACTGGACACCCTGGCCCCGGTGTTCGCCGCCCGACCCCAGTACGCCGACCCGGCGGTGGCCCTGGTCGAGCGGCTGACCGAGCCCGAGCGGCAGATCCTCTTCCGCGTGCCGTGGCAGGACGACCGGGGCCGCGTCCACGTCAACCGCGGCTTCCGGGTGGAGTTCAACAGCGCGCTGGGCCCGTACAAGGGCGGCCTGCGCTTCCACCCCTCGGTGGACATCGGCGTGGTGAAGTTCCTCGGCTTCGAGCAGGTCTTCAAGAACGCCCTGACCGGTCTCGGCATCGGCGGCGGCAAGGGCGGCAGCGACTTCGACCCGCACGGCAAGTCCGACGCCGAGGTCATGCGCTTCTGTCAGTCCTTCATGACCGAACTCCACCGCCACATCGGCGAGCACACCGACGTCCCCGCGGGTGACATCGGCGTCGGCGGCCGTGAGATCGGCTTCCTGTTCGGCCAGTACCGGCGCATCACCAACCGCTGGGAAGCCGGCGTGCTCACCGGCAAGGGCCAGGGCTGGGGCGGCTCGCTGATCCGCCCCGAGGCCACCGGATACGGCAGCGTGCTGTTCGCCGCCGAGATGCTCGCCGTGAAGGGCGCCACCCTCGACGGCCTGACCGCCGTGGTCTCCGGCTCCGGCAACGTCGCCCTGTACACGATCGAGAAGCTCCGGCAGCTCGGCGCCAACCCGATCACCGCCTCCGACTCGCAGGGCTACGTCGTCGACGAGAAGGGCATCGACCTGGCACTGCTGCGCCAGATCAAGGAGGTCGAACGCGGCCGGGTCAGCGAGTACGCCCAGCGGCGCGGCGCCTCGGCCCGCTTCGTGCCCGGCGGCCGGGTCTGGGACGTCCCGGCGGACGTCGCCTTCCCGTCGGCGACCCAGAACGAACTCACCGAGGCGGACGCACTGACCCTGGTGCGGGGCGGCGTCCAGGCGGTCTCCGAGGGCGCCAACATGCCCACCACCCCGGAGGGCGTGCGCGTCCTCCAGCAGGCGGGCGTGGCCTTCGCCCCCGGCAAGGCGGCGAACGCGGGCGGAGTCGCGGTGAGCGCCCTGGAGATGGCGCAGAACGCCGGCCGGGTGTCGTGGAGCCGGGAGCGCGTCGAGGACGAGCTGGCCGGCATCATGCGCTCGATCCACGCCGTCGCCCACGAAACGGCCGAGCGGTACGGCGCCCCCGGCGACTACGTGACGGGCGCGAACATCGCCGGCTTCGAGCGGGTCGCCGACGCGATGCTGGCCCAGGGCGTGATCTGAGGGCGTGATCTGAGGGTGTGAGCTGAGGGTGTGATCTGAGCCCACCTGCGGTGCGCCACACCGCACCGCACCGCGCCGCGCCGTCGCGGCTCCCTCGGGGGCCGCGACGGCGCGAGCGGCTCACGCACGCAACCCCTCGCCACCGCGCCGCGCTCGGGCCCGTAGCCTGACCCTGCCACCATCCACCGGATCACCAGGGAGCTGCCGCGTGCTCACCGCACTGGACGGCGTGTACGGAGACCGCCCCGACGCCCTCACCGTCGCCGGCCGCGCCACCTCCTACGAGGAACTGCTGGGCGCGGCCGCCGCCGTCGCCGGCGACATCGGCGCCGGCGGCGCACCGGCCGTCGCCGTGACCGCCACCGCGTCCCTGGAGACCGTCGCCGCCACCGTCGGCGCACTGCTGGCCGGGGTACCCCTCGTACCGCTGCCCCCCGACGCCGGCCCCGCCGAACGCGAGCACATCCTCCGGGACTCCGGCGCCGCGCTCCTCGACGTGGACTACACCCGTCGCGCCGCCGCCCCCACCGGGCCCGCGGTCGGGGCGACGGACCCCGCGCTGATCCTCTACACGTCCGGTACCACCGGCCCCCCCAAGGGCGTCGTCCTCACCGCCGCCGCGATCGCCGCCGACCTCGACGCCCTCGCCGAAGCCTGGCAGTGGACCGCCGAGGACACCCTCGTGCACGGCCTGCCGCTCTTCCACGTCCACGGCCTCGTCCTCGGAGTACTCGGCGCCCTGCGCACCGGCAGCCGGCTCGTGCACACCGGCCGCCCCACCCCCGAGGCGTACGCGCAGGCCGCCGGCAGCCTGTACTTCGGCGTCCCCACCGTCTGGTCACGGATCGCCCGCTCCCCGGCCGAGGCCGCCGCGCTCTCCCGCGCCCGGCTCCTCCTCTCCGGCAGCGCCGCCCTGCCCGCGCCGGTCTTCCGGGACCTGGAGGAGCTGACCGGCCTGCGGCCGGTGGAGCGCTACGGGATGACCGAGACCCTGATCACCGTCAGCGGCCGGGCCGGCGGCGAGGTCCGTCCCGGAACCGTCGGCACCCCGCTGCGCGGCGTCCGCACCCGGATCGCCGCCGAACCGGGCGCCGAGATCGGGGAACTCCAGCTCACCGGGCCGACGCTGTTCTCCGGCTACCTGGGCCGTCCCGAGGCGACGGCGGCCGCGTACACCGAGGACGGATGGTTCCGCACCGGCGACATCGCCGCCGTCGACGAGACCGACGGGGTCCACCGCATCGTGGGCCGGGCCTCCATCGACCTGATCAAGTCCGGCGGGTACCGCATCGGCGCGGGCGAGATCGAGAACGCCCTCCTCGACCACCCCAAGGTCAGCGAGGCGGCCGTGGTCGGGCTCCCGGACACGGACCTCGGCCAACGGATCGTGGCCTTCGTCGTCGCCCAGGGCGTCACCGGTACGGAACTCACCGACTTCGTCGCCGCGCACCTGTCGGTGCACAAACGCCCCCGCGAGGTCCGCTTCGTGACCGCCATCCCGCGCAACGCCATGGGCAAGCCGCAGAAGAAGCTGCTGCTGACGAACGACTCGGAGAACCGGCGATGACCACTCCCCCTTCCGCCCCCGGCCCCCGCGTCAGCTCCGTCAGCTCCGTCAGTTCCGTCAGTTCCGCCGGCTCCGCCGACGCCGCCGTCTTCGACCGCAGGACGGGTTCGCCCTGGCTGCGCCGTTTCCACCCCGGGCCGGGCCACCCCGGATCGCCCCACCCCGGATCGCCCCACCCCGGGTCGGTCCAGCCCGGATCGCTCCGTCCCGAGTCGCCTTCCGGATCCTCGGCGACCCTCGTGTTCCTTCCGCACGCGGGCGGCAGCGCCGCCTACTACCACCCGTTCTCGGCGGCCCTGGCCCCGCGCGCCGAGGTGCTCGTCGCTCAGTACCCGGGGCGCCAGGAGCGCATCGGCGAGCCGGTCCCGGGCAGCATCGACGGCATGGTCGACGGGCTGCTGGAGGCGCTGACGCCCTGGCTGGACCGGCCGTTGGTGCTGTTCGGCCACAGCATGGGCGCGCTCATCGGCTACGAGTTGACGCGCCGCCTGGAGCACGCGGGCACGCCCCCGCGCGGTCTGATCGCGTCCGGACGCCGCTCGCCGCTGATCGAGCGCTCCGAGGGCGTCCACCTGCGGGACGACGACGCGCTGATCGCCCTGGTCGGCGAACTCGCGGGCACCGACGCCAGGTTGCTGGCCGATCCGGACTTCCGCGCGTTGATCCTGCCGGCGCTGCGCGGCGACTACCACGCCGTCGAGACGCATCGGCACGTGTCCGGGCCGGTACTGCGCACCCCTGTGAGCGTGTTGACCGGTGAGTCCGACGCCCGGGTCAGCGTGCCCGAGGCCATGGCCTGGCGGGAGTCGACCGCAGGCGCCTTCACCTTCCGAGGCTTCCCCGGCGGGCACTTCTACCTGAACGAGCAGCGGGACGCGGTGTCCCGGGCGATCGCCGAGGACTTGGTGGCGTTCACAACCCTGGCGGGACGGTAGGCGCCGGCGGGGCGGCCGGCGCCGGCGGGACGGTAGGCGCCGGCGGGACGGTCGGCGCCGGCGGGACGGTCGGCGCCGGCGGGACGGTCGGCGCCGGCGGAGTGAGGTGACGCCGACGCGGCCCGTCAGGGCCGCACCAGGTGGCGGGCCAGCACCTCCAAGGCCTCGGTGACCGCCGGCAGTCTTTCCGCCTCGGCCTCGCCGAGCGCCCGGGCGAGGGCCTCCTCGACCTTGGAGGCGCCGGCGGCCCGTACCGTGGCCACGCGCGCGGAGACCTCGGGGGACTGCCGTACGAGCGTGCGCCGGCGGTCGGCCGGATCGGGCGCGGTCTCCACCGATCCCACCTCACGCAGTCGGGCCACGGCGCCCGACACCTGGCTCTGCGGCAGGCCCGTGCGCAGCGCGGTCTCCCCGACGGTGGTGTCCGGATGCGCGGCGATGTCCCCTGCCACGATCACCACCGAGCGGGTGCTGCCGGCGTACTGACCGGATCCGCCCGGGGGTTCGGGCAGGGCTTCCTCGCCGAGCTTCATCAAGGCCCTGCCCAGCAGGAACAGTTCGATTCCATCCACCATCTCACGGTACATCACGATCGATGTATCACAGAAGATGCATCGCTCTTGATGTATCTGTTCCGATGGATTAGGCTGATCGCAGAGCAGCGGACGAAGGGTCCGTGTCGATCGACGCAGAGGAGTCACCATGTCCGCCCTGTCCGCCACCCTCGCGGCCCCCGGCTGCACCCTTCACTACCAACTCCAGGGATCCGGCCCGTTGTTGCTGATCTCCCAAAGCGGTGAGGGGGACGCCGACCGCACCGTGGACCTGGTGTCGCACCTCGAAGACGCCTTCACCGTCCTGACCTACGACCGCCGGGGCCTCTCCCGCAGTCGGCTCGACGAGCCCGGCCGGACGACGACCCTGGCCGAGCACGCCGAGGACGTGCACCGCCTGCTGGCCGCGGTCGGCGACGAACCCGCCCTGATGCTGGGCTGTAGCCTCGGCGCGACCATCGGACTCCACCTGGCCGCCCGACACCCGGGCCGACTGCGCACCCTCATTGCCCACGAGCCGGTCGCCCCGCGCCTGCTGCCGGCCACCGACCGGATGGCCCACGAAGCGGAGTTGGCCGGCCTCCGGGAGGTCTACCGCTCGGCCGGACTCGCGGTGGCGCTCCCCGAGATGGCCCGGGTCCTCGGCATCGACCCGACCCGCCAGGAAGTCGAACCGGATGTGACGCCCGAGCCACTGGACGACCGACGCCGCGCCAATTTCGACTACTTCGTCGAGCACGACTTCTCGGCGATCATCGAGGACACCCTCGACCTCGCCGCGCTCGCCCGCACCACGACCCGGATCGTCCCGGCCCTTGGCGCGACCACCTCGGCGTCGGTCTTCGACCACCGGTGCGCGAGCGCCCTGGCGGACCTCCTCGACACCGCGATATGCACCTTCCCGGGCGGCCACAACGGCAACACCACCCGTCCCCGCGCCTACGCGGCCCGCCTGCGGAGCCTGCTCAGCGCCCCCGCCCCCCAGTCCTGAGCGGGGAGCCCGCGAGAGCCCGTGGAAATGGCGTGGCCGGTGTCGGTGAGCCGTCGGTAGTTTGCTCGCATGGACCATACGGCCGGGGACACCGGACCAGATCAGCGCGCTCTCGTCGCGGCGGGAATCACCGTCGTGTTGTGGGCATCCGCATTCGTCTCCATCCGCGCCTCGGCCGACTACTTCGGACCCGGTGCACTGGCCCTGGGACGGCTCCTGACCGCCTCCGTCGCGCTCGGCCTCGTACTGATCGCCAAGCGGGTGCCGCCACCGCCGCGCCAGGCCTGGCCCGGGATCGTGGGGTCGGGAGTGCTGTGGTTCGGGCTCTACATGGTCGCGCTGAACTGGGGCGAGCAGGGTGTCGATGCCGGTACCGCCGCGATGGTCGTCAACATCGGCCCGATCGTGATCGCCCTGCTCAGCGGCTGGATGCTGAAGGAGGGGTTCCCTCCGATGCTGTTGGCGGGCATGGCCGTCTCCTTCGTGGGCGCGGTCGTGGTGGGAGTGTCCACATCCAACGGCGGCTCCTCCTCCCTCACCGGCGTACTGCTCTGCCTGGTCGCCGCCCTCGCCTACGGGGCCGGCGTGGTCCTGCAGAAGCCCGCCCTGGCCCACGCGACCCCGCTCCAGGTGACGACGTACGGCTGCTTCGTCGGTACCGCCGTGACCCTGCCGTTCGTCGGTCAACTCGTCGAGCAACTGCCCGACGCTCCGCTCGCCGCCACCCTCAACATGGTCTATCTGGGGCTCTTCCCGACCGCCCTGGCCTTCACCACGTGGACGTACGCCCTGTCGCGGACCACCGCCGGGAAGATGGGCGCGACCACCTACGCGGTGCCGGCCGTCGTGGTGCTCATCGCCTGGGTCGCCCTCGACGAGGTCCCCGGGTGGCTGACCCTGCTGGGCGGCGCGATCTGTCTGGCGGGCGTGGCCGTGTCCCGCAGCCGCCGGGCCGAACCACTCCCCGGGGACGCTCCCTCGACGAAGTGAACTTATTCCCGAGACCTGTCACACCGGCGGCACGCGGCGGGTCAAAGGGGTGAGGTCGCCGCAGGGGCGACCACGTGAGGAGCCTCCTGATGAACACCGCCGCCACCATCGTCGCCGTCCTCGCCGCCGCCATGTCGGGCTTCTCGGGCTACTCGCTGCTCTCGCGGGCCAAGTGGGTCGTCGAGGCCATGAACGAGTACCGCGTACCCCAGGCCTGGTGGACGCCCCTCGGCGCGGCCAAGGCCCTGGGCGCGGTCGGTCTCGTCGTCGGCATCTTCCTCCCCGTCGTCGGCATCGCGGCCGGCATCGGCCTGGTGCTTTACTACCTCGGCGCCGTCATCACCGTGATCAAGGCCCGTTCGTACGCGCACGTCCCCTTCCCGATCATCTACATGGCCCCGGTCGTCGGCGCCTTCGCCCTGGGCTTCGCGCTCTGAGCGACGCGCGGGAGCGGTCCGCAGAGCAACTCGCGCGGGTAGTCGGTACGTTGACCCGATCCGACCACCGGACGACGGACACCCAGCGAGGACCCCATGAACCGCACCACCGCAGCCATCCGACACGAGCGCGCCGTCGCCTTCCGGGACCTGCACGCCGCCGGCCGACCCTTCGTCGTCCCCAACCCCTGGGACGCGGGTACCGCACGCATCCTGGCGGGCCTCGGCTTCGCGGCACTCGCCACCACGGGCGCGGGCCTGGCCCACAGCCTCGGCCGACCCGACGGCACGAACCAGGTCAGCCGCGCCGAACTCCTGGCCAACGCGGCCCTGATCGTCGAAGCCGGCGGCCTGCCGGTCACCGCCGACCTGGAGAGCGGCTTCGGGGAGCGGCCCGAGGACATCGCCGAGACCATCCGCCTCGCCGCGGCCGCCGGCCTGGTCGGCGGCTCCATCGAGGATTCCACGGGCCGTGAGGAGGACCCCGTGCGACCGCTCGACGAAGCGGTGGAGCGGGTGGCGGCCGCCGTGGCGGCGGCCAGGGAACTGGACTTCCCCTTCACCGTCACCGCCCGCGCCGAGAACTTCTTCCAGGGCCGCCCCGACCTCGACGACACGATCCGCCGCCTCCAGGCGTACGAGGCCGCGGGCGCCGACGTCCTCTACGCCCCCGCCCTGCCCGACGCCGACGCGATCCGCGCGGTCTGCTCCGCCGTGGACCGACCCGTGAACGTCCTCATGGGCGGCGCCCTCAAGCTGTCCGTCGCCGAACTCGGAGCCCTCGGGGTCCGCCGGATCAGCACCGGCTCCGCCCTGTCCCGCGCGGCCCTCGGCGCGTTCACCCGGGCCGCCCGGGAGATCGCCGGGGCCGGCACGTTCGACTTCGGCGCGGACGCCATCCCGTACGCGGAGGCCAACGCACTCCTCACCCACGCCGACCCACCCCCGGCTCCCGGCGCCCCCGCGTCCGACGCCCCGCACTCCGGCGCCCCCGCGTCCGCCGCCCCGCACTTCGCCGCCCGCGCGTTCGACGCCCCGCTCTCCGCCGCCCCGACCCCCGGCGCCCCGCACTCCGCCGTCGCGCCCGGCCGGGGCGCGTGAGGTGACCGCCACCACGCCGATCGACGCGGTCCGACTACCGGACCCCTACCCGTACTACGCCCGCCTCGTGGCCGAGCGCCCCTTCGCCCACGACGAGGAACTCGGAGCCTGGGTCGCCGCCGACGCCGCCGCCGTGCGCGCCGTACTGGGCAGCGACGCGCTGCGGGTGCGACCACCGGCCGAACCGGTCCCGAGGGGGATCGTCGGGACCCCGGCGGGCGAGGTCTTCGCGGACCTGGTCCGCATGACGGACGGTACGGTCCAGGTCCGCCTGAAGACGGTGGTGGCCGACGCACTGGCCCGGGCCGACACCGCGTACGCGGCCCGACTGGCCGCCCGGTTCACCCGGGAGGCGCTGGAGGCGGGCGGCGCGGTCCCGTGGGAGGAACTGATGTTCGGGGTCCCGGCCCGGGTCGTGGCCGCGCTGACCGGGCTCACGGACGGAGCGGACCGGGAGGCGGCCCGCGCGATCGCGGATTTCGTCCAGTGCATACCGGCCTCCGCGACCCCCGCACAGCAGCGGGCCGCCGCCGCTGCGGCCGATCGCGTCCGCGAACTGCTGCGGCCCGGCCTCGCCGGCGAGCACGACGGTCTCCTCGGGGAGTTGGTCCGCGCCGCCGACCGGGCGTCCTGGCCGCACCTGGCGCCGCTGCTCTCCAACGCGGTCGGGTTCCTGTCCCAGACCTACGACGCCACCGCCGGACTGGTGGGCAACACCCTGGTCGCCCTGGCCCGGGGAGCGGACGGCGCCGACATCGGGGCACTGGTGCGGGAGGTGGCCCGGTACGACGCCCCGATCCAGAACACCCGCCGTTTCGCCGCCACGCCCTTCGCCCACGACGGCCGTGCCGTGGCGGGCGGGCAGCAGATCCTGGTCCTCCTCGCTGCCGCGAACCGCGACCCGGCCGTCAACCCGGATCCACACGCCCTATCACCCGGACGAGTGAATCCGATGATCTTCACCTTCGGTGCGTCGTCCCACCGCTGCCCGGGAGAGCCCCTCGCCTCGGCCCTCGCCGCCGCCATCGTGACGGAACTCCGCACGGCAGGCTTGTCGACCACGGACACCCCGACCTACCGCCCCCTGGCCAATGCCCGCATCCCGCACCTCTGACCCGCTCACGGGGCCCGCCCCGGATCCCGTACCCCGAACACCGAAGCGGCCGGGGCCGACTCGTCGGCGTGAACGGATCCGACCGGCCGGCGCGGTGCGGGCACCACGGGCCGGGCCAAGACGGGGGACAGGCGACACCGGAGACAGCGGTGACACCAGTGACATCGGTGGCACCGGCGACGCCGGGAGGGACCGTACCGCCCGGCGGGCACCACGGCCGGGCGTCTGCCAACCGCACGCCCCCAGACAGGAATGACCCCTCATGTCGAAGACCCCGCACCTCTGGATGCGGCACGAGTCCCGCCCCACCGAGCGCCGCGCCCCCCTCACCCCCGCCGACGCCGGACACCTCGTCCGGGCGGGCCTCCGGATCACCGTCGAGGCCTCGGAGCAGCGCGTGTTCCCCCTCGCCGACTACGCCGCCGCAGGCTGCGACACCGCGCCCACCGACTCCTGGCTCACGGCCCCCGACGAGGCCTACGTCCTCGGCCTGAAGGAGCTCCCCGCCGGCTCCGGCGCCCCGGTCCTGCGCCACCGGCACATCTACTTCGGCCACGCCTACAAGGGTCAGGCCGGCGCGGCCGAGTTGCTCACCCGTTTCACCGCCGGCGGCGGCGCCCTGCTCGACATGGAGTACCTCACCGACGAGGCCGGCCGCCGCGTCGCGGCGTTCGGCTACTGGGCCGGCTACGTCGGAGCCGCCCTCGCCGTCCTGCACCGCCGCGGCCTGCTCACCGCGCCCCTGCGGCCGACCGACCGCCCCGCCCTGGACGCGCTGTTGGCCTCCGGCGCGGGAGCCCCCGGTACCGGCGCGGCCGGCGCGGACGGCACCGCCCTCGTCATCGGCGCGTTCGGCCGCAGCGGCCGCGGCGCCTGCGACGCCCTGACCACCGCCGGGTTCGACCCGACCCGCTGGGACCTCGCCGAGACCCGCGACATCGACCGCGCCGCGCTCCTCGGCCACGACCTGATGGTCAACACCGTCCTCACCACCACGCCCGTCCCGCCGTTCCTCACCAAGGGCGACCTCGACGACCCGGGCCGGCGCCTCTCCCTCGTCTCCGACGTCACCTGCGACGTCACCTCCGACTGCAACGTGCTGCCGGTGTACGACGAGACCACCACCTGGGAGGAGCCGGTACGCGCCCTCACCGCGGGCGGCGCCCCCCTCGACCTGATCGCCATCGACAACCTCCCCTCCCTCCTGCCCGTCGAGGCCACCACCGCCTTCTCCGCCGAACTCGCCCCGCAGCTGCGGCGCCTGACGGACTGGGACGGGGTGTGGGCCCGCGCCCTGAGCACCTTCGAGACGGCGGTCCGGACCCGGGACGACCTCCTCGCCCGCTGACCCGCCCCGCCGGCCTGAGCCGCCGGCCGTGCTCCCGCCGCCGTGCCCCGCCGGCCGTGCCCCGCCGTGCCCCCGGCGGCGGGGCACGCCCGGCGATGACCCACCGGCGTCCCGCCACCGCCGCGTGGAGCGGCCGGAACAGGACCACAACACCACCCGAGCCGAACCCGAAGCGCCGCGTCGCACAGTCCTCACATGACTTCGACCACGCGGCTTCCCCAGGACTCCGAGCCCCTCCCGAAGAAGGCCGGTCCCCGCCAGTGGCTGGGCCTGGCGGTACTGCTCCTTCCCGTCACCCTGATGACGGCCGACCTCGGCGTGCTGTGGCTGGCCACCCCGTACCTGACCGCCGACCTGCACCCCTCCAGCAGCCAACTGCTCTGGACCACCGACATGTACGGGTTCATGACCGCCGGCTTCCTGGTGATCATGGGCACCCTGGGCGACCGCATCGGCCGCCGCAAGCTCCTGCTCGCCGGATCCGTCGGGGTGATCGCGGCCTCGCTGCTCGCCGCGTACGCCGGCGGCCCGCAGACGCTGATCATCGCCCGGGCCCTGCTGGGCGTCGCCGGCGCCGCCGTGCTCCCGTCCACCCTCGCGTTGATCACCCACATGTTCACCGACGCCCGGCAGCGGGCCACGGCCATCGCCATGTGGGTCTCCGCCCTCTCGGTCGGCATCGCGATCGGACCGGTGATCGGCGGGGTGCTGCTCGACAGCTTCTGGTGGGGCTCGGTGTTCCTGCTCGGCGTTCCGGTGATGATCCCGGTCGTCCTGCTGGCACCGCTGCTGCTCCCCGAGTACCGCGACCCGACCGCCGGCCGCATCGACCTGCTCAGCGTCGCGCTGTTCCTCCTGGCGATCCTTCCCGCGGTGTACGGGGTCAAGAAGGTGGCCGAGTTCGGCCCCCGGCCGGGCCACCTGGCCGCGATCGCGATCGGCGTCGGCTTCACCCTCCTCTTCGTCCACCGGCAGCGCCGCCTGGACACCCCCCTCCTCGACCTGCGCCTCTTCTCCCACCGGGCCTTCAGCGGTGCCCTGTTGACCCTGCTGCTCGGCATGATGGCGCTGAACGGCATCGAGTACCTGGTCCCGCAGTACCTGCTGGCCATCGGCGGACTCTCCCCGCTCGTGGCGGGCCTGTGGCTGCTGCCCGGAGCCGCCGGCCTGGTCATCGGCTCCCAGCTGACCCCCGTTCTCGCCCGTCGGGCGCGCCCCGCCACCGTCATCCTGGCGGGCCTGGCGGTCACCCTCGTCGGTTTCTGGCTGGCCACGCGGGACGGCGTACCGATCGTCTCCGCGGCCCTGGCCCTGGTGATGTTCGGCATCGCCCCGATCAGCGTGCTCGGCACGGCGCTCGCGGTCGGCTCGGCCCCCGCGGAGAAGGCCGGTTCGGCGGCGGCCACCGGACAGACCGCCTACGACCTCGGGCTCGCCCTGGGCATCGCGGGCACCGGCAGCGTGGCCGTCGCCGTCTACCGCGACGACGTGGCCTCGGCCGCCCCGGCCGGCCTGCCCGCCGACGCCCTGACGGCTGCCCGGGACACCCTCGGCGGGGCCACCGACGCCGCCGCCCATCTCCCCGAAGCCCTGGCCTCCGACCTGCTGACCGCGGCCCGGGACGCCTTCACCTCCGGGTTCCACACGGCCGCCCTGGTCAGCGCGTTCCTGGCGCTCGCCACCGCCGTCACCGTCATCACCCTCCTGCGCCACGTGCGACCGATCGGCAGCGACACATAAGCCCTGGGGGAGCGCGTCCCGGGGAGCAGGGCTTCCGGGAACCCGGCCATGGAAGCTCAGCCCACCCCCCGGCCCCGCACCCCCTCCGTTCCCCTCCCCGCCCCCGGCTCGCGGATGTCCGACCCCGGCATCCTGGTGCCCGAGCGACGGACATCGGCGCGGTCCTCTACCGGGTCACCGGCAACCGCTCGGTACCCCGGGCCGGTTGAACCGGGGCATCCCGCGGCCGCGGCGCGTTGCGCGGGAGCCGGGGCGCGGGCGCCGGTGCCCCGGCGGTGGCCGGCCCGGCGCCCCCGGCCTCGTTCCGAACGTGACTCAGATGGCGTTCTCCGATGTCGGTTCGGGTTTCGTGTGGAGGACGTCCCGGGCCTGGTCGGCGGCGCGGGCGATGCTTTCGGAGATGAAGTCGACGAACCGGGCGATGTTCTCCAGGCGCTCCGCGGCCGGGGTGCCGGGGCCGAGGACGCCGACGCCCTGTCGGGCGACATCACCGAGGTGGGCGGTGGCGCGGGCGCTGGCCATCGTCGACTGGTAGAGGACGTCGTCGTCGACGACGTACCGCTCGCGGCGGCGCTCGTCGCGCTCCCGGCGGATGAGGCCCTGGTCGTCGAGGAACGCGATCGCCTTGGAGACGGTCGCCGGGCTGACCTGGAGGCGCCCGGCGAGTTCGGAGGCGCCGAGGCTGCCGGCGTCGGTGGTGTAGAGGGCGGCCAGCACCCGGGCCGTCATCCTGGGCAGGCCCGATTGCATGAAGACGGTGCCGAACACCTCCTCGTACGCGCGGACGGCGTCGGTATCGCGTCCGTCGGCCTGCGGGGGCGTCCCGGGGTCCCGGGGCGCCGCACGCTTGCGCCGGTGGGCGCGCTGTTCGGTGGCGCGATGGGCCAGGTCGGCGCGGTAGGCGGCGGGGCCGCCGTTGCGCATCACCTCACGCGTGATGGTCGAGGTCGGGCGGTCGAGGCTCCTGGCGATCTCGGCGTAGGCGAGCCCGTCGGCCACCCCCAGCGCGATCTGCCGGCGTTCCTGCTGGGTGAGTCTGCCTCCCGGCATCGCGGTCTCCTTCGTGGCGTGCGGTACCTCCAGCATAGCGTTCATCCTCAGTCCATTGCAATGCTCGATGAGGGGTTTGTTGCGTTGAATTCAAAACCATTGCAACGAATTCCCTGCTTCTACCTGCATGAATGCCAGTCACGCGCAACGAGTTGATTGCCAAGTCAGCGAACGCAACGTAGCTTTTCCCTCATCGGAAACAACGAAACGAAGGAAGACATCATGCAGAAGTTCGCCACCCCCGCCCCGGTCTCCGCCATCCTCGACATCCCCGCCGGCCACATCCGGTTCATCGCCGCCGACCGGGCCGACACCGCCGTCGAGATCCTTCCCGCGAACCCCTCGAAGGGCCGCGACGTGAAGGCGGCGGAGCGCACCACGGTCGAATACCGCGACGGCGTCCTGCGGATCACGGCCCCGGAGGCGAAGAACCAGATGCTCGATGCGTCCGGTTCCGTCGACGTCACGGTCCAACTCCCCACCGGCTCCCGCGTCGAGGCGAAGACGGCCGCCGCCGAACTCCGCGGCGTCGGACGCCTCGGCGACGTCACCTTCGAAGGCGCGCAGGGCTCGGTCAAGCTCGACGAGACCGCGGGCGCCCACCTCACCCTCCTCGCCGGCGACATCTCGGTCGGCCGCCTCGGTGGACCGGCGGAGATCAGCACGCAGAAGGGCGACCTGCGCATCACCGAGGCCGCACGCGGCACCGTCGCGCTGCGCACCGAGGCCGGCGACATCTCGGTCGGCGCCGCCCGCGGGGTCTGCGCCTCCCTGGACGCCGGCACCGGCCACGGCCGGATCCACAACGCCCTCCAGAACGCCGAAGGCGCCACCGCGGGCCTGACCATCCACGCGACCACGGCCTACGGCGACATCACCGCCCGCAGCCTGTGAGAAAGGGCGCCCCCTCAGGCGCCGCGCCCCCCGCCCCCGGTTTCGAGACACTTCCCAAGGAGCCCACCACCATGTCCCCCACCCGTACCGACCAGAACCCCGCTGACCACCCGAATCACCCTGACCGCCCGGAACTGCGCAAGGTCATGGAGGAGATGGTCGAGTCCGGCTTCACCGGAGTGACGTTGCGCGTGCACGACGAGCGGGGCGGGTGGGTCGCCGGCGCCGGGGTGAGCAAGCTGGGCGAGAGCGCGAAGCCGCCGACGAACGGGCACGTCAGGATCGGCAGCAACACCAAGACGTTCACCGCGACCGTGGTCCTGCAACTCGTGGCCGAGGGCAGGATCGGGCTGGACACCCCGGCGGACGACCACCTGCCCGAGTTCGGGCTGGACCGGAAGATCACGGTGCGGATGCTGCTGCAACACACCAGCGGGGTGTTCAACTTCACCGGCGAGTACTACGAGGACGGGACGGTCGTGGCCGGGATCCCCGCCACGACCGCGGGCCGGGAGTGGGTGGACAACCGGTTCAAGACCTACCGACCGGAAGAGCTGGTACGGCTCGCGTTGTCCAAGCCGGCGCGCTTCGAGCCGGGTACGGACTGGAGCTACTCCAACACCAACTACGTGCTGGCCAGGCTGCTGATCGAGAAGGTCACCGGCCGCTCGTTCGCCGAGGAGATGCGGCGCCTGATCCTGGAACCCCTCGGACTGTCGGGCACCGCGGTGCCCGACACCGACCCGGAGATCCCCGAACCGCACACCCACGCCTACTACCGGTACGAGGAGGACGGCCGGCAGGAGACGGTCGACGTCACCCGCCAGAACCCCTCCTGGATCTCCACCGGCGGAGACATGATCTCCACCACCCGAGACCTCCACACCTTCATCTCCGCACTCGCGGGCGGCAGGCTCCTGCCGGCCCCGCTGCTGGCCGAGATGTGCACGCCGCATCCCAAGGTCGGCTACGGCCTGGGGGTGTTCGTCCAGGACACCGGCGACGGCGGCACCGTCATCACCCACAACGGCGGCATGGCCGGCCACGCGGCACTGATGTACAGCACCCCCGACGGCAGCAGGACCCTGACCGCCGCCCTGAACTACGTGGACGACGCCGCACTGTCCATGGCGACGGCGTTCCACCAGGCGACACAAAGGCTCGTCAAGGAGGTCTTCGGCGGCCCCCAGGCTCCGTAACACAACGTCGGCCCGGCATCCCCGGACCGACGACCGGCCTCCCCCTCAACCGGGGACAGCACCCGGTGCCGGCAGCGTCGCCCCACGCCAGGACGGCCCCGCTGACCGCTCAGGCGAGGCGGTCTGCGGCGCTCGACGGCCAAGCCCTGGAACCCCGACGACACGAAGCGACGGCCGTGCAGATCAGTGCCGTGGACGGCAATCCGCTCACCCAGGGCGGGGGGCGCTTTCGCACTCAGGCCTGTGGCCTCTGGGTACAGCTGGAACCGCCGGCACCTGGCAGTCACACGCTGAGCATCAGGGGGTCATCGGGATCCTTCGCCGTCTCCGTGGACTACAAGCTTCAGGTCGCGGCCGGCTGAAGAAGGGCGTGCCCTTCACCCATTGAGCTGCCGTCCGGTTCGCGTAGGGCACGCCCTCACGGGCCCCGCCCCCGCCCTCAGGCGGGTACCGGCGCCTCGGCTCCCACGCCGAAGGCGGTCAGTGCCGCGTCCGCCGCCGTGAAGACCTCCCGGGCCCGCGCCCCGCGCAACTGCTCCGGGATGCCCGAGAACTCCGTGCCGTGGAGGAGCCGTACGGTCGCCTCCGCCACCCCGCAGAACTCCGAGACCCCGAAGCCGAGTTGCAGTTCGAGCGCCTCGCCGAGCCGGGTCTGTTCGTAGTATTCGGCCGAGTGCCCGGCCAGGGCCAGCCACAGCATCCGCTTCCCGGCCAGCCGGGGCTTGCTGCGGCCGTAGGCGAACCCGTAGTTCCACACCCGGTCGATCCAGCCCTTCACGATGGCCGGCGGCGCGAACCACCACACGGGGAAGACCACCACCACCATGTCGGCGGCCTCGATCCGCCGCATGTGCTCGTGCACCACGGGGGAGTACCGCTTCTCGCGGTCCTGCCAGTCGGGTTCGTCGACCGGCGTCAGTCGCGGGTCGAAGTCCTCCGCGTACAGGTCCAGGAGGTCCACGGTGCCGCCGGCCGCCTCCAACCGGCGGCGGGTGCGTTCCGCGACCTGGGCGGACAGGGAATCGCCTCGGGGGTGGGCCAGAACGAGCAGGGTCCGGGACACGGGACGGCCTCCAATGCGCGGAACGGGTGACAGGAGCGGTGACAGAAGCGGTGACAGAGGGGCGACAGAGGGCGGGAAGCGGGGCGCGGGGTCCGGTCGGCGCGCGGGGGTCGCGCCGACCGGGTACCCGGGTCAGATGCCGAGGCCGGAGCCGCCGCTGACGTCGATGTTCTGGCCGGTGATCCAGCGGGCGTCGTCGGTGGCGAGGAAGGAGACGACGTCGGCGACGTCGTCGGGCTGGCCGACGCGGTTGAAGACGGAGAAGGCGGCGGCCTGGGCCTTGGCCTCGGGGATGGCCATCCAGGGGTGGATGTCGGTTTCGATGGTGCCGGGGGAGACGGCGTTGACGGTGATCTGGCGGCTGCCGAGGGTCTGGGCGAGGGTGAGGGTGAGGACCTCGACGGCGCCCTTGCTGGCGGCGTAGGAGGTCATGCCGGGGAAGGCGACCTTGGTGACGCCGGAGGAGATGTTGATGATGCGGCCGCCGTCGCGCAGGCGGTCCAGGCCCTTTTGGATGATGAAGAAGGGGGCCTTGGCGTTGATCGCGAAGACCTTGTCGTAGTCGGCCTCGGAGACCTCGTGGATCAGGCCCGGGCCCGCGATCCCCGCGTTGTTCACCAGGATGTCCAGGCCGTCGGCGTGCTCGTCGAAGGCCGCCCACAGGGTGTCGGCGTCACCCGGCAGACCCAACTCCGCGCGGATCGCGAACGCCTGCCCGCCCGCCGCCTCGATCGAGTTCACCGTCTCCTTCGCGGCGGCCTCGTTCCCCGCGTAGTGCACGGCGACCCTGGCCCCCTCGGCGGCCAGCGCCAGGGCGATGCTCCGGCCGATACCGCGGCTCGAACCGGTCACCAGTGCAGTCTTTCCGTCAAGCTTTCCCATGGCGGGCTCCCTCGTCGTTGTCATCGTCGTCGTAGTCATCGCATCGCGTCATCGCATCGTCGTCATTGCGTCATTGCGTCATCGCGTTCACACACCGTCGTCTTCGCCGCCTGGCGGCTTCGACGTGATTCAGGATGCGGTCGAGCGACTCGGGTTTGGCTCGGGTTTTGTTACGGCCCCGTTCGGACCAGGGGTTACCTTCGGACCAGGGGTTACGGTGACGCCATGCGATTCGGGGTACTGGGGCAGCTGGGCGTGTGGACGACCGACGGAACACCCGTCAGGGTTCCCGAACTGAAGGTACGGACCCTCCTCGCCTCCCTCCTCGTCGACGCCGGCCGCCCCGTGGCCACCCACCGCCTGATCGACGACCTGTGGGGCGACGAACCGCCCGGCAACCCCACCCGCGCCCTCCAGGCGAAGGTCTCCCAACTGCGCCGCGCGCTCGACGAGGCCCAGCCGGGCGCCCGCGACCTCGTGCGTTCCCAGGCGCCCGGCTACGTACTGACACCCCCCGAGGCCGGTCTGGACACGGCGGCGTTCGCCGCCCTCGCCGGCCGGGCCCGCGCGAGCGCCGAACCCTCCGTACGGGCCTCCCTGTTCGCGGACGCCCTCGCCGTCTGGCGCGGCCCCGCCTTCGCGGACTTCGAACAGGAGGCCTTCACCAGGGCCGCCGCCCACCGCCTGGAGGAAGAACGCCTCGTCGTCCTGGAAGAACAGGCCGAGGCCCGCCTCGACATCGGAGAACACGCGCTCCTCGTCGGGGAACTCGCCGAGCTCGTCGCACGGCACCCGCTGCGCGAACGCCTGCGCGCCGTCCAACTGCGGGCCCTCTACCGCTCCGGCCGGCAGGGCGAGGCCCTCGCCGGGTACGAGGAGCTGCGCGCCCGCCTCGCCGACGACCTCGGCCTCGACCCCAGCCCCGCGCTCGTCGCCCTCCAGCGGGCGATCCTGAACCAGGACCCCGCCCTGGCGGCGCCGCCCCCGCCCGTCGCGGTCACCGCCACCGTCCCGGCCGCCCGCACTCCGGGCGCAACCACCGGCCCGGACGCCGCAGACGTCCCGGGCGCCGCACACGCCCCGGGCGCCGCAGCCCCGCACACCAACCTCCCCGCCTCCCTCTCCCCGCTCGTCGGCCGCGAGCAGGCCGTCGCCGCCGTACGCGAACTCGCCGCCACCCGCCGGCTGGTCACCCTCACCGGCCCCGGCGGCGTCGGCAAGACCCGCCTCGCCATCGAGACCGCCGGCGGGCTCGGGCACGCCTTCCGCGACGGCGTCTGGCTCGTCGAACTCGCGGGCGTAATGAAGGGCGAGGCCGCCGACACCGTCGCCGACACGGTCGCGGCCGCCCTCGGCATCCGCGACGACGTGGTGTGGGGCGTGCCGCCCACCGCGCAACAAGCCCTCACGCCCGGCCGGCGGCTCGCCGCGACCCTGCGCGACCGCGAGCTGCTCCTCGTACTCGACAACTGCGAACACGTCGTCGACGAGGTGGCCGCCCTCGTCGAACTCCTGCTGCGCGGCGCTCCCGGCCTGCGAATCCTGACGACCAGTCAAGAGCCCCTCGCCCTCGCCGGCGAGACCCTGTGGACGGTGCCGACCCTCGAACTCCAGGCCGCCGTCGAGCTGTTCACGGCCCGCGCCGCCGCGACCGCCCCCGGGTTCGTCCTCGACCCCGACACCGCCGAGACGGTCGAGGCCGTCTGCCGCCGCCTCGACGGCATCCCGCTGGCCCTCGAACTCGCCGCGACCCGCGTCCGCGCCCTCGGCGTGCACCGGCTCCTGGAGAGACTCGACGACCGCTTCCGGCTCCTCAGCTCCGGCCGCCGCGGCGCGCCCGCCCGCCAACAGACCCTGCGCGCCGTCATCGACTGGAGCTGGGAGCTGCTCACCGGGCCCGAGCGGGCCGTCCTGCGCCGGCTCGCCGTCCACGCCGAGGGCTGCACCCTGGAAGCCGCCGAGGAGGTCTGCGCGGACGGCGACCTCGACCCCTCCGAGGTACTGGACCTCCTCGCACGCCTCGTCGACCGCTCGCTGGTCGCCCTCACCCCCGGCCCGACGGGGCCCCGCTACCGGCTGCTGGAGTCGGTGGCCGCGTACTGCGTCGAACGCCTGGAGGAGGCGGCCGAGACGGGCCCCGCACGCGCCCGCCACCTCGCCCACCACCTGGCCCTCGCCGAACAGGCCGACCCCCGCCTGCGGGCCGCCGGACAGCGGACCTGGATGGACCGCCTCGACACGGAGACCGCCAACCTGCGCGCCGCCCTCGCCCACGCCCTGGCCGGCGGGTCCGCCGACGACGCCCTGCGCCTGGTCTCGGCCCTCTCCTGGTACTGGATCCTGCGCGGCCGTCTCGGCGAGGGACGCCGCTCCCTGGAGGCGGCCCTCGCCGCCACCGGGCAGGCGGCGCCCGAACTGCGCGCCCACGTCGGGGTCCTGCGCACCGGGTTCGCCGTCATGGCGGGGGAGGGGGCGTCGCGTACGACCCGCATCCGCCGGGACCTGAGCGCGTACGACGAGACCCGGCCCGGGCCGTACGAGGAGTCCCGGGCCCGCTGGTTCCTCGCCCACGCCCTGTGCGGAACCGGCGACCTGACCGGCGGACAGGAACTCACCGAACAGGCCCTCGCCGGGTTCACCGCCCTCGGTGACACCTGGGGAACGGCGGCCGCCATGGCAGACCGGGCCTCCCAACTGCTCCTCAAGGGAGACCTCGAAGGCGCCGCCCGCGACGCCACCCGCAGCGCGGCGCTCTTCCAGGAACTCGGTGACGGAGCCGCCCGGCTCTGGACGGTCTACCCCCTGGCCTCCCTCGCCGAGATCCACGGCGACTACCCCGAGGCCACCCGGCTGCGCCGCGAGGGCCTGGAGACCGCGGAAAGCCTCGGCCTGACCACCCAGGCCGCCGACCTGCTCTCCGGACTGGGCCGCAGCGCCCTGCTGACCGGTGACCCGGAAGCCGCCCGTGACCTGCACGAACGATCCCGACGACTCGCCGCCGAACAGGGCTTCCGGGCCGGGGAGATCAACGCCGTCCTGGGCTTGGGCCTCGGCGCCCGCCGCACCGGTGACCTGGCCGAGGCCGAGCGGCACATGCGCCGCGTCCTGGACTGGCACACCTCCGTGGGCCTCGACGGGGCCAACGCGCTCGTCCTGGCCGAGTTGGGCTACATCGCCGAACTGCGCGGGGACGCCCCGGCCGCGCTCGCCCTCCAACGGGAGGGCCTCGCCATGGCCCGCACCACCGGCGATCCCCGCGCCCTCGCGCTGGCCTACGAGGGTCTCGCCGGGGCCCGGGCCGGCTCGGACCCGGACGGTTCGGCCGCCCTGCTCGGCGCCGCCGACGCCGCCCGCCGCTTCGCCGGGGCGCCCCTGCCACCCGCCGAACGCGCCGACGTCGACCGGACCACCGCCACGACCCGATCCGCCCTGGGCCGCGCCGCCTTCGAGGCGGCCTTCGCCCGCGGCGCGGCACTGCCGCCGCAGGACGTGGCCCGGGAGTTCTGACCGGACCGGGGAGTTCTGACGTGCCCGGGGGTTCTGACCGGGGCCGGGAGTTCTCACCGGGCCCGGTGCTCCGGGTGTGGGGCGATGTCGGGAGCGTGGCGGTGTGGGACGCCGGGTCACAGCGTGACGCGCGCGGCCACGGGGAGGTGGTCGCTGCCGGTCCGGGGCAGCGACCAGACCCGGATGACGGTCGCCGACCGGGCCAGGACCTGATCGATCCTGGCCAGCGGGAAGCGGGCCGGCCAGCTGAACGCGAAACCCGAACCCGGCGCCGTCAGCCGCGAGGTGACCGGAGCCAGCCCCCGGTCGTCCACCGTGCCGTTCAGGTCCCCGAGCAGCAGTACCCGCTCCGACGCCTCGGCCGCGACCGCCGCGCCGAGCCGCACCGCGCTCTCGTCCCGCCGCGCCGAGCCGAAGCCGTGGGCGCCGATCCGCAGGGACGGCAGGTGGGCCACGTACACGGCGATCTCCCCCCGCGGGGTCCTGGCCGTCGCCCGCAGCCCGCGGTTCCATTCGGGCCCCACCCCGGCGGGCCTGATGTCCACCGGACGCGCGTCCGTCAGCGGATACCTCGACCAGAGCCCGACCGTGCCGTGGACGACGTGGTACGGGTACCCGGCGGCCAGGACGGTCCTGTACGAGGGCAGCGCGGCCGGCGTCAGCTCCTCCAACGCGACCAGGTCCGCGTCGGCGGCGGCCAGCGCCCTCGCCGTGCCCGCCGGATCGGGGTTGTCGTCGGCGACGTTGTGCTGCACGGCAAGGAGAGCGCGACCGCCTTCCGTACCGGGTGTACCGGGTGTACCGGACAGCGGCAGAGCGCCGAACAGCGCGAGCCAGGCGGCGACCGGCAGCAGCGCCGCGAACGAGGCGACGGCCGACCGGCGCAGCACCGCCGCCCCGATCTGCACCGGGATCAGCAGACCGAGCCACGGCAGGAACGTCTCCAGCAGACTCCCCGGCCGCCCCGGCAGGTCGGGCACGAGGCCGTGCAGGGCCAGCAGGGCGGCGAGCAGCACGGCCGATGCCGTGAGCACCGGGGACATGCCGATCAGACGCGACGCCCCGACCCGCGCACCCTCCACCTCCGAACCCCCCCCCTCAGATCCGCGCTTCGGCGGGGAAACCCGTCCACCGCAACTCCGCCGGCAGATGCCCCATGTCGTTGTACAGGAGCACGGACGCCGGTCGGTCCGGCGCGTACCGGATGACGGTCAGCGAGGCATGGGCGGGGTTGAGGCCCATCCACCGCCACTTCGGCGCGTCCAGGGCGGCCCGTACGAGCCAGCCGATGAGGAACGCGTGGGTGACGACCAACTCGTGACGGGGTTCGTCGCCCGCCACCGGGCAGGCGAACCGCGCGAGCGCCGCCCGCGCCCGCTCCGGACCGCCCTCCCGCTCCTCGGCGGGGAAGGCCGCAAGCCGCTCCCACATCGCGTCGGCCGAGTCCGCCGGCAGTTCCTCGCGCCGCGGCAGGTACGGGACGTAGTCCCCGGCGAGGTCCGACTCCCGTACGGAAACCCCGTCGAGCCGCTCGCCGATCAGGGCGGCGGTCCGCGCCGCCCTCGGCAGCGGGCCGTGGTGGACCGTGGAGAGCGCGACCGCCGCGAGTCGCTCACCCAGCAGCGCGGCCTGCCGGCGACCGGCGTCCGTCAGCTCGCTCTCGTCCGGCGAGGCCTCGCCGTGTCGGGCGAGGTAGAGGTATCGAACGGCGGTCGCGGTCGCGGTCATGGGCAGGGTCCTCATGTTCATGATCTCCGGGTGTGTGGAGGGACGCCGCGTCCCACGACCGCGGTTCCCCACGCCCGCACGGGACCGAGACGGGCGCGACCGGGGCGGGGCGACCGGGGCGGGGCGACCGAGACGGGGCGACCGAGACAGGGCTACCGAGACGGGGTGACCGAGGCGGCGGCGACCGGGGCGGGAGTCGAGCGCGGGAGTCGAGGCGCGGACCACGGCGCAATCGCGCCAGAAGATGCCGGATCCGTCCCTCCCGTGCCACGGTCCGGTGCCCCTAGGGTCGAGCGATGACCTCGCACGAGACGACCGACCCCGCCCCGGCCCGCTCCCGTACCCACGACCGGCAGCCCGGCCCCGAGGCGCCCGAACTGCACGGCATGAGCGGCCTCGACATGCTCCGCGCCACCCTCAAGGGGACCCTGCCCGACGCCTCGATCATGAGCACGATGAGCTTTCGGCTCACCGACGTCGCCGAGGGCTTCGTCGCCTTCGAGGGAGACCCGGGCGACCACCTGCTCAACTACATGGGCACCGTGCACGGCGGCTTCCTCGCCACCCTCCTGGACTCGGCCCTCGGCTCGTCCGTGATGACCCGTCTGCCCGCGGGCACCACCTACGCCACCGTCCAACTGGGCGTCCACCTGATCCGCCCCGTCCTCGCCGACACCCCGACCCTGCGCTGCGAGGGCACCGCCCTGCACGTGGGTCGCACCACCGCCACCGCCGAGGCCCGCGTCATCGGCACCCACGACGGCAAGCTCTACGCCCACGGCACCACCACCTGCGCGGTCCTGCGCCCCTGACCTCCCGGACCGGCCGGTGTGCGCGGGGGGATGCGGGGCACACGGTCGGCACGGTTGTTCGAGAGGGAGGTCCACATGCTGGCCATCGCTGCGGCGGTACTGTTCTTCATCGCGTTCGTCATCAACGCGGCGGGTATCGACACGAATGACGTCCTGTCATCCGTCAACATGATGCTGCTGGGACTGGCGGTACTGGCCCTGCACCTCGGGGGCGTCGGTTCGGGCGCCCGCACGGGCGGTGGCACCGGTCGCCGGTCGGGATGGGGGCGCAGACGCTGACGTTGCCCCGCGCGACGAACACCTCGGCGGTTCACCTCACGTCTGCCCGTGAGGTGAACCGCCGAGGTGTTCGCCGTGTGCGTCCGCGGCCTCGCGCGGGGTAGACGCGGCGCATGACTGAGAAGACGTCTTGCCGGTTGTCGGAGTTGAGCCGCCGCGTGGCACCGACGCTGCCGCCATTCCAGAGGGCGGTTCTCGCGTCGGTCCTGCGCAGCCGCGAGACCCGCACCGCCCCGGCCACCAGGCTCCCCGCGTCCCGCACGTCCTCCGCGTCCCGCACGTCCCGCACGTCCTGAGGATCCGGGTCCAGAAAACAGCAATGGCAAGGAGATGCCCACTCCTTGCCATGTTCAAGATATAGCGCACGGGGGGCCTTGCGGCAAGGCCCCCGTCGTGCCGCAGAATCTCCGATCGAAGCCGGAATCCGCGGACATCCCGGATGCGCGAATCCGCGCGCTTCGTCAATCCGGGGTGTTGATCCCGGTTGTCGATGTCGTGCTGTCGCTGTCGCTGTCGCTGTCGCTGTCGCTGTCGCGGTTTCGGGGATCGGCATCGGCCCCCCCATCGGAATGCGCGGAGCGACCGGCCGAAATCGAATCGTTGAATGGGCGTTGTGATGATTGACGTGATCGTGGTCGGTGGCGGACCGACCGGTTTGATGCTGGCCTGCGAACTGAGGCCGGCCGGAGTGAACGTGGTCGTGTTGGAGAAGCTGACCGAGCCGACCGGGCAGTCCCGCGGTCGCGGCCTGCACGCGCGCAGCGTCGAGCTGATGGACCAGCGCGGCCTCCTGGACCGGTTCCTCGCCGTCAGTGAGAAGTTCCAGGTCGGCGGGCTCTTCGGTGGAGTCGTCAAACCGTGGCCGGACCGCTTGGACACCGCCCATCCCTACGGCCTCGCCACCCCGCAGCCGGTCACCGAGCGGCTGCTCGACGAACGGGCCCTCGAACTCGGGACCGAGATCCGGCGCGGCTGCGAGCTGGTGGGGCTGAGCCAGGACGAGGACGGCGTGAGCGTCGAACTGGCGGACGGTACGCATCTGCGTTCGCGCTACGTCGTCGGCTGCGACGGTGGCCGCAGCACGGTGCGCAAGCTGCTCGGCGTCGGCTTCCCCGGCGAGCCCGCCAGGGTCGAGACCCTGCTGGGGGACATGGAGCTGACCGAGGACCCGGCGACGATCGCCGCCGTGGTCGAGGAAGTCCGTACGAGGCAACTGCGGTTCGGTGTCCAACCCGACGTGGACGGGAACCAGGGGGTGTACCGCGTCGTGGTGCCCGCCGCGGGGGTGACCGAGGAGCGTGCGACCGCGCCCACCCTGGAGGAGTTCAAGGAGCGGATGCGGGACTGCGCGGGCACCGACTTCGGGGCGCACTCGCCGCGTTGGCTCTCCCGCTTCGGCGATGCCACCCGGCAGGCCGAGCGCTACCGGGTGGGCCGGGTGCTGCTCGCCGGCGACGCGGCGCACATCCACCCGCCGACCGGCGGGCAGGGACTCAACCTCGGCGTGCAGGACGCGTTCAACCTCGGCTGGAAGCTGGCCGCCGCGGTCAACGGGTGGGCTCCGGAAGGCCTGTTGGACACCTACCACGCCGAGCGGCATCCGGTGGGCGCCGACGTACTGGAGAACACCCGCGCGCAGATGACCCTGCTGGGGGCCGATCCCGGTGCGACCGCGCTGCGCGAGCTGTTCTCCAAGCTGATGGACTTCGAGGAGGTGAACCGGTACGTGACCGGGATGATCACCGCCGTCGACGTCCGCTACGACCTCGGCGAGGGGCACGAACTGCTCGGTCGACGGATGCGGGACGTGGAGCTGAAGCGCGGTCGCCTCTACGAGCTGATGCGCGACGGCCGCGGGATCCTCCTCGACCGGACCGGCGGGCTCTCCGTCGAAGGCTGGACCGACCGGGTCCACCACGTCGTCGACGTCGACGAGGAACCGGACGCGCCCGCGGCGCTGCTGCGGCCGGACGGCCACGTGGCCTGGGTGGGCGACGACCAGCGGGACCTGCTGGACGCACTCCCCAGGTGGTTCGGCGCCCCGGCCAGCTGAGCGCGATGCCGCGCCGCGACCACGTCGTGGCCCCGCACGAACTTGGGCACACGCCGTGCGGCCCGGAGGTGCGCGTTCGCGCTGGAAATCGAACACGTGATTGAATTAGGGGATGGCACGCACTCCCTTCCCCGACGACCTGGTGGAACTCCAGGTCCAATGGCTCCGCATCTATCGGGAGCTGGCCCGGCTGCCCGCCGAGGCCGGTACGGCCGTGCTGCGCCGTCGTCTGATCGTCCTGTCCTGCCGTATCGCGGCGCACGCCTACTGGGCGGAGCCGAACAGGTCGCCGGCCGGTCGGGTGGAACTGCGCCGGCTGGCGCGAGCACGCGGTTGGGTGACGGCGGCATGAGGGATTCCTGTCAGGAACCCGACCGGTCGGAGGACCCGGGCGAGCGGTTCGGCGAGGGCGGCTCGGCCGTGCCCCGTCTGGTCGTCCACCCGCCGGACGGTCGCGGATGGCGCCGGGTGCTGTGCGACGGGCGGAGCCTGGGCACCGCCTACCGGTACGAGGACATCGCGATCTTCCTGGCCGCCGCCGGAATGGAGGACGCGCAGGACGCCGACCTGGCCGACCCGGGATTCGTGGAATGGCGCGGCGGGGGACCCGAGGTCTGGTCGGCGCCGATGTAGCGCGCTACGGGCCCCCGCATCGTGCGGGCGGTCCCACAGCGGGTCTACAGCCACCCCCGCTTCGTGGCGTTCACGCCCGCTTGGAAGCGACTGGCCGCCTCCAGGCGCTCCATGAGGTTCGCCATCATGCGGCGGACCGTGCGCAGCGAGATGCCGAGTTTGCGGGCGGCCGACTCGTCGGTGTCCCCGGCGGCGATCATTCCCAGCAGGGTGCGGTCCATCGGAGTGCACCCGTTGTCGTCGGCGGGCGTCTGCTCGCCGACGGGGGAGCCGGCCTCCCAGATCTGCTCGAAGAGCGCGCACAGGGCGACCACGACGCCGGGACTGTGCACCTCCAGCGCGCCCGCGCGGGGTTCGGCCGGGTCCAGGGGGAGGATCGCGACCCTGCGGTCAACGATGATCATCTGGATGGGCACGGTGGGTACGGTGCGCATCCGACCGCCGTGCTCGATCAGCCAGCGGGCGTAGGCGAGGGTGTCGGTGTCGTTGCGGAAGCTGTCCCGGCACACCGCCCGGATGACGACGCCGCGTTCCAGGGCCTGTTCGTTGAGGGGGGTCGCGGCGTTCCGGGCGTCGGGCCGGTGCGCACCGCCCGGGTTGAGGGACAGGCACTCGAACTCGGTGATCCGCTGTAACTCCTCCAGCCGGACCCGGACCGCGTCCAGCCCTTCGAGCCGGGTGGCGCCGTCGAACGCGCGGGCCCCGCGGTGCTCGGCGGCGATGGCGGCGATCTCCGCGCGCGTGGTCTCGACCCGGGCCTGGTGGGACGCCAACTCGGCCTGGGCCGAGGCCAGGAGCGCGGCGAGACCCACTTCGGGGCTGACGGGTCTCAGCCGGCCGTTGAACTGGTCGGACGGTTTGAGGAGGGTCAGGGCCGCCAGCTCGTCCAGGGCGGCCCGTACCTGGCGCTCGGACAGGCCGGTGTCCTCCAGCAGGGCCGCCACTCCGTGATCGGGATGGCGGAGCGTCGCCCGGTAGACGGCCTCCGCGTGTGGTGACAGCCCGAGCAGTTGCAGCATGGCGGTCTCCCCCTGGTCGCGACCTCCGTCAGGTCGGTCCAGGCTTGCGCATGGCCGAGAACTCCTCAAGCCCCAATTGGAGACAACCGACCGTCATCCGGCCCGGGGCGTGCGGGCGGAGCCGCGCCCGGAGCGGCGCCCGGAGCCGCGCCCGGAGCCGGGCCGGGCATGATCCGGGAGCGGGCGCCGAAGTGGCTCCAAGGTGCCAGGCACCTTGAGGCCCGCCTCGGGCTGGTGACATCGGGCCCGCGGTCGGACAGTCTTGAGCCATCGACCGCAACACCCCGCAAAACAGGGTGAAAGCGCAGGAACAGTCGCGAACCAAATGACCTCGAAGGGTGGAGTTCGTCATGTCCCGGATCGTCGCCTTGGTGCTCACCTCCGTCGCCCTGCTCACCGTCCCGGGGACCTCCACCGCCGCCATCGCCGCCGCCGAACCCGCGCCGGTCCGGCACGTGACGGCCGGCGACGGCTACGGATGGGGCACCCCCCTCGGCGACGGCGGTTCACCAGTCGACGGCGGCGGCACCCCCCTGCACATCGGCTGACGCTCCCCCCGCCACGCGAGCGAACGCGGAGCACGGTCCACGGAGTACGGATCGCGGGCCGCGGTACACGGGCCGCGGAACACCGGCCCCTCCACGGCGCGGGCGCACGACCCACGGCGCGGGCGCACGACCGGAGGCCACATGCACATGATCACGATGCGGCTGGTCGGTCCCGGAACGCACCCCGCCCCGGCCACCCTCACCGAACTGCTCATGGCCCGCTTCACACCGGCGGACCGGGTCGAGCACCTCTGGACACGCGTCGAACCCGGCCGGATCGACCTGGTGCTGTTCCTCCTCGCCGACTGCGAGGCCGAGGCCCTGCTGGCCGCCCGCGCGGCCTGCCTGCGGGCCATCGAGCACACCCCGCGACTCACCACCTGGCGCCTGTCGGACGACCCGCACGCCAACGGGACCACCAACGAGGACCGGCGCGACCCCGCATAGGCGCACGCCCCGGCCACCACGCCCGCCGGCCCACCACGCCCCCCGACCCACCACGCCCCCCGGGCCCACCCACCGCGCTCCCCGGCCCGGCCCGCCGCGCCCCTCCGCCGGCCACCACGATCGAGGCACAGAGAGGAATCGACCATGCTCGAAACCGCCGACGCGGGGTCCCCCGCGGCACTCGACCGCACCACCGGGCGCCGCCACATCGGAACCTTCCCGGTCCCCGACGAGGTCAACGACCGGGACTTCCCCCTCCCCGGCGTGCAGCTCCGGCAGAACAACGTCAGTACCGGCGACGGCACGACCGCGGTGGTGAGCGTGACCCGCATCTCCAACGGGCCGGGCATCACCGACTACGTCACGCACGAGCAGGACTTCGCCTACTCCACCTTCGGCATCCACGTCGGCCAGGACGACCGCCTCACCTTCTTCGGCGAGCGCCGGCGCATCAGCGTGCACCTGATCGACTGCCGCGAGGACTCGCCACAGCTCGGGGACGAGATCACCATCGAGCTGGACGTCTCGCCGCACCGCGTCCTGATCATCCCGAAGGGCGTCGCCCACACCCTCGACGGCCTCGGCGGAGTCGTCACCCGCGACGAACCCGTCTGGTACGCCGACCGGAACCCCGACTGGGAACCGGACAACGACCTGGTGTCCTTCCTGCGCACGGCCGACCGGGCCCCCGTGGTGCGCACCAACCGCCACCTGCTGCCGGTCTCCGCCCACATGCTGCTGTCCCGCATGTCGCAGCGGACGAACTCCCAGATCCAGGAGGCGTACGCCGCGCGGTTCCGGGTGTCCATCGGCGGCCGGACGACCTACGCCACGATCAGGCCCGACTGGCGGGCGGCCGAGGCGACCCCCGCGGACGCCCATCCACTGATCAGCCGCAACAACTTCGTCCTGACCGGACCCGAGTCCTTCACCGTCGTCCCCTCGACGGACAGCTGCACCTCGGACGTCCTCGAAGTGGAACTCGACGGTCAGGACGGCCGGTTCGTCCGGCACCAGTTCTCCCGCCGGCGCCTCACCTGGCTGGCGGGCAGCACGGACGCGCGGATCGAGGTGGTGGACGCGGACGGCGAACGTTCCGTCATCCGTCTCGGCGACCCCACGATCGGCGTCCGCGTCCCACCCGGTACCTGGTACCGGCTGACCGGCAGCGGCCGCATCTGGCTGCGCGCCGAGACGGAGCTGCTGGACCTCAGTCCCTGGGGTCCCCGCCACCGGCTCGGCCGCGACGCCACCACGGCGGACCCGTCCGAGACCGGTCCCAGCACTCCCGAGCGGGACGACGCACCGTACCTGCCCGGGGCCGCACTGCACGCCCTCGCCCGCATGGAGGCGAAGGCGATCTCCCTCACCCACCGGAAGGAAGTACCCCATGTCCATCACCAGCGCTGAGACCAACGCCTGGAAGAACGACCTCGACGCCATGTTCGACGACGTCACGGACCCGGAGGCGCGTGCGGCCCTCGGCAACCTCCGTTCGGCCCTGGAGCCGTACTTCGAGACCCCCGAGTACTTCCGCAGCATCCTCGGCAAGATCGCGTCGTCGGTCCTGGACCCCGAGACGGAGGAGAAGATCACCTCCCGCGCCTTCGGTGACGTGGAGGAGTTCAAGGCCGCCCTGCCGGAGGGCGTCTCGGTCACCACCATCCAGTAGTCCCGCAGGCCGCACGGAGCGGGCGCACCCACGCGTGCGCCCGCTCCGCAGGCGTTCAGAAAGGAAGCCGGCCATGCCCGTCGCCCTCCCGAAGCCGCACCTGATCATGACCAAGACCCGCACCACGGGCCCCGAATCCGGCCTGCCGGGTGCGCGGCACGTGAGGTCCTCGCGCAACGACCGGCCGTACCACTACATGGTCCACAGCCCGCACTTCGCCTACGAGGAGTACGCCCTGCACCTCGGGCAGTACGACCGGCTGTCCTTCTACGGCGAGGCCGACGCCCCGCCCGTCACCGTGCACATGTACGACTGCCGCGAGAACTCGCCCGAGTACGACCGCAAACTGGAGATCGAGGTGCCGGCGGACGGATCGTGCGTCCTGGCCGTTCCCCCCGGCTACGCCCACTGGTTCGAGGGGCTCGGCAGCGTCACCACCCGCAACGACTACTCGGTGCTCGCCCCCGAGGACTCCTCCTCGCCGTGGCACCCCCTGGAGGACAACGCGACGTACCCCGTCGAGACCATGCGGGCCGGCCGCCCCAGGACCGTCGCCAACACGGTCGAGCTTCCCGTGCCCGCCCAGTTCCTGATCTCCAAGGCGGTCTCCCGCAGCTGGCGCGGCGGCGCCACGGAACAAGGCGTGGTCGCCACCGCGGAGATCGACGGCGAGCTGCGGCGCTACTACCTCGACCAGGACCTCGGCCGCGACCGGCCGGAGCTGCCCGGCTCGGACCTCGCCACGGTGGGCGCCGCCGTCGGCTCCTACCAGTCCATCCGCGACGACTCGTACGGGATCGGCGCCAACGTCGGCAACGGCCTCGCCGACACCATGGTCTGCGACCTTCCCGGCCAATGGCCGCGACATTTCAGCGCCCATCCCCATCTCACCCTCAAGCTGTCCCCCCTCCTGTACGACAATCCCGAGATGGAACTGCAACTGGTCGACCGCCGGGCCGACTCCCCGACCTTCGGGGCCACCCAGGTCATCCCCTTCCCCCGCGACCCGCGCGTCGTGCTGACGATCGAGCCCGGCGTGCTGATGCGCGCACGCGGCAGCGGGACGCTGCACTACCGCGTGGAGTACGAGGTCCACGACGCGACCGCGCGGATGCCGCGGCTGTTCGTCCCCGTCCCCGACGACGCCTTACCCCCCACCTTCGATCCGCCCGGTGCCGCCCTCGCGGAGACCGTCGTCAGGGAGTTGGCCTACCGGTGACCGCGACGAACCAGAAGCCGGCGGCGAAGGAACACCCCACCCTCGCCGTCCGCTCCCCCCGGCTGACCCTGCTGCTCGTGGTCTTCGCCGCACTGGTGCTGGCCCGCTCGATGAGCGAGGGCATCTACGACATCGCGTTCGCCAACCTGGCGCTGGACCTCTCCGGGCTGGTGAGCACCGTCGGCCTGGTGTACTTCGTCGGGTACGGCGTCGAGGTCGTCGCGTCCGTCGCCGCCGGCCCGCTGCTGGACCGGGGTGACCCGAAGACCGTCCTGGTGGTGTCCTACCTCGTCAAGATCGGCGTCTTCGTCCTCATCGGACTCGGCAGCACCTTCCTCTCCTCACACCTGTGGGCGATCGTCGTCGCGGCGGCGACGGTGGACCTCGTCCACCACGTCGGCGAGATGGCCCTGTTCGTCCTCCTGCCGAGGATCCTCGACGCGCGGGCCCTCGTCCGGGTCCAGGCCCTCGGCGGCACCGTCCGGTCGGCCTCCGAACTGCTCTCCCCGGTCGTGGCCGGCCTCGTCATCGCCCTCCTCCCGGGCTCGCGCGCCCTGCTCGTCGCCGCGGGTCTCCAGGTCCTCGCGCTGGCCCTGTTCGCCGCCTTCGTCGCCGTCGTGATCCGGGCGCAGGGCCCCCTGCGGCGGAGCACACCGGACGACGCGGCCGAGCCGGACGCCGCCGGGGACGGCGGGGGCGCCGAGCGCGCCCCGCTGCCCTCCCGGCGGGAGGTGGCCCGGACGCTGACCGGCAGCCGGGCGTGGCGGAGGTTCACCACCTTCCACGGGCTGACCGTCCTCGCGCTCTCCACGGTGATCCTCTCCGTGCTCTCCCTGATGCGCGAGACGCTCCACATGACCGCGGCGGGCGCCGGATCCTTCCTGGCCTTCTCGACCATCGGCGCGATCATCGGCGGCCTCGCCGTCGCCAAGGCCGGCCCGGACGGGATCTACACGAGCCTCCGCTGGGCCCCCGCCCTCGCCGGCGCGGGGGCCCTGACAGCCGCGTTCCTCGGCCAGACGCGGTGGCTGCTGGCGGCCGGGCTGATCCTGTTCGGGCTGGGCTTCACCGTCTACCTCCGGTCCGCCGGGCTGCTGATCCAACTGCGCGCGCCCTCGGCGGTCCTCGGTACCTGGAACGGCCTCCTCGACGCGGTCATCCGCATCGTCAGCGCGGCGGCGATCCTGGTGACGGGCTTCCTCTTCGACCGTTTCGGCGGACAGGCGATCTACCTCGCCTTCGGTCTGCTCCTCGTCCTGACCGCCGCGCTCTGGTCCACCTTCGGGACCGAGGACCGCGAGGCCCTGGGCGCGACCCCGCTGCACCCCGCGCCGGCGCGGGACCCGGGGGAGGTCACGCGATCCTGAGGCCGGAGCCCAGCCGGACGGCCTGGAGGGCGACGTACAGCTCCGCGGACGACTCGGCGTCCGTGGTGCGCCGTCCGGTCAGTTCGGCGATCCGGTTGAGGCGGTACAGGACCGTGTTGCGGTGGCAGTGCAGACGCTTCGCCGCCACCGCCGTGGAACCGCCGCTGGCGAACCAGGTGTGCAGGGTCTCCAGCAGCGTGGTCTGCTCCACCTCGGGCAACGCGCGCAGCGGCCCCAGCACGGCCTGGGCCACCTCCGCCGCGGTGTCCGGGGAGGCGGCCGCGAGGATGGCGATCGGGGAACTTCCGTACAGGTGGACCCCGTTGGCCTCCGGCGGGAGGCACTGCACCGCCAGTTGGGCCTCGCGCCACGCCGTGGGGGCGTTGATCGGGGCGCTGAAGGGGCGGCTGACACCGAGGCGGCAGCGCGCGGTGTCCGTGAGCCGGTCGACGGCCGTCTCCACCATGTGCTCGTTCGGAAGCGTCATCAGACCCGCCAGGGCGCCGATCTGGGCGACCCACTCGGAGCCGATGCCGACGGCCCGGAGCCGGTCGCCCATGCCGAGCAGCGAGTCCTCGCCGTCGTGGGTCTCGGCGCACACCACGAGGAACAGCCCCTTGCGGTCCAGTTTCAGGACCCGCGCGATCTCCCACGCGCCGGCGCTGGTCCCGGCCCGGCCGTCCAGCAGGGTCGCCAGCATCACCCTGCGCGCCGCGGTGTCGCGTCGGACCCGGACCTCGACCGTGGTCCGGTAGGCCTCGGCGGCCGCGCTGGAGTACTCGTCGATCGCCATCCAGATGTCGGACACCTTGGGCAGCAACTCGGTCGCGCACTCCTCTTCCGAGGTCAGCACGAGCAGCCGGTCCCAGATGAACCGCCCGGCCATCCGGTAGGCGTGCAGGAGCGCCGCCAGCGGGATGCCCTGCTCGGCCTTGAGCCGTCCGGCCGCGCGCGGGGCCTCCAGCGTGCTCGGCCCGCCCCGCAACGCCGTCAGCAGCGTCAGGAGGTTGTCGCGGACCACGGCGCGCAACCGGTCCCGGTCCAGCACCGTGCTCTGGGCGTAGGAGTCCTCGCCGTCCACGATCTCGACGGTCAGCTCGTCGGCGAGCGAATCCACGTCGACCAGCAACCGGCCGACCAGTGACGCGACACGCTCGTCGGATCCCAACTCTGCTGTCACGCGCCGATTCTAGGTGCCGCCGTGTGTGCGTGGGCACAAGGGAACGGGGCTTTTTCCGGCCTCCTGCCCATGGCCGGATCGGCCGTGGAGAGGTGAAATCGCGGACAGCGTGTGTCGCACCGCCGTTCCTCGAAGGCGGCGGTCGCACAACCGTGGCGGAACAAAGGAGAGCGGATGAACACCTACGACTACGTCATCGTCGGAGCCGGGTCGGCGGGGTGCGTGCTGGCGGCACGCCTCTCCGAGAACCCGGACGTCCGCGTGGCGTTGATCGAGGCGGGCGGCCCGGACACCGCCCAGGAGATCCACGTTCCCGCCGCCTTCGGCACGCTGTTCAAGAGCCAGGTCGACTGGGACCTCGACACCGAACCCGAACCGGGACTCGACGGCCGCCGCGCCTATCTGCCCCGGGGACGGGTCTTCGGCGGGTCCAGCTCGATGAACGCGATGATCTACATGCGCGGCAACCCGGCCGACTACGACGGCTGGGCGGCGGCCGGGGCCACCGGCTGGTCCTACGACGAGGTGCTGCCGTACTTCCGGCGCTCCGAGGACAACGAGCGCGGGGAGGACGCCTTCCACGGGGTGGGAGGGCCCCTGCGGGTGAGCGAGGGCCGGTCCCGGCACCCGCTGGCCGCCGCCTTCGTCGAATCCGCCGTACGGGTCGGGCACAAACGCAACGACGACTTCAACGGTGAGACCCAACTGGGCGTCGGCACGTACCAGTTGACCCAGCGCGACGGGATGCGGTGCAGTACGGCCGTCGCCTGGCTCCACCCCGCGCTGTCCCGGGACAACCTCACGGTGCTGCCGGCGACCCGGGCCCACCGGGTGCTGATCGCAGGCGGCCGGGCGACCGGGGTGGAGGTGGAACGCGGCGGCGCCGTCGAGCTGGTCCGCGCCGAACGGGAGGTGATCCTCTCCGCCGGCGTCTACGAGTCCCCGAAGCTGCTGATGCTGTCCGGAGTCGGATCGGCCGCCGCGCTGGCGCCGTTCGGCATCGACGTGGTGGCGGACCTCCCCGTCGGCCGCGGGCTTCAGGACCACTACATGGCGCTGCTGAACTTCCGCACCCACGTGGAGTCGCTGCTGAGCGCCGCGGCGCCGGAGAACGCCGCCCTCCTCCAGGGTGAGGGCCGCGGCCCGCTGACCTCCAACATCGGCGAGGCCGGCGGGTTCTTCCGCAGCCGCGAGGACGTCGCGCTCCCCGACGGGCAGCTCCACATGGCCCCGGTGCTGTTCCACCAGGAGGGTCTGGGCCCCGTCGCGGAACACGGGTTCGCGCTCGGCCCCTGCGTGCTCGCCCCGACCAGCCGCGGCCAGGTGACGCTGCGCTCGCCGCGACCGGACGCCGCCCCGCGGATCCTGCACAACTACCTGACGACGGCCGAGGACCGCGACTGCCTCGTCGAAGGGGTCCGGATCGCCCTCGACATCACGGCGCAGGCCCCACTGGCCGACATGATCACCGGGCAGTTCGACGTCCCCGAGTCGGACTCCGCGCCCGACGTGCTGGCCTGGGCGCGCCGGTCCGGGATGACCTTGTTCCACCCGACCTCGACCTGTGCCATCGGGTCCGTGGTCGATCCCGAGCTGCGCGTCCTGGGGGTGGAGGGGCTGCGGGTCGTCGACGCGTCGGTGTTCCCGACGGTCCCCCGGGGCAACACCAACGCCCCCACGATCATGGCCGCGGAGAAGGCGGCCGACCTCATCAAGGAGACCGTGCGATGACCACGTCGGCGCCGACCGCGGAGCAGGAGGCGCGGGTCGATCGGGCCCTGGCCGAACTCGTTCGGGGCGAGGCCGCCTGGGCGGCCTGCGACCTCCCGCGGCGCGCGCGGCTGCTGGAGCAGGTGCGCGCCGCCACCGCCGCGCAGTCCGAGGCCTGGGTGCGCGCGGCGGCGGCGTACAAGCGCCTGCCCGACGGCAGCCCGCTGCTCGGCGAGGAGTGGATGTCCGGCCCCTACCCGGTGCTGACCGGTACGGCCGCGCTCGCCGAGAGCGTGCGCGCCCTGGCGGGCGGACGCAGCCCGGTCGACGGGTTCTCCCTCGCCGAGGCGCCGGGCGGACGCGTCGCCGTACGGGTGCTGCCGCACGGGATCCACGACCGGCTGCTGCTGAGCGGGTTCTCCGCCGAGGTGTGGATGCCCCCGGGGGTGAGCGCCGCCCGGATGCGCGAGCGGGCCGGCCTCGGCCAGCGCCGGCCCGAGCGGACGGCGGGGGTCGGGGTGGTCCTCGGCGCCGGCAACATCACCTCCATCCCGGTGCTGGACGTGCTGTACGAGCTGTACGCCCACAACCGCGTCGTCGCCCTCAAGCTCAACCCGATCACCGACGGCCTGTTCGACGTGTTCAGCGCGGTGCTGGCCCCGCTGATCGAGGTGGGGGCGGTACGGATCCTGACGGGCGGCGCCGACGTCGGGGCCCGGCTCGTCCACCACCCGTCCGTCGGGCACGTGCACATGACCGGCAGCGCCGCCACGCACGACGCGATCGTCTTCGGCGCCGGCGCCGAGGGCGCCGACCGCAAGAGGAACGGGACGCCGCTGCTGACCAAGCCCGTCACCAGCGAACTCGGCGGCGTCTCGCCGACCCTCGTGCTCCCCGGCGCCTGGTCGGAGGCGGACCTGCGCTTCCAGGCCGAGCACGTGGCCACCCAGCGGCTCCACAACGGCGGGTACAACTGCGTGGCGTCCCAGGTCGTGGTCATCGGCTCCGACTGGGCCCAGAAGGACCGTTTCCTCACCCATCTGCGCGCGGCGCTGGCCCAGGCCCCGACGCGCCCCGCCTACTACCCGGGCAGCGACGACCGGGTGCGGCAGGCCCTGGACGCCTACCCGGACGCCCGGGTCCTCGACGAACGCGTCCTCGTCGAGGGCGTCGACCCGAGCGCGCCGGGACCGCTGCTGACCACCGAGTACTTCGCCCCCGTACTCGGCGTCGTCGAACTGCCCGGCAACGCGCGGGAGTTCCTGGACGTCGCCGTCCGCACCGCCAACGAGGACTTCGCCGGCACGCTCGGCGTGAACCTCATCGCGCACCCGGGCACCCTCGCCGACCTCGGCCCCGCGCTGGACGAGGCGATCGCCGAACTGCGGTACGGCACCGTCGCGGTGAACGCCTGGACCGGTGTCGGCTACCTGACGGCGAACGCCTCGTGGGGCGCCTTCCCCGGGCACACCGTGGACGACGTGCAGAGCGGCATCGGGGTCGTGCACAACGCGATCCTGCTCGACGGCCCCGAACGGACTGTCGTACGCGGCCCGTTCCGTCCGGCTCCGCGCTCCCTCGTGCACGGGGAGCTCTCCCTGTCCCCGAAGCCCCCGTGGTTCGTCGGCAACCGGACCGCCGCCGGCACCGGCCGGCTGCTCGCCGACTTCGCCGCCGCGCCCCGCTGGTCGGCGCTGCCCGGAATCTTCGCCTCCGCGCTGCGCGGCTGAGCCCGGCGCCCCGCGCCCGGCACCGAACGCCAGGCCCGATCGCGGCCCGGACCACGACCTCGTGGTCCGGGCCGATTTCATTCGGCGACCGTGTCGTCCGCGTCACCCCCGCCGGGCCGCCCTCGCCGTCGTGCGCGGCCTCCGGCCGTGCCTCGCCGCCCGCGACCGGTGGCGAGGAACGGCATGAAACCGATGCAATCAGGCCAATCACTGACAAGCGAAATGAACGGGATTCCCGGCACCAAGTCGGGCTCGAAAATTGGCCATTCTCATTCGTGGGGAATTCGTACGAGGATCCGGGTGACTTGTGGGTAGGTCTAGCAATTGAACACCCGCGCGATTTAGGGTTGCCCGGGCCATGCGGAAATGGGTCAATGTGTGGACAGGAGGCAAGGGTCGTGTGGTAAAGGGGTCGACCTCATTCACTCCGGTCCCCGGCGAGGCTGCCGCAAATCACCGCCGATGGCGGCCGTTCGTGTCCCGTCACCCCCTGCCGGTGCGGACCGAGTCGGAGCCGTCGTCGGAGGCGGGCGGCGGACCGGCGGCGGCCGGCCCGACCTTGAAGCTCAACCGGGGGGAAAGATGGAAGGGCCGCAGAGCGGCGCGGAGCGGAAGGTTCGGAATTCATCCAATTTAGAATCCGCCGCCCCGACATCCATGAGCGATATTCTCTACCTCATCAATTCCTATTGCTCCGGATCATTACCCATCGATATCCTCCGGACGCTCGACGACGCACGGATCGCATTCGTCCGAGGTGACATCGGCGACGCGCTGGCCGCCGTCGACCGGACGCTCGACGAGTTGGACGGGTCCATGCCCGGGTACCGGGACGTGATCGCGCTCCGGCTGTTCATGGGGTCCGTGATCGGCGCTGACTCGAAGCGATGGATGGCCGAGGCGGCCGACGAGAGCGTTTCCGGGTCGGACGCGCTCAAAGTGGCCGCCCTGTGCGTCGAATCGGACGAGCACTGGCATTCCGGGAGCCTGCTCCAGGGGTTGTCGCTCAACCGCTCCGCCGTCGAGCACTCCCACGACGTGGCCCCGGTATGGCGCGTCTACGCCTACCTGCTCTTCGCCAAGAAGCTCAGTGACATCCACATCTCCCTCCAGGCACACCGCGTCGTGCGCGACCTCGACAACCTCATCGACAGCACCGGTCTCCACGTGCTCGGGTCCCTGCCCGAGGCACTGCGCTCGGTACTGCACCTCCAGGCCGGTCGGTTCGACCAGGCGATCGAGGCGGCCTCGTCGGCCGTGCGCGTCAGCGACGAACACGACTCGGCCGTCGGCGTGAAGCTCGCCCTCTCCGTCGCGGCGACCGCCCACCTGGCGCTCGGCGACTGGGGCCGGGCCGTGAAATCCCTGGACTCCTTCCACGCGAAGGTCGACCACTACGCCCTGCCCGACTCCGTCGCGCGCGCCGCGTTCGCCGAAACGGCCCTCGTCGCCGCGCAGGAGGGGCCCCACGCGGCCGCCGAGCAGATACGTGCCAAGTGGCACCTGCTCAACACCGGTTCGGCGAGCCTCATCGAGGACCCCGCACGACCGGCGTGGCTGATCGCCGTCGCACGCCGGGCCGGGGACACCGCCCTCGCCGACCGCTGCCTGCGGGCCATCGAACGGCTGGCGAACGACAACCGCGGGTTCACCCTGCTGGAGAGCGCCGCGCAGAGCGCGCGGGCCGCGGCGGCGGGGGAGAAGCCCGAACTGACCTCGCTCCTGGACTTCGGCGCGGACCGGCAGCCCGCGGCCCCGGCGCCGCACCGGCCCTCCCCGCCGGCGGCCCCCGACCCGAAGCCGCTCGCCGCCGCCCCGGCCCGCCCCCGGCGACCGACCGCCCCACAACCTGCCGCCCGACCGACGGCCGCCGCGGACGACCACGCGCGTACCGCGCAGGCGCGGGCGCGGGCCGAAGCCGCCGACCCCGCGCCCCCCGAGCCGAGGCCGATCGCCTCACTGAGCCTGAGGGAGAGCGAGATCGCGCGGTTCGTGGGCCGCGGCATGACCAACCAACAGGTCGCCAAGCAACTCGACCTCTCCCCGCACACCGTCAACTTCCACCTGCGCAACATCTTCCGCAAGCTCTCGATCTCGACGCGCGTCAAACTCGGCCCGATCGTCGCGCAGTTCGACCGACCACCGGACTCCTGACCACCGGAGCCGCGACCACCGGAGCCGCGACCGCCCGATCCGCGACCGCCGGACTCAGTGGTGATCCACGCGCACCGCCCCGCGCAGGGCCCGCTCCGTCCCGGCCGGATCGAGCACGTCGACGTCCTCCAACTCGGACAGCACGTCGTCCGCGCCACCGACGGCCCGGAACTTCGCGCGGACGAGGGACCGGTGGTCCCGGCGCGTCGCCGGGCCCGCCGAGCCGATGAAGGCCTCGCACTCCTCCGTCACGACGGTGCCGTCGACCAGTTCGACGGCGACCCTGGCGCCGATCGCCATCGTGGCGTTCTCCAGCGTCTCCTCCGGGGCGCCCAGCCCGGCCAGGATCCGCGGCACGTCCGCACCGCCCCACGTGTGCAGTTCGGGCCAGTCCAGCGCCCGGTCGCCCGCCTGTCGCAGGGCCTCGCCGAGCGGGGACGTCGCCCGCACCATCCGTTCCGACAGCAGCATGTCGTGCTCGACCGTGACCTTGTCCGCCAGGGACCAGCGGGCCTCGTCGGCGATCGCCGCGGGGGTCAGGTCCGACACCCCGAAGGCCCCGGTCGAGAGCAGCGTGGCGACGCCGTACCCGATCGACAGGGTCGCGGCGGACACACTGGTGTCGGTGCCGTGCAGGTCCCGGGCGACCTTGCGTTCCATCTGCCAGGTGAGCAGCGAGCCGTGGACGAGGACGCGCCGCACGCGAGAGGCGTCGAGCGCGCCGAGCCGCCGGTGGAGGCGTTCGGCGCAGTCGAAGGCGGCGTGCAGGTAGGCGCTGCCCGGGAAGCGCTTGTACGTCAGGGTGTCCGTGTGCCAGCGCCGCCCCAACCCCTCGGTCACCGCGTCCGGCAGGGGCACGGCCGACAGGTGCGCCAACAACCCCTCGGGGTGTTCGAGGATCGTGTCCGGCCCGGCCAACCCGTGGGCCGCGGCGTCGCACGCGTCGAGCGCCAGGCGGATCGGCGCCGCCGCGCCGAGCGCCTTGACGTCGCTGGTGACGACCCCGTGGTGGAGGGGAACGGCCAGGATCCCGAACGCCATGCCCAGCCCCGCCGTCCACTCCCGCTCCGACGCGCCCCGGGCGTGGAGCCGGGCCGCCGCCGCGCTCGCCAGGTGGCAGTGCGTGTTCGTCTGGCCGCGGAAGAAGGGGCTGAGGATCGTGGCCGCCGAGACGCGCGCCGCGCACTCGTTCGCCACGACGATCGTGGTCAGCAGCGACCTCCCGTCGAGGCCGCCCCGTACCGCCTCGGCGATCGCGACGTTCACCGCGCCGGCGGACACGTGCCCCGAGTAGGCCACCTCGTCGAAGTCGAGCGCCGTCGCCAGGGCCGCCAGGACGTAGGCGGACCGACCGGCGTCGGACTGGAGCGGGGGACCGAACGCGCCGACGATCCTCGCGCCGACGGGGTGCTCCAACGAACCGCGCACGGCCGCGAGGTTCGAGACGAGCTGACTGCGCGCCGCCGCCCGGGTGTGCTCGGGGATGTCCTCGTACGTCACCGTCCGGGCCCAGGCGGCCAGCCTGGTGGTCAGGCTCGCCCCCGGACGGTCGTCGGGCGGAGCCGGCGCGACGGCGACGGGCCTGGTGGACGTCATGTGCGGGTACCCCCGTCGTGGGGCGGCACGGGGAGCGCGCGCCCCGTGCCGCTCGGGAAACCGGTCCGGTCCTCCAGCGCGCGGTAGGCGCGCTCGTGCCACAGCAGCGGTCGCCCGTCGCCGACGCGCACGGCGGTCAGCCGTCCGTACACCACGACGTGGTCGCCGACCTCGTCCAGGGAGTACACCTCGCACCAGCCGATCGTCAGCGCCCCCGCGATCGACGGGGCGCCGCGGACCAGCCGGACCTCGTGACCCAGGTCCTCGAACCGCGCACTGTCGCTGGGCGGCCGGCTGAACCGCTCCGCCAGGTACCGCTGGTCCTCGGACAACAGGTGCACGGCGAAGCGCCCGGCGTGCCGGATCGCGGCCACCGTGCGCGATTCGCGGGACACGCAGCACAGCACGACGGGCGGATCCATCGACACGCTCGTCAGGGTGCTCACGGTCGTTCCCGACCACCCGGAGTCGCCGCACGCGGTCACGACGGCGACGCCGGCCGTGAGCTTGCGGAAGTACGCGCGGCACGACGCGTCGCTCGGCGCCGCCTCGGCCGTTCGCAGGGAACCGACACCCACCACGGGTCAGCCCTCCTTGAACCAGGCCGGCGCGTCCGCCGCCGTCAGCACGGTCAGAGCCGCGGGGACGACGTGGATGTCGTAGGAGGGCGTGTTCCGCGGCATGACCTCGCCGTCGTGTTCGAACAGCACCGCCCGACCACCGGTGTCCGCGACGGTGATCCGCTCCCCGCGGCCCCACAGGATGCCGGGGACGTCGTGCACGTCGCCCAGGACGGCGGCCTGCGCGAAGGCCGCCATGTCCACGGCCGAGGTCACCACCGTGACGTCGAGCAGGCCGTCGTCGACGATCGATGTCGGAACCAGGTTCAACAGCCCGCCGCGGTAACGGAATCCGCCGACGATCGTCTCGACGACACCGCCCTCGTGGAGCACCTTCCCGTCGACGGTCACCCGTCCCGGGTACGGCTCGTGGTCCTCCATCGCGGCCAGCGCGGCCGCCATCAACAGGTCCCGGCCCTTCTCCGGCCGGTTCCGCGCGGCCAGCAACGTCGCGGCGAACAGCCCGCTGCCGGAGCCGAGCACCACGACGTGGTCGTTCTGCTCGATCCGGGCCAGGTCGATCGTCCGTACGGCCGCCCCGCCGCGCAGCGCGAGCGCGGCCACCTTCTCCCACGGTTCGTCGTTCCACAGCCCGCGGTAGACCGAGTTCCCGGTGCCGCCCGGCGCGACCAGGAGCGGCGGGACCGCGCCGGCGCCCGCCTCACCGGCACGGAAGAGGCCGGTGGCCACCTCGCAGACCGTGCCGTCGCCCCCCACGCTGACGATCAGGTCGGGCGGCTCCGCCGCGCCGGCCAGTTTGAAGGCGATGTCGCGGGCATCGCCCGGGGCGGTCGTCCGTACGGTGCGCACCTCGGCGGCGCCGACCGCCTCCAGGGCGGCCACCATCCGATCCCCGTCACCCCCTGCCGCCGGGTTGACCACCACGGCGACGCGCAGACCTCGTGTCATGCTCCCACCTCTCCTGATGCTGCTTCTCGACACGCTGTTCCCGACCGGCGACGGCGCTCGGACCGGCGACGGCGCTCCGGCCGGCGACGGCGCTCCGGCCGGCGACGGCGCTCCGGCCGGCGCTACGGACGGAGCCGGCGCACGACGCTGACCCGCGCCCCCCGCTTGGGGATCATGGTGATGTGGTTCATGGCGCTGCCCTCGTCCCCGGGATCGACGGCCCGCAGTTCCACGGTCCGCAGCACCCCCGCCATCACCGTCTCCACCTCCACCTGGGCGAACATGGCGCCGATGCACCGGCGTACGCCGCCCCCGAACGGGATCCAGGCGTTCTGCGGCGGCGAGCCCTCCAGCCACCGCTCCGGCCGGAAGCGCCTCGCGTCGGCGCCCCACAACCGCGGATCGCACTGCACGGCCCCGACGGACGGCAGCACCGCGACGCCGGCCGGAAGCCGGTACCCCCCCAGCTCGATCGGCTCGGTCAGTCGCCGGGCCACGTTGTGGATCACCGGCCGGACCCGCAGCGCCTCCTTGAAGACCGCGGTCCGGTACGCGTCCTTGGGATCGTCGAGCCCCTCGCGGACCCGCGCCAGGACGTCGGGGTGGCGCAGCAGCCGCTCGAAGAGCCAGGCGAGCGCGACCGCGGTCGTCTCGTGCCCCGCCACGAGCAGCGTCATCACCTCGTCGCGCACGACCTCGTCGTCGGGTTCGCTCTCCACCAGCATCGACAGGACGTCCGTGCGCCCCGACCGCCCGGGATCGCGGCGGCGCCGGGCGATCTCCGCGTAGATCAGCGCGTCGGCGTGTTCGAGGTTGCGCACCACGTTGCGCCAGGGCCAGACCCGGCCGAGTTCGGGGCGGATCCACACCAGGATGTCCGACAGGCCGATGTCCGACACCCGGCGCAGGGCCGCGCTCAGCTCCGCCGCGCGCCGCAGGTCGTCGACGCCGAACACCACCCGGACCATGATCTCCAGGGTGAGCGCGTACGCCCGGTCCAGGAACCGGACCGGTTCGCCGACCGGCCAACCGCGCGCCTCCTGCTCGGCCATCTCCCGCATCGTCGTCGTAAGCGCGGCGATGCGGTCGTGGTGGAACGGCGGCATCATCCGCTTGCGCGCCGGCTTGTGATCGGGGGCGTCGAGCGTCAGCAGCGAATGGCGGCCGACGATCGGCACGAGGAGCGAGTTCCCCTCGCCCGCGTGGAAGACCTCCGGAGCGCCCCGGAACACCTCCTTGATGTGCTCGGGATCGCGCAGGATGACGAACGGGCCGCCCGGCACCACCCGCAGGGTCACGATGTCCCCGTACCGGTCGTGCATCAGCGGCAGGTAGTGCTGGCGCCCCCGCCGGAACCTGATGGTCTGCCGCAGCACCGATTCCGACGGTCCCGGAGGCATCCGGTCCATCGACCCGGTGATCGACACGTTGCTGATCGACGCCGACGTCATCAACCGCTCGTTGGCGCTCGCGTTGTCGCGCCCGACCCTGCTCATGTGCTCTCCGTCCGTCGTGCGTGGCTGCTCCGCCCGGCCGGCGCGGCGACCGGGCCGGGGCCCGGCGCCGACGACCGTCCGGTCTCGGCGCTCAGATGGGCCAGATAGCGGTCGAGCGCCCGGTCCACGAGGCGCCCCCGGGGCACCCACGGCCCCTTCGACCGCACCCACGGCAGGGCGAACGACAGGTCGTCCCCGGCGCCCTCGACGATCCGGCGCGCCAGATGGGCGCCGTTGTACGCCGAGACCGCGAGCCCGTGCCCGTTGCACCCCCCGGCGTGGAGCAGGCCGGGCTCGTCGCGGTGGTGACCGACGATCGGGAGCCCGTCGCGCGTCATGGCGACCGGACCCGCCCAGGAGGACTCGATCTCCACGTCGGCGAGCGTCGGGGACAGGGCCCGTACGGCCGCCCGCAGCCGGCCCGGCGCGGGCGCCACGGAACCGAAGGGGCCCCGCCGCACCGCGCCGCCGCCGACCACCAGCCGCCCGTCGGGCGTCAGCCGGAAGTACGGCGACAGCTCGCCGTGCTCGATCAGGGGCTCGGAGTGCAAACCGTCCAACGCGGAGAGCGCCTCCTGCGGGAGCTTGCGCGTCACCCCGGCCTGCACCCGCACCCCCACCACCCCCGCCGGCGCGCCCGGCGCCGCACCGAACGCGTTGACCGCCACCACGACGTGATCGGCGACGATCTCGCCGTCGTCGGTGGCGAGCGTGGTCAGCAGCCCCCGCCGGACGGCGCGCACCGGACTGCGTTCGAGGACGGTCAGGCCGCGCTGCTCACCGATCCTGGCGAGCTGCCCCGTGAGCGCGGCCGGGTCCAGGGTCGCGGCCCCTCCGTAGCGCAGTCCGCCGAGATGGCGGGAGGCGACGGCGGGCAGCTCGTCCCGCTCGACCAGCGCGACGGGCAGTCCCAGGGCGCCGGCGGCATCGGCCTCCCGCCGCTGTTCCTCGGCGCCCTTCTCGTCGCGGGCGACGACGAGTTGGCTCCCCGGGGTCAGGTCGCACGCGATCTCGTGGCGCCGCACCAGGTCCAGGACGTGCCGGACCGCCGCGATCGACCACAGGTGGCAGGCGCGCGCCACGTCGTCGCCGTACCGCCGGCGGGCCACCCGCAGCGGCGGCCCCACCCGGGGGCCGAGCAGCCCGGTGCCCCGGCCGCTCGCACCGGCCGCCACGTGGTCCGCCTCCACCACCACGACCCTCAGGTCGGGATCGAGTTCGAGGAGCTCGACCGCGGTGGACAGCCCGGTCAGCCCCGCGCCGACGACGGCGACGTCGCAGCGCAGGCGCCCGTGCAGGCGGGGGCGCGCGACCGTGTCCCCGCCGCTCGCCCAAGGGGTCCCGGAGCCGTTCACCGGCGCCTCCCGCGCACGCCCGCGAGGGGGAACCGGCGGCCACCGGTGACGGCGCGGGCGATGGCCCGGGCGTCGACCGCCATGTCGGGCAGCTGCCCGGGGGGCAGCCGGTAGCCCTGGAAGTACATTCCGGGCGCGTGCGCGGCGGTCCGGCCGCCGTGGACGATCGGACGTCCGCCCGGCTGCGCCAGGACGTCCAGGTGCCCCAGGAAGCGTTCCATGTCGGGCCGTTGTCCGGTCGAGGCGATGACGACGTCCGGCTTGATGCTCGCGCCGTCTTCGAGGAGCACGGCCTTCTTGTCGAACCCGGTGACCCCGGTGACGACCTCGATCGACCCGTCCCGCACGGCGGGTATCAGGCCGCGGTCGATGGCCCCGTACGAGTGCCCGATGCGGGCCACGCCCGCCATCGTGCCCTCCTTGGGCGCGGCCAGACCGTACTCCGACAGGTCGCCCCACTGCATCTTGTGCATCAGCAGACTGGCCCGGTTGACCAGCGCGTGCGGCAGCGGGCCGTGCTTGATGGCCTGGCACAGCAACGACGTGGTCGGGCTGAGTTTGAACAGCACCGGCATGTTGCGGATCGACATCCGCACCCGGGACGCGCCGGCGTTCGCCACCGCCACCGCGATGTCGATCCCGGTCGGGCCGCAGCCGACCACCAGGACGTCCTTGCCGACGAAGGAATCGGGCACCGTGTAGGACCGGGCGTGCAGGAACTCGCCCTCGAACTCGTCCAGTCCGGGCCAGTCCGGCACGAAGGGCTTGCGGTGCAGACCGGTCGCGACGACGACGGTGCGCGTGTGCAGGTCCCCGCCCGAGGTCCGCACCACCCAGCGGCCCGCCTCCCGATCGACGCGGTGCACCTCGGTCTCGTAGCGCACGTCCGGGTCGAGGACCTCGACGTACTTCTTCATGTAGGCGAGGAAGTCGTTGCGCATCGGCCACGGGCCGAACTCCGCGGAGAGCCGCATGCCGGGCAGCGAACTCAACCGGCGCCACGAGTTCATCCGCAGCGACGGGTAGTAGGCGTGCCAACTGGAGCAGGCGATCTTCTCCCGGTCGATGAGCAGGGGATCGAGACCGGCCTCCTTCAGCGTCCAGGCCACCGCGAGGCCGCCCGGCCCCGCGCCGATGATGATCGGGCGTTCACTGATCGGGCGTTCACTGCGCACGGACATGTGTTCCTCACCTCAGACCCGTTCGGGCGTCGAATGTTCCGCGGTGTGCTGTGCGACGACACGCTCCTCGAACTCCACGAACGCGGGGACCGCCACCGGCTCGAACCGCACGTGGAAGGACTTCAGGAAGTTGCCGAAGATCGCGCGATCGCCGCACAGGTGGATCGGCACGGCGAGGAAGGCCCACTCGAAGCCCGCGACCGCCGCCCAGACGCCGAGGACGACGGCGTGCGTGACGAAGCTGTGCATCGTGTTGTAGAGGACGTGGTAGACCTTCGGGATCCGACCGTCCGGGGCGCGCCGGAACGCGATCGCCCCCGGGATGTAGCCGATCAGGTCGATGTAGACGAACAGCAGCACCGCCACCCACCAGCGCACTTCCGACAGGTGCAGCAGCATGAGCGCCGCGCTCACGACGAGCGCGACGGCGTACTCCGCGCGCAGCAGTCGGAAGGTCACCCGGCTCTCGAACCGGTTCACGTGATCCATCGCCGGCCTCCTGACTACGCCGACAGCGCGGTGTCGGGCTCGCGACGGGCGCCCAGCCGCGCGGTCACCGCCATGGCCGTCGCCGGATCGCCGACGACGTGCGCCTCCCCGAGCAGCCGGTACACGATGGTGGCGATGGCCTCCTTGAGGACCTTCGTCGCGATGGGCTCCAGCACGCCGGCCAGGCTCGGGATGCCGAAGTCGAAGCTGGCCTCGAACGTCACCTCGCAGCCGCCCGCGATGGGTTCCACCCGCCAGGACCCGCGGAAGACGTCGAAGTCCCCGGCGGTCTGTTCGAAGACGATCCGGCGCAGGTCCGGCTGGAGGTAGTCCACCTCGGACCAGCGCAGCGGACCGTTGCGGAAGAGGATGTCCCACTCGCTGACGAGCGGCTCGTCGCCCTTGTTCCCGTGGACGACGACGGAGCGCACCTCGTCCACGAACTCCGGGTACTTCTCGAAGTCGGTGATGCGCCGGTACGCGAGGTCCGCGTCCGCGGTGAACGACTGCAACTTCAATTCCAGGCTACGCATGTGCCGGCACCTCGTACTCGGGGTTCCGCTCGGCGACCGACCTGGCCGCCCGCTCGAACCGTTCGAAAAGAAAGGCCACGTCGGAATCGGTCATCGTCGCGGGCGGCGTCAGCCGCACGACGTGATCCGAGTTGAGCGAGAGGTTCGCGATGACGTCGTGGGTGACGAGCGCCATGAACAGGTCCGCCGCCATGGCCGGGTCCGCGAACTCGATCCCGATCAGCAGGCCCGCGCCGCGCACCTCGTACGGATGGTGCGGCAGGTACGTGGCGATGATCCGCTCCAGCTCCGGTGTGAGCCGGGCGCCGAGCGCGGCGGCCCGCTCGACCAGGCCGTCCTCCCGGATCGCCAGGATCGCGCCGCACACGGCGGCCATCGCGATCGGCGCCGCCGAGAACGTCGAGGTGTGCAGGATCGGGTCGCGGTCCAGGACGGAGAAGGTCTCCTGCGTCGCGATGGTCGCCGCGACCGGGATCACCGCACCGCCCAGCGCCTTCCCCGACAGGAGGATGTCGGGGCTGACGCCCTCCGCGTCACAACCCCACCACGCGCCGAGCCGGCCGAGACCCGACTGCACCTCGTCGACGACGAGCAGCGCACCGTACCGGGTGCACGCCTCGCGCACGGCCCGGAGGTAGCCCGGGGCCGGGATCACCACCCCGGCCTCGCCCTGCACCGGTTCGACGATCACGCAGGCCTCGCCCGGATGCCGGCTCAGGGTCCGCGTCAACGCCTCGACGTCGCCGAACGGTACGTGTTCGACGTCCGGCAGCAGCGGCCGGAACGGCTTTTGGAACGTCTCCCGCGCGGTCACCGAGAGGGCGCCCATGGTCTTGCCGTGGTAGCCGCCCGTCATCGACACCAGACGCCGACGGCCGTTGAGTCGGGCGAGCTTGATCGCCGCTTCGACGGCCTCCGTCCCGGATCCCGAGAAGTGCACGCGGTCCAGGCCCGGCGGGGTCACCGACGTCAGGAGGTCGGCCGCCCGCGCTGCCGCCGGGTCGAGGAAGATCCGGGTGCCGATCGGATGCGTCCGCAGCTGGCGCTCGACCTCGCGCACCACGGTGGGGTGCCGGGCGCCGGTGATGAAGACCCCGTACCCCCCGACGTTCAGGATCCGCTGTCCCCGGCTCGTGGTGATCCACGCGCCGGACGACTCCACCTCCACCTGGCCGCCCAGTACGTCGGCCAGACGGGCGCGGCCCGAGCTCATCGTGCGTCGGTACGCCGAAGCCACCCACGCGTCGTCCGCCGGCGGCGGGGTGTCCGTGACCGGTGCGCCGTAAGTGACCGGTGCGCCGTTCGTGGCCGGTGCGCCGTTCGCGACCGGTGTGTTGTCCGTGCCTGTTCTGTCGGGCATCTGGTACCTCACTCGAACCTGAGTACGTCGCCGGCGAAGTTCGCGGCCAGCGCCCGGCTGGTGCCGGCCTTGGAGGGCGGATGGAAGCTCACGCAGTGGCAGGCCGCGGCGAGGTACGCCACGTCGGGCGACGAGATGAACGCCATGCCGCCCAGGACCTCGACCGCCCGCTTCGCGGTGTCGACGATCGCCTCCTGGGCGCCGTACCGGGCGATCATGGCCTTGGTGAGGGCGGCGTTGTCGCCCTCCTTCGCGATCAACTGCCGGGCGATGCCCTCCAGCAGTTGCGCCGCGCTCTCGACGCGCACGCCCAGGTCCGTCACCTGCTCCGCGCTCAGCTTCCCGCTCGCGAAGGCCCGCTCCACCAGGGCGCTGGCCATGCCCAGGTAGCAGGAGGTGATCAGCATCTCGAACCACATGAACCCGACGGTCTGCAACTCGTCGAGCTCGCCCTGGTCACCGATGTCGGTGGGCACGAGCAGCCGGTCGTCGACGAAGACGTCGGTCAGCCGGACCTCGTCGCTCTCCGCGCCGGCCAGCACGTTGCTGCCCCAGAACGGGTGGACGGACACACCGGGCGTGTCCGCCGGCACGAGCATCAGCACCGTCTCGGATCCGCCGCCCTCCGCGGGCACCGAGACACTCGCCGACAGCAGGTCCATCGAGCGCGAGATGCTGCAAGGACGCTTCGACCCGTTGACGACGATGCCGCCGTCCTTGCGCACACCGCCGACGGTGGGCGACAGGATCCCCTGTCCGGGGTTCCCCTCGGCGAACCCCGAGGACACCAACAAGTTCTGCGAGGCGATGCCCTCCAGCAGCGCCCACTCGACACCGCTGGAGCGCAGGCTCTCGGCGAGCGTGAAGATGGTCGCCACCGAGAAGTGGTGCATCGTCGAGGCCACGGCCAGGGACGGCGCGGCCGCCCCGATCGCGCGGGTGACCTGGATCGCCTCCAGCGGGGTGGCGCCCGATCCCGAGTAGCTCTTCGGAATGACCAGGGCCGGACCACCGCTCGCCCGGAACAGCTCCAGGGCGCGGTTGCCGGGCTTCTCCAACTCGGCGAGGGGGATCTCCGACAGCTTGCCCAGGAGACCCGGCAGGTACTTCTCACAGACCTCGCGGGCCTCGTCAAGCGTGCGCATCGCGCTCCTCCTCCTCGGACGGTCGCGCGCAGTCGTTCGCGACGATGGACACCCCTTGCAGGTGCGTGGTCCGCAACACGGGGTAGTTGGCCTCACCGAAGGCCCCGCCCGTCAGCCCGGTGCCGCCGTGCGAGGGCAGCGGCGCGGTGAAGGCGATGTGCGAGTCGTTGACCTTGAGCAGTCCGCCCTTGACCGTCTCGGACACGAACCGGTCGATCACCGACCCGTCCCGCGCCCACAGCGAGTTCCGCAGCCCGTACAGGTTCGTGTTCACGAACTCGACGAAGCTGTCGAACAGGGTGTCGTCGTCGGCGGGTTCGGGGACGACGATCGGAAGCAACGGGAAGAACGTCTCGTGTTTGACCACGTCCGCCTCGCGCGCCCCGCGCAGCCCGTCGACCCGGAGCACCGTCGGTTCGAGGAAGAATCCGGAACTGTCCCGGGTCCCGTCGATCTGCATGCCGTGGCCGCCGGTGACGACGGTCGCGCCGTGCTCGACGGCATCGGCCAGGAACTGGTTGAACTTGTCGTGCCGAAGAACGGGGGAGAGCAGCACGCCCTCCTCGTCCGGGTAACCCGGGCGCAGGGCCTTCGCCCGCTCCACGACGCGGGCGATCAGGTCGTCCGCCACGTCCGGGTGGACGACCGCCTGGTTGGGGATCATGCAGAGCTGGCCGGAGCCGTAGAAGCTCTCGACGAGCGCGTCGGCGGCCCGGTCGAGGTCCGCGTCCTTCCAGACCAGGACCACGTCGTTGCCGGCCAGTTCGAGGATCGGCTTCTTGCCGGCCTCGATGCACCGGCCCTCCAGCTTGAGGCCGCTGGGGACGTCACCGAAGTACATGATGTCGTCCACGTGCGGGCTGTTGATCCAGGCGTCCAGCATCGGCCCGGGATGCCCGCACACGATGTTGAGGAGCCCCGGCGGGGCGCCGATCTCGTCCAGGATCGGCGCGATCAGGTGGCGCAGCGCGTAGGTCACGCCGAACGGCGCGGTGCGCGGGGCGCGCACGACGGCCGCGTTGCCCCCGGGAATGCACATGGTGCCCAGGAGCGCGCTGACCAGCGGGGCGTTGGCGGGCGGCGTGATGCACACGACGCCGTCGGCCTGCCGCCGCACGATGTTGCGACGCCCGTCCACGGCGAACTCCTGCCACAGCTGCCCGCGCAGGTACTGCGTCGTCTCCTTGCGGGTCAGCTCGCGCATCCCGGAGATCTCCCACTTGGCGAGCTCCAGGGGATGACCCTCCAGGGTCAGCAGCCGCACGAGCTCGTCGCCGTGTTCGTCGATGGTGGCGCGCAGCAGCTCCATCCAGCCGTCGAACCGCGTCGTGAGCGGTACCGAGCGCCAGATCCGGGTCGCCTCGGCCGCGGCGGCCAGCGCGTCCAGGGACGTCTCCTTGTCGGCGACCGCCACCCGGCCGGCGATCACGCCCTCCGGTACCTCGTCGGGCGAGATCCTGCCCGACTCGAGTTTTCGCTTCAGGCTCAGGCTCGCGAACGAATCGTCCAGCACGGCGCGCGTGGAGAGCACGTACACCCACTGGCCGCTCTCCACGTCCTTTCCGCGTACGTAACTGCTCAGTGAAGGTATGGGTCGGGATTCGACGTTCGCTGTCAAAGTGACCTCTGCAATCTGGATTCCGATGACAACTCGGTGGCGGTGGGCCGCCTGCGTCAGTGGTGCGTCACCGCAGTATCGACGGCGGCTCTGAAACGCCCCTGACGTCCCGTGGGCGGTGACGTCGGACGGGCGTCAGAGGGGGTCGCTAACGTCTGTTCCAACGCATCGCCGATCGTGGGGACAGCGCATGAAGGTGCCCGATTCGCTCCAACCGCAGGACTCCGCCTCGATGGTGTCCGCTCTCGAACGGTACGCGGACAATCCGAGCGCGTTCCTCGCCCTCAACCGCGGCAACGAGTACTTCGCCTTCACCGGCATCGAGGGATTCATCTGCTACCGGCCGCACGGCCGGCGGTGGATCCAATTCGGGGGGCCGTTCACCGGGAAACCGGGCAGAAGGGAATTGCAGTCCCGGTTCCTCGAACACGCGCATCGAAACGGCCGCCGGGTCGTCGGTGTGCAACTCCAGCGCGAGGACGCCGAACTCCTGGCGGAACTGGGACTGACCGTGAATCAGGTCGGGGCGTCCTACGCCGTGGAACTCGCGGATTTCAGCCTGCGCGGCAAGCGCTTCGTACGACTGCGGAACAAGATCTCCCGCGCCCAGCGCGCGGGGTTGGAGGTCTCCGTGGTCGACGCCGGGGCCGACGCCGTCGCCGGCGAGATCGCGGACATCGACGCGAGGTGGCTGCGGGAGAAGGGCAAGCACACCAAGGAACTGACCTTCCTGATCGGCGAGATCGGCGGCCCGTGGCAGCCCCTGCGGAAGCTGTTCGTCGGAAGGATCGAAGGCGCCGCGATCGGCTACGTCTCCTATGCCCCCGTGTACGGATCACGCCCCGGCTGGCTGCACGACCTGAGCCGGCGGCTGCCGGACTGCCCGCCGGGTGTCATGGAGGCGATCAACTCCCACGCCATCGACCACGTACGGGCCCTGGGGGCGCCCTGGCTGCACTTCGGCTTCACCCCGTTCACCGGCCTGGACGAAATCCACCGGCTGCCGACCGCGAGCCGCGCCGCCACCCGGATGATCCGTCTGATCGCCGAACACGGCGACCGCGTCTATCCGGCCAAGAGCCAACTCGAATACAAGTCGAAGTGGTACCCGAACGCGGTGCTGCCCGAATACTTCGCCTTCGACGGAGGAATATCTCCGCGTTCCCTGTGGAGCGTGGTACGGGCGACGAACATCCTGTGAGAGAACGACCCTGGAAGGGTACTCGAAGCGGCCGAACGAGGTCCGGGGAAACCCGGTCGGGCTCACGCCCACGCAGGTTCGAATCCTGCTCCTTCCGCCCCGCCCCATCGAGCACAGAACGGATCCCGCTGTGACCGAAGTCCGTTTCGTCGCGACCTGCGACGCCCCTCTCGACGTCACCTTCGCCTATCTGGACGACTACCGGAACGTGACCGAATACTGGCACGGGATGACGAGTTACAAACCGGTCGGCGCACTCGACCACGGCCCCGGTTCGATCTACGAGGCCATATCGAAGATCGGCCCGTCCACCCTGAAATCGACCATCGAGACGGTCGAATGGGAGAAGGACGTCCGCATCGCCTACACGTCGGTCTCCGGCATGGACTCGTCCACGACCTTCGATTTCGCCGCAGTCGACGCGACCCGCAGCACGGTGGAGTTCCGCATCGAGTTCAGGCTGCCCGGCGGAATCGCCGGCAGGGCGATCGAGAAGACGCTGGAGCCGTTCGTGGCCACCGCCGCCCGCAACACCGCGGCGAACATCTCCAAGCGGGTCGCCGAGTACTACGAGGTGGTGCGCGCCGACACCGGACGCGGAGCCGCCGACCTCCCGAAGTAGTGGCGACGGCCGCGCGGCCCCGCCCCGGCGCCGGGCAGCAGGGAAGGGAACGTCACGTGGTCGAAGCCGCACCGGTCTCCGATGACCGGACATCCGGCCGCCCGGCGGCGCGGCCGGTACCGCGCCACGGGCCCGACGTACTCGCCCGGGCCTGGCGGCTCGACCACGCGCTGGACGTCGACGCGCTGGAGCGGGCCCTCGGCGCGCTCACCCCCCGCGCGGGGCAGGAGGCGCCCGCGCCCCTGACCATTACGGACGTACCGGACCTGTCCGCGCTCCGCGACCTGCCGGCCGCCCGCGCGGCGGCCGCCGCGCCGGCCCCGTCGCGACCGCGCGTCGAACTGTTCCGGCTCGGCACGCGGGACCACGTCCTCGTCGTCCGCGCCGGCCGCGGCCCGTGGGACGGTCGGGCCGAAGGCGTGTTCCGCCGCGAACTGGGCGCGCTGTACGCGCGTGAGGCGCAGGCGCCGCCCCCGCCCCCGTCCCCGCCGGCGCGCCTGCGCGGCCGCGCGGGCCGGCGCCGCGGGAGTCCGGCCGTACCGCCCCTCCCGCAACCCGCGGCGGATCGTTTCACCGCCGCCGTGGTGCGCCACCGGTGGGACCCGGCGGTGCTCGCGGGAGTCGAGGCCCTGGCGTACCGGTGCCGGGTGCCCCGGTTCGTCGTCCTGCTCGCCGGCCTGGAGGTGCTACTCGCCCGCTGGTCGGGGACGCGGGAGGTCACCGTCCTCGTGGCGCACCCCGGCGCCGTCGATCCGACGCCGTCCGAACGCGCGGGCCGCCAGGCAGACCCGGTCGCCCTGCTGCGCCGCGCGTACCGTCCCGACGAGCCCTTCGAGGCGCTGGTCGTGCGCGAGGCCGAGCAGGCGGGCCTCGACCGGGACGGCGCGCCCGCGCTCGCGCCCCGGTTCTCCTTCCGGGTGGTCGGCGAATCCGTGCCGCTGACCTTGCCGGGCGTCGGCGTCACCGAGGTCACCCCGCTGCTCGCGCCCGGCGGCCCGAGGCCGACCCCGTGCGACGTGTCCCTCGACGTGAGCGCGACGGACCTCGTCCTGCGCTACGCCGAGGAACTGTTCGACGAGGCCACGGTGCGGCTGCTCGCCCGTCACTACGGTGACCTGCTCGCCGCGGCCGTCGCCGACCCGTCGGTCGCGGTCGGCTCGATCCCCTTCGCGCCGCCCGCGCGGGTCGTGCGTGCGCCGGCCGCCCTCGCCGTACTGCCGGGGGCCCTGCCGGACGTCCCGGGCGGCGCCCCGACCGGAGCCCGGATCGTCGACGACACCGACGGCACACGGCTGCCGGTCGGCCTGCGGGGCCGGCTGCAACTGGAGATCCGCGGCGCCGCCGGCGTCCGCCGGTGGGTGGACACCGCCGCGTTCGGCTGGTGTACCCCGCGCGGTGGCGTCCTGCTCGACGGGGTTCCGGCGCTCCCGGAACCGGCGCCCGCGCCGCCCGCCCGCCGGCGCTTTCGCGGCGACGCGGCCGCGGGCATGGCCGCGCAACTCGCCGTGCTGTGGGCCGAGAAGCTCGGCCTGGCCCCGACGGGACCCTGAACGCGGGTGGGCCCCGCGCAACGGCCGGTAACCGGCCGATGCGCGGGGCCCACCCGCGTTCAAGAGGAGCGCGCCCCGTCGCGGCCGGCGGCCGCGGCGGCCTCCGCCCGGCCGCGCGACCAGTTCGCCGTCAGGAAGTCGCCGATGTCGCGCAGCGACGCGGCCGCCTCCGCGACCAGCCCCGCCTGTGCCTGGGCCGCGTGCCACAGGACGGCGCTCTCCGCGTAGCGCAGCGGGACGCCCGCCCGCCGCAGGGCCACGGCGAGGTCGAGGCACTGGGAGTACAGCAGCTCGCGGGTGTTGGTGTGGAGGTAGGTCGGCGGCAGCCCCGCCATCGGACCGAGCAGCGGGGCGTAGCGGGCGTCGGCGGGGTCGCCGGCGCCCAGGTAGGCGGCGGCGCAGGACAGCGCCCACCGGCGGTTGATCACCAGATCGCGGCTCCGGTCGGCCACCAGGTTGGGGTTCGTCCAGGGGGAGACCAGGACGAGCGCGGAGGGCAGGCGCTCCCGGTCGGCGGCGAGCAGTTGCGCCGTCGCCAGGGCGATGGCGCCGCCCGCCGAGTCACCGGCCAGGACGACCGTGTCGGGGGCGTGGCCCTCCACGGTCGTCAGCGCCTCGAACGCGGCGAGCGCGTCCCGCGTCGACGCCGGGCAGGGGTGTTCGGGGGCGAGGCGGTAGTCCGGCAGGTAGACGGGCCGACGGATCTCGCGGGCCAGGTGGGCGGCGAGCGAGCGGTGCGTGGCGGGCGAGCCCACCGTGTGTCCGCCGCCGTGCAGGTAGAGCACGGCTCCGGCCCCGGACGTCGGCCCGACGGTGATCCGTTCGGCCGGCCGCCCGCCGAGGCGCAGGGCCCGTACGGAAGTGCCCGGCGGCAGCGGTTGCAGGCGGGCGAGGCCGTTCAGCAGCGCGCGCTGCGCCGGGAACGGCAGGCGGTGGTGGAAGGCGAGCCGGAACCCGGGGTGCAGCAGTACCCGCGCGAGCGGCAGCGGCAGGGTCGGTAGGGGCTTCACGACGTGGTCCCGGGGCGCGGGGCGATCCGCAGGAGGCGGGACATCCAGGTGCCGAACCGCTGGGAGCCCACCGGGCTGACCCGGCCCAGCAGGTCGAGGGCCTTGGCCTCCGCGCCCACCAGGACGCGCGCCCGTCCCCGCGCGACACCCTCGACGATGGTGTCGGCGGCCATCTCCGGGCTGTGCAGCGCCAGCCGCCGGTCGAAGGCGCGCGCGATGCCGGCCGCGTCCAGGCCCGCCGCGGCCGTGGCGTTGCGGGCGACGGCGGTCTTGATGCCGCCGGGGTGCACGCAGGTCACCCGGACCGGATGCCGGGCCAGCAGCATCTCCTGGCGCAGGCACTCGGTGAACCCGCGCACCGCGAACTTGGAGGCGTTGTAAGCGCTCTGTCCCGGATAGGTGATCAGCCCGAAGAGGCTGGAGACGTTGACCACGTGGCCGTCGCCGGACTCGATCAGGTGGGGCAGGAAGGCCTTGGTCATGTTCACCACGCCCCAGAAGTTCACGTCCAGAACGCGCTCGATGTCCTTGAACGACTCCCGCGCCACCTCGCCGTAGAAGGCGACGCCCGCGTTGTTGTACACCTGGTTGACGTGGCCGAAGTGCGCGCGGACCTCGCCCGCGTACGCCAGGACGGCCTCCCGTTCGGTCACGTCGAGCCGGTCGACCTTGACCCTGACGCCCTTGGCCTCGCACCGCACCGCGGTGGCCTCGGCGCCGTCGACGTCGACGTCGCAGAGCGCGAGATCGGCGCCGAGGTCGGCGAGGCGCAGCGCGAGCGCGCGACCGATCCCCGATCCCGCACCGGTGATGACGACGACTTTCCCTGCGAAGCCCGCGGCTTCCGCTTTCCTGGTCATTGTGGTCCTCGGGTCGTGACGTGGTAGGCGTCGATGTCGAACTTCCGCGTGATCCGCCGGAATTCGTACGAGAAGCCGGGCCACATCGTGGTGTTGTCGCCGTGCTTGTCCAGGTACCAACTGGCGCAGCCGCCGACGTTCCAGACGGTCCGCGACAGTCGCCGGCGCAGCATCCGGGAGAAGTCCTCCTGCGCGTCGGCGCGCACCTCCAGCGAGCGGACGCGCCGTCGTCGCATGGTCGCGAGGGCGTCGACCAGGTAGTTCACCTGGGACTCGATCATGAAGATCATCGAGTTGTGGCCGAGTCCGGTGTTGGGGCCGACCAGCAGGAACATGTTGGGGAAGTTCGCGATCGCCGTGCCCTTGTAGCACTGCCGGCCCACGGTGTCGAAGACCTCGCCGAGGCTTCGGCCGTCCTTGCCGAGGATCCTGCGGTAGGTGGGGGAGTCGGTCACCCGGAACCCGGTGGCCAGGACCAGGGCGTCCACCTCGCGGACCGTCCCGTCCGCGGTGACCACGGACTTCTCCCGGACCTCCGCGATGCCGTCGGTGACGAGCGTGACGTGGTCCTGCCCGAAGGTGGGGTAGTACGTGTTGGACAGCAGGATGCGCTTGCACCCGGCGCGGTAGTCGGGCGTGAGCCGGCGCCGCAGGGCCGCATCGGGCACCTCGCGCCGCAACTTGGCCCGGGCGAACGCCCCGACGGGCCGCATCAGCGCGGGCCGCTTCGCCAGGGCGACGGCCTGCGCCTCGTGCGCCCAGTAGATCCCGCCGCGCACGAGCCGCTGGTAGAAGGGCACGTACCGGCACGCGAGGCGTTCGAGCGCGGAGTAGGGGCGGTCCAGTCGGGGCAGCACCCACGGGGCGGTGCGCTGGTACACCTGGAGTGCGGCGACCCGGGGGGCGATGGCCGGCACGATCTGGACGGCCGACGCGCCCGTTCCGACGACCGCGACCTTCAGGCCCTCCAGGTCGCTGTCGTGGTCCCACCGCGCCGAGTGGAAGATCTTCCCGGCGAAGGTCTCGATCCCCGGTATGTCCGGCAGCGACGGCTCGCACAGCGCCCCGAAGGCGCCCACCAGGACGTCCGCGACGAACAGTCCCCGGGAGGTTTCGACCTCCCACCGGGCAAAGTCCTCCACCCAGCGCGCGCTCAGCACCTCGCACCCGAAGACGTGCCGGTCCCGGACGCGGTACCGCCTCGACACCCGGGTGATGTACGCCTGGATCTCCGGCTGGGTGGAGAACGACCGGCTCCAGCCGGGGTTCAGGGCGAAGGAGTACGAGTAGAGGTGCGACGGCACGTCGCACGCCGCACCGGGGTAGGTGTTGTCACGCCACGTGCCGCCGACCTCGTCGCCCCGTTCGAGGACCAGGAAGTCGTGCCACCCCTCGCGACGGAAACGGATCGCGGCGGCGAGCCCCGCGAGCCCCCCGCCGATCACGAGGACCTGCGTGCGCCGGCCCGGTTCGACCGGGGGACCGGCCCGCCCGGACGCCGTGGGCGCGGCGTCTGTCGTCTTGTTCTGGTTTGTAGGACTCAAGGGGGGATCAGATCTCCCGTCACACCCGTCCCGAACGATGGACCCGGATGGTCCCAGATCGCCTCTGACGGGCCTCTGAACCGCCCCCGGTCACAGGGCAGAACGGTGTCAGAGCCGTTCCGGAGGATGAATCGTCCGCTCTTGGCAATCGAGCAGGTAAGGAGACGCCTGATGGCTTCCACACCGGCGACATCAGAGGCAGTCGAAACGCCGGACGTGCTGATCGTGGGAACCGGGTTCGCCGGCCTCGGCATGGCGATGAAACTGCTCGCGGCCGGCCACTCGGACTTCGTCGTGCTGGAGAAGGCCGACGACGTGGGCGGCACGTGGCGGGAGAACACCTACCCGGGCTGTGCCTGCGACGTCGCGAGCGTCATGTACTCGTACTCCTTCGCCCCCAACCGCGCGTGGAGCCGGATGTACGCCTCGCAGCCGGAGATCCTCGACTACATCAAGCGCGTCGTCAAAGACCACGCCCTGGAATCGCACATCAGGTTCAACACCGAGGCGGTCTCCTACGAGTTCGACGAGACGAGCGACCGGTGGTCCGTACGGACCCGGTCGGGCCGGGAGTACCGGCCGCGCGTCGTCGTCCTGGCCCACGGATCGCTGCACCAGCCCAACATCCCGGACCTGCCGGGCATGGGCCGGTTCAAGGGAAAGCTGTTCCACTCGGCGCAGTGGGACCACTCCGTCGACCTGTCGGGCAAGCGCGTCGCGGTCGTGGGCACCGGGTCGAGCGCGGCGCAGTTCATCCCGGAGATCGCCGGCACCGCCGCGCACGTCGACGTCTTCCAGCGCAGCGCGCACTGGGTGCTGCCGAAGGCCGACCGGCCGTTGAAGGCCCTGGAGCACAGGCTGTTCAAGTCGCTGCCGTTCGTGCAGCAGTTGTACCGGCTCACGGCCTACTGGACGCACGAGGTCCCGGTGCTCGCGTTCTTGAACCCGAAGTTCCTCAAGGTGCTGGAGGCGGCGTCGCTGCGCATGCTCAGGAAGCAGGTGCCGGACCCGGAACTGCGCGCGAAGCTGACGCCCGACTACACCATCGGATGCAAGCGCATCCTGCTCACGAACGACTACTACCCGGCCCTCCAGCGCCCCGACGTGGACCTGGTGACCTCGCCGATAGCGGAGTTCACCGAGACGGGGATCAGGTCGGCGGACGGAGAGCTGCACGAGGCCGACGTGGTGATCCTGGGCACGGGGTTCGCCACGGACAACCGCTGCGCCACGGAGCACATCGTCGGCCGCGACGGCGTCACCATCCAGGAGGCGTGGCGGGACGGCATGACCGCGCACCTGGGCACGACGGTGTCGGGGTTCCCGAACATGTTCATGCTGATGGGCCCCAACTCGGGCGGCGGCGCCCAGTCGATCCTGTTCGTCATCGAGGCCCAGCTCCACTACGTCGTCGAGTGCCTGCGCCTGATGAGGGCGCGCCGGGCCACCCGGATGGAGGTGCGCGCGGACGTCCAGCGCGCGTTCAACGCCCGGCTGCACGGCAAGCTCGCCGGTTCCGTGTGGAACACGGGCGGCTGCCACAGCTGGTTCCTGGACCACACGGGACTCAACCGGCAGTCCTGGCCCGGGACCGGCACCTCGTACTGGCGCGCGACCCGCCGGCCGGACCCGCGGGCGTTCTCGCTGACGCGCCGCCCCGCCGGCCGCCGGCTCTCCTCGGTGCCGAGCCCCACCGACGCGGAGTGATTCCGCGTACGGATTGAAGTAAGCATACGGTCGTGCGTACACTCATCTCACGGGTATCGGCCCGGGCGGTTCCGACCGCCTCCCGCCGGGCCGTCGTGTCCGGCGCGGAGTGGAAAGACGAGAAGGGGATGCATTCGTGACGAATGCCGAAGTAGAAGCCGTCGCGGCGGAGCCGGAGGCCGTTCCCGCGGTGCCGTGGCCCGCCGTGTCCGTCGTCATGGTCGGCATGTTCATGGCGATCCTCGACTCGTTCATCGTCGTGGTGGCGGGACCGGCGATCCAGGCCGACCTGGGCGCCTCCGTGGGCCAGTTGCAGTGGATCCTCGCGGGCTACCAGCTCAGCTACGCCGTACTGATGATCACCGGCGGCCGGCTCGCCGACCTGTACGGACGCAAGCGGGTCTTCATCACCGGCACCGCGGTCTTCACCCTCGCGTCGCTGGCCTGCGCCATGGCGCAGGACCCCGGCACGCTCATCGGGGCGCGCATCCTCCAGGGCCTGGGCGCGGCCCTGATGGTGCCCCAGGTCTTCGCGGTCATCACGCTCGTCGTCGCCGAGAAGGCACGGCACCGGGTCTTCGGCACCCTGGGCATCGTGATCGGTCTGGCGACCATGAGCGGGCAGCTCGTCGGCGGTCTGCTGATCGGCGCCGACCTGTTCGGGACCGGCTGGCGCTCGGTGTTCTGGGTCAACGTGCCGATCGGCATCGTCACGATCCTCTGCGCCGTGAAGTACGTACCGGAATCCCGCGCGGCGGGCAACCGCAAGCTGGACATCCCCGGCGTGCTCGCCCTGAGCGCCGCCCTGCTGCTGCTCACGTTCCCGCTCATCCAGGGGCGTGAGGCGGGCTGGCCGTGGTGGACCTGGGCCTGCTTCGTCGCCAGTGTCGTGGCGTTCGGTCTGTTCGTCATGCTGGAACGCGCGGTCGACAAGCGCGGCGGCGATCCGCTGATGAGGCTGAGCCTGTTCGCGCAGCGCTCGTTCTCGCTCGGGATCGTCCTGGTGCTGGCCGTGTACGCGCTGCTGACCTCCTACTACCTCGCGCTGTCCATCGCCATGCAGGAAGGGCTCGGCATGTCCGCGCTCGGCGCCGGCCTGGTGTACACCCCGGCCGCGGTGACCTTCTTCGTCTTCAGCAAGATCGCGGGTCGGCTCGTGCCGAAGTACGGCCGGCGGGTCCTGGAGATCGGCGCGGTCGTGCTCGCCTCCGGCTACCTGACGACCGCGATCGTCCTGCTCTCCGGGCCGAGGCTGACCCCGGGGCTGATCATCCCCACTCTGATGCTGCAGAGCGTCGGCGGCGGACTGCTGATCACGCCGCTGCTGAACACGGTCCTGAGCAGGATCGCGCCGGAGACCGTGGGCATGGCGTCGGGCGTCCTGTCGACCGCCCAGCAGATCGGTGGCGCGTTGGGCGTCGCCGTGATCGGGGCGATCTTCTTCAACTCGTTCCGCCCCGAGACCGACGGACGGACGGAGGCCGCGGGGCACGCGTTCGCCATGTCCTCCCTGACCACGTTCGCCATCGCGGTCCTGGCGGCCGTCCTGGTCTTCCTGCTGCCGAACAAGAAGGCGCAGGCCGGCGGCTGACATCTCGTCCGTCGGAGGGGAACGCGACGACGCCGATGCGGCGGACCGGACGGTCCGCCGCATCGGCGTGTGTGGTGCGGGAGGCGCGTGCCCCGGGCGGAACGAAGGGTCAGCGCGGAGGGACGAGCAGACCCTCGATGATGCGGCGGGCCTTGCCCACCGCTTCCGCGTCACCGGTCTGGAAGGCGGTGTTCGCGGCACAGAGCAGGGCGTCGATCTGGAAGACGGCGAGTTCGACGTCGAGTTCCGCGATCTCCCCCGCCTCCACGGCGTGGCGCAATTCGACCGCGATGACTTCGCGCCATTCCCGCTGATCGTGGAAGAGCGCGTCGCGGACCGGGCCGGGGCGGCTGTCGAACTCCGCGAGGTTCGCGGCCCGGAAGCAACCGCCGGCGAAAAGCGGCGTCTCGGCGTAGACGATCCAATGGTCGAGCAGGGCGCGCAGTCGGGCGACACCGTGGGGCGCCGACTTGGCCGGCCGGATGACGGCGTCGATGAAAAGCCCGCGCGCGAACTCGACGGCCGAGAGCTGCAGGATTTCCTTTGTCTTGAACAGGGTCTGGATGCCCGCTTTGCTCAGCCCCGTGTCGAGCGCGAGACGGCCGAAACTGACACTGCCGAGACCCTCCAGCGAGGCGACGTCCACAGCCTGGCGGAGCACGATCTTGCGTGTACGGGCGCCCCGTAGGAGGCGCTTGTCCGTGACCTCGGTCTGCTCCTGGGGCAGGAGCGCAGACGACCCGGGGCCACTCGAAGACGAGGTGACCGGCTCTGTAGCACTACCCATACGGTCGATCGTACAGCATTTGCCGGCCGATGTGCCGATTCGGGCGTCGTGCGCCGGCCGAAGCGGCCGGGCCGGCCGGCGTGGGACGAGTAGGGCCCCTACTCGAACGAGGGGGCGCACGCCGAGTAGGCCCCTGCTCGAACGTGCGGCTGCATATGCAACTTGAGCACCAATAGGATCTCCCTCGGTCGTCTTTTTGGCGATTCCGGACAAAAAGCGTCAAGCATTCGGGCGGCCTCGACGGTGTCCGCGTGTGTCTCTGATCTCTTACAACAGGGGGAGAAGAACAGTGACCGTCGCTGGAATACATATTCTGGGGCCGCAGCGGATCGAGCTCAAGAACACTGAAATCATGCTGAGTGGCGCGAAGTTGAGAAGTATTCTCGCCGTTCTCGCGCTCCGTGCCGAGAGCGAGGTCCGCCGTGACGAACTGATCGAGGAATTGGACCTGATCCGGACGGCCGGTGACGCGATCAACGCGGTGCACGCCCATGTCGCCCGGCTGCGCCGCTGGCTGCAACGGCACGGCGGCAACGCCGACCTGCTGGAGACGGTCAATTCCGGCTACCGGCTCAACATCGACCGGGACGCGGTGGACGCCCACCGGTTCGTACGGCTGGTGGAGCGCGCGCTCAACCTCGCGCCGGGCACCCCCTCCGTGGTGGCGACCATCCTGGAGGACGCCCTCTCGCTGTGGCAGGGAGACGCCCTCATCGACGCCCTCGAAGGGCCACTGGTCGCCACGGCGGCGGACGAACTCCACCGCTGGCGCGCGGCGGCACGGGAAACGCTCATCGACGCGTGGCTGTCCCTCGACCACAACCAGAAGGTGGTGCTGAACGCCAGGAAGTTCATCTCCGAGGACCCGCTGAACGAGTCGATGCGCGCGCGGCACATCATCGCGCTCCAGCGGATGGGACGGCACGCCGAGGCGACCGAGGCCTACAACAACGCGGAGACCGTGCTCAGTCGGGAACTGGGCATCAGGCCCGGCATCGAGCTGCGGGCCACCTCCGATCCCGCCACCCGCTTCACGCCGATCTCGGGCGGACGGCAGCGCCACCGGGAACGCATCATGATCGGCGCGCCGTCATAACGGATCACGCGTCCCGGGCGCGAAGCGGCCGACGCGACGGTGACCGCCCGGCCGTCGCCGCCGGCCGGGCGACCGCCCCCGCCGAGTACCGCGCGCAGGAACTGGCCGGAAAGGCCGGGATCACGGTCCGCACCCTGCGCTTCTACCGCGAGCGGGGGCTGCTCCCGCCGCCCCGCCGCGAGGGGCGGATCGCCTGGTACGACGACCACCACCTGGCCCGCCTGCGCACCGTGATCGCGCTCCTGGAGCGGGGCCACACCCTGAGCACCATCGTGGACCTGACCGAGGCGTTCGAGTCGGGGCGGGGCGTCGGCGAACTCCTGGGGCTGGACCGGCCGGCCGAGGAGGACCCGGTCCGGCTCGCTCCGGAGGAGCTGGCCGACCACTTCGAGGGGCAGGTCACGCCCGCGAACCTCGCCGCCGCCCTCGACCTCGGCTACCTCCGCACCGACGGCGACGCCCTCGTGCACGTCAGCCGCCGGCTGCTCGACGTCTCGGCCTCGCTGGTGCGCGAGGGCGTGCCGCTGGCGGCGGTCCTGGAGGCCGCGACCCGGGTCCGCCGGCACGCGGAGGCGCTGGCCGACGTCTTCGCGACGACCGTGCTGGCCCACGTCGCGGACGCGGACGCGGAGCGACTGCGTCCGCTGGCCGAGCGCGTGGTCGAGGCCGAGTTCTCCATGGCCCTGGACCGCCGGTTCCGCGCGGACGGCCGGGAGGGCGGGGAGGGCGCCGACCGGGGGCCTGACGCTTGACTCTTGCTTCTACATACGATCGTCCGTATTCTTTTCTCATGACTTCGACGCGCCTCACTGAGGAGTCCGACCCCTTCTGCCTGCAGCCGCTGGACGCCGCGGCGCTGCTCTTCGACGCCCCGTGGCACCGGTTCGCGGTGATCGGGGACAGCCTGTCGGCGGGCACCGGCGACGCCAGCCCCGGCTACGTGGACAAGGGCTGGTCCGACCGGCTCGCCGACGTCCTGCGTCGGGTGCGACCGGATCTGGCGTACCTGAACACGGCCGAGGACGGAGCGACGACGGCGCAGACCCTCGAAAAGCAGATCGACCACGCGCTGGAGTTCGAGCCGGACCTGCTGCACCTGCCGTGCGGGGCGAACGACCTCGTACGGCGCACGCCGGACTTCGCCGAGATCGAGCGCAAGCTGCGCCGCATGTACGAGGCGGCGTCGGAAACCGGCGCCCAGTTGACGACGTTCACGCTGGGCAGGGCGTACGTGATTCCCGTCTTCCCGGACTGGAGCGAGCGGGTCGCCAGGATCAACGACATCACCCGCGGCCTGGCCGCCGAGTACGAGGCAGTCGTCGTCGACATGTGGCACCACCCCGTCAACGACCGGGACGACCTGCTGAGCGAGGACCGCATCCACTTCTCGACCTCGGGACAGGCGGTCATGGCGACGGAGATGGTCAAGGGCCTGAGCCACGTCCTCAGTCGGAGCACGCGCGCCTGAGGGACGGCGCGTTCGAGGGATTCCTCGCGGGGCGCGGCGCCGGATGCTCGTCGCGGCGCCCTCCCGCGGCCTGCCCCCGAGACGGGCGCATCGACCTGACCGGAGATCCGAGCCGGTCGGCGGCCGGCGCGCGGACCGGCCGACCCCCGCGGCCGTGTCCGCGCGCCCTCCCGGGTTCCGCCCGGAGACACGGGCGGGTCCCGGGGGAGTGCCGCGAGGGAGGGTTCCCGGTCACCGCACGACGACAGGGCCTACACGCGCGGGGCCAGCGGCAGGTGGATCTCCACGAGCGTGCCGCCGTGTTCACCGGCGGAGATCCGCAGTCGACCACCGAGTCCCTCCACGCGCTCGGTCATCGAGCACAGCCCGTACGCCGGACCGGGCGCGGCCTGCGCCTGCGCCTGCGCTTCCGGGACCGCACCGGGACCGAAGTCCTCCACCTTCGCGTACAGCCAGCGGCGCGTCGTGCGCACGCCCACCTCTACGCGCTCGGCGGCGGCGTGCGCGAAAGCGTTGCGCAGCGCCTCGCGCAGGACCAGGAACAGCTCCTGTCGGAACCGTTCGGGGAGCAGCGTCTCGTCGCCCGTCACCCGCACGCTCACGCTCGCGGCGGGCCGGGCGGCCGCGAGGAAGGAGTCGAGGGCCTCGCGGAGCGAGGGCAGTCGCGAACGCCTGCGCAGTCCGTCGACCAGAGCCCGGTTCTCCTGCCCGGCCTCGTCCAACGCCCTGCCGGCGGCGGCCAGATGGGACGCGACGGCCTCCGGCTCGCGCCCTGCCAGGGTGAGGCTCCTGCGGGCCGCGGCGAGCGCGCCGCCCAACTCGTCGTGCAACTGCCGGGCCAGCCGGCGGCTGTCGCTCCAGCCGCCGTCGCCCTGCCAGAAGTCCGCGCCCGCACCGGACATGGCCTCGCCGAGACTCCGTACGACGGCCACCGCGCGCAGCAGTCCGGTGCCGTTGTGGGCCGCTCCGTGCTCCATGACGTGCAGCAGGGCGCACTCGAAGAGCAACGAGGCGGCGCCGACGAGCCGGTGCCCGGCGACCGCGGGCGGGACGGCCTCCTCGGCGCTCTCCGGCAGGTCCGGATCGCCGGCGCGCGAAAGGACGGTCCGGGCGAACGACACCAACGTGGCGCGCAGTTCGGGCAGGTCCGCCTCGGCGGGGGTCAGTACGGACGGCAGCCGGACCGCGAACCGCTCCAGGACGGCCGCGGTCTCCCACGTCGCCAGTACCGGGGCGGTGGTGGTCCCCGCCGGGGACGGTGAGTCGGGCGTGGCCGGGTCGCGGCGCGAGCCCGTGACCACCGGCGCGGTGCGCGGCCGGTACAGACGCGGGGCGGCGCGCAGCAGTCCTTCGTTCAGGGCCTCGCTGAAGCCGCTTCCCGCGAGGGTGGCGGTCGAGCTGTGCATCGGAACTCCTCGACGTTCGGGGCCGCTGACGACGGCCCGAACATAACAAACAGACCTGTCTGATTGTCAATACCTCACCGGATGCAAATCGAGACGGGGAAATCCGTCAAGTCGGCTTCTGTGCTCCAAAACTGACGGAATCTTGGTGGAGTGCGGGGGATGATTCACCTAGGGGGTGTCAGTAGAAACAGGCAGGGTTGTATTGTTCCGCTTGGGTGGTGACGCCGGTCCGTGCGCTCTGCCCCTCTTTGAATGGTCATGTCGAGGAAGAGGCAGGCACAGCGCGATGCAGAAGCGGTCAGAGCTGACTCGCCAGGCCCTCGTCCGGGCGGCGACGGAGCTCATCGCGAACGGCCGGCTCGCCGACGCCGGCCTGGTGAACATCTGTCGCATCGCCGGGGTGAGCCGGGGTGCGCTGTACCACCACTTCTCCTCCACCGCGGAGTTGGTCGCCGAGGTGTACGCGCAGGCGCACGCACGGACGACCGCCCTGGCGGAGGAGAGCTTCGAGGGTTCCGGGGCCGGCGCACCGGCCCGGTTCAGCGCGACCCTCGGCGCCGCGATGGGCGAGGACCGGTTGGTGCGCGCGGGCATGCGACTGAGCGCCGAAGGCTCCGAGGAGCCGCCGTGGCTGCGTGACGAACTCCTGGACCGGGTGCACGCCCGGGTCGTCGAGGGGGCCCGTCACGGCGCCGCGACCGGTCGGCGCGGATCGTCCGACGCGCGTCCGGAGGACCTGGCCGACCTCGCCGTCGTGGTGACCGCGGGCCTGGAGTCGCTGGGTCACACCGACGTCCGGTGGTGGGACCCCCGGACGGCCCGACGGATCTGGGCCATGGTGCTGCCCCTGTTCGAGGAGGCCGCCGGGGCGGAGCCGGCCGACGCCGCGGAGCCGGCCGCGTCCGGTTCCGCTTCCGCCCGTGCGCACGACACCGCCGACAGGGACGGCACCTCGGGCACGGACGGCACCGATGGCCCGGGCGGGACGGATCAGGGCTGAGCGGGGATCCGGGGGCTCTGCGCCTCGGATCCGGCGGTCGGCGGCGGCGTGACCCGGAGCAGCCCGATCATGCCCGCGCCGGCGATGCCGGGCAGCAGGAACCGCCACAGCGTGCTGACGCGTTCGATCAGGTCGCGTCGGTCGGTGTACACCTGCGACATCACCTGCATGCCGGTGAACGTCCCGACGATGATGTCCGTCGCCTCCGGCAGGTTCAGTCCCGGCAGCGTCTCGCCCTGCGCCCGGGCCTGTTCGAGCAGACCGAGGATGGCCGCGCTCGACTGTTCGTAGGGGGTGATCGCGGGGCGGGGGAAGGAGGTCTGCTCCACCGCCAGCCGCACGCTGGCGCGCAGCACCGGGTCTCGCTGCAGCCGGCAGGCGAACTCCAGCGTCAGATCGATGATGGCCTGCAGTTTCACCGGCTGTTCCGGCACCACCAGGGCCTCGCTGTGCGCGGCCATCAGGGCGACGGCGATGGCCTCCTTCGAGGGGAAGTGGTGATAGAGCGCCCCTCTGGTCAGCCCGGTGCTCGCCAGGATCTCGTTGGTGCTCGCGGCGTCGAATCCGCGTACGTCGAAGACCCGCGCCGCAGCCTCGAGAATCGAGCGCCGCGACCGCGTTCCGCGTTCTTGCTGTCCCATCCCGGACCCTCGCACTCGCCTGGATATCGAACCGACTTGTCTGCATCCTATTGCCAGACGGGCGGGGCGGGAGCAACGGGCGCCGGCGAACCGGAACGGCGCTCCCGGGCGAGGCGCCCCTCGGGAGCCCCGGCCGGGGTCGTACGGACGTGTCAAGGGTGCCCGAGGCGGAAGCCGACTCCGCGGACCGTGATGATCCAGTTGCTCGAACCGAGCTTGCCGCGAAGGCTGCTGACGTGCGTGTCGATGGTGCGGCCCCGGTGCGACCAGGCGTCTTCCCACACCTGGGTCATCAACTGGCGCCGGGAGAGCACGGCGCCGGGCTGGGAGGCCAGGGCGTGCAGCAGGTCGAACTCCTTGAGGGTGAGGTCCACCGGGCGCCCGTGCAGCGTGGTCTCGCGGGTCGTCGCGTCGATGTGCAGGGGCCCGTGGTCGATGGCGCGGGCGGCCGTCTGGCGGGGCCGGGCCCGGCGCATCACCGCCTCGATGCGGGCCAGGAGTTCGCGGAATCCGTACGGCTTGACCATGTAGTCGTCGGAGCCGGCCTGGAGCCCCAGCACCCGGTCCAGCTCGCTGCCGCGGGCGGTGACGGCGATGATCGGGGTGTCGCTGACGGCCCTGATGCCCCGGCAGACCTCCAGGCCGTCCAGGTCCGGCAGGTCGAGGTCGAGCAGGACCAGGTCGACCCGCGGGTGCGATTGCAGGGCCTCCCCGCCGGTGGCCACGCTCTCGGCCAGGTATCCCTGCCTGAGCAGGCCCTGGACGAGCGCGTCGGCGGCTCGCGGCTCGTTCTCGACGACCAGGAGGCGCAGCGGGGCGCGCTCGGCGGTGGCCGGGGCGGCCTGCGGAGCGGGTGTGGGGCGGTGCGGCTGGTGGATCAAGGGGTGATGCCGCTCTGTGCGGGGTTCGAGTAGCTCTAAGGCCTGCCGGTTCATCTGTTCCTCCTGAGGCACGGCGTCGCATCACGGCCTGCTGAATGCTCGCGTTTGTCGAAGATACCAAACAGACTTGTCTGATTGTCAACGCACCTCGCACGTGCTGGTATCGGTTCTGACGAACCGTCACCAACCCTAAGGTGACGGGGGTTTGATCGATTCCAGCAGGTCGGCCGGGTGTTCGGTGCGGACAGGAGTCGCTGTGCCGGCTTTTCGTAACCCCACGGAAATCGGGCAGCTTTGTATGTTTAACGAGGTCGGAGGGGTCGGGTTCCCGACGGGGTGGCTGGTCGTCGGGTGGCCGAAACGCGCACGTCAGGACGTATCCACCTCCGTCCGGAATGCTCTGCGAGAGTCTGGGGGGCGAGGGGGTGAGGAAGGTGTGCACTGCACGGGTTCTGGGCGATTTGCAGACCAAGCCTTTACTTGACCTACCGAACCGACCTGTCTGTATCTTGAGGCCGCAACAGAGCGTCAGCCACGGGGGGTGGCTGCTGGTGTTTGGCTCGCCGACCCCTGCCCAGCATCAGATCAGGAGTGCTACGCATGCCGTCTCTTGCGTCCACGACCCGCGAGCCCCGTCGGAACGGCGCCTTAGTTCCGCAGCCTCGCACCGCGGTTCCGCAGCCTCGCCCTGCGGTTCCCCAACCTCGCACCACCACCACGCAGCCCGGGCCCACCACGCAGCCCGGCCTCACCACGACCGTCCCGCGTGAGTACGTCCACCGCGCCGCCGTCTCCGAAGTCCTGCTCACCGGATGGGAGCCGGCCACCGCTGACCCGTCCGCCCTCCACCCGGGTGCCCGGCCCGGCCCCGGCGGTTGTTCCGACGGACCCGACGCCTTCGTCGTCCGGTCCCAATGGCCCCGAGGACACTCGCTGTTCTCCCAGACCGGTGGCTACCAGGACCCGATGCTGCTGATCGAGTCCGTACGCCAGATCGGCGCCCTGCTCTCGCACGCCGAGTTCGAGGTCCCCTTCGGTCACCAGTTCCTGATGTGGGACATGTCCTTCGCCACCACCAAGGACCTCCTCGTGGCCGGCCCCGCTCCCGCCGAGGTGGAACTGCGCACCGTGTGCCACGACGTGGTCCGTCGCGGCAGGGTCCTCTCCGGGATGCGGTACGACGTCACCGCCCTGGTCGACGGCGTGCCGCTGGCCACCGCGGGCGCGGCGTTCAGTTGCACCAGCCCGGCCGTGCACCGAAGACTGCGAGGGGACCGCCCCACCACCACGGACCGCGTCCCGGGTCGCCCGATCGACCCGGCCCTGGTCGGTCGTACAGCCCCCACGCACGTGGTCCTCACCGAGGACCCCACGGCCGAGCGGGACCACCACCAGTGGGAGTTGCGCGTCGACAGCACGCACCCGATCTTCTTCGACCACCCGGTCGACCACGTCCCGGGGATGGTGCTCCTGGAGGCCGCCCGACAGGCCGCGCACGCCTCCACCGGCCTGCCCGACGCCCTCGTCATCAGCCTCGACAGCACTTTCGCCCGCTACGCCGAACTCGACAGGCCCTGCCGCATCGTGGCCCACCCCGGCCTCGTCGACGCCGCCGGCCACATCCTCGTACAGGTCTGCGGTTTCCAGGACGACCAGACCGTCTTCGCCGCCGACCTGGTGCTCAGTCCCCGCAACGGTTGATCCCATCCTGACGGGAGTCCGCGTGCTCACGATCATGATCACTGGTGCGGCCGGTTTCGTCGGAAGCCATGTCACACGTGAAGCCGGCCGTCATGGCGCGGCACTGACGGTGATGACCCACCACCGCCCGCCCGCTCCGTCCGCCTCCGCCCTCCCAATCGCCGGTCCCGTCCGTGTCGTACGGGCCGACCTCGCCGAACCGCGCTCGCTGCGGGGAGTGTGCGAGGGAATCGACGTACTGGTGCACTGCGCCTCCCGCATCGGAGGGACGGCCGAGGACAACGAGGCCGTCAACGCCCGGGGCACCGCCGCCCTGGTCGCCGAGGCCCGGCGTGCGGGCGTGTCCCGCATCGTGTACCTCGGCACCGCCTCCGTCTACGGGCGGGGCACCTACCACCGTGCCCGCCCGGAGCGGCTCACCCGCCGCCCGTCCTCGCCCACCTCCCGAACCCGGGCGGCGGCCGAGGACACGGTCCTGGACGCCGGCGGGATCGTCCTGCGCCCCCACCTCGTGTACGGCAGGGGGGACCGCTGGATCGTGCCGGGCCTGGTCCGGCTCCTGAGCGCGCTGCCCGCAGGCGTACCGGACTGGACCGCGCGCATGTCGATGGTCTCCGCGGCCGAACTGGCCACCCTGCTGGTGGGAGTCGCACGCGCGCCTGCCACGAGCCTGACCGCGTCCGTCTACCACGCCGCCCACCCCCGCCCCGTCACCGCGGGGGCGCTGTTGGCCGCGGTGGCCCGCTGCGCCGGGCTGCCTTCCGCGGGGGGCGGCGCGACGGTCGACGAGGCGCGCGCCCTCCTGGCGGGGGACGCGTACGCGACGAAGGCGATCGACATGCTGGCCACCGGCCACTGGTTCGACAGCGCACCCTTGTGGACCGACCTCGGCATGACACCCGGCCCGGGATTCGAGGAGGAATTCCCCGCGACGGGGGAGTGGTACCGGGAACTGGTCCGGGCGGCCTGACCGGATATCACCTCGCGGGTGCGGCGGCGCGGTGCTGCCGCACCCGCACATGGTGGACGCGTCCGCGTCCCCGTCCGACCGGTTTGACGGACACCTGGCCGTTTCTTTCCCAAATTCCGACACGGGCGTATGACGGATGTAGCCGTCTTGGCGATTCTGACGGAGTCCTGTAAACGGGCTCATTGAACAAATGGCCGAACACCGCACAGTCTGGTGACTCCGAATGAGTCAGGAGACGTCCATCGTGCGCAAGGTGCTCATCGCCAACCGTGGTGAAATCGCTGTCCGCGTTGCTCGGGCTTGCCGGGATGCGGGTATCGGGAGTGTGGCTGTTTACGCGGATCCGGACCGGGACGCTCTGCACGTGCGTGCGGCGGACGAGGCTTTCGCGTTGGGCGGTGACACCCCGGCCGCCAGTTACCTCGACATCGCGAAGGTCCTGCGGGCGGCGGCGGACTCCGGCGCGGACGCCATCCACCCCGGGTACGGGTTCCTGTCGGAGAACGCCGAGTTCGCCCAGGCCGTCCTGGACGCGGGCCTGACGTGGATCGGTCCGCCGCCGCAGGCCATCCGCGACCT
>NZ_JBIWLV010000017.1:0-128622 GCF_044766345.1 Streptomyces sp. NPDC102278 | reverse complement strand
GGTGTGGGTGCATGCCCCGGCGCCCGGGCGGGGGGGGGGGGGCGGCGGGCGGGGGGGGGGGGGGGGGCCCCCCCCGGGCCCCCCCCCCCCGCCCCGACCCGTACGACCCAGCGCCCCCGGGCAACCGTTCGTTCAGGAGGACCGCTCTCATGCCGTACGCCATGGCCGTCGACTCCCGGCGCAAGGCGGCCACGGAGGCTTTGGACCAGGGGGAACCCCCGGTCCTCCGGTCGGAGGGCGGGCTGCCCCGGATCGACGAGCCCCTCCGGGTCGCGCCCGCGGACGCGCGAGAACTGTCGCGTCTGTTCCTGATCCGGCTGAGGGCGTCGGAGGAGGGGACGCGCGAGTACCAGTACGCGCGCAACACCCTCATCGAGATGAACATCTCCCTGGTCCGTTACGCGGCGGCGCCCTTTCGCTCCCAGGCCAACGGGTGCGTCGAGATCGAGGACCTCATCCAGGTCGGCACCATCGGGCTCATCAAGGCCGTCGACCGCTTCGACCCCGACCGACAGGTCGAGTTCTCCACCCTGGCCCTGCCCTACATCACGGGCGAGATCAAACGGTACTTCCGTGACACCACCTGGGCCGCCCACGTACCGCGCCGCCTCCAGGAACTGCGCGCCGAACTCGCCCGATGCCAGGAGGCCCTGACCGAGGCACTGGGCAGGGCGCCGGCCGTGCGGGAGGTCGCCGAGCACCTCGAACTCTCCGAAAGGGAGGTCATCGAGGGGCTGGTGGCTGCCAACGCGTACAACAGCGCCTCCCTCGACACCGCCGGCAACACGCAGGAGCGGTCCGCGGCGGGCACCGAAGGCCGGCCGCCGATCGACACGGTCGGCGACATCGACCCCGCCCTGGAGCGCTTCGAGGACTTCCACACCCTTGCCCCGCTCCTGCGAAGGCTCGACGAACGCGACCGACGGATACTGCGGATGCGCTTCGTCCGGGAGATGACCCAGACCGAGATCGGCGCCGAACTCGGCATCTCCCAGATGCACGTCTCCCGCATCCTCGCCCGGATCCTGGCCCGCCTGCGCCGCGGCATGCTCGCCGACTGAGGACGCGCGATCGAGGACGCGCGAGTCCTCCGCGGACGACCGTTCCCATCGGGGTCAGGGCGTAAGGTCCTGCTCGGTCCAGACCGTCTTGCCTCCGGGGGTGTGGCGGGTACCCCACCGCTGGGCGAGCTGCGCGGCGATGAACAGGCCCCGGCCGCCCTCGTCGACGGCCCGGGCGTGACGCAGATGGGGGCTGGTGGGGCTCGTGTCGTGGACTTCGCAGATGAGGGTGCGGTCCTTGATGAGGCGCAGTCGCAGCGGCGGAGTTCCGTGGCGGAGAGCGTTGGTGACCAGTTCGCTGACGATCAGTTCGGTGGCGGCCGCGGTGTCATCGTCCACGCCCCACTCCTCGAGGGTCCGCAGCGTGTGCCTGCGGGCGGTGCCGGCCTCGGTGAGGTCGTCGGCCAGGTCCCAGGTGGCCGTGGCATGGGCGGGGAAGGTGCGGGTGCGAGCCAGCAGGAGGACCGCGTCACCGTCGCGCTCGCCGGCCCCGAGCGCGTACAGGGCGTCATCGCACAGATCCTGAAGGGATCGATCAGGGTGGGCGAGGACCTCACGGAGAAGCCCCGGGGCGTCCCCGGTGTCGGCTTGGGCCGAGGTGAGGAGCAGCGGGGTGTAGAGGGCCAGCGTGCTGCCCTCGGCGACTTCGACGGTCGTGGTGGCGAAGGGCCACCCTTCGCCGCCCAGTGACGGCCCGATGGTGAGGTCCGCCGTTTCCGTGCCGCCGTCGGGACGGACGATCACCGGCGGCGTCGGCTGACCGGCGCAGGCGAACGTACAGGTGCGGGCGAACGGGTCGTACACGGCGTAGAGGCAGGTCGCGGAGAGCGGCTGCTTGTCCACCGGATCGCCGAAGGGCCGGGCGGCGCGTTCCGCCGCCAGGAAGCCGGCCGTGTCGTTGAGGCGTGCGAGGAGCTCGTCCGGTTCCAGGTCCAAGGCGGCCAGGGAGTGAATGACGGTGCGCAACTGCCCCATCGTGGTCGCGGTGTGGATGCCGTGTCCGGCGACGTTGCCCACGACCAGGGCGGTGCGCGCACCCGACAGGACGATCGCGTCGAACCAGCCGCCACCCCCGCCGCCGGAGACGTGCAAGTGGGCCGTCTCGACGGTGCTCTGCCCCGCGGGATGGCGCGGCAGCAGATGGCGTTGGACCGTCGCGGCGATGGTGTGTTCTCGGGTGAAACGGCGGGCGTTGTCGACGCAGAGTGCGGTATGGGCGCTGACCTCGCGCACGAGACCGAGATCGCCCTGGTCGAAGGGCTCGGACTCGCCGGTGCGATAGAGGCTCACCAGACCCAGCACCCGTCCCCGCAGGGCCAGCGGAGCCACGAGCAGGCTGTGGGCTCCCGCCGAACGGATCGCGCCCGCCCTCTTCGGATCCGTCCCCAGCCACGGGCTGTCATCGCCCAGGGCGACGATCCGGGGCCGCAGATCGATCAGGGTCTGGCTGTAGGGCGTGGGGTTGCGAAGACTCCGCACGTCACCCACCGGATGGGCCTGAGCCTCCCGATGGCCGTCGCGGGCCCGGAACGCCGCGCGTCGCAACGGCACGTCCTGGGCGAGCGGCCCCGTCGGGGGTTCCTCGCCGCGCACCACCGCCTCCACGACCTCCACCACGGCGATGTCCGCGAAGGAGGGCACCACAGCCTGCGCCAGCTCCTGACACGTGGCGATCACGTCGAGGGTCTGCCCCACACATTCGCGCACCCCGTCGAGGACCCGCAGCCGGGCGCGCGCCTCCTGCGATTCCGTGACGTCGACCGCCGCGACCGCCACCCCCAGCACCGTCCCGTTCGCGTCGCTGAGGCGGAAGACGGAAACCGAGCGCGCCCTCTCCTGCCCCTGGTCGGAGTCCAGCCGCGAGCGAACCAACCGCTCTCGCACCGGCACACCGGTCGCCAACACGCCGCGGATCATCTCCGTCACCTCCCCGGGCGAGGTCAGGCCGGCGAAGACATCGGTGAAGGGCCGCCCCAGCACCTCCTCGACAGGGATGTCGTGCATCGTCCGGGTGGCGGTGTTGACCCGTACCAGCCTCAGCTGCGTGTCCAGCACGTGAAGCCCCACCGGCGACTGGGTGAACAGGGCGTCCAGCACCGCCCGGTCCACGTCCCCGGGAACACTCCGCCGCTCCCGGTGGGACGGATCCTCGTGCGTCACCGCGATCACCTCCGTATCCAGCCTGCCCGACGGGCATGCCGGCGGCCCTGCGCAGAGCCGTCAAGTAGCTCGATCAGCTCCGCTCGGGCCGGGCGCGGCCGGGGATCGGGCCAGGCCCCGCAGGAGCAGGTCCAGGCCGCCGCGGAACGCGCGGTCGGGGGTGAGGGAGCGGGCCTCCCGGGCGGTCGTGGTGGGCGCGGGGTAGGTGGCGCTCGTAGGGTCCTGGCATGATCGAGAATCAGCGGGACTTCGTACCCGACGCGTTCGACGTGCCCGGGGGATTGACCGGGGACGGCTTCCGACTGGAGCCCCTCGGGCCGGCGCACAACGTGCGCGATCTGGCCGCCTGGAGCGCGAGCATCGCGCACATACGGGCCACGCCGGGGTTCAGCGGGCAGGGTTGGCCGCCGATCGGGGGGATGACCGAGGCGGAGAACCTGGTCGATCTGGAGCGGCACGCGAAGGACTTCGCGGGCCGTCGCGGTTTCACGTACAGCGTCCTCGAAGGGGCCGACGAGGTGATCGGATGCGTGTACCTCTACCCGGCCCGGCAGGAGCACGAGCACGAGCACGACCGGGTGCCGGGGCGGGAGTCGGTGCGGGTGCGGGTCAGTTCCTGGGTACGGGCCGACCGGGCGTACCTCGACGCGCCACTGCACCGGGCGGTGAGCCAGTGGCTCGCCGAGGCCTGGCCCTTCGAGCCCGGCCGGGTCGACTACGCGCCGAGGTGAGGCAGCGGACCCGCCGGGTAGGGGGTCTCCACCGGCAGGAGGGCGCGGGCTGCCGCGTTCTCGCCGGCGCGGACCAGGCCGTGGATCTCCCGGACCTGCGGGGTGATGTCGCGGATGGCGACCGTCCACTCGTCGGCGTACGCGCGCGAAAGGGGCCCGGACAGGCCGAGTTGGAGAGAGCGGTGGGGCAACGGGTTCAGGTGCAGGTCGCGTTCCGGGTCCCACTGGACGCGGGCGGCACTGTGCCGCAGGGCCCGCTTCCAGGTCGCCGCGTCCGGATGCGTGCCGTGTTCGTGGTGCGAGAGGCAGGCGCCGCGCAGCGCGTGGTCGAAGCCCTCGCGGGTGATCTCGACGGCCAGGACCGTCTCCTGGTCGGGCTTCGCGGCCCAGCCGCAGCGGTACATCATCCACAGGAACGACGGCTTGATCCACGTCATCCGCTCCCGCTTCCAGGCCGGCGGGAACCGTCCGTCGCGGGCGGCCGGGACCCCCAGCCGGGGGGAGTACGCCTGGTAGACGGTGACGGTGTCGGCGGTGTGGGCCGCGCGGATCCGGCGGTTCGCAACGTGGTGCATGCCCCCAGGGTGCCGGGCGCGCACCACTCCTGGCCGGCGGATTTCCACCGGGTGCCGTGGGCCGCCCCGTTCCGCTGCTCCGCACGGCCGCCCACCGTGTCCTCGTGGGCCCGGCGCGGCTCCGACCGGGTGACGGCGCGGCAGGCCTGCCACCGAGTGCCGCGACTCGCCCCTCCGGTGCGCCACACTGCCCAAGGCCCCTCGCCCCCGGATCCCGGAGCCCCGCCATGCCCCATTCCTCCAGCGGACCGAACGAAGCGGACACCTTCCTGGCCATCTGCGGTCACACCCATCTCTTTCCCGGTGCCCGCTGCCGTCTCCAGGGGCTCTCCGACCCCCGGGCCTTCGCGGCGCAGCCGTGGCCGGTCGAAGTGGAACTGCGCTTCTCCGACGACGTCGTCACCGAGGCGCGGCTGCGGACGGGGGAGGGAGCGGGGCCCGTGCTCGCCGTCCCGGCCTACACCACCGGCGCCGGCGCTTCCATCGACAGCCGTACCTGGCTGGTCCGCGAGTTCGCCCGGACGGGAGACGAGGTCGAGCTGACGGTCGGCAGCCATGCCGTGACGTGAGGCACGGCCCACAGGTCCGCCACACGGAGGGCAGGAGGGGGCGTCAGTCGAGGTAGGTGAAGGGGAGCGGGTTGGTGAGCCGTCCGCAGGGGGTCGCGGCACGGACGGAGACGGTCGCCGCCGCCGGCCATTCGGGAGCGGTGGCGACGACAGAGGTGTCACTGAGCACCACCACGTCCGTGGCCTCCCGGCCGCAGAAGCACCCGTCGGCTGTCACCGTGCCGAAGAGCACCCGGGTGTAGGGGCTGAGGTTGGTGCCGATGAGGGTGACCTGCGTGCCGCCGGTGCGGGGGCCCGCGTCCGGCTGGAGTGCCAGGAGCTGACCCTGCGGGGTCCCGTCCGCGGGGCCGGGGCGGACGGGGAAGGTGCCGGGGGCGCAGTGTGTCGTCCCGGAGGCCTCGGCGCGCGGGGCGGAGTGGACCAGGGGCAGGGTGCACAGGGACAGCGCGGCGAGCAGGACGCGGTTCTGCGGCGGGTACGCGTCATGGCGGAGCCTTCCGGCGGAGGAGGCGGGACCGGAGGAGCCCGAGCCCGCCCCCATCATGGGGAAGTCATACCGGCTGAATCCAGAACAAATCGCTGATGTCGCAGCGATTCGTCAGGCTTCGGCGCGTGCGCGTTCGAGTCCGCCCGTGGAAACGCTCGGGTCATGCCCCGGGTCGCCGGGCGGCCTGGCCATGCGCCAGGAGGAACTCGGTGGCCCCCGCGATGGCCTCGGCGTAGCTCTGGTGCACTGCCTCGGACTCCTCGTCCTGCCGGTCCGCGGCAGTGGCGGTGTACCACCAGGCGTCGGCGTCCGGGTCATGGTGAATGACGGCGACACCGCCCGCGTAGCGAAGCGGGATGGACTCACCGGCGGACTTCCTGACCACGGCGTGGGGCCACTTGAGGCGGGCGGACTGACGCTTGATACCGCCCCAGGCCAGGCCCAGTTGGGTGTAGCTGGCCCCGCTGCGGCCGGCGACGGTGGCGGCGCTCTCCGCCAACCGGTCGACGGATCGCTTGGCTTCGTACAGGGCCCGAAGCAGCGCCAGTTGCACGTCGGGCGCGGCCATGAGCGCGGGATCGAAGGGCTTGTCGGCCGCGCGATAGGCCTGCGCACGCGTCGAGATCCGCTCGGCCAGTGCGCGGACCGCGGCGAGCACCTTGTCGTCCATGGTGAACAGGTCGTCGTCGGTGGGCTCGCGCCAGGCGGGATCCACCAGGGTCGTGACGGTGGTCCAAAAGCTCTCGTCGTTCTTGTCGGGGGTCGGGATAGCCGCTGAGTCTGCCATGTGACAAATTTAGCTGTCGGGATGTCAGGTGACAAGAGAAACTGTCAACGGGCTTCACGGCCGGCAGGGTCACCCGCGGCTGCGTTTCACTGTCCGGCGGGGTCGATCCCCCGGGCTAGGGTCGGCACGTGGGACAGCCTGAGCAGCGCACCGAAGGCGCGGGACCGTTCACCACCCGACGCACCTGGCACCGCCCCGACGGGGGAGCCGTCGTGTGGGAGTCGAGGGTCGCGCGCAGGCGCGGGGTGCTCTCGGTGCGGGGCCCGGACGGCACGGCTCCCGTGTCCGCGAGCGCCGATGCCACCGCCCTCGGGCGCCTTCGGAGGCTGAACGCCGTCGCCTCGGGCGCGTTCGTCATCGGCGGGGCGCTCTTCGCCCTCGGGGCCGCCGTGGCCCAGTTCGGATCGGGCGACGCGTTCGAGAGCGCCTCCATCTACTTCGCCGGCGGTCTGTTCTTCAACCTCGGGGGCTACACCTCCCTCTTGCAGACGCTGAACGCGCCTCGCCACACCCGGGAGGGAGGTCGACTGGTCACCGCCGGCTGGAGGTGGTGGGGGTACGAGCCGATGCGGTTGGACTGGCTGAGCACGTTCGTGCTGTTCGTGGGAACGCTCGTGTTCGGCGTCAACCTTCTGGACTCGTTCCTCCAGGGGCTCGGCGCGCAGCAGGCCAACCGGCTCATCTGGGCCCCCGACGTGGTCGGATGCGTACTCTTCCTGGTCTCGGGCCATCTCGCGTTCACCGAGATCTGCCACAGGTCCCGCCCCTGCTTCCGTTCGCGCGGTCTGGGCTGGTGGGTCGTCGCCGTGAACCAGTTGGGGTCGGTGCTCTTCATGCTGTCGGCGCTGGCCGCGTTCACCCGGCCGGCCACCGGAAGCCTGGTCAACGCCGACATCGCGAACTGGGGGACGCTGTCCGGAGCACTGTGCTTCTCGATCGGCGGAATGCTCCAGGCCTTCGAACGGCCGTAGGAGCCGGGTGCTCTCGCCCTCACCTGGACGGACCGCCCCGCCGGCCCTTCCGGGCGCCCGACACGGCTCGGGCGCGGGGGGCACCGATGAGTTTCGCGGTGCCCGGTCGTCTACCTTCTCGAAGACGCCGAGAAGCCACACGAGCGCCCGGGAAGGGTGAGGAAAATGAAGTACATGATCCAGATGAACGTGCCTGCCGACCAGTGGGACTCCGTGATGTCGGGGTACTCCGCGGACGACATGAAGGCCATGTTCGCCCACATGAACGCTCTCAACGAGGAGCTCGTTTCCGCCGATGAATGGGTCGACGGGCAGGGGCTGGGGGGCCCGTCACGGGTCAAGACGGTGCGCGCCGGGAGCGACGGACGGCCGCAGGTGACCGACGGGCCGGCCCAGCCGGGACCCATCCTGGCCGGCTACTGGCTCGTCGACGTCGAGAACGAGGACCGGGCCCTGGAGATCGCCGCACGGGCGTCGGCCTGTCCCGCCCCGGGCGGGAAGCCCGGCAACGACCCGGTCGAGGTGCACGCGATTCCCTCGGACCCCACGGAGGCCTGAGCCGCGTTCGGGCCGCTCGGCCGGCGGCGGCGTCCGGCCGGCGACCAAGTCCGGCTGACGACGGCGGACCGGGGTAGGGGAGCGGTGGGAACCGCCACCGGCCGGACGAAAGCGAGGCCCGTCATGACGCAGCGCACCACCGTGAGGGAACTGCTGACCGAACACGGGCGGACCCACGCCGAGGAGGCGGGAATCCACCTGGCGAACACTCCCATGCCGCTGTACCAACTCTTGACGCTCTGCGTGCTGTTCTCCGTGCGCATCAAGGCGGACATCGCGGTGGCCGCCGCGCACGAGGTGTTCGCCGCCGGGTGGCGCACACCCCGGGCGATGGCGGCGTCCTCCTGGCAGGACCGGGTGGACGCACTGGGCCGCGCACACTACCGCCGCTACGACGAAAGCACGGCGACGGCGCTGGGCGAGGGCGCGGAACTCATTCGCGACCGGTACGCCGGAGACCTGCGCCGACTGCGCGAAGCAGGGGGCGAGGACCCCGGTCGCATCCGCGAGCTGCTGCGGGAAGTCCCGCGGATCGGACCCGTGGGCGCCGACATCTTCTGCCGCGAGGCCCAGAGTGTCTGGCCCGAGCTGCGCCCGGCCTTCGATCGACGGGCTCGCCGTGCCGCCGCCGACCTCGGGCTCCCCGGGACACCCGAGGGCCTGGCGCGTCTCGTGGACGTCGAGGATCTGCCCAGGCTGGCGGCCGCCCTGGTCCGCGCCGGCCTCTCCTCCTCCCGGTCCTGACCGGGAGGGCGCACGGCGCGCGACCCGGGTGGACCCGGCCGGGTCGCGCGCGCGTCCGGCGGCCATCACGCTGGATGCCGAGGACGACAGGGCCGCCGTTCTCCGGCAGCCGGGCGCACCCGAAGCCCCGCGCCACCGCCGGAGACGGTGTGAGCCGCCCTCGTCCGGGCAGACGCATGGCGCGTCCGGTGGACCCGCCACCGGGCCGGTATGTGACCGGTACGTGAGAGACAAGTCGAGGAGTGGCCATGCCCCGCGGATCCAGCCCCAAGCGTGAGCGCCAGTACGAGCACATCAAGGAGAGCGCCGAGGAGCGCGGCGAGGGCACCAAGCGCGCGGAGGAGATCGCCGCGCGCACGGTCAACAAGGAACGAGCGCGCTCGGGCGAGTCGAAGACCGCGAGCCGCTCGTCCCTTGACGACATGTCCTCCTCGAAGCGCGGCGGACAGCGTTCCCACAGCGGCGCGCAGGGCCCCACGAAGGAGCAGCTGTACAACGAGGCGAAGCAGCGGAACATCGAGGGCCGCTCCAAGATGGACAAGGCCGAACTCAAGCGGGCCCTCGGCAAGTAGCGCCGTGTGCGACGAGGCCACGAGGCCACGAGGTCACCACTCGGGATGGACGTCGTGGCTGTCGTGGCGGTTGCCGTTCGGGGTGAGCCAGGGCCGGAAACGGCCCGGTCCGGTGCTTTCGGGGGTATAGACCACCGGCTCCAGGGTGTCGTCGGTGACGATGACGGCCCCGGCCCGCTGGGCGCTCCGCAGCGCATGGGTCCAGTGCGGGCCGCGATGGCCGGTGCGATAGTCGGGTGATTTGGACTGGGACATCGGTTCACCGCCTCGCTGCGGAGTGAACGCGCGCTCTCGCACACGGTTGCACGCGGAAGGGCTCCCGCCGAAACCCTCAGGTGGTTCCTGCCCCGGTTTCCGGGCCGTCACCCTGTCGGGCGGCCTTCTCCTGCCCTCCTGCCCTCCTGCCTCGATGGTGCGAGCCGGGAGGGCGCCGCTCGCAGGTTTTGCCGGCTTTCGTGTGAGGTTCGTGCCACTGGGTCGCCGACCACCAGCCCGACCGCCTCCGACTCGCCGAGGAGATCGGAGCCATCCCCATCAACACCGCCCAGCAGGACCCCGCAGAGGTCGTCAAGGAAGCCACCCTCGGCCTGGGAGCGGACAACGGCTGTGAGCGCGTGGGTTACCAGGCCCACGATCCGCAGGGCCAGGAAGACGGTGCCCTCCCCATGAACGGCCTGATCGACGACGTCCGGTTCACCGGGAGCCTCGGCGTGGTCGGCGTGTTCCTCCCCGACGACCCCGGAGCCGCCGAGACGCAAGGTGAAGCCGAGGCACACGGCAAGTTCCCGATCGACTTCGGCCTGCTCTGGTTCAAGGGTCAGAAGATCGGCACCGGCCAGGCACCCGTCAAGCGGTACAACCGCGCTCTGCGCGACCTCATCGCCGGCGGCAAGGCCGAGCCCGGTTTCCTCGTCTCCCACGAACTCGTACTGGACGAGGCACCCTCGGCGTACGAGCACTTCGACAACCGCGACGACGGCTGGACCAAGGCCGTCCTCCACCCCGACGGTGGCAACGGTTCCCGCCGCCGGTCCGGCGGAAAGTGAGCCGTGGCGAAGACCGCTGGTGGTCATCGACATGCTCGAGACATACGACCACCGTGACGCCTACCTGCTTCGAGACGTCCGAGAGCGCCCGCGGGACCCCGTCAGGTCAAGCCGAGCACGAAACCGCTGCGGGGAGCGGTCGGCATGCGGGACAACGGAATCGTCAAGTCCTGTTCGGGGACCGCGTATGCGAGCCGCGCGAGTTCCGCGGCGAGTGCCGAGAGAGCGGTCACGGTGATGTCCTCGCCGGGGCTGCGGTGGCCTCGGGCCGGACCGCCACCACCTTGCGGGACCAGATGGTCGAGCGTGGTGTTGGCGTTGATGAACCGGTGCGGATCGAAGCGGTAGGGGTGGTCCCACAAGGCCGGGTCGTGGTTCTGTCCGTAGAGGTCGAGCAGGACCAGGGCGCCCTCGGGGACTGCCTCGCCCTGCCAGGTCAGGTCGCGGGCGGCGAGGCCGCCGACGAAGGGGGCGAAGGGGTAGAAGCGCCGTACCTCGTGGGCGAACGCCTCGGCGTAGACCCCCTCGACGTCCGAGCCCAAAAGGTCGCGGTGGTGGGGCCACCGGTGGAGGGCGTGGGCGGCGAAGGCGGTGAACCAGGCGATCGCGATCGTGGGCCGGATGATGTCGAGCAGCTCCACCGCCGCGGTGTGCGGGTCCAGGAGACTGCCGTCCCGACCCCGGTGCCACGCCACCGCCTCCAGGCCCGACGGTTTGGCGTCGCTCCCTTGTGTCGCGCGGCTGCTGATGATCAGCGCGGCCAGCGCCTTCTCCTGACGGGCGCGGGCGCGGCGGGCGCGCAGGTGCCGGGGGCCGGGGGTGGCGAAGCCGTCGACCATGGCCGTGCAGTCGCGTGCCATCTCGCCGGCTTCGGCGTCGGAGAGCGGGAGGCCGACCCAGTCGCACACGGCCAGGGCGAGGACCTTGGCGGTCTCGTCGAAGAGGGTCACCCGATCCTGTTTCCATCCGGCGACCGCCTCGCGCCACCGCCAGGTGACATGGTTGCCGAGGGCCGCGATGCCGGTCTCGTCCTTGACGAGGGCGCGGAAGATCGCCTTGCGGACCCGGTGCGCTTCGCCGTCGAGGGTGTGGACGCCACCCTGCCCGAACAACGTGTCGAGGACGGGATCGGGGAGCGCTGTCGTCCGCACGACGTGCTCCTCGTCGTAGAAGAAGGCGACGGCTTCCGGGCCGCGCAGAGCGATCGTCGGCCGCCCCAGCAGTCGAGTCCTGAACGTGCCGTCCGTCGTCGTGCGCATCCGGTTCGGCAACCAGGCGTAGCCGCCGGTCAGGAGCCCGAGCGTGCTGTCACTGAAAGGAGACATGGCGCGCGGATACCCGGAGCCCCGGCCGCCGATGCACGGGGCTGCGTTTCGCTTCGTCATGGCGCAATCGGGCAGGGCCATCCGAAGGTGCCTGCCCGTTGCGGGGTTTCGTCAGCCCTGATGGCGGCTAGGCGCTGCACATGGTGCGAATCGGATACACGATGATGACCGAGCAGGCCGGCCCTCGCGAGCTGGTCTCCCACGTGGTGGGAGCGGAGCGGGCGGGGTTCGACTTCTCCGTCATCTCTGACCACTCCTTCCCGTGGCTGGAGTCCCAGGGGCACGCCCCCTACGCGTGGAGCGTCCTGGGCGCGGCGGCGCAGGCGACCTCCCGCATTCCGCTGATGACGTACGTGACCTGTCCGACGTTCCGGTACCACCCCGCGGTCGTCGCGCAGAAGGCGGCGACCCTGCAGATCCTCTCCGAGGGGCGTTTCCGGCTGGGGCTCGGTTCGGGCGAGAACCTGAACGAGCACATCATCGGCGCCGGCTGGCCCGCCGCCCACGTACGGCTGGAGATGCTGGAGGAAGCCGTCGACATCATCCGACGGATGTTCACGGGCGAGTACGTGAGTCACCACGGCGCCCACTTCGACGTCGAGAACGCCAAACTGTGGGACCTCCCCGACGAACTGCCCCCGATCGGGATCGCCGTCTCGGGCCCCCGGTCGTGCGAGCTCGCCGGCCGGCACGCCGACCTGGTGATCGCGACGGAGCCCAAGCGCGAGCTGCTGGAAGGGTTCGACGCGCACGGCGGCGCCGGCAAGCCGAGGGTCGGCCAGCTCCCCGTCTGCTACGACACCGACCAGGACGCCGCGGTGGCCCGCGCGCACGACCAGTTCCGCTGGTCGCTCGGCGGCTGGAAGGTCAACTCGGAACTTCCCGGGCCGGTCGGTTTCGAGCAGGCCGCCCAGTACACCCGGCCGGAGGACGTCGCCGACGCCATCCCGTGCGGCAACGACGTGGACGCGTTCGTGGAGGCGGTGCGCCCCTACGCGGAGGCGGGATTCACCGAGGTCGCCCTCGTCCAGATCGGTGGCGAACACCAGGAACCGTTCCTGGAGTGGGCCGAGGCGAAGCTGCTGCCCGCCCTGCGGAACCTCTGAGGAGGACACCGTCATGGATCGCGCCGCGCTCTTCGACGTGGACGGCACCCTCACGGACACCAATCACCTGCACGTCATCTGCTGGTGGGAGGCGCTCCGGCAGGCGGGGCATCATGTCCCCATGCACGCCGTCCACCGGGCCCTCGGCCTACCCGGCGAGGACCTCCTCGCCCACCTCCTCGGCGAGGACCGGGACCAGGGCGACGACGACAGGCTGAGCGCCGCACACGACACCCTGTACGCCACCTACTTCGACCGCCTCGATGCCTTCGGCTCGGCCGCGGACCTCCTGCGCGCGCTGGCGGAGGCGGGGTGGAAGGTACTCCTCGTCACCTCGGCCAAGGACAACGAGCTGGAGGCCCTGCGCGAGGCCATCGGGGCGGACGACTCCATCGCCGACACCGCGACCTCCGACGACGTCGAGCGGGGCAAGCCCGCACCCGACCCCGTGCGTCACGCCCTCCAGCTGGCGGGGGTGACGCCCGAGCGCGCGGTGTTCGTCGGGGATTCCGTCTGGGACATGAAGGCGGCCCGCCGGGCCGGGGTGGCCGTCATGGGCCTGCTGTGCGGCGGCATTCCCCGGCAGGACCTCGAGGAAGCCGGAGCGGCCGCCGTCTATCACGACCCGGCGGATCTCCTGGCCCACCTCGGGACGAGCACGTTCGCGCAGGTGCCTGCCTGACGGTTCTCCGTACGACGTACGACGCGTGCGTGCCCGGACCGCTCGGCGACCGGAGCGCTCAGCGACGCCGAGCCGAGCGCTCCGGTCGGGCCGCCGCGGAGGGGAGTGTCGTGGGGATCGGCGACGTGACGTTCGGCAACGCCTGCGCCCCGTCGGGGCGACTCCCGGCCGGGGCCTCGGCCGTGGCCGGGAGCGGCTGTGAACCGGACCCACTGAACCGGACCCACTGAACCGGGGGCGCTGGTCTGTTCGGGTGCGCCGGTGGTTCGCGATCGGGTGGTTCGCGGTGTGGTCCGGCGCCGGAGCCGGTCGGATCGGTGAAGCGTGGCGGTCATGACGACTCTCTCTCGACTGCGCGGCCTCGCCGTGTGCCTCGCCGTTTCGTCCACGCTGATGGCCGGAGCCTGCGGCGCCGCCAAGGATCCCGTGACCGCCGCTCCCGCGGCGCCGACCTCGTCCCAGGCCAGCCCGACGGCCGGCGGCGCGATGACCGAGGACCAGCGTGAGCGCATGGCCCTGGTGCCCGCCGCGAAGGTGCAGTGGAACCAGGCCGCCGACACCGCCCTCGGCGCCGTTCCCAAGGGCCGGCTCGTGGAAATCGAGCTGACCGCCACCCGGGGCACCGCCCCGGGTACCGCCTCGGGCAGCCCGAGCCCGGAGGCCTCCGCGCAGGCGGCGCGGGTGCCGGTGTGGGACACCTCGGTCGCCGCCGAGGACGGAACCCTCCATGACGTCCAGGTCGACGCCGTCACCGGGAAGGTCACCCGCTCACGGATCGAACCGGGGCAGGACGCGGACGACAAGAGCGAGATCGCCGAGCAGTTGAAGGCCGCGACCACCACCGCGCAGAAGGCGGTCAGCACCGCCACGGGGCGCACGCCGGGCGCCGTCACGGCCGTGGAACTCGATGACGACGTCTGGTCCGTCGACATCGTCACCCCGGACTGGAACAAGACCACGTACGACATCGACGCCGCCAAGGGAACCGTCGTGCGGGAGCACGTCGACCGCGACTGATCGTCGCTCACTGCCGCGTCCGCGTACGCGGCGGCGGATGCCGAGGCCCCCGCCGCCGCGACGCGCAGGGTTTGACGAGCCCGTTCCGTGCCCGGTGGCGCGGCCGGCGCCCCCGTCAGGTGGTCGAACGGTCGGGGGCGGCGAGAGTCCGACGGACGGTGTCACGGAGCCAGCGGTGCCCCCCGTCGGCCGCGTGGCGGGGGTGCCACGCCATGCCGATGGTCAACGGCGGGAGGGGCACGGGGATGTCGAGCAGGCGGAGGCCGAGGGCGGTGGCGGTGTCGGTGAGGGGGGAGGGGGCCGCGCCGGCGGGTGCGGTGGGGATGAGGCATACGACATCGCTGCGGGAGGCGAGGGCGAGCGCGGCCATGTGACTCGGGAGGGCGACGGCGACCCGTCGGTGGAGGTTCAGCTCGGCCAGGGCCGTGTCCAGGGGCCCGGTGAAGCGGCCGCGCCTGCTCACCACGACGTGTTCGGCGGCAGCGAGCCGCTCCGGGGTCAGGGCGCCCTCGATGAGCGGGTGACCGGGGCGGACGGCCGCCGCCATCCGGAGCGTGACCAGCTCTTCGACCTGGGTCTCGGGGTCGACGTGGTCGATGGATCCCACCTCCAGGTCGATCCGGCCGTCGCGAAGGGCCGGGCCGGCTTCCAGTTCCTCGGCCCGGAACCGCAACGAGACCCCCGGTGCCTCCTGCCGGGCCAGCCGCATCATCCCGGGGGCCAGCGCCGCGCCGATCAGGTCGGCCGTTTGGAGGGTGAAGGTGCCGCGCAGGGCGGCGGGGTCGACGCTCGCGCCGGGGGTGAGCAGCGCTCCGAGACGGTGCACCACCTCGGCGGCCTCCTCGCGCAGCGCCTGGGCACGGGGAGTGGGGACCATCGCCTGACCGGCCCGGACCAGGAGGGGGTCCTGGAGCACGCGACGCAGACGCGCGAGGGTGCGGCTCATGGCGGCCGGGGACGTGTGCAGGCGTGCGGCGGCGCGGGTGACGCTCTGCTCGGACAGGAGCGCGTCCAGCGCGACGGCGAGATGTGCGTCGATGACGGGGTCTGGAGTACTGCTCATGGGGGTCATTCCATTTCAGGCAAGTATCCGATGCTGAAGTTCCCATTGTGGCAACAGCGTGATCCTTCGCAGGATGGGGGGCGTACCGACTCATCACGACCCACGAGGTTTTCATGATCGTCATCACTGCCCCGACCGGGAACATCGGTCGTCACCTCCTGCCCCTGCTCCTGGGGTCCGACGGTGCGCACGAGGAGGTGCGCGTCATCGTGCGCGACCCCGCCCGGCTTCCGCGAGCGGTCCGCGAGCGGGTCGAGGTGGTCACCGGCTCGCACGGCGACGCCGACGTCGTCGACCGGGCCTTCGAGGGTGCGGACGCCGTCTTCTGGCTCGTCCCCCCGGACGCCTCCCTCACGCCCGACGACGCCTACCGCGGCTTCACCCGCCCCGCCGCGAACGCCCTCGTCACGCACGGCGTCGGCCATGTCGTCGGCGTCTCCGCACTCGGCCGCGGCACCCCGGTCGCCGATCGCGCGGGGCTCGTCACCGCCTCCCTGGCCATGGACGACCTCATCGCCGACACCGGCGTCTCCTACCGGGCCCTGGCCAACCCGTCCTTCTTCGAGAACCTCCTGGAGGAGGTCGACGCGATCCGCGAGAAGGGCGTCTTCACCGACGCGGCCGACGCCGACCGCAAGGCTCCCCGCGTCGCCGTCGCCGACATCGCGGCCGTCGCCGCCGGCCTGTTGCTGGAGCGCTCGTGGACGGGCACCGACAGTGTCCCCGTCGTCGGGCCGCAGGAGCTGTCCCCCAACGACCTGGCCCGCGTCATGACCGAACAACTCGGTCGCCCCGTCCGTTACGCGCCCCAAACCTTCGACGAGTTGTACGCCGACCTGGTCGGCTACCGCCTCAACGAAGCGTTCGCCCGGGGCGTCGTCGACATGAAGCGGGCCAAGGACGAGGGGCTCGACGCGGGCGTCGCCCGTACCCCGGGCGCCGCCACCCCCACCACCTTCGAACAGTGGTGCGTCCAAGTCCTCAAGCCCGCCGTCCTCGCCTGAAACCAGCACGCCGTTGCGTCGAACCACAACCACTCCGGAGAAGCCCGTCATGCCCACCGAGACAGCCGCACCGCCCGTCACCGCGTTCATGCTCGTCAAGACCACACCCGAGTGGCTCGCGATGACCCCCCAGGAACGGGTGAACGCCTTCACCACCCAGGTCGTCCCCGCGATCAAGGCCAAGACCACCGGCGTCCGATCACGCTTCTACGACACGGAGTTCTACTCCACCCGCGTGACCGACGTCTGGGTCTGGGAAGCGGACGATCACGCCGCCTACCAGCTCCTCATCGACGCGCTGCGCGAAACCCCGTTCTGGGACCGCTACTTCGAGATCGTCGACCTTCTCGTCGGCGCCGAGAACGGCTACGCCCGTACGTACGGTGTCGAGGCGGTCACCACCATCACCACCTGAGGACCGCCCGGCCCGCGCCCATGGGACGCGCGCGGGCCGGCGCTGCCCGCGACGCCGGAGCCGATCACCGGGCGGGCGGCTGCGTGGCCCGGCCCGTGATGAGGCGGACCGCCGCGATCGTCAGGTCGGGGTCGTGGATCTGGACGTAGTGGTCACTGCCGGTCGCCAACAGGTGCGGGGTCTGTGGCCGCAGGGCCACCAGGGCTTGTTGGGCCTTGGGCCAGGAAGCCTCCAGCCTCGCCACCAGGTCCTTGGCCATGGTGGCGGGCGCGGCGAAGGGCTCGGTCTTGCTGAGCACCGCGACCGGGACCGGAGGGAGCGGCCCGCCGCGATCGATCGCGGTGACCGCGCCGTCGATGTCCACCTGCTCGAAGTCCGGGTCGGTGTCGAAGGGCGTGCCGGGATGCCGCAGCGCCCGGACGTACGCCGGCCAGTCCGCCCCCATCGCGGGCTTCAGCCCCGGCCCCAGTGCGTCGACCAGGACCAGTGCGCGCGTCCGCCCCGGGTGCTCCTGCGCGTACCGCAGGGCGAGCATGCCACCGAAGGAGTGCCCCACCAGCACGTACGGTCCCGGTACGTGGCCGGCGGTCAGGACCCGGTCCAGGTCCCGGACCATGGCGGGCAGGCTCCGAGTGCCCCGCACGGGCGTGCTGCGGGTGGTGAGCGTCGGGGGCTGCGTGTAGCGGATCGTGCCGGGCCGGTCGTAGGTGCACACCCGGGTGAACGCGGCCACGCCCGGCAGCACCGCCGGGGCCTTCGGCGCGGGCGGGGTGACGTCGGTCAGCGACCACGGGTCGGAGGCCTCGTGCAGCCCGGACACCAGCACCACCGTCGGGCTCCCCGAACCCGCGCAGTGCAGGTACAGGCTTCGCCCGTCCCCGATGTCCACCCGCTGCCCGTCGTCCCCACCCGGCGCCCCCGGCGTGCCCGCGACCAGCAGGACCACGGCCGCCAAGGCCGCCGGCCCGCCGGACGCCCGCCGTCGCCATCGCATGCCTCCAGCGTCCCCGCGACCCGGACATCCCGCGACCCGGACATCCTGCCATCCGGGACCCGGCGGGCCGGCGACGCCCGGAGAGCGGCGTCCGCGACGCCCACGGCGTCCCACCGGGGGTTGTCAGGCGAACACGTTGACGGCGCGGGCCACGACGAGGCCGAGGATGAGCAGGGAGACGAGGGCCTGGACGCCCATGGCGATCTTCGCCCAGGAGGCCAGCGGCATGACATCGGTGGGGCTGAAGGCGGTGGCGTTCGTGAGCGCGAGGTAGAGGTAGTCGACGTAGCGCGGCCGCCAGCGCGTTGCGTTCAGTTCGGGGCTGAGTTGCTGGGGGAAGGCGAGCTGGGGGGTGACCGGCATGCGGTGCGCCCGGGCCGCGGCGCCGCCGCCGTCGAGCTCGAAGTACAGCAACGAGAACGCGAGTACGGTACAGGCCCAGACCGTACCGCCCGCCTGGAGCAGGGCGGCCGCGGAACTGGTCTCCTTCCCGCCGTGAATGAGGTCGTCGACCAGGCGGATCGTCGACCACACGGCACTGCACGCCAGAACGCCGACCAACGCGATCGAGGCGGCGCGCAGCGCGGTCGAGCGGCGGCTGATACGACCGGGGTCACCCGCGATCAGCGCCACGAGAAGCAACCCCTCGACCACGGGCAGCACCCAGCCCGGGGCCAGACGCAGGTCGTCGGGCAGCAACACCGTCAGTACGATCGCCCCCACGACGGCGGCGGCCATCGGCCAGCGGGCCTCGCCGACCACCACCTCGGAGCTCTGTTCCGCGTCCGCACCACGAGCACCGTCGCCACTCACCCGCGGCACCCGCGGCACTCCTGACGCGTACCGCGGTACCGCGCGCGGAGCGGATCCGCGCTCCTGCCTCCCCGAAGCGGCGGAAGCGGGACGGCTGGACGACGGGCCGGCAGCGGACGGGCACGGCGGCGGGTTCGAGCGATGAGCCACGGCATGGACAGATGGTCGCGCAGATCGCGCACCCGGCGGTGGCGCCGCGCCCCTGGCGGCCCCCTACTCGACGCGAGTCCGCGCGCCCCGCCCCGGCGGCGTCACGCCCGCCCACGTCCTGCGGCCCACTCCTTCACACCGGCGCGGCACAGCTCCGACCGGGCGAAGCGAGCCACCGACCGGCCGTACGGCGGCCCTTCCCGAATGCCGGTCGGCGCAACGGGTGATTGCCTGGCCCCCTGTGCCCGTCCGACCGCCGCCAAGCGGTACCGATGCCGCGCGGCGAGGAGGCAGCATGGTGGGTCGCACCACGGCCGCGCCGCGGGGTGGAGCGCCGCTGTGACCGATGACCAGATCCTGCTCGGGCTCACGCTCACCGTGCTGCTCGCGGTCGGTTCCCGGATCCTGGCGAGCCGGCTGCGCGTCCCCGCCCTGATCGTGCTCCTGCCGGTCGGCTTCGCCGCCGGAGCCCTGACGGACGTCATCCATCCCGAACGACTGATGGGGGCGAACTTCTCGGCCCTGGTCTCACTGGCCGTCGCCGTGATCCTCTACGACGCCGGTCTCGGGCTCGACGTACGCAACCTCACCGGCCCGACCCGATGGATCGTGGGGAGGCTGCTGCTCGTCGGCATCCTCCTGACGTTCTTCGTCACCGCGGCCGTGGCACCGGCCATGCTCGACATGCCGCTCAGGGTGGCGTCGATGCTCGGGACGATCCTCGTCGTGTCGGGGCCCACCGTCGTGGGACCGCTGCTGGAGTTCGTACGGCCGACCGACAAGGTGCGCCGCATCCTGATCTGGGAGAGGACGCTGACCGACCCGATCGGCGGCATCCTCGGCGCGCTCGTCTTCCACGCCATCGCCACCACCCACCGGGTCGACATCGGCCGGGGCTACCCACTGGGCCAGTTCGGCATCAGCATGGCGGTCGGCCTGGCCGGAGGGGCGGTGGGCACCGCCCTGCTGTGGCTGACGCTCCGCACCCTGCGGCTCGGCGGGGTGCTCGGTACGCTCGCCCAACTGGCCACCGTGATCACCGTCTCGGCGGGCTGCGACATCGTGCGCGACGACACCGGCCTCATCGCCGCGATCGTCACGGGCCTGGCGGTCACCAACATCCGCGGCTTCGACATGCCGGCACGGCGCCCCTTCTTCGAGACGCTGATCCAGCTGATCATCGGGCTGCTGTTCGTCTCCATCTCCTCGACCGTCACCCCCTCGTCACTGGTCCCCGTACTGCTTCCCTCACTCGCCCTCATCGCGATCCTCGTCCTGGTGGTGCGCCCGCTCGTGGCCTTGGCCGCCACGAAGGGCTCGGGTCCGACCTGGGGCGAGCGGGCCTTCATCGGGTGGATGGCCCCCCGCGGCATCGTCGCGGCGGCCACGGCGTCCGCCTTCGCGGCCGGCCTGGTCGAACGGGGGGTGGCCGGAGCGGCCCGGATCCTTCCGGTGACCTTCCTGGTGATCGTGGGCACCGTCCTGTTGTACTCGCTGACGGCGGCGCCCGTGGCGCGCCGCCTGGGCGTCGTCAAGCCGACGGGCACCCGCCTGCTCCTGGTGGGCGGCGAACCCTGGGTGGTCGACATGGGCAGGGCCCTGCGCACCGCCGGTCTCGACGTGCTCATGTGGGCGGGGCTCGACGAGGAGAGGAAGCGGATCGCGGACGCGGGGATCGATCTCGCGAAGGGCGAACTGCCGGCCACGGCCACCAACCCCGGTGCACGCCTGGAAGGAGTGACGGCCGTGCTCCTGGCCACCGACGACGATTTCAACGCCCTCGCCTCCGTCGTGATGAAGAGCAACGTCGAAGGCCACGTCTACCGGGTCGGCCCGCCGCACGGCAGCCACGGTGTCGTCGCCCCCTACACCGGCGGTGACATCCTCTTCGGCACCGCGCTCGTCCGTCACGTACTGGCGGCGCGCCACGAGGAAGGAGCCCGCTTCGTGGTGCGGCCCGCCTCCTCGCCGCGCCCGCCGGGCTCCGACATCCTCTTCGTCGTCCGGGCCGACCGGCGGCTGGAACCGGTCACCGAGCAGCAGCACGTCACGCCGCGCGAGGGCGACCACGTGGTACTCCCCGTCCCCGGCCCCGCCGCCGAGTCCGACGCGGGCGCCCCCGCGCCCGCGGTCCTACCGTGAACGTCGAGAAGAGTCCCCGCAGACCCGGATCCGGAGGATGCCCCGTGCCTGACCACCGAGCACTGGTTTCACCGTCCAGAAGGGCCGGCGACGCATGGGCGCCGTGAGCGTGCCGTGATCTCCTGGGCGTCCACGTTCAGGCTGCGGCAGTACGTCAAGGCAAGCCTGTGGATCGTCCCCCTGTTCGGCATCGTCCTGGGCGTCGTGCTCGCCGAATGCGCCATCGCCGCCGACAGCGCGGACTGGCCGCCGAGCGGCTGGCGCTATTCGGCCACCACGGCGAGCGGCGTACTCAGCGCCATCGTCGGGGCGATGGTGGCGCTCCTCGGCTTCGTCGTCACCATCGGCGTCCTGGTCGTCCAACAGGCGACCGGAACCCTGTCCCCGCGGTACATGCGCCTGTGGTACCGGGACCGGCTGCAGAAGGCGGTGCTGGCCACCTTCACGGGAACCTTCGCCTTCGCGTTCTCCCTGCTGCGCAGCATCGAGTCGAACTCCGTACCCGACCTCGGCGTCTCTCTCGCCGGCGCGGCGGTGGCCGTCAGCCTGCTGCTCCTGCTCGTCTACCTCAACAGGTTCACCCACAACCTCCGGCCGGTGGCCATCGCCGATCTGGTCGGACGCATGGGGGAGAACGTCTTCACGCACGGGGCCGCGGTCGTCCGCGGCGCCGAACCGCACGCCGGAGCCCTCCTGCCGTCGGGCGATCCGGTGCTGAGCATCCGTGCCGAACGCGGCGGCGCCATCCAGGCGTTCCACGTGGCCGCGCTGGTGGCCGAGGCGACGCGGCACGACTGCACCTTCATCGCGAGGCACCTGATCGGTGACTTCGTACCGCCCGGCACCGTCCTCGTGGAAGTCCACGGCGGCACGACGACGCCCGAGCCGCGGCGGGTGGCGGGGCTCATCGCCCTCGGCGTCGAACGAACCATCGAACAGGACCCCGCCTTCGCCCTGCGGATCCTGGTGGACATCGCCATCCGGGCGCTGTCCCCGGCCGTGAACGATCCCACCACCGCGGTACAGGTGCTCAACCACATCGAGTCGTTCCTGCACATGACGGGCGGCAGCTCGCTTCCCGGCCGTTACGTGCTGGCCGACGACCACGGCCGGCCGCGGCTCGTGCTGCGGGGGCGCGACCGGGAGGACTACCTCCAGCTCGCCGTCTGCGAGATCCGCGAGTACGGTGCGTCGTCCGTACAGGTCTGCCGGCGGCTCCGTGCCCTGCTCGAAGGGCTTCTCGACACCTCGCCACCGGCGCACCTGCCCGCCGTGCGCGCGGAACTGGGGCTGCTGCGGGAGGCGGTCGATCGGAAGTTCGCCGACCCGGCCCGCCGCGCCCTCGCACACACGGCGGACAGTCAGGGCATCGGTGGCCGCCACCTGACCGGAGAACGGACCCCGCGGGGCGAACCGTGGTGAGCGGGAACCTTGACGGTCACCGCCGCCAACTGCTCTTCGCCTGCGTGCGTTCGCTGGGCGCGGCGGCACTCCTGGTGGCGGCCTACTACCTCCTGCCCATGGAATCGGCCTTCACGACCACCACGGTCCTCGTGCTCGTCGCAGGCATCGCCGCCGTGGTGGCGCTTCTGGCCTGGCAGATCCAACAGATCGCGCGATCACCCTGGCCCGGGCTCAAAGCCATGGAGGGCATGGCCATCACCGTGCCGCTCTTCGTCCTGATGTACGCCTCGGCTTGTTTCCTGATGGAGCACAGCGCGCCGGGAAGCTTCAGTGAACCGCTGACGCGCACGGACGCGCTGTACTTCGCGATGACCGTGTTCAGCACGGTCGGGTTCGGGGACATCACCGCGCGCAGCGAGCCGGCCCGGCTGCTGACCACGGGACAGCTCGCCGTGAATCTACTCCTGCTGGGGGTGGCGGCCCGGCTTCTCGCCAACGCGGTGCAGCGGGGGCGGCTGCGCCGCGACCGGTCGGTCGACCCCCACGAGAGCGACGGCACGCCCCCCGCCCCGTGACGGCCCCGGCGCTCGCCACCGCCGACACCGGGCGCGAGGCGGTCACGCGTCGGTCGTATCGCTCGTACCGGTCGTACCGGTCGTGCCGCTCGTGCCGGTCGGTCGGGGAGAACGGGGCCGGGGCGGGCCGGCGGCGTCGCCGCCGTGGCCCGTCCCGCGGCCGGCTGAGGCGCGGCGGATCAGAAGGGCCTGGTCGGCAGGTACTTGCCGTCCAGGGTGATGACCGCGCGCTCGCCACCTTCGGGGTCGGCGACCTTCCGCACGTCCAGCTTGAAGTTGATCGCGGAGATGATGCCGTCACCGAGCTGCTCGTGGACCAGGGCCTTGAGTGTGGTGCCGTAGACCTGGAGCATCTCGTGGAAGCGGTAGATCGTCGGGTCGGTGGGGATGCCACCGGGGATGGAGCCCCGGGTCGGGATGGTCTGCAGCACCATCGTGTCATCGGCGTCCAGGCCGAGGAGCTCGGACACGGCCTCGGCCGACGCCTTGGGCAACGGGTGCTGTCCGAGGACGGCGGCGGTGACGAAGGCGACCGACAGGCCGCAGACGTCGGCGATCTGCTGCCAGGACAGGTCCTTGCGGATCTTGGCGTCAACGGCCTTGTTGGCGAGGGCCTGACGGGCACTGTTGTCGAACTGGGCGTGCACCATGGAGGGCGTTTCCTTTCGGGAGCGTGGCCCACCGTGATTGCGGTGGACGACGGTTCTGGGGGCGGGGGAGGAGCTCAGGCGGTGAGGGCGGCCGCTCGGCCGGTGGCGTCGAGTTCCGCGACGGTCCCCGTGCGGATGTCGAAGACCCAGCCGTGCAGGGTGACCGTCTTCGCGGCCAGCGCGCGGGCCACCGAGGGGTGGGTGGCCAGGGTCGCCAGCTGGGCGCGCACGTTCTCACGTATCAGCGCATCCACCAGCCGGGGTCCGGCTTCGCCGCTGGTACGGGCCCGGGAAGCGTCCGCGTGGCGCAACCAGTCGGCGACGGCGGGCACGCCGCTCAAGTCGTGGTGCTCGGCGAGCGCGGTCATCGCTCCGCACGCGGAATGCCCGCAGACGACGATCTCGCGGACGTTCAGGACGGCCACGGCGTACTCGACGCCGGCCGCGACCCCGTCCGGTCCCGGGGCGTAGGCGGGGACCAGGTTCCCGGCGGTCCGGATGACGAACAGCTCGCCCGGCTCGCTCTGGGTGATCAGCTCCGGGACGACCCGGGCGTCGGAGCAGCCGATGAACAACGTCTTCGGCCGGTGGGACGAGGCGAGCTCGGCGAAGAGGCCCGCCCTGGCCGGGTACACCTCGCGCCGGAAGCGCGTGACGCCTTCTGTGAGGTCGTGCATGGTCACTCTCCTTCGGTGGTCGCCGCCGTCGCCCGCCTCTTCGGGCTGACGAGGTCCACCGTGCATGACCTGTGCCTATAGTGTCCAAGACGCAATGGCCATGAGCACTATCGATGCCATCTATAGTCGTGCCCATGGCTCCGGAACTTCGTCATCTGCGCTACCTGCTCGCCGTGGCGGAGGAGGCCAACTTCACCCGCGCCGCCGAACGCCTGCGGATCTCCCAGCCCACCCTTTCCCAGCAGGTCAAACAACTCGAACGCACCGTCGGCGTCCAGTTGCTCGACCGCACCGGTCGTACCGTCCGCCTCACCGACGCCGGCGAGGCATACGCGCACTACGCCCGCAGGGCCCTCCACGACCTGGCGGCGGCCGAACGCGCCGTCATGGACGTCGCCGACCTCTCCCGCGGCCACCTGCGCCTTGCCCTCACCCCCACCTTCACCGCCTACCTCATCGGCCCCCTCGTCGCCGCGCTTCACACCCGCCACCCCGGCATCACCCTGGACGTGCGGGAAATGACCCAGGACCGCATCGAATCCGGCCTGCTGGCCGACGACCTCGACCTCGGCATCGCTTTCCAGGGCCCCCACCTGACCGGCGTCACCGCCACCGCCCTGTTCACCGAGACCCTCAGCCTCGTCACCGGCGCCGACCGCCCCGGAGGAACCGACCCGCGGCCACTGCCGGTACGAGACCTCGTCGCATACCAACTCGCCCTGCTGAGCGGTGATTTCGCGACACGCGGCCATATCGACGCCTACTTCACCGCCCACACGGTGCGGCCACACATCGCGGTGGAAGCCAACTCCATCCAGGCCCTGACCGAAATCGTCCGGCGCACCGACCTGGCCACCGTCCTGCCCGACGCCATCACCCATGACCACCCCGGGCTCGTCCCCATCACGGTCGAGCCCGCCCTCCCCGCCCGCACCGTCGCCCTCCTCCAGCGCGAGAACGCCTACCGGAGCGCCGCGGCCCGTGCCTTCGTCGCTCTCGTCCACGACCACATCGGCCGGCGCGGCTACGTCCCGGCCTGAGGGAAGTGCGAAGGCGGGGCCGGACGGCCCCGCCTTCCCACGGTGTTCGGTCATTCAGACGGACAAGGCCCGGCCCGTCAGTGCGTGGCGATCCGCTGGAGCGCCGCGCCCTGATAGCGGGCACCGGCGTTCCACAGGATGAAGGAGTTCATCTTGTTGGCCGCCGCGCCCTTGATCTGTTCGGCCACCTCGGTCGGCCCGTAGGTGCTGCCCATCGAGAAGTCCTGGAGCCACGGGATGATCTCGGTCTGGGTGCCCTTCGCCTGGCGGGCGAAGTCGGCGAGCGAACGCTGCACGATCGCGTACGGAGCGGTGTCGGGCTGCGCCACGCCATATTCCCCCGGCCCCCAGTGGGACGGGTAGACCATCGGCGCGATGTAGTCGGTGACCTTCACCAGGGCCCCGATGTCCTGAGCGATCTCGGTGGGCCGGGTGGCGGCGATACCGAAGACCGAGACGCCGAGGTACTTGGCGTGCGGGCGCAGCGCGGTGCGGGTGTCCGCGACGAACGAGGTGATGGACTGCTCGGGCGTGGCGCTGCCGATACCCGGGAACCGCATGTGTGACAGCGGGCCGTCCGGGCGGCGCACGTAGTCGTACAGGATGTCGTCGAAGCCGAGCCGAGCCGCTTCGACGGCGAGGTCCCGGTTGTAGTCGCGGACCGTGGGGTTGGCGAAGTTGGTGAAGGACAGGGCTCCGTAGTGGCCCCCGTTGTAGGGCTGTCCGGCCGGGGTCAGCACGAGCCGGTCGTTCTTGCCCGCCTTCCACGAGGCCGCGGCGAGCTTGGGGTCGCGGAAGGCCACGATGCGGCCGATGACCTGGGCGCCCGCGGCGTGGATCTCGGCCACCGCCTTGCGGGCGTCGTAGTAGCCCTTGGCCGCGCCGATCTGGCGGGCCAGCGGTACCTGGGACGCGTACCCGACCTCGCCGTCCTCGTCCTTGACGTCCAACTCGACGGCGTTGAGCTTGCCGCTGCGAACGAGGGCGAGGATGCCGCGGCGCAGGGTGTCGTCGCCCCAGCCGATGGCGGTGATGTGCGCGGCGCGGATCATGGGGCGACGCCCGCGGGCGGACACGTCCTTGGTGGTGGTGTTGCCGGCGCGGTCCACCGCGGTGACCGTCGCGACCGGCGTGCCCTTGGGCACCGTGACCTTGAAGGCGCCGACCTTGTCGACGGGGACCTTCTTGCCGTTGACGCTCACCACGGCGTCGGTGGACGCTCTGCCGGTGATCGTCACGGGGGCGGCGACGCTCTTGACGACGGGGTCGGCCACCTTCAGCTCGGGAGCGGTGGCGTCCACCCGGAAGTCCACGACCTTGCGGTACGAGGCGAACGGGAAGTTGCTGTCGCCCGCCACCACCAGGGTGTGCCGGCCTTCGGTGAGCCGGGGGAGGGCAAGTCTCAGTCGGGCGCCCTCAGCCGTGACGGGGACGGCCCTGCCGTCCAGGGTGGCGCGCAACTTGTCCTGGCCGCCGGCCTCCTCGGCGGCCAGGTAGGCGCTGACGTGTGCGGCCTTGCGCCCGTCGAGGACGGCGCCGTCGCCGAGGCCGTGAAGGCCCGGGCCCGGGGCGAGGATCGTCCAGGCCCCGACGGCCGCTCCGGCCAGCCCGAGGGCCCCGGTCGTCGCTATCAGGGCGCCCCGACGGGCCGGGCGGTGGCGGCGCAGTGCGGTGGCCGAGTGGGATATGCGTGTGGGGGACATCAGGACGTCCTTCGTGCCGTGGGCCGGATGCTGCCTCCATCTATTGCCACGTCGCGCCCTGGTCGCCACGTTTCGGCCTTAATTCACACGAATGCCGCGTCCGGTTCCGGCGTGGCGGCTACGCCATGCAGGGGGCAGCGCGATATGCGCACTCCCGGCGGAGGTAGGGATGGTGCGACACGTTCGCCTTGGAGGAGCCACTCATGCGCCACCCCCTCGTTCCGCTCGGCGCCCTGGCCGGCGCCGCCCTGCTCGTCTCGGGCTGTTCCACGGGGCCGTCACAGGCCGCCAAGGAACACCGGACGTCCGCCTCGGTCGCCGCGGTCGATCCCGTCGCCGCGAAAGCGCCGGCGGAGGTCGGCGCCGACGAACTCGGTCAGGTGCCGGTACTGATGTACCACCAGCTCACCGGCGCACCGAGCAGCGTCTACGACCGCACCCCGGCCGACTTCCGGGCGGAACTGGAGCGCCTCGCACGGGAGAACTACGTGCCGGTGACCGCCCGGGACTTCCAGACGGGCCGCATCGACATCCCGGCCGGCGCGCACCCGGTGGTCCTCACCTTCGACGACTCGACCAACAGCCAGGTGCGCCTGGGCCCGGACGGCAAGCCGGCGCCGGACACGGCCGTCGCCATCTTGGCGGAGACGGCCCGCAAGCACCCCGGGTTCAAACCGGTGGCGACCTTCTTCGTCAACGCCGACGCCTTCGGCGCGACAGGCTCCGCCAAGGCCCTGACCTGGTTGAAGGAGCACGGCCACGAGGTCGCCAACCACACCGACCGCCACGAGAACCTCCGCTCCCTGGACCAGGCGGGTGCCACGCGGGCGATCGCCGCGGGACAGCACGCGATCGAGAAGGCGGCGCCCGGGACGCGGGTCACCTCGCTCGCCCTGCCCTTCGGCGCCATGCCCCAGCCGGCCGGCGTCGCCACCCGCGGAACGGGCTACCGCTACGACGGGGTGTACCTGGTGGGGGCCAACCCTTCGGTCTCGCCGTTCTCGAAGGCGTTCACGCCCGGCGCGATCCCCAGGATCCGCTCGGCGGGGCCCAAGGGCGAGGACGCCGAGTTCGGTTCCTCGCGCTGGCTGGACAAGCTGGCCGCCGGGAAGAACCGTTACGTCTCGGACGGGGACCCGAACACCGTCGCCTTCCCGAGCGCCTCGCGGACCGAACTGTCCCCGGCCTTCGCGAAGCGCGCCCGGCCGTACTGAGACGATGCGCCTCAGGTTCCGGCCAGCCGCCACAGTGGCGCCGCGCTCCGGGTGCGGGGCGCGGCGCGCAGGGTGCCCAGGAGGGCGTGGGCCCGGTCGCCGGTCAGGGCGAGTTCCTCGAGGATCCTGCGGGTGGTGACGTAGGCGATGCCCTCGGCCAGGGTGTCGTGCTCCCAGGCCGCGAAGCGCGCCCAGATCGAGTCGACGTCCTGATCGTCGGGCCCTGAGGCGTGGCCGTCGGGCCCCGCGAGAGACCCGGTCGCGCGTCGCCGTTCGCGTGCGATCTCGGAGAACCCGCACACGGCCCGGGACGCCGCCTCGGCCTCCGCCAGGGTGGTGGTGCCCGCGAGCCGCCGTGCCAGTGGGTTCAGGGCGAGGACGCGTTCCAGGGTCAGCCGGTGCACGCCGCCCGCGGCGTCGTCCAGGGGTATCGGCCTCGGGGCGTCCCGGGTTCCGCAGACCCCGCGTATCCCGCGTGCCGCGGCGACCAGCAGGGCACTGGCCTCGGACGGGTGCCAGTCGAAGACCCGGTCGACGACCGAGGTGTGGTCGGCCCGGAGGGCGAAGTCGGCCGGTCCGATCCGGGGGAGCAGTTCGGGCAGCGGGACTTCGTTGTCGAGGCCGGGCCCCGCGATGTACACCGTCGTCGCCAGGCCCGCCTCGGCGCAGGCGGCGACGGCGAGCGCGTCGCCCAAGGGGCTGCGCAGGGTCGGTTCGTCGCCCCGGGCGACGATGTCGCCGCCGACGTCGACCAGGTCCACGCGATCGGTTGCGCACCAACGGGCGGCGGCCCTGATCCGGCGCGCCAGACCGGCCACGCCGTCGTACGGGTCGAGCAGCCCCAGCCGGGGCCCCAGTTCGCCGGAGAGCCGCGGGAGCAGGGAACCGGCGGGGGACCGGGGCGTGGTGGCGGGGGTGATCAGGTCGACCTCGGGCGCGACGCGGTCGATGCCGGTGAAGTCCCGCACGCTCCGGGGCCCCGGCACGGGGTCGACGACCAGCCGTTCCCAGGCGTAGGTCAGGACCAGGGCGGGCGAGCCCGCGCCGTACAGCGCCGTGTGGACCATCGCGGCCGTGATCGCGTCGCCGCCGCCGCCGGCCGCTATGAGAAGTCTCTTCATGACGGACACCGATACCGCACGGCGCACGCACGACACACGCGGAATCAAACATTCCGCAAAAAGTGCATATGAACCTCTACACGCAGAAACCAAGCTTCTCGCCACACTACAGAAATCGGCCCACGCCGACTCTAAAGTGACGGAACGTCACCGATGGTGACCTCGCATACCCCTGGAAGGAACCCAAGTCCCCCCATGACCAGAGCCGTTGCCTTACCCACGCCGGTCTTCCCCGCCCCCCGGCCCGCCGACACGCAACCGGAGACGCCGTACGAGCAGTACGTCTACGCCTACCCGCACCAGAAGGCGTACCGCCTCCTGGACGACGGCCCGCTTCTCAGCGACCTGTGGGCCCGCGAGCGACTGGACGCCCTCTCGCTCTACGTGCACATCCCCTTCTGCGAGATGCGCTGCGGGTTCTGCAACCTCTTCACCCGCACCGGAGCCTCGGAGGACGTCACCAGCGCCTTCCTCGACACCCTGGAGCGCCAGGCACGCGTCACCCGCGAGGCCCTGGAGGCCAAGGGGGACCCCGTCCGGTTCACTCTCGCCGCGTTCGGCGGTGGCACCCCCACCTACCTCACGGCGCGCGAACTGAGCAGCCTGTGCGACACCGCCGAGAACATCATGGGAGCCGACCTGCGCTCCGCCTCCTGGTCGGTCGAGACGTCCCCCCAGACGGCGACCGCGGACCGCCTGGCCGTACTCGCCGAACGCGGCGCGACCCGGCTGAGCATCGGCGTACAAAGCTTCATCGACGAGGAGGCCCGCGCCGCCGTCCGCCCGCAGAAGCGGGCGGAGGTCGAATCCGCCCTCGCCCGCCTCAAGGAGGCGAAGTTCCCGATCCTCAACATCGACCTCATATACGGCATAGACGGGCAGACCGAGCGCACCTTCCAGGTCTCCCTCGACGCCGCCCTCGCCTGGGAACCCGAGGAGATCTACCTCTACCCCCTCTACGTACGCCCGCTCACCGGCCTCAGCACCCGCCACGCCACCACACTGCAGGACTGGAACGACCAGCGCCTGCGGCTCTACCGCCACGGCCGGGACCACCTGCTCTCCGCCGGTTACGAACAGACCTCCATGCGGGTCTTCAAACGCACCGGAACCGCCGCCGTCGAGGACACGGACGGCAGCGGCATCAGCGAGTACAACCAGCAGGCCGGCATGGTCGGACTGGGCGTCGGCGCCCGCTCCTTCACCACCGACCTGCACTACACCACCGACTACGCGGTCGCGGTACCGGAAGTGCGGCGCATCATCGACGACTACATCGCCACCCCGACCGAGGCGTTCCGCAGGGCCCGCTGGGCGTTCCCCATGGACGGCTCGGAGCGGCGCAGGATGTACGTCCTCCAACACCTCCTGGAGGCCGACGGCTTGCGCCCCGCCGCCTACGAGGAACTCTTCGGCACCCGATTCGAGGACGACTTCGGCCCGCAGCTCGCCACCTTGCGGGAACGGCACTGGCTGCGGGAAAGGGACAGGACGGCATCCCTGACCCCGAACGGCATGGCCTGGGCCGATGCCGTGGGCCCGATGTTCTTCTCGGACCACGTCAAGGACACCATGCGCGCGTACCGGGACCGCTGACGCCCGGCGCCGAGCCTCCGCCCCGCCGTCAGCCGGCCGGCGGGGCCACCCGCGGGGCGGGCTCCGGACGCGGATCGGAGTCCTGACGCGGATCGGATTCCGGCCCGGACGCCCGACCCGGCGCGGGCCGGGGCTCGGGACCGGAACCGGCGCGGGATCCGGGTGCGGTGTCCGAGCCCCGCCGCTCGGGCAGGGACACCAGGACCAGCCCGAGCAACAGCAGGGTCGCCCCGCCCGCCGCCGCCGCCCCCGGCCGCTCACCCAACACCAGCACCCCCAGCACCGTCGCCACCAGCGGCTCGGTCAGGCTCAGCGTCCCGGTCGTCGCGGCGCTGAGCCGCCCGACGCCCCGCGTGAACAACAGGTAGCCGAGCGCCGTCGTGCCCAGGCCCAGCCATGCGATGAGCGCCACCGAGCGGCCTGCGGCCAGCCCTTCCGGTGCGATGAACACGTACGGCGAGACCAGCAGACCCGCGCACAGCACGCTCACCGGAGCGGCCGCACCGAGGTCGGCGCCACGCACTCCCAACTCCTTCGACGCCGCGATGTAGACGCCGAAGGAAGCCCCGGCCACCACGCCGAACAGCACACCCGGCAGGTCCACCCGTGCCCCGCTGCCCGGCAGCAGCAGCAACACGACCCCTGGCACCGCGCAACCCGTTCCCGACCACCAGCGCGAGGTCAGTCGCTCGCCCGAGAGCAGCCGGGCGCACAGACCCCCGACCACGGGCACCGTCCCGAACGCGACCGCCGTGGCCAGCGCCGCGCCCGAACGCTCGACCGACTGCAGGAAGCACACCTGGAAGGCGGCGGTGACCAGAACGCTGAGCGTCAGCCAGGGCGCGACCCCGGGCAGCCGTAACGTCCGCAGCCCCGCCGGCCGCACCGTCAACAGGGCCAGCACCAGGCCCCCGAGCAGCATCCGGCACGCTCCCAAGGACACGGGGTGCACCCCGGCGTCCGCCCACAGCTGCGCCGGCCCCACCGTCCCCCACAGCACAGCCGCCGCCAACACAGACGCCACCGCTCCCATGACAACCCCCTCCGCGATGTCCATCACCGACGAGGCGAACGTATCGAGGCGGGGCGCGACAGACCTACTGGTCGAAACCCCTATGATCCGGGCCCCGAAGCGGCCGGGTCCGTTCCTTCACACCAACCCGGGGCGGTTCGGCGGGGTGGTCCGCGCGTACGTCGGGAGGTTGATCGCGTCGGCGGGCGGAGTGAACAGCCTCGACGCCAGGCCACCCAGGCGCGCCGCGGCCGGACTGCCGGCGATCCTCAGGACGGTGTTCATCGTGGCGAGCCCGGTCCGGCCGCGCGGGTTGGCGATCCGCGGTGTGCCGGGCGGGAGCTTCTGCGCCTGGTCCACGTAGGGGCGCATGAGCGCCTCGTACCGGGCGAACGCCGTGTGAGGGGGGTGGGCGGCGAGCTCGCCGGCGAGGACGTAGGCACCGGTGAGGGCGAGGCTCGTGCTCATCCCGCTGATCGGGGACGAGCAATAGGCCGCGTCCCCGACCAGGGCCACTCGGCCGCTGCTCCAGGACGGCATACGGGCCTGGCCGACGGCGTCGAAGTAGAGCGGGGCGTCGTCCAGGGCCGCGAGCACGCGGGGCGCCGCCCAGCCGACGTCGGCGAAGGTACGGCGAAGGATCGTGACGACGCCGTCGCGGTCGAGCTCGTCCAGGCCCCGCACGTCGGAGAGGAAGGAGAGTGTGGCCCGGATGGTGCCGAGGTTGTCCGGGCGCAGGGTGATGCTGCGCCCGCGTCCGGCGCTGTGCCAGCGCCACAGGTCGCTGTCGTCCCCCGTTCGAGGGATGGTCAAGTAGGCGATGTAGAAGTCGAGTTCACGCACGGCATCGATGTCGGGGAAGACCAGGGAGCGGGTGCGGGAGCGCAGGCCCTCGGCGATGACCACCACGTCGAAGGTGCGGGCCGCGCCGCCGGCGAACGTGACCGTGACTCCGTCCTCGCCCTCACCCCCGTTGTCGTCGTCGTTCTCGTCGAGGGTGAGGATCCGGTCGCCGAAGATGTACTCGGTGTCCTCGCGGGTGCGGTCGACGATGATGCGGGACAGTTGTCCCCGCAGGATCTCCAACTCGGCCGTCGCACCACCGGAGTCGGACGTGCCGGCCGCGAACCGCGCGAGAGGCGCGCCGGCGGCGTCGACGAACTCGGTGCCCGTCTCACCGGTCGAGGCGGCGCGGATGGCGTCCTCGATGCCCATGCGGCGGGCGACCTCGCGGCCCGCGCCCCGGACGTCGATGTTCTGGCCGTCCTCCCGGAGCTCGTCGAACCGTTCGACGACGGTGGTCCGCCAACCCCGGGCGTTGAGCCAGTACGCCAGAGCCGGGCCGGCGATGCTCGCTCCGGAGATGAGGACGGTGGGTGTGCGCACGGTGGCCCTTCGGGTAGGCATTCGGATCGGTCTTGTCGCCGGTCCATCCAACTACGAATCAGCCTTCCGCGTGCTCCTGGAAGGCGGGATCGCCGTGCTCCGCGCGGAGGGCGCTCTCGACGGCGTCCGCCAGGTAGGTGACGCGGTCGTGACGGTGCAGTCCGCGGGTGACGTAGGCGAGTGAGTAGCCGTGAGCGGGGGAGTGCCAGGCGCAACTGCCTCCGATGCCGCCCATGCCCAGGTCGCCGTTGTCGTCGATCTGGAAGCCGAGGGACCAGCGGATGTCGTCGCGCAGGAAGCCATCGGCGCCGGCGGCGGCGGTGTGGGAGAGCGCGGACCAGAGTTCCCCGCCCAGAAGTCGTGTCACATGGCCGTCGGGTCGGCTGAGATCGTCGTACAGGAGCGCCAGTGACGGGGCGTCGGTGATGAGACCGACCGCGCCGAAGGGAGCCAGGTGCCAGGACGGGCTGCGCAGGGTCTCGGTGTCGAGGAGGCCGGCGGGGCGGAGCAGGGCGGCGCGGCCGAGTTCGTGTGCGAGGTGGGGGTCGGTCCATTCGGTTCCCAGGGGCTCGGGCTCGGCGACCAGCGGAAGTTCGCCGGGCCGGACACCGAATCTGAGGCGTGCGCCGAGGGCGCGGGACAGGGATTCGGTGTACGCGCGGACCGTGGGGGCGCCGGTCGCGGCGAGGAGCCCGTCGACGAGGTGGCCGTAGGTGGAGGCGTGTTCGGCGATGGCCTGACCCGGCACGGTCTGCGGTTCCATGGTTTCCAGGTCGTGCACGAGCGCGGCGTGGTCGCGGGGATCGATTCCGGCCGCGGCGGGGGAGAACGTGTGCTTGCCCGACCGGTGGCTGAGGATCATGCGCAGGGTCGTGGGATGGTCCGGCGTGTCGCGGTAGGCGGGCCAGTGCGCGGTGACGGGGTCGTCGATGCCGAGGTGACCGTCGGCTACGGCCCGAAGGGCGGCGAGCGCGACCAGCGGTTTCCCGGTGGAGAAGACCTGGACGAGGGTGTCCGCGCTCCACTGGATCTCCTGCGCGAGATCGGCGCTGCCCCCGTGCACGACGAGGGCCGGAGCGCCGCCCCGCCAGATCGCCAATGAGCCACCGGGCTCGCGTCCCGTGTCGATGAGCTCCTGGAAGCGCGCGATGACCGGCCCCCAGCCCCGACTGGAGTGTTGGACCCGGATGGCTGCGGACATCGTTCACCTTTCATCGGAGCTTCGGAGCTTCGGAGGTTCCGCGGGGAGGAGGACCCCGTCGCGAGGGCGGTTCGCCGGTGCGGCACCCACCGACCTGAGCGGTGCGAGGTGAACGAGGCCGCCGAGCCCCGAGGGCCGCGCGCCCGGTTGCCAAGCGGGACGATGTCGATCGCAGGACCTACCGGGGGTCCTGCGGGGGGTGGTCGCCCGGAGCCGTGTCAGGGGCGTCGACCAGGGGAGGATCGCCCCAGGGCAGGTTCAGCGCGTCCCGCAGGGAAGCGGCGGCGGCGGCGCCGATGCGCTCGGCGAGGACTTCCTCGATCACACCGATGGCCGCCAGCGCACGCCGATGGGCGCGGGCCCCTTCGGCGGTGACGCGAACCAGACTGCTGCGCGCGGAGGCCGGATCCGGGGCCTGCTCCAGCAGGCCCACGGCGATCAGACTGTGCACGGCCTGGTGGGCGGTCTGCCGGGTGACGCCGACCCGGCGGGCGAGGTCCGCGATCGAGGCGCTCTCACCGTCGAGCGTCGCGAACACGGCCGCCTGGGCGGCGCTCACCGGCTGTTCGCCCGCGGCCCGCATGGAGGCGAGCAAGGCGTCCTCGAACCAGCGTTTGGCCTGGGTGAGCAACTGCGGCAGGTTCGGGGCGGACTGGCTCATGGCTCCTCGGAGGGCGGGGGGACTTGAGCATAGCCACCGCCGAGGCGTTCCTCGCTCCCACTTTCACAGCCGGCACAACCGGCACCGGGCCACGCCTCCGCCGACCAATGTCAGGTAGCCTGACGAATGTCCAGGCCGTCCAACCCGGAGGTTTCCCATGACCATGGAATTCGCCACCCCCTACCGCTCGCGCTCGCGCGTCCCCGCCGAGGCGGGCCTGCCCTACTTCGTGGAGAAGGGCATGGGGGACCGTGCGCACCTGTTCACCGACCTGGTGACGGTCTACGCCGGCGCAGAACAGACCGAGAACACCTTCAACTTCTTCACCGTCGAAGGACCCAAAGGCGAGATCATCCCGACCCACGTCCACGCGGACACCTACGAGGTCTTCTACGTCACCGACGGCGCGATACGACTCTTCGCCGAGGACTTGAACGGCGGGCAGCACGAGAAGCTGCTCACCAGCGGCGACTTCGGATTCGTACCGAAGAACTGCCCGCACGCCTACCGCATCGAGCGCCACCACAGCCGGGTCGTCGGGGTGGCCGCCGGCCCGGGGGTCACCTTCGAGCGGTTCTTCGAGAACCTCGGCGCTCCCACCGAGGAGCTCGGCCCGCCCCGACAACCGCTCGTGCCCACCCCCGACAGGTTCCGCGCCGCCGCGGAAGGCTTCGACGTCCGCTACCTTCCCCACCACCGGTGGCACACCGGGAACTGACCGTCGCCCGCCCGTACGCCGCCCGTGGACGGGGCGCACCCGGATGCTCGGCGGGCGGCCCCGCCGCTCCCCGGGCCGCGCCTCGGAAGCCGGCCGGTGGTCCACCCCGTTGCCGTCTGGGTGCGTGCCCATCTCGACCACGGGTAGACGCCTTTGAGAGCCCATCAACCCTCGCAGACAGGCAGGAGGCACCATCATGAAGACGCACTCAGGCGGGTACCCCGCGCCGACGACCGTTCCTGCTGAGGAGCAGGTCCGTACATGCCGAACGGCGACCGGCACCTCCGCCGCGGAGAACCCGGCCGAGACCGACGGGCAGAGCGAGACGATCATCCGCGGCGAAGACTGACCCGCAACGGCCCGGCGGCTGATCGCCACGCCACCCGCCGCGGTCGCCCCCGCCGCCGCCCCGGGCCGTGGGAGGGCGGCCGCGGGCCCGCCGGGGGACAATGGGGGCACGAGCCGCCGGGGCGTGCGCGTGCGAGCGGCTTCCCCCTTCCGCTACAGAACAGCAGGTCAGGCCATGGCCAAGCAGCAGCCGAAACCGTCCCAGCCCACCCACGGCAAGGGTCCGAGCCCGCACAAGGGCACCGAGCAACACGGCTGGTCGCCGGATGTGGACGAGACCCGGCAGGAGGACAACCCCAGCGCCCACCGCTCCTTCCACCCGGACACGTACGCACCCGCCAAGGGACCCGGAAGAACCGTCTCCAAGGAAGAATCCGGCAACCCCCACGGCAAACCCTCCAAGAGCACGAGCAGGCGCGGCGAGGAGCAGAGCAAGGGCTCCGGCGAGAAGGGGATGCACGACACCGGCCCCCGGGGCCGCTCCCAGCGCCCCAGCGGAACCAAGGACGCCTCCGCCTCCACCGGCGTCGACCCCCAGGACCCGCCCGGCACCCGCAGCGGCGGCTAGAACACCGCCGCCGGGGGTGACGATCGAGAAGGGCGCCGCCGAGGCCAGGGCCTCTGGGGTACGGCGCCTCGCGCGTTGTAGGACCGCCCGAGTACGTCCAGTACGAGCGGCGGTCCTCCGCCTTGCGATCCACCGCACCGGACACCGCGCCCCGGCACGCCTTTCCGGCCACGGCGCTAGCGCATCACGCGGTAGCGGAGGTAGACGAGTTTCGAGCTGAACGTGCGGGACTCGACGAGTTCGAGATCCACCCGGCGCTCGCCCCGGGGAAAGAACGGAATGCCACCGCCGACCAGCACGGGGTGGACCCTGGCCCGATACTCGTCGATCAGATCCGACGCGGCCGCCTCGGCGGCGAGCGTCGCGCCGCCGATCGCGATCTCGCCCGCACCGGGCTCGGCCCGCAACCGCTCGATCTCCTCCGCCAGGCCGCCGGAGGCCAGGCGGGCATGGCCCTGGACGGCCGACAGCGTGGTGGAGAACACCACCTTGGGAAGCGGCCTCCAGAGAGCGACCCACTCGCGCAGCGACTCGTCGAGCGCCGGATCCCGGTCGGCGGTCTCCCAGTACAACATCGTCTCGTACAGGCGCCGCCCCATCAGGTGGACGCCGACCTCGCGCATCTCGTCGGTGACGACGCGGAAGAACTCCTCGTCGGGCGCCGTCCAGTCGAAGCGGCCGTTCGGCCCGACGATGTAGCCGTCGAGTGAGACGCCCATCGTGTAGGTCACGCTGCGCATCCGGGCTCCTCCCAGGTACCGGGTTCGACAGTACGACCGCCGCACCACGCGGGACCCCTCGCGGCGCGCGAGATCCCGTCGGTTTTCCCAGCCACACGACGGTGAGGGGGAACCATCGGCCGGGTGGGTTTCGTGGAGGAGATGGGGAAGACGCGACGTGTGAAGGGAGAGGCGATGCCGGGTACACCGCGTCGCACGGCCGGACTGAGATGCGAGGACGCGCGGCGGATCGCCCAGGACGTCCTGTCGGCCCACGGGGTGGGGACGCGCCTGGTGGACGACGTGCTCTTGGTCGTGTCGGAGCTGGTCTCCAACGCGGTCCGTCACGCGGGCGGGGTGACCGACTTCCGCGTGCGGTGCCTCCCGGATTCGGTGGCGATCGAGGTGTCGGACGCGTCCACCGCCGCTCCCCGCCCGCCGGGCACGCCGGTCGAGGTGCCGGGTGGGTTCGGCTGGGTACTGGTCAACCGGATCGCCGACCGTACGGAGATTCGGCCTGCTCACGACGGAAAGAAGATCACGGCGTTCCTCTCACTCACCGCCGCCACCTGAACCGCGCGGTGCGGTGCGTCCGTGCGCTGGAGGACGCTCCGTGCGCTGGAGGACACAGAGCATCAACAAGGCGGCTCCGGGCAGGAGCGCGGTCATGCCCGGACACCCCGCGCGTCCCGGCCCGCGTTCCCGGCATGAACCAGTCGCGAGGAGGAGCAGGGATGTTGGTGAAGGGCTTGAAGGGCTTCCGCGGTTTCATACTCCGGGGGAACGTGATCGACCTGGCGGTCGGCATCGTGATGGGAGCCGCGTTCACGGCGGTGGTCAACGGCTTCGTGAAGGGCTTCCTCACCCCTCTGGTCGGCTTGGCGGCGGGCGTGCGAGGCAATTTCGGCACCCGGAGCTTCAAGGTTGCCGGCACGGACTTTCCCTAAGGCGGCTTCGTCGACGCGGCCATCAGTTTCGCCCTGGTCGCCGCCGCCCTGTACTTCCTCGTCGTCCTGCCCGTGAACAAGCTCCATGAACGATTCGCGCCGCATCAGGACGTGCAGGCCGACAAGAAGGACTGCCCCGCGTGTCTGAGTCCCATCCCCGTCCGAGCGCGGCGTTGCGCCTACTGCACCGAGGAGTTGACCCCGGGCCCGGAGGCGCCGAAGTATCCGCATGAAGCACGCGAACGTGCGTGAGCCGCGGCGGTGGCCATGCTCGCGCGACGCGGCGAGCATCCTGGCCGCGAGCCCACCCCGCACCCTCCTTGTCTGTCTGCCCGCCCGCCCCCTCGCCCGGGGCGCTCCCGCCCATGGCTCCCCGTAGCGACGTCCCGCCCCGCCACATCGACGCCCACCCCGCCCGCGTATGAGGCGGGTGGGGGATTCCGGTCGGTTCGACACGCCGTGCGGCGCGCCTCCGGGGCGTGGCGCGGTGTGGGACGCGTACACATGGGAAGCGGCGTCAGCCGTACAGCCTCTGTCGGGATCCAGAGTTGATGAGGTGCGCAATGGTGATGTCGATCGAACCGGTCAAGCCGGCTCCGGTCGCGGGTCGGACTCCGGGTCAGGTGATCGTGTCGTGGTTGACGACGACGGACCACAAGACGATCGGGCATCTCTACCTGATCGCGTCGTTCGGATTCTTCCTCGTCGGCGGCGTACTGGCATTGCTGCTGCGGGCCGAGCTGGCCCGGCCGGGGATGCAGATCGTCTCCAGCGAGCAGTACAACCAGATCTTCACCCTGCACGGCACCATCATGCTGCTCTTCTTCGCGACCCCGACCTTCGCGGGCTTCGCCAACGCGATCATGCCGTTGCAGATCGGGGCTCCCGATGTGGCGTTCCCGCGTCTGAACATGCTGGCGTTCTGGCTGTTCCTCTTCGGCGGACTGATCGTGGTGGGCAGCCTGCTCACTCCGCAGGGCGCCGCGGACTTCGGCTGGACCGCCTACACACCGCTGAGCAGTGCGGATCGCACACCGTTCATCGGCGGCGACATGTGGATCATGGGGCTGGCGCTGTCCGGCTTCGGCACGATCCTCGGTTCGGTCAACTTCGTCACCACGATCATCTGCATGCGCGGTCCGGGCATGACGATGTTCCGGATGCCGATCTTCACGTGGAACGTCCTGCTGACCTCGGTTCTGGTGCTGTTCGCGTTCCCCGTCCTCGCCGCGGCCCTGCTCGTGTTGGAGGCGGACCGAAAGTTCGGCGCGCACGTCTTCGACGCGTCCAACGGAGGCGCGCTGCTGTGGCAGCACCTGTTCTGGTTCTTCGGGCACCCCGAGGTCTACATCATCGCCCTGCCGTTCTTCGGGATCGTCACCGAGATCTTCCCCGTCTTCTCCCGCAAGCCCGTCTTCGGCTACCTCGGCCTGGTCGGAGCCACCATCGCGATCGCGGGACTGTCGGTCACGGTCTGGGCGCACCACATGTTCGCCACCGGCGCGGTCCTCTTGCCGTTCTTCTCGTTCATGACGTTCCTGATCGCGGTACCCACGGGGGTGAAGTTCTTCAACTGGATCGGCACGATGTGGAAGGGGTCGATCTCGTTCGAGACGCCGATGCTGTGGTCCATCGGCTTCCTGGTCACCTTCCTCTTCGGAGGGCTGACCGGCATCATCCTGGCTTCCCCGCCGATGGACTTCCAGGTCACCGACTCCTACTTCGTCGTCGCGCACTTCCACTACGTCGTCTTCGGCACCGTCGTCTTCGCCACCTTCGCCGGCTTCTACTTCTGGTGGCCGAAGATGACCGGCACCATGCTCGACGAACGCCTCGGCAAGATCCACTTCTGGACCCTGTTCATCGGCTTCCACACCACCTTCCTCGTCCAGCACTGGCTCGGCGCCGAAGGCATGCCCCGCCGCTACGCCGACTACCTGAACTCGGACGGCTTCACCGCCCTCAACACGCTGTCGAGCATCGGCGCGTTCCTGCTGGGCCTGTCCACCCTGCCGTTCCTCTACAACGTGTGGAGGACGGCGACGACGGCGCCCAAGGTCACCGTCGACGATCCGTGGGGCTACGGCCGCTCGTTGGAATGGGCCACGTCCTGCCCGCCGCCCCGGCACAATTTCGTCACCCTGCCGCGCATCCGCTCCGAATCACCGGCCTTCGACCTGCACTACCCCGAGGTGGCCTCGCTGGACGAGGCGGGCGATCAGGGCAAGCGCGACGTGCTCGACGATCCCGGCAACCGCGAAACACCCGGATCCGACCGCGGTACCGAGGGCCGGTAGGGGGAGGGAGCGCGATGGACCGCAACGAGGCGGCAGCCGGCCTGGCCGAGCTGGAGGGCTACCTGATGAGCCGCGCCGCCCACCACACCGCGGCCATGGAAGCGGACGCCTTCGCCGATGCGCTTCCCTGGCTCGGCCGGGCGGAACGCGAGGACGTCGTCCACCTCTACACGGCCCGTCACCTGGCCCGGACCCGCCATGTCCTGTGCGAGATCACCGGCCGCAGCCAGGAGCTGCGGGAGGAGTACGCTCGCCGCTACCAGCTCCTGCGCCGCCGTGTCCTGGCCCTCGCCCTGCTTGGCACCGCGACCACCCTCGCCGTCCTGGTGATCGGCCTGAAGGTGCGTTGAGGCCCGTGTCTGATCACGGCGGTCCGGGCCGGTGGCAGCTTCCAGGATCTGCGGCATGGCGACGAGACTCGTGCGGATCAACGTGAAGGCCCGCGAAGACTCCGCGCTCGGCCGGTTCCGGAGGGGCGACTTCGGGCGGGCGACGAGGTCGGTGCAGACGGCCCCGGGGTCGGGCGAGGACCGTTTCGACGAGGACCGCCTTTTCGCCCAGGCGTAATGATCAAGGACTTGGGACGTTTGGAAATCTCCGCGCGGTGCAGACGCTCGTTAACACCGGCTTTATTCATCGAGGTAGGAGAAGCGTCATGGGCATCATCGCCTGGATCCTGATCGGACTGCTCGCGGGCTTCATCGCCAAGGCACTGATGCCGGGCAAGGACCCGGGCGGCGTCGTCGTCACGATGCTCATCGGCATCGCGGGCGGTCTGCTCGGCGGCTGGCTCGGCAAGGTCATATTCGGCGTCGACTCCATCGACGGCTTCTTCGACCTGTCCACCTGGATCGCCGCCATCATCGGCTCCGTCATCCTCCTCGCCGTCTACCGCCTGGTCACGGGCAACAAGCGTCACCACCGCCACGCCTGAGCGACACACTTCCCCGAACCCGAAACGGCTCCCCCTCTCGCGAGGGCGGAGCCGTTTCGCCGTCACGAGCCCAGGCCGAACAGCACCCCCCGAAGCCGTGAGTCGCCAAAGGCCGGGCCGTCTCCGGCCGTAACCCCGTGGTGGAAGGACGGTCAGGCCGCATACCGTCGGCACCATGCCCGAGATACAACTGCTCCGCCCGGATCACGCCCCCGCACTCCTCGCCTTCGAGCGGGAGAACCGGGCCTACTTCGCGGCGTCCGTTCCCGACCGGGGCGAGGAGTACTTCGCCCGGTTCGACAAGCGCCACAGCGACCTGCTGGCCGAGCAGGAGACCGGTGCCTGCCACTTCCACGTGCTGATCGACGCCGCGGGCGAGGTGCTGGGGCGGGTCAACCTGGTGGACGTGGCGGAGGGCGGCGCCGAGCTCGGGTATCGGATCGCGGAGCGGGCCGCGGGCCGGGGGCTCGCCACCTCGGCCGTCCGGGACGTGTCTGCTCTCGCCGCCCACAGGTACGGGTTGACCGCCCTGCGGGCCGCCACCACGCTGGACAACGGGGCGTCCCGGGCCGTGTTGGCCCGTGCGGGGTTCACCGTCACAGGCGAGACGCGGCTCGCCGGGCGTCCCGGTCTGACGTACCGCCGCAGCCTTGCGGACGTTCCCGCTCCCCGTGTCGACCATTGACGGGCACCTCGTTCGCGGTCGCGCCGTCCGCCCTTCCCCGGGTTCGACATCGTCTGGTCGCGGCCGTCACCAGCTGATGGCGGCCGCCACCGGCAGATGGTCGCTGTCGGTGGCCGGCAGTACCCACGAGCTCTTCGGCTCCACGCCCCTGACCAGGATCTGATCGATCCTCGCCATCGGGAAGGACGCCGGCCAGCTGAAGCCGAAGCCACCCCCGGCCACCTCCTGGGCCGACTGCAGCCGCGAGGTGAGGCCGTCGAACGCCCGGTCGTCGGTGGTGCCGTTCATGTCGCCGAGCACCACCACCCGCTCGTTCGGTTCGGCGGCGACGGCCTCGGTGAGCGCCGCCGCCCCGACGTCGCGCGAGTCCGTCCAGAAGCCGTTCCTGGGCATCATCCGTACCGATCCCAGATGCGCCACGTACACCACCAGCGGCCCCCGGCCCGTGGCCACCGTGGTGCGCAGCGCCCGGGGCGGATCCACGGGAAGGTCCTCCGCCCGACGCGTGTTCGCGAGCGGCCCGACGTTGCCCCGCAGGACGATGACGGGCCGGGAATCCGACAGCGGCAGCTTGCTCCACAGTCCGACCGTGCCCTGCACCGTGTGGTAGGGATACGCCTTCGCCAGTGCCTGCCGGTACGCGCCCGTGGCCTGCGGGGTCATCTCCTGGAGCGCCACCAGCTCCGCCCCGGAGGCGGCCAGGTCGCGGGCGGTGCCGGCCGGGTCGGGGTTCTCGGCGTTGACGTTGTGGCTGACCACGGTGAGGTCGCCGCCCGGCTGCGACGTGTCGAAGAGCAGCCCGCCGAAGAGGCTCAGCCAGGTCACGACCGGCAGCAGCAGCGCGACCACCGCCGCGGCGGACCGGCGCCACAGCGCCCCGGCCAGGAGCACCGGGATGAACAGCCCGAACCACGGCAGGAACGTTTCCACCAGACCGCCGAGACCGCCCAGGTCCGTGATCTGCGCGTGCAGCGGCATGAGCAGGCCGAGTACCAGCGCCGCCGCCGCGAGCACCGGGCCGCGCTTCCACGGCCCCGGCCCGGCGAGGCCGCGGATCGCCCGACGAACACGCGCGCGCCGGGCACCCGAGCGCCGGGCCCCCGAGCCGGCCCTCCCGCGATCGGCGCCGCTGCGACCGGCCTGAGCCGTGTCCGGGATCTCGGCTTCCTCCTCGGCGTCGCCCTGCTGCCGCGCGTCCGGGACGTCTCGTAGTGCTTCAGTCACTGATCTGATGTCCTTCGGGGAGAGGCAGCGGCGATGCGGGCAGTCGAACGGTGACGCGTAGTCCGCCCTCGGCGCGCGGGGTGAGGGTGAGGGACCCGTCGTGCACCTCGGTGATCCGCCGGACGATGGCCAGGCCGAGTCCGACCCCCGCGTGGTCGTCGCGAATGCGTTCGGTGGCACGCTGAAACGGCTCGGTGAGGGTCGAGACCAACTGCGGGGAGAGCTTTCCGCCGCTGTTCTCGACGGTGAGCACCACGGTCTCGGGACCGACGCCGGTCTCGACCCACACCCTCCCCCTCTCGGGCAGGTTGTGCACGATCGCGTTGTGCACGAGGTTCATCGTCAGCGGGAGCAGGAGGGCCTGTGAGCCGAAGGCCGGGGCGATGCCACCGGAGGTCTCGACGGTGACACCGCGCTTCTCGGCGAGCGGGAGCAGTGTCTCGATTGCCTCTTCCACGAGCAGGGACAGATCGACGGGTTCCCGGCTGAAGGTCCCCTGGTCGGCGCGGCTGAGCAGGAGCAGCGCCTCGGTGAGGTCGATCGCCCGGGCGTTGACGGTGTGGAGCCGGTCGACGATCTCGCCCAGCTCCTGCGTCGGATCGTTGCGCGCCAGGTCGAGCAGCGTCTGCGAGATCGCCAGTGGGGTGCGCAGTTCGTGCGAGGCGTTGGCCGCGAATCTCCGCTGTTCGGCCACGTGCGCTTCGAGGCGGGCGAGCATCGCGTCGAAGGCGTCGGCGAGGTCACGGAACTCGTCGTTACGGCCCGGCAGCCGGATCCGGTGGGAGAGCGATCCTTTGGTGGCCCTGCTCGTGGCGTCCGTGATGCGGGTCAGCGGGGCGAGCATGCGGCCGGCGAGGACCCACCCGCCCACGAGACCGAACACCAGCAGAAAGGCCAGTACCGCGGCTGCCCTCGGGGCGAAAACGTCCAAGAGGGCCGACCGGACGGGAAAGACACCCTCGGGCTTGTCATCGGGGTTAATGAGCATGGCACGGTCGGGGACGTAGCGCAGGAGGAACACCCACACCGCCGTGAGCAGCAGGAGCCCGGCGAACACGAGGAATCCGGCATAGCTGAGGGTGAGCTTGAACCGGACGCTGAACCCGGGCCGCCTATCCACGGTCGCCTCCCTCGGGGCCGGCCGCCGATCGCGTGTCGATGCGGTACCCGGCGCCGGGCACCGTGGCGATGACCCAGGGTTCACCGAGCCGTTTGCGCAATGCCGAGACCGTGATGCGGACGGCATTGGTGAACGGGTCCGTGTTCTCGTCCCATGCCCGCTCCAGAAGCTCCTCGGCGCTGACGACACCGCCTTCGGCGGCGACGAGTACTTCGAGCACGGCGAACTGCTTCCTGGTCAGCGCGATGTGAAGGCCGTCGCGGTGGACCTCGCGGCGGAACGGATCGAGCCGCAGACCCGCGATCTCCCACACGGGCGGCCTGTTGTGCGCACGTCTGCGGTCGAGTGCCCTGAGCCTGAGCACGAGCTCCCGGAGCTCGAACGGCTTGGTGAGGTAGTCGTCGGCGCCGAGCCCGAACCCGGAGGCCTTGTCGTCGAGCCGGTCGGCGGCGGTGAGCATGAGGATCGGCATGCCGCTGCCGGAGGCGACGATGCGTCGGGCGATCTCGTCGCCGGAAGGGCCGGGAACGTCGCGGTCGAGGACGGCGATGTCGTACGGGTTGACGCTCAGCAGTTCCAGAGCGGTGTCACCGTCACCGGCGATGTCGGACGCGATCGCCGCCAGGCGCAGTCCGTCGCGGATGGCTTCCGCCATGAAGGGCTCGTCCTCGACGATCAACACTCGCATGCTCCGAGGGTACGAGTCGCCACATATCGCAGGCGTATCGAAACCGCACGGGTGCCCGCCACCACCCGCGTTGCCGTGACCTCGGCTCCGGGAGGCGGCCACCTCCATCGGGAGGCGGCGGCGCCCCGAGGACCGCCGACTATCCCACCGTGTTGTCGCTGCGCCGACGCACCATCTCGGTGATCCAGACGGGCGCGAACGGAGAGGTGCAGCCCGGGGAGGTCGGATGGTCCTGGAGCACGTGGAGGCGCTCACCGATGGCGATCGCACGGGTCCGGTACTCGACGCGCTCGATCCCGATCTGGGCCAGGCAGTGGTTCATCGCCCATTGCAGGCGATCCGGGGCGTCCTTCATCTGCGCCTCGATGACGTCCAGAAGTCCCGCGAGGTCGAGGTCCTCGGGCTTCTTCGCGACGCGTTCGGTGGTCAGCGCCCACCCGGCGCTCGCGACCACGGGATCCGGATCGGCGAACCAGGCCCGGCGCAGCTCCTGGGCGTGCGGACTCTTCTTCACCACGTAGTTCACGAGCCAGTCGTGCACCTTGGGTGTGCGTGCCTCGCGCACCATGGCGTCCAACTCGTCACGCTCGAACGCCTTCGGCCGGCAGATCAGGGTCGCCAGCAGTCTGGCCGCGCCGTCACCCGACTCCCAGAGCCGGCAGGCGAGGTCCTGCTGCGTCCTCAGCCGCTTCGCGAGGGCGCGGAGCCTGCCGAGGTTGACCCCGTGATCGTCCCCGTGCCGCTCGTTCACCGCGCGCGTCTTCGGGTCGTCGAGAGCGGCCAGCTCGGCCAGCACCTCGTCCACCGACGTGCCGGTCGGCGTCTTCTCGGACACTTCGGCCTCCAGCCGCTCACCCACGGGATCCGCCCCACGGGACCCACCCGCCGGGACCCACCCTAGGTGGCAAGCCGCCCCCCTGTCGTACACGCCGGGTTCGCCTTCCCCGAGGACGCTCGACGCCATGGCACTCAGTGGACGAGCACTGCCGACACAGGCAACCGCGGCACGGAAGTCCGCCACCCCGTTGCGGCTACCACCGCTGCCGGGCCCTCCGGCCGGCGCCGGAGGGAGCGTCGGGGGAGAGTCGGGGGCCTGCTCCGCAGCCGGACGCCGAGGCTCAGCGGGGGAGGGCGGCGATGATCGCCTTGCCTGCGCCGGGCGGCGCCTGGACGATGGTGAGGCTCTGGCTGAGACGTTGGACCATGGGCCAGCCGAAGCCGCCGGTCAGGCCGCTGAAGTCGGGGGCACGGCCCCGGGGATGGGCGGGGCTGGGATCCTCGACGGTGACCTGGATGCGCTGCTGATCGGCGCGCAACTTCAACGAGGTGACCGCGCCGGCGTGCCGAAGCGCGTTCGTGACGAGTTCGGACACGAGCAGGAGCACGTTCTGGACGGTGGCCTCGGGCGGTGGCGGGCAGAGCGCGGTCAGGAAGTCGGTCGCGGCGTCGCGTGCCTGGTCAGGACGGACAGGCCGACAGGTGAACTGTGCCGGGTGGCCGGCACGGCTCTCACGCGAGATCAGGCTCACCATGACACTCCCCGTTCCGCGTCGCCTCCGCCAGGCTGCCGCACTGCGCGCATACCCCGCCGAGGCGCGGGCTACCCCGCGCAGCTTCTGGCGGCCGGGCGCTTCACGATCGGCGTGCCCGCGTCACAGGCGCGGAGGGTCGACGTCGATCCCGGCGGCACGCCGGCCGTCGACGCCTCGGCGGAGCTGTCCGTGGCCGAACGTCCCCAAACGGCTTCCGGTAGCGCCGACTGGTATGACGGCGGTCATTTCGTTCGGCATGTGCCCCCGCACACCGGGACGCGATCCTTGTGCACGCCGGAGAGGGATCACGACAGTTGACGTGTCGAACCCACCCTCGTCCTCCAGGAGGAACACATGGCGGTTGCCCGTACAGCCCTCGTCGCTGTCACCGTCGCGGCCCTGGTTCCGCCGGATCCGGCTTAGGGTCTGTCTTTCGGATCATGCCGGGCTCGCGGGGCCTGGCACGCACGCTCGCCGCGTTGTCGTCGGTCGCCAACGCTCCGCGTTGACTCCCTCCTCCGCCTTGCGATCGCACGCACCAGGCCCCGCTCCCGGCTCCGGCCTGATCCGAAAGACAGACCCCAGCCCTCGCCGCGCCCGCCGCAGCGGCGGTGAGCCGATTCGACGACGGCAGCTTCGAGTACCCCGCCGCACCGGCGAACGCTTTCACCACCGTCACCGCCGGGCAGTCCATCGGGCCGTGGAAGGTCACCAGCGGAGCGGTGGACCTGATCGGCGCCGGATTCTGGCAAGCCGCGGAGGGAGAGCAGTCCGTCGACCTGAACGCCGCTCAGCCCGGAGCGGTCGCCCAGACCTTCGCCACCACTGCGGGACAGAAGTACACCGTGACGTACTCGCTCGCCGCGAACCCGGAAGGGGGGCCCGCCGTGAAGACCGGACGTGTCCTGCTGGACGGGCAGAACATCCAGGACTTCTCCTTCGACTCCACCGGCAAGTCCCGCCCCGCCATGGGCTACGTGACGCGCCAGGTCACCTTCGTCGCACGCGCCGCCTCCACGACCATCGGTTTCGCCAGCACCGTGGCCGGAGCCTACGGGCCGGTCATCGATGACGTGGGCGTCCACACCTGCTGCCCCTGCTCCTGCGGCAAGTGAGCAGCCGCCCGTCCAGCGCCGTGGTCCAACCGCCGCCTTGACCGACCGGGGGAAAGGGAACGAGGGCCCGCACACCCACCGGTGACGAAGGAAGGCCGCGAGTTCGGCGGCGGACGCCGGCGATGACGGCCCGTTCGCTTCCGCGGTGAGCGACACGGGCCGGGTGACCGTGTCGGCGGCGGGCCGGGTACGGGTCACGCTCGCGGCATCCCCTGCCGTGCTCGGGACCTTCCCGCAGTACAAGACCGAAGGGGTGGAGTGTCTGCCCGGGTCCGCCGATGCCCTCCTGGGCTCCGATGCGAGAACCTCGGCGGATACCTGCGGACCATGCCGTTCTGCGGCGCCTGACCTGCCCAGATCGCGTTCGAGCACGCCTCGGCACGGTGCTCGAAGCCTCCCGGTCCGGCCGTCCGGCCGGCCGGGGACTCCGCGGCGCTCGGCGCACTCGGCCGCAAGCTCACCGGGGCGGTTCGCACCGCCGGGGAAGCGTCACGGTCCCGGGCCGGTGCTCGAAGGTGTCCATGACCAGCCACTCGTCCAGCTCGGGGTCGTAGAGGTTCTGGACACCGAACTGCAGTACCTGCCAGAACGTCCCCCGGTCGCCTTCGTCGACGTAGATGTCACCCAGCGCGAGCGGCAGACGCGGATGGTTCCCGGGGGGCAGCTTCGGGAGGACCACGCCCACCCGCCAGTGGTTCACGTGCCGCTGCGCGTGGGCGTGCTGCAGGGTCTCCCGCCCGACGAACCGCGCATCCTCGAACCCTTGGTTCAGTGCCTCCAGGTTGAAGCCCGGGATGCGTGAGCAGGGATGCTCGTTCAGACCGGGCCACTTGTACGTCAGCGTGTAGAGCGTGTCGCGGTAGATCAGGTTCGTGAACCAGATCGGGTACTGCGGGCCGCCCGCGGTCATCTGGCTGTCGCCGTCTCTCCCCTCCCAGGTGAACGGCACCGTGATGTCCAGGTCCCGCACGATCCACTTGCCCTTGCCGCGGAAGTCGCGGGGCAGGCGGGGCGGAGGCGGCGTCGGGGAGGTGTCCAGCCGGGCGGCCACCGTCCCGAACGACGGCGCGGCTCCGGTGCGGGGCCCGCCGCCGATCGAGGGCGGTGCTGCCAGGACGAGGGCGACCGCTCCGGCAAGAGCGGCCGACGTGACCGTCTTGCGTGTGCCTTTCCAACCCATGATCTGCCTCGGCTGTCGCGTCGGGCGCCGTCATGGCGCGGGGTACATTCACGGCGATGCTGGGACACCGTCCCCGGAATTGCAGATTCCGAAACCGTCGGCTGTGAGTGGACCCGAGCCGCTCCGGCCCCACCCCGCCGCCCCTGCCCGCTTGCCGCTGCCCACCTCGCGCCTCCCGACGGCGGAGCCGGTCAGGGGCCTCAACCACAACCGACGAGAAGGCAACCCGCTCATCCCGATTGTCGGCCTTAGAGAGTGCGACCATCGCCAGGGGAACCGAACTCCCACCGGGGCAGCGTCTGGCCGAGAGCCGGCCGGTTCGCAGTACGCACAGATGTCTAATGGCGGCCACAACGGGCTGCGCGACGAAGAAGGAGAATCCTCGTGGGGCTTCAGCGGATGGACAACGTGAGCATTGTCGTCGAAGACCTGGACGCCGCCATCGCCTTCTTCACCGAACTCGGCATGGAGCTGGAAGGCACGGCGGAGATCGAAGGCCGCTGGGCGGACCGCACCGTGGGACTCGACGGCGTCCGCAGCGTCATCGCGATGATGCGGACCCCGGACGGCCACGGCAGGCTGGAGCTGACGAAGTTCCACACCCCTGCGGTCATCGACGCCACACCGCTCGACCCCCCGCCCAACACTCTGGGTCTGCATCGGGTCATGTTCGCCGTCGACGACATCGACGACACCATCGCCCGCCTGCGCCCCCACGGCGCCGAGCTTCTCGGCGAGGTGGCACGGTACGAGGACAGTTACCGGCTCTGCAACCTCCGCGGCCCCGCGGGCATCATCGTCGCCCTGGCCGAACAGATCGGCTGACAGCCCGTCACTGATACCGCCTCCGACCTGGCGACCGGCGCCGGACGCGTCCGGTCGCCGATCACCGGCAGGGGGCGGAGGCCTACTGAGGTAGGCGGTCCCAGAACGAGCAGTGGTGTGCCGAGTGCGCGTCGATGGGATGGATGCCACCCAGCCCGGGAGCCAGGGCCTGCACCGTCTGCGTGTGCGGTGACGAAGGGCGCAGGAGGGGCCAGAGCGGGGCGTCCGAACTGTTTGGGTTGCCGGTGCGCGCGAAGTTCGTCCAGTAGTCGACCATCCGGTTCGACAGAGCGCGTTGGGTGTCGTTCAGCGGTTGTTCGGTGGGGAAGGCGGAGAACAGGAACGGCATCTCGAATCCGTGCGCCGCACCATAGGGGAAGTTCGGGTTCGCCGGCAGTCCGGCGAGGACGGGCGCACCCGGATCGCTGAACTCGTATCCGTAGAGGCGGAGGCCGGGGGCGTGGGTGGCGAGTGTCCGGGCGGCCGCCAACGTGGTGCAGGTGAGGGAACGGTCGGTCAGCACCGAGGCCCAGGCCAGCGCGGGCGTGGGGTGGCGTGCTGCCGGATACTCCGCCTCGACGGCCGGGGCCGCACCTGCGAAGGCGTCCACGAGGCGGGCGCGGTAGTCGTCCTCGGTACGGATCGGGAACGAGGCGAGCGAGAGGCCGACGAACATCCGCATCTCATCCTGGTTGGTGCCCTGCATGACCGGCACGCGCTGGAAGCGTCCCGACGCCAACGCCTTGGCCGGCGCCACGGGCAGCAGCGCATTGCCGAATGCGGGCCGATTGAAGGACTGCATCAGTTGCGCGGTGGCGAGGCGATCCGTGCCCTGCCCGCGCAGGCACGCCAGCACCTCCTCGCCGTCGCCCGTCGCGCATCCCAACTGCCGGGCGGCTTGCGTACCGGCCGTCTGGACATCGCGCTGGGAGGCGAACGGCTCGTAGGCCGGGGTGCCGGGTCCCAGAGCCCCGGGTGGGAAGGACATGAAGCAGGAACCGCTCTGGAGCACGGCCCGCTGGAACAGCCCGACGGCGGTCGGGGAGGTGAGGTGTGCACACACGCTGAGGGCGCCCGCGGACTCACCGAACAGCGTGACCCCGCCCGGATCGCCGCCGAAACGCTCCGCGTTCGCCCGCACCCATCGCAGGGCCGCCTGCTGGTCCGCCAAGCCGAACGGTGGTGCGGAGCCCAACCCGGGGTGGCCGAAGTAACCGAAGATCCCCAGGCGGTAGTTGACCGTGACGACGACCGCGTCCCCCCGCACCGCCAGTTGCTCGGTGTTGTAGTCACTGCCGGAGCCACCAAGGAACGCGCCCCCGTGCATCCACACCAGCACGGGCCGCTTCTGCCCGGCCGGCTTGGGTGTCGGCGTCGTGACGTTGAGGTAGAGGCAGTCCTCTGAGCCCAGGGCGCTCGCACCCGGCGCCGGCATCTGCACACAGCGTGGGGCCGCCGTCGTCGCGTCTCGGACTCCCTGCCACCGGGCAGCGGGTGCCGGGGCGCGCCAGCGCAGCGGGCCGGTCGGCGGCGCGGCGTAGGGAACACCGCTGTAGGTGGTGTACGAGCCGTGTGACACGCCGCGTACCAGACCGTGGTCGGTCCGTATGACGGTACCGCTCTGCCCCGCGGAGTCCGTGGAACCGGGTGGAGCGCCGGTCGCCGGTACGACGGTGGCCGCGAGGAGAGCCACCGCGCAAAGGAAGGGGAAGAGCACCGTACGGAGCATGGCTCCTCGGGGTGGACGCGGTGCTGTCAGGGTGGGGGACATGCGTACCTGCCGTTTCAAGGTCGGACGCGGTCGGATGGGGTCGGGAGGCAGTCGGACGTGGTCGGACGAGCCGCCACGAGACCGCCACGAAGCTGCCACGAGGCCGGTCAGGCTTCAACGAGGCCTGAGCGGTGGAGACCGGACGGGCCGCCGCGGTCGGTTGTCAGTACGCTAGGACCTCCCGCGCGCTGGAGGTTCAAGGGGCTGTGACGCAAGACACGTGGAGCATCGGTGAACTCGCGGCAGGAACGGGGGTGCCGGTGAAGACCCTCCGCTACTACTCGGACAGCGGTCTGCTGCCCGTGGCCGCACGGAGCACCGGAGGCCATCGACGCTACGGGCCTGAGGCGTGGGAGCGGATCCGCCTCATCAGGCGCCTGCGGGCGCTGGGCACGTCCATCGCGGTCATCACGCAGGTGGTCACCGGTGAGTGCTCCCTCGGCGAACTGGTGGCAACCGAGCTGGAAATGGTTCAGGAACGACTGACCGAACTGCGGTGGCGCCAGGCCACGCTCGGGGCTCTGGACGAGTGCCCGAGCGAGGAACGGCTCCGGCGGCTGGAGATCCTCGCTCGCGTGCAGCGGCTCCCGCAGGCGCATCGCAGCCTCACCGATCACTGGTATCGCGAGCTGTCCGCGACCATGCCGAAGCGCCGGCTCGACATCATGGTCGCCATGTTGTCGCCCGGCCCGCCACAAGACCCCGATCCGGCCTCGGCCTTGGCCTACGCCGAGCTTCATCTACTGGCCTCCACGCCCAGCTTCACCCGTTGGACCCAGGACCACGAGGAAGAGTTGCGGGATGCCCCGGCCTTCTACGGGGAGATCGACGAAGCCGCCGCCCTGACGGCCGCCGCTGTGGCCCAGGGGCTGCCGCCCGGCGCCGGGGACGCGGTGAACGCCTTCGTGTCCGCCCACGCACGAGCCCGAGGGGAATCGGACACGCCCGCCTTCCGTGAACACCTGCATGGTCTGGTGTCGAGGTCATCCGGCTTCGACCCCCGCCTGGAACGCTATTGGGCCCTGGTCGGCACGGCGACCGACGGGCGCGTGCTGAACATGACGGTGGCTCACAAGTGGCTGACCCACGGACTGTCGCTCTCGATATCCGACAGCGCGCCTTCAACCGCGAAGGGCTCGACCTCCAGGAAGGCAGGGAGGCGACATCGCCACACCGATTCGCCCAAGATCGCACGCACGTCGGCCCATTAGGGTCGGAGGCATGACAACACCCTCTGACACCAGCGCCTTCGCCTCTCTCCGCCTCGACGCCATTCCCGACGAGGAGGCCCTGCGCCGGGTCTACGAGTCCCCCAGCCGTGCAGCCGTCCGGAAGCAGATGACGGAACTCACCGAGCAGACCAAGCGGTTGATCGCGTGCTCATCGCTGGTCCTGGTAGCCAGTGCGGACGCCGAGGGAAACTGTGATGTCTCGCCGCGCGGTGGCCCCGCCGGATTCGTGGCCGTCCTGGACGCATGGACGGTGGCGATACCGGACGCGACCGGCAACAAACGTCTGGACACCCTGCAGAACGTCATCGCCACCGGACGGGCCGGACTGCTGTTCATCATCCCCGGACGCACCACGACGCTCAGGGTGAACGGCCGTGCCTGCGTCTCCACCCGCCCGGAGCTGCTCTCGCAACTGACCGCGGTGGGCAAGCCACCGACCAGTGCGCTGGTACTGGGGATCGAGGAGGTCTACCCGCATTGCCCCAAGTCGCTGCTGCGCAGCGCGGCCTGGAAGCCGGAAGAGTGGCTGTCGGCGGACGCCCAGCCTGCCTCGGCCGAGGTGACGCTGGCCCAACTGCGGATGCCGGAGCTGACGATCGCCGACATCGAGCGCGCGGAGGCGGACTCGCTGAAGTACCGGTACGAGTGACGTGCCGACCGGTGATGTGCCGCGCAGCCCATGCTCCGCGTGGGGATGGCGGCGCACACGTGGCCCGCACGCCGAGCGGGACCGCCGGCCGGGCTGCGGGCGGCGGGACGCGCCGCCGCCCGTTCGGCGTTCAGCGGGTGGCCACGCCTGCGAGCAAGGCGAGCGCGGTCCCGCGCAGGCGGGCATCGGCGCCGGCCGTGCGGCGGCCGGTGATGCCGGAGCGGAACAGCGCGGACCCCTCCATGAGCACGACGAAGACCTCGGCCCGGGGGCGGGCTTCGGCCGCACTCAGGCCCGGCGCCTGGTCCTGGATGAACGCGGCCACGTGCGTCACGTACTGGTCGTGGAACGCGCGGACGGCCGCAGCCGCCTCCTCGTCGTGCGCGGCCAGCGACCACACCTCGGTGAACAGCCGTACCGGGCGCGGGTCGTCGTGGTCGGAGAGGAGGCTGCCGAGCAGGGCTTCGTACCCGCTGCCGTGGGTGGGGGCGACGGTGAGGGCGGTGACCCGCTCCAGGGAGGAGGCGAGGACGCGGTCCAGGAGCGCCGACAGGAGGCCCGTACGGGCGGGGAAGTAGTACTGGAGGTGGCCCAGCCGGACGCCGGCCTCCTCGGCGACCGCCCGCAGGGTCAGTTGGGAGCCTCCTGAGGAGGTGAGGACGCGTTCGGCCGCGTCCAGGAGAGCCGTACGTCGCTGCTTGCCCTTGGACGTGGGTCCGGGTACGGCGTTCATGCGGCGGCTCGCGTTCCGACCCGGCCCCTGAAGACGATGTCGACGCCGTGCCGGACGAGCAGCTCGACCGCGCCGGCCGGATCCGGATGCTGCTCGGGGAAGACCAGCCCCCGAGGTGCGGGGGAGCCGTCCGTACCGAGGACGCGGCGCAGGCCCACGACGGCCCCGACCGCCGTCAGGTGGTGCTGGCCGAGCGGATCGGTGACGGTCGCGGTACGCGTGCGCCCCCCGTGGGTGACGTCCACACGCAGTCGGGCCGTTCCGCCGTCGCCCGGCGAGTGGAGCATGGCCCGGCGTGCCGGAGCCCAGCGTTCCCCGCCGGCCCAGCGGAAGAATCCCGCGCTCCGCAGAGCGAGGAGCGCGCGGGTCGCGGCCGGCGAACTGAACCCGATGCGGGTGGCCGCCGTCGTGGTACCGAAGGTCAGCGGCAGCGTGAACTGTTCCGGGGTGTCGATGCGCGCCACACGCACGGGCGTTCCGCCGATGCGTACCGTGCGGGACTCGGTCATCGGAGAGGCGAGCCGGCGCCTCCCGCCGTCCACGACCTCGAACGCCACGCCCAGTCGGTCCATGAACTCGACGGAATCAGCTCCGGTCCGGTCGGCCATGTCCCACCGAACGGCGATCTCGACCCGCTCGGCGCCGCCCAGCTCCTCGGCGAGCACCGCTGCCACCAGACTGCTGACCCCGCCCATCCAGGCGGAGGACAGCAACACGGATGCGGTCGGGCGGAGCAGGGCGGTGACGGCGACAGCCCGTTGCAGGCGGCCCGTCCACCGGGTGATGTCCACGTAGGGCACCCCAGCGGCCGTTGCGGCGTGCAGCACCCGGTCCTCGGGATCGTTGACCGAGCTGATGACGGCGCGAACGCCCGCACGGAAGGGGGTGGGGTCCGCCAGGTCCCAGGCGCGCACCTCGGCCCCGATCTCGGCGGCCGGCGCCCGGCAGCGCTCGGGGTCGCGGCCGGTGAGCAGGGTCGGGGTGTCCGGGGCGACTCCCTCCGGGACCGGGACCGCGCCGCCGGGGACCTTGCGTCGTCGCCGTCTTACGAAGCGTCGACGAGCCGGTGTCGGAGGTGGTCGTGGGCCCAGGCGGCGAGGGTGGTCGGGGTGGTGGTCTGGACGGTTCGCCGCTGTTCGGGCACGAAGTCCTCGCGCAGTCCGGTCGACATCCCGAGCACGGCTTCGACCAGGCCGTCGGTCATTCCGGCCTGGCGCAGCCGGGTGCGCATGGCGTTGTCGGTGATCCGCTCGACGCCGATCTGCCGGCCGGTGGCGGCGGTGAGGATGTCGGCCACGTCACGCCAGGTGAGGTCGACGGGTCCGTGGACCGCTTGCACGCAGCGTCCGGACCAAGTGGCGCAAAGCAGGCGGGTGGTGGCGACCTCGGCGATGTCGCGAGGCGCCACCCAGGCCATGGCTTGGTCCACTGGAAGGACCACTTGGAGGGTGCCCGCTCGCAGGGCGTCGAGTTGCAGTTCGAGATTGGTGAAGAAGTAGCCGCAGCGCAGGTGGGTGACGTGGACGTCGCAGTCGTCCAAGGCGGTTTCGGTGTGTGCCAGGCCGTCGATCTCGCCGGCGCCGTGACGTTTCTCGGCTCCGACGCTGCTCTGGAAGACGACGCGGCCGATCCGGTTGTCGGTGACGGCACGGACCACGCTGCTGGTGGCGCGAGCGTAGTCGGCGAGGGGGTCCTCGCTGCCGGTGCTCGGGTCCACCCAGAAGAGCGAGTCGATGTCGCGGGTGGCGGCCACCACCGCATCGGCGTCGAACTGGTCGACCCGCGCGACATCCACCTCGGCTCGGATCTCGGGAGCCAGCCGGTCCGGATCGCGCAGCAAGACACGCGGCCTGACACCGGCGCGGACCAGCATGGCGACGACGTGACGGCCGACGTTACCGGTCGGAGTCGTGACGGCGATCTTCATGGTTTCCTCCTTCTGAAGACGTGACTTCAGGTTAGGAGCCAAGGCGGCGAGAGTGGGCCCGCCTCTCCTGGAAGGCCGTGGACACGACCGCGGACCAACGCCACGTCGAGGTCGATCGCACCGGCCGCCGGCGCCGCAACCGAAACGGGCCGTCGGGGCGCGCGGCAGCCGCTCCCCGCCGCCACAACCGGGGTCAAGCACACACTCGTTGCCGCACGGGATACCCCGTTCGAGCAGTCGGCGCCCTCAGAGCTCGGGAAGGGACGGATCGGGTGCCCAGGGGGCCGGTGCGGTGACGGACCAGCGTTCGTGGTCCCGCCAATCCCCGTCGATGTAGAGATAGGCGGGCGCAAGCCCCTCGTACTGGAAGCCCAGCCGCCGCACCACGGCCAGGGACGCCCTGTTCGCCGGCTGGACATTGGCCTCCAGCCGGTGGAGCCGCAGGTCGGTGAAGGCGTACCGCATCGCGGCGGCGACCCCTTCGGTCATGAATCCCTGCCCCGCCGACGGGGCGAAGGCCGCGTAGCCGAGGGACGCGCCCTGGTAGCGCCCCCGGATGATCGAGTTGACGTTGACCATGCCGGCGGCTGCGCCGGTGTCCCGGACGCGGACCAGGAAGCCCTGGTTGGTGCCGTCGTCGAAACGGTGCATCCAGTCCTGGAACTCCCGCACGTTCGTCGGTAGTCGCATCCACGGCAGGTGCAGTGCGGAGCTGGCCCGGACGAGGGTGCAGAACTCGTCCTGGTCGGAGAGGGTGAGCGGGTGCAGTTCGACCCGTGACGGCATCTTGATCATGGAGCCACGTTAGAGCGCCCCCCGGGTGGGGGTGAATCGAGTTTCGCGCGCGGCCCGTTGCGCACGACCCGGCGCGCCGGCCGGAGGCGAAGCCGGGTCCCGGCTTCCCTCCGTGCCGGACGGAACGCGGCAAGGGCCCTTACAGCCCGCGACGTGGATTCGGCGGCCTGTTCATCCAGGGAGCGGCCGGCGACTCTGGCACCCCGGCCTCGGGCCCGCGGCTTTCGGCTACCGGCTGAGCGACGTGAGCGCCGCCGCGTCGTACGGCTTCAGCTCGTCGAAGCGGTTGCCGAGGACCTTCGCCGCCCACTGCGGGTCCTGGAGCAGTGCCCGGCCGACGGCGACCATGTCGAACTCGTCGCGTTCCATGCGGTCCAGGAGGTTGTCGATGTCGCCGAGCGCCGCACCCTCGCCGGCGAAGGCGCGGATGAAGTCGCCGTCGAGGCCGACCGAGCCGACGGTGATCGTCGGCCGGCCCGTGAGCTTCTTGGTCCAGCCCGCCAGGTTCAGGTCGGAGCCCTCGAACTCCGGCAACCAGTAGCGCCGGGTGGACGCGTGGAACGCGTCGACGCCCGCCGCCGCCAGCGGGGCCAAGATCGCCTCCAGCTCCTCCGGGGTCTGCGCGAGCCGGGCGTCGTAGGCCTCCTGCTTCCACTGGGAGTAGCGGAAGATCACCGGGAAGTCGGCCGCGACGCGCTCGCGGACCGCGGCGACGATCTCCGCGGCGAACTTCGTACGGGCCACCGCGTCGCCGCCGTAGGCGTCGGTGCGGCGGTTGGTCCGCTCCCACAGGAACTGGTCGAGCAGGTAGCCGTGAGCGCCGTGCAGTTCGACGCCGTCGAAGCCGATCCGCTCGGCCTCCGCGGCGGCGTCGGCGAAGGCACCGATGACGTCGTCCAGATCGGCGCGGGTCATGGCCTTGCCGGTTCCCTCGGTACCGTCGACGCGGATGCCGGAGGGGCCGACGGCGGGGGCGTCGGCATACGGCGCCTCACCCTGCTTGCGCACCATGCCTATGTGCCACAGCTGAGGCACGATCGTGCCGCCCGCCTCGTGCACGGCCGCGGCGACCTTCGCCCACCCCGCGAGCTGGTCCTCGCCGTGGAACCGCGGCACCCGGTCGCTCTGCCCGGCGGAGTCGTGACCGACGTACGTGCCCTCGGTGACGATCATGCCCACACCTGCGGCGGCCCGGCTGGCGTAGTAGGCCTGAACGTCCTCACCGGGCACGCCGCCGGGGGAGAACATCCGGGTCATCGGCGCCATCGCGATGCGGTTGGGGACGGTCAGGCCGTTCAGCTTGAGGGGCCGGGACAGGATCTCGGCCGCGCGGGAGGCGGTGGACGTGGAGATGGTCATGCGGGTCCTCCGGATTGAGGCTGTGGCTCGTCGGGTGACAACGAGAAGTGCATAGTACACACGCTATGTATCATGCATATTGCCGTGTCCGGCCGACGTGCGGCGCAGCCCGTGCCGCAACTCGCATACGAGCCGTGCAGCAACCCGCGTGCCAGCCGTGCAGGGGTCCGCGTGCGAGCCGGGCAGGGGTCCGCCGGTTCCCGGGTTCACCGGTCCGCGATAATGGAACGCCGCAAGGAACGGGAGGCGCAGTGCTGGAGAAACTGGAACGGGAGCTGATGCTGCTCTCGCGGCACCAGGTGCTTGCCCGGCGCGAGCGCGACCCCGAACGCCTGGAACGGTCGGCGTACCTGCTGCTCAGCCGGATCGACACAGAAGGCCCCATGTCCATCGGGCAGTTGGCGGAGGCCTTCGGGCTCGACACCTCGACCGTGAACCGCCAGACGGCCGCGCTGCTGCGCTGCGGACTGGCCGAGCGCGTAGCGGACCCGGAAGGCGGCATGGCCCGCAAGCTGCGCATCACCGTCGAAGGCGGACGCCGGCTCGCCGAAGACCGTGAGGTCAACCGGTCCTGCCTGGCCCGGGTGGTAGCCGACTGGTCCCCTGAGGAAGTAGGGGAGCTGGCGGACGTCCTGGTCCGGCTCAACCGCAGCGCCGAGGCCCTCGAAGGACGGTACTGGCCGCGCGCGGAGGAAGACGACACCCGCGCCGCGTGCCGGCCGCCGCTCCCGCACGAATCCCCGGCTCCCGCTCCCCGGGCACCCGCGACTCCCGCCGCGTAGGCATCCGCGACTGCGGCCCGCGGGCACGCCCTCGGCCCGACCCGTGAATCACTAGCGCATCGGGCCGCGCCCGCGCTCGGCGTACGTCCCGCCGACCGGACGGCCGGCTCACGTCCCCTGACCCGCGACGGGGAACGGTGGAGCGGCCTTCTCGGTCATCGATCGACCGGCGTGCCGAGCACGCGCCGGCGGAATCGGATGATGGCAGCGGCGGCGGCGTCGAGGTGACTCTCCGAGGAACGCGACCTGCTGCGCCGTGTACGTGACGCGCTGCACCTGCTGATTCGGGGGACATCCTCGGATGTCAGCACCCTTGCCGCCGCGCTCGGCCGGGCGCGACTTCGCCCTGTCGTATCGCCCGCAGGCGTGTCCTGGCAGCTGGAGGCCGCGCCGGATGAGGAGATCGCGGTTCGTGTCGTACTCGCGTGGTCGCGCGTCACCACGGAACTGCCGCGACGACTGCGGGGCCTGCGCGAACCAGGAGTGCCGCATGTTTCTCATCGATCACAGCCGGCCCGGGACCGCCCGCTGGTGTTCCATGGCGGTCTGCGGCAACCGGATGAAGGCGCGAACCCACGCGCGCAAGCGGCGCTTCGAGGAGTGACCGCCCGAGCGGAAGCCGATCGGGACAGTGGATGCCCGGGCCACGCACCACGGCGTGGTGTGGGACGCGCGAAGGCCGAGGGTCACCAGGTCAGGGTGACGAGTACGGTCCCTTCGGTGGTACGGACCGCCACGCTGCCCGCGTCGCCGTAGACCTCGCGCCGCCAGTCGATGAACAGCCGGCCCAGGCGGAGCGCGGCGTCGCGACTGAGGGCGTCGTCGGTGAAGTAGGAGACGAAGGTGATCCTCGCCTCTCCGGAGGCGCTCACCTTCCGTACGCGGGTCTCGCGTACGGACTGCTGGGAAACGGTGCCGTCGTCGCCCTTGGTGAGGTGCTCTCCGAGGTATGCCTGGAAGTCCCGGGTCATGTCGAACCAGTCCGCGGGCCCGCAGGGGCCGCCCCCGTTGCCGACCTCCCCATCGGTCGGCGGACCGGCGCCGCCGGTAGCGGTCTCCTGGTCCGTGGGCGGGCCGGCGTACCCGCCCGTCTCCTGGTCCGTGGGCGGGCCGGCGTACCCGCCCGTCTCCTGGTCCGTGGGCGGGCCCGCGTACCCGCCGGTCTGCTCGTCCGTGGGCGGGCCCGCGTACCCGCCGCTCGGGTCGTCACTCGTCGTGTCCAGGCCGCAGTCGGCGGTCGGTGAGAGGGAGGGCACGGGCGCAGGACCTGCCGAACCTCCCGGTGTCGTGCTGCCGCACCCGGCCATCAGGGCGCACAGGAGCCCCGCCACCACCACGCGCCCGGCTGTCGGAACGCTCATCCCCACCATCCGCTTCCCCCTTCATCCCCCGTCAAGAGGGGATCCGACGGGCGCCGGTTCCCCGTCCACGCCAGGTCGAGTCGCGCGACCGACGGGTGCCGCGGGGCGCGCCCTGGGAGACACCGATGGGGGAGAGGCGTCTATTCGGTGGCGTCATCCACTGTGCCGCACTATCCGACCGGGGCCACGGCTGGGGTGTCAGTCTGCTGAAGTATCCTTCCGGCCACCGCACACCGACTGCAAGGACCAAGAGACTTGACCGGCTCGTCTGTTTTCCCGCTGCCCTTTCAAGCTTCCCGTTCCATATCGTTCGCGAGACCCCGAACGCTGAGGGAACTTCAGATGATGCAGTGCAGCGCGCTCATCCGGTCGAAGCCGGACTGGTTCGACAAGATGAACGAGGCCCACATCGTCGCCAAGTGGACCCAGGAGGCGGTGGCCCAAGGCCTGACCGAAGCGCAGGTGCGTTACGTGCTCGCCGAACTCCTCCACTACGCCGCGCTGCGGGACGAACGAACCGGCGTCGAGGTGTCCGCCGTCGACGGAGTGTGGCAGTCGGACACCCTGGTCGACGACGAGCTCAGATCCCGGCTGCGCGAGGCGGTGCGGGTGCTGGAACAGGTCCCCGAAGCGGAGCGGGACTGGCATCCCGGATCCGACGGTCAGGTACTGGACCTGGTTCATCCCTCGCTGTTCTGCCTGGTGAGAGAGGTGAGCGGGGCGCCTGAGCGGGCTTGGCAGAACCCGACGGACCGCTACTCCAAGTACGAGTTCTCGGAGAAGTTCCAGTGGCTGCCCACTGACGTCGACGTCAGCGACGACGGCGCTGTCGCCTTCCGCTCGTACGTCAACAACGTCCACCCCGAGCGCCATCGCGAACTGGCCGCCGTCCTGCCGGACTTGTTCGCGTGCCTGCGCCCGCTGCTGGAGAACGTACTCACCGATCTGCGCCATCCGCGGCCCTTGCGGATCGAGGCCGATCCGTACGGGTGGTACGACCCGGCGCCGGAGTACCCGAACAAGACCTCCTACAGTGATGATGCGGCCTACGCAGAGGCCCGCCGTGCATGGGACGAGGCCCACGACGACTGGTGGGAGAACCGCCGCCCGGCCATCCCGGACGCCCCGGCCTTCACCCCGCCCGAGTCGCCCGATGAATCCGCCCGCGTCGACCTGCGCGGTCGCTCTCTCCAGGTCATCGTCAAGCTCGCCACCATTCATCTCACTCCGGACAAGCCCGAGTACGCCGGCGGCTCCTGGCATGTCGAGGGAATGATGAACGAGCGGATCGTCTCGACCGGCATCTACTACTGGGACAGCGAGAACATCACCGAAAGCCGGCTGAGCTTCCGGGCGGCACTCGACGACCCGGACTACGAACAGAGCGACGACAACGGCATGCGTGAGGTGTACGGCCTGGAGAACGAAGACGCACTGAACCAGGTGCTGGGATCGACGTCGACCCCGGCAGGCCGCTGCCTGGCGTTCCCGAACATCCTGCAACACCGCGTCGGCTCCTTCCGCCTGACGGACCCCACGCGCCCGGGACATCGCAAGATCCTGGCGTTCTTCCTGGTCGACCCGTCGGAAAGGATTGTCTCGACCTCCGACGTGCCACCGCAGCAACCCTGGTCCGACACCTCGACGATGACGCTTGAGCAGGCCAAGGACTTCCGCGAACAGCTCATGCGGGAACGCAAGTTCTTCGTCGACGAACACAACGAACAGCTCTACGAGCGAGAGTTCTCCCTCTGCGAGCACTGAAGGACGATCTCTGCCCGCAAGTCGATCGATGCCCGCACGGCAGTGTTGCTCACGCATCCCCTTGCCGAGGCGGGCGAACTCGTCGACGATGCTCCAAGGCCTCAGGCCGGCCGGAATTCACCAGGCGCCGGTCAGAGCGTCACAGACAAGGGGAGACAGTGACGAAGCGCAAGATCTCAATAGGACGCCCCACGGCGGTGGCATTGCTACCCCTCTTCGTGCTCGCCGCCCTACTGCTCGGCCCCGGAGCGGCGTCGGCGGCGGCGACCGCGCCAACGGTGCGGCAGGCTCCCGTCACCGTCGCGCTCCCGCAGGGCGCCCTGTCTGCCGGTGCGGGCGCGGTGACCGGGATCCACGCGCCGAAGAGCGCCCCCGTACTGGCCACCACCGGGAACAAGAAGGCAAAGAAGAGCAAGAAGAAGGGTGGGCTCTTCAAGACCCTTCTGATCGTCGTCGTCATCGTCGTCGTGCTGCTCGTGGTCCTCTACGGGATTCGCCGGGCTCTGCGCCGCAGGTCCTCCTGAAACACCCGATATCAAGTGGCGATCACCACCAGCCCAGCCGCCCGCCCGCCGCGCATGCCGCCTCCGGCCGACCTGCCGGAGGCGGCGAGGTGCGTCAGCCGACGGCGGTCCCCTCCAGTTCGACCATCAGGGTGGGGATGGCCAGCCGTTCCACCCCGAGCATCGTCATGGACGGTGTGACGCCGGCGGCGCTCAGCCGCGACTTCAGTACGTCGTGGTGCTCGAAAAGCCGATCGACGTCGACGGTGTAGACATTGAGTCGGACGAGGTTCGCGAGCGACATGCCGGCCTCGCCGAGCACGACTTCCAGGTTGTCGAGGCTCAGAGCCAGCTGCTTTCCCATGTCACCGTCGTGCTGGGGCTTTCCATCGTCGCCCATCGAGGTCTGCCCGGCGCAGTACAGGGTTCGGGTCTGCCCGGAGACGATCTCACCCTGGCTGTACCCCATCTCCAGCGACCACGCCCACGGGTTGACTCCTGCTCGCTCTACCGCCACAACAGCTCCATTCGATTCATCGAGAGTGGTGCGCCCATCGTCACCGGCTCGGTAGCCACCGTCTGTGACGTCGTGTCGATGAGCCTCCCCGCGGATGACGACACCCTTGGTCGTATAGTCCGTGGATTCATTTGTATGCGCGCCGACCGATTGGTCTCATCGGCGCTGCCGTTGCCCCGGCGCGGTCGGGCCGGTCCTGCGCGACGCGGCCCGCCCGCGACGAGGGCCACCTCCCCTTCCACAACATGGACTTCCACAGCCTGGACGCCCGAGTTCCGCTCATTCCCTCCCCTGGGGTGAAACATTTCTCCACCCCCACCGCGTCAATGGGGTGAGTCGGAACGCAAGGGGGGACGGGTATGCGGCAAGCACGCAGGGAGGGGTTCCACGAGTTCGCGGAGGGCCGGGCCGGAAGTCTTTACCGGTCGGCCTGTCTGCTGGCGAGTGGGGACACCCACCTCGCCGAGGACCTCGTACAGGAGACCCTGGGTCGGATGTACCTGATCTGGGGGAGGACCTCCCGCATCGACAATCCGGCCGCGTACGCGCAGACGGTGCTGGTGCGGGAGTTCCTCAAACACAAGCGTCGCCGCTCTACGGGGGAACGGCCCTTCGCCGTCCCGGCCGAGTCGGGCGCGACGACGGCGGTCCCGATCGCGGGGGCCGATCCGGTCCTGCGGCTGACCCTGTTGGAAGCACTGGGCCATCTGGCCCCCAAGGACCGGGCGGTACTCGTGCTGCGGTACTGGGAGGACCGCAGCATAGAGGAGACCGCAGAGGCCATGAACGTCACCTCGGCCGCGGTGCGTACGCGCAGTTCCCGGGCGCTCGCCCGCCTCCGCGCGGAACTGGGCGGCAGCCTCAGTGTGTTCGTGGCCACCTGAGCCCGGCGGGCCGTCCTTCCCGCGGCGCCGCCTCATCCCTCGCTTCCGTCATGGCCATCGCCGGGTCACACGCCGGCGCGGTTTCCCCACCACCACCATCACCACCACCACCCGGAAGGTGACTCGGCATGCCCTTTGAAGATGAACTCGGTGCGGCGCTGCGGCGCACGGGAGACGGATTCGTCCCCGGCCGCCCGGACCTGGTGGCCTCCGGCGAACGTCGCGGACGCCGGCTGGTGGCCCGCCGTCGGGCCGCCGTCGTCGGCGGTTCGGCGCTGGCCCTGGCCGTCGTCGGCTCCGTCGGAGCCTACGGAGGCGGCCTGCTCGGTAACGGCACCGGACGTGGCGGCACGGCGAACGTCGCGGTGGCCCCCGTCCCCACCACCGAACCGGCCGCCGCCTCCACCCCGGCAACCGCCCAGCCGGCCGGCGGGGTGAGCGCGGCCCGACTGATCGAGATCTACCGGCAGTTGCTGTCGGGCGGCCGGGTGAGCGACACCACGGCCCGCGTGCCGGGCGGCGCCGACCAGTCGTCGAACGCGATGGTGGCCGGCGTGTACGACGACGGCAAGGGCCGCGCGGCGATCTCCGTCGGCCTCGCCCGCACCGACCCGCACGGTCAGGCGGCCCAGGACATGCTGGAGTGCCCCGATCCCGAACTCATTCCCTACGATTCCTGCACTGTCGAGACGCTGCCGGACGGCGGCAGGCTGAACCTCTTCCAAGGCTACGAGTACCCGGACAAGCGCGAGCCCACCAAGCTCTGGCGGGCCGTCCTGGTCACCCGTGAGGGTTATCAGGTCGACGTGTCGGAGTGGAACGCTCCCGCCGAGAAGGGGCAGCCTGTCAGTCGGCCCAACCCGCCTTTGAACAAGTCCCAGTTGAAGTCCTTCACCACCTCGGCCCTGTGGCGTCAGGTCCTGAGCCGGCTTCCCGCGCCCCAGCAGGCACCGGAGGGGACGGACGCCGTGGACACGAACAAGGGCAACGGGGCGAGCCCCGGCGCCTCCGCGGGCACCGGCTCCGGCACCGGCTCGGGTGACACGGCCGGCACGACCACCGACAAGGGCAAGGGCACGGGCACGGGCGGCTCCACCCCGGTGGACCCGCGGCCGTCCGGCGGAACGGGCCAGGCACCCGACCAGGGAGACACGGATCAGGGGGACTCGGGCCAGGGCGGCGAGGGGCACAGCGGCACGGTACGGGTGCTGGAGTCCTTGGTGCCCAAGTCGGGGATCACGATCGTGCGCAGGTCCGGACAGCCCGGCTACGGCGCCCTCGTACTCGACGACGGCAAGGGCGCCTCGCTGGTCCAGGTCAACGTCCAGGAGGGCATGGGCGAGGCCCTCAAGGACCGCATGGAGGGCGCTGGAGTCGTCGTCCTGCCCGACGGCACCCGGGTACTGGCGGAGCAGAAGTCGGGCGAGAAGGGCGGCTCGGGCGTGGTCTGGTGGAGCATCGACACCCTGCGCCCGGACGGGCGCCGGGTGGTCGTGTCGGCCTTCAACACCGGCGACCAGTCGAAGGCGGCCACCAGGGCCAAGCCCATCCTGACGATGGAGCAGATCAAGGCCATCGCTCTCGACCCGAAGTGGTTCGGCTGACCGCTCGCGCGGCGCCCCCACGGGCATCAGCCTCCCGTCCGGCGGCTCACTCGGGGCCGGCGTAGCCCGTCACGACCGCGGTCGTGACGGGAGAAGTGGGCCGGGGTCCGGCCCAGTGGCTCCGGCCGCCGCCCGGTCGGGGGGCGGCCGGAGCGCTCGGCGACCGCTCGGAAGCCTACGGCGGGGGAGCGGTGCGGCCGGGAGGCCGGCGCGCTGGCTTTCGGGCCCGTTGTGGTGTTGTCCGGGCCCGCGCAGGCGGTGGCGCCGTCACTGACCTGCTCGCTGACCGCGACCAACGGCAAGTGCAACGCCAAGGCGACGGGCGCCTCGCCCGGTGTCAAGGTCCGGTTCGGCACCAAGAACGACACCAGTGCCGCCATCGCCACCGCGACGGCGGATGACGCCGGGACAGCCACCAGTTCCGGGTTCCTCCCCACCGGTGGAACGGTCACGGCCCAGCAGGGCGACCAGAAGCCGACCTGCGGCACGGTCAAGGAAGCCGAACAGCAGGATGCCCAGACCGAGTACCGCAAGGGCTTCCGGCAGGGTCTCGCCGACACTCGGGACGACTGCAAGGCCGATCAGCCCGATCAGGGCTTGGCGGCCGTCGACCCGAATTTCACCAAGGGCTACGCCGACGGGAGCGCCGCCGGGCTCGCATCGGCGGCATGCAAGGGCATGTGACGCGGCACCACGTGCGGCTCTAAGCGTGCAACAACCGGCAGCGGCAGGGGGCGGTCTCGACCGACGCGGCAGCCAGTGCGGTGCGCCCTGGCTGCCATCCGGAAACCGGCGGGTAGTACCGGAAACAGGCGGGCAGTAGGTGCGGTGCGGGGGAAGTTGCCGCCTCGTCAGACGCCCGTGTGAGAGACTCTGCGGCACCTGTATGTCATGGACCGGACATTCGTGTATCCGCGCGGTGCACGCGGAGAGGGGCTACGAGACCATGAACAGATCCGCTTCCAAGAAGTTAGGCCGGGCGAGCGTGGCGTTCGGTGCGGCCCTGGCTTCGGCCGTGCTCTGCACCACGGTGAGTGCGGCGGCGCCCGGGGGCGTGGGCGGGGCGCCGGGCATGGACTCCGTCGCGCCTACGGTCGGTGAGCGAGCCTGTCCCGTCGTGTACTTCGATCTGGGCGAAACCCTCGTGCACACCGCCGACGACGGCAGCATCGCCTATCGGTCCGGAGCGGCCTCGTATCTGCGCGCCCTGCGCGAGCGTCACATCAGAATCGGCCTGATCACGAACGTTCCACCCTCCTGGGGCACGACCGACGCCGAGCGCGCCGCCAGGCTGAAGAAGGAAGTCGACGCTACGTGGGAAGGACCCGAGCCCTTCGCCTGGAACGACTTCGGCGGCCGGATCCTCACCCCCCGCACCGAGGCTGAGCGCAAACCGGCCCCCGTTCTCTGGCAGCGCGCGAAGGTGCAGTCAGGGTCCTGCCGGCTCGTCTTCCAGGCGGAGACGGTAGAAGAGGTCAAGGTCGCCGCCTCGGTGGGCTATGTGCCGTACCAGGTCGGACAGCCCCACCGGCCCGCGTTCCTCCCGGTCGGCCTGGTCCAACTCCTCGGATAGCCGGCAGCCGGCCGCTGCGGCGGCGGTGACGAGGACGCCCATCACACGTGACGGAGCGTGCACGAGCCGCCACACCGGCCCTGTCTCCGTTCCTCGCCTGACCTGCCTGACCTGCCTGACCTGCCCGACCTGCCTGACGCCGGCCCGTAGTGCGTGACGCCTGGCGTTTCGCGGGCAGGGTCGCGGTAGGACCGGAAAGCCCGAGAGGCCGCTCGGCAGGCCAGGCAGGATGATGCCCACGGGTGTGGAAGACGGCCCGACCCGGTAAGCCCCGCACGCGGCCCGATGATCAGCCGGCGCGGCGTGCCTCGCGGTGGCGGCACGCCCCCCGCCCCCGCGACGCCAAGGAGCCAGGGGATGCGACCGCAAGATCATGCCGTGGCTCCGCCATACGGAGGGCAGGCCCTTCTCGTTCCGGCGGGGGATGGCGATGGAGCCGGATGATCTCCGGGCAGCTGGGTAGTCGTACTACATGATCCACGGGGTGAGGGAGCCTCCGGCGCACCCACACCCGCAGCCGGCCCGTGGTCGGCGTACGCACGAGTAGGGCTCGCATCGAGCTGGAACGGGATGACGCTGATGTGTCGCTGGCTTGCCTATGCGGGTTCGCCCCTCCTCTTGGACGCCGTCTTGTACCGTCCGGAGCACTCACTGATCGATCAGAGTCTTCACGCGCGGATGGGCGTGGAGTCGACGAACGGCGACGGTTTCGGCATCGGCTGGTACGGCTCGGGTGGCGACGGTACCCCGGCAGTGTTCCGCGACATCGGCCCCGCCTGGAACAACCGAAACCTCAGAGAACTCGCCGCGCACGTGCGCTCCCCGCTGTTCTTCGCGCATGTCCGGGCCTCTACGGGATCGGCGATCCAACAGACCAACTGCCATCCTTTTCGGCACGGCCGCTGGCTGTGGATGCACAACGGGGCGATCGCCGACTTCCCCCGGCTGCAACGAGACCTTTGCATGGCCGTGGACCCGGCCCTGTTCCCGTCCATGGAGGGCTCCACCGACTCCGAGGTGATGTTCTACCTCGCCGTCACCTTCGGGCTCGATCAGGACGTCCCGGGCGCTGTTGCCAAAATGGCCGGTCTCGTCGAGCGGCTCGGCAAGCAGCACGGGGTCGATCACCCCCTCCAGATGACGGTCGCCGTCAGCGACGGCGAGCGCGTGTGGGCCTTTCGCTACTCCAGCCAGAAGCGATCGCGGTCGCTCTTCTACAGCAACAAGACCGACACCGTCCGCGAGCTCTACCCGGAGCTGGACTACCTCCGGGACGTCTCCGACGAGACGCGACTGGTCGTTTCCGAACCGTTGGGCAGCTTGCCCGGAGTGTGGAACGAACTTCCGGAGGGGAGTTACGCGGTACTGCCCTCAGAGCCCACCGAGGACTATCTGCCCTTTGTCCCCGATCTCACCTGAGACAGCTCCGGTGACGATCCCGCTCGCGTGATTCACGGCAGGGAACCGCACAGGCCTCAGCGCACAACGGCGGTCACGGTCAGGGACGTTGGTGGTCGACGGGAGTGGGTACACGCGCCCCCATGGCTGAGATTCTGGTGGGTACGTGTTCGTGGACGGATCCGGCGCTGGTCGCCAGCGGCTGGTACCCCGCCGGGAAACGCGACGCGGAGGGGCGGCTGCGGCACTACGCCACCCGGTTCCCGGTCGTGGAGGTCGACTCCACTTACTACGGGATGCCGAGTCTGCGCAACAGCATGCTGTGGGCCCAACGGACCCCGCCCGGCTTCCGATTCGACGTCAAGGCGTTCTCCCTGCTCACTGGTCATCCGACCCGGGCCGCAGCTCTCCCCGCCGACTTGCGGCCACCGGGCGATCCCACTCGGGTGAGGGCCGATGCCGGGTTGCTCAGGGAGGTGTGGCAGCGCTTCAGCAGCGCACTCGAGCCTCTGCGTACGAGTGGGCGGCTGGGCGCCCTGCTGTTCCAGTTCCCGCCGTGGCTCGCTCCCGGGCCGAGGGCCGAGCAGCTGGTCGAGGAGTACACCGGCCGGGCAGAAGGCTGGCCGGTGGCCGTGGAGTTCCGCCACCCGGGGTGGTGGAAAGCGGAGCAGCAGGCGGCGACCGCTCGCCTCCTCGGCTCGCTGGGAACGGCGGCCGTCGCCGTCGACACGGCCCAGGGACTGCCCGCGTCCGTTCCTCCGGTCACGGCCGTCACCGCGCCGCAGCTGGCCGTCGTCCGCTTCCACGGGCGCAGCACCACGTGGGGCTCCACCGCTCCCGGAAGCAAGGTGGAGAACTACCGCCACACATACACGGAGGTCGAGCTGGCGCCTTGGGCGTCGCGCGTGCGGGAGATGTCACGGCAAGCCGACTCCGTGCACGTACTGTTCAACAATTGCTGCGCCGATGCGTCCGTACGGGCAGCGGAAGCGATGCAACGTACGCTCGAAAAGGCCGCGCCCTCCATGGTGGGCGGGATCGGGTAGGTGAATGCCTACCCCCGGCCGGGTGAGTTCTCAGGGCCGGCCTTGGCATGCCGTCCGGGGGCGCGCTAGAAACCCCGCGTGATCAAAAGCCCCCTGCGGAGCGCGTTCGCGCTCCTTCTTGCCATCGTGCCCCTCCTCGTCGCCGCTCCCGCATCGGCGACCGCCGACCAGGACAAGGCCCTGGCTCCCGACCCCATCGTCTTCGTACACGGCTGGAACCCCGACGCCTCCCCCTGGCAGAACCTGGCCGCCCGCTTCCAGGCCGACGGCTGGCCGGCTGATCGTCTCGACCGATGGAGCTACGACGCCACCCAATCCAACGCCACGACCGCGACGCGACTTGCCGACGAGATCGAACGCGTCCTTGCCCTCACGGGGGCCTCGAAGGTCGACGTGATCACCCACTCGATGGGATCCCTCTCTTCCCGCTACTACCTCAAGCACCTCGACGGCGCAGCCAAGGTCGATGCCTGGGTCTCTCTGGGGGGACCCAACCACGGGACCGAAACAGCGCGGTGGTGTGGCGGGGCCCCCTGCGTCGAGATGCGACCAGGCTCCGAGTTCCTGAAGGACCTGAACTCCGGCGACGAGACCCCCGGCACCACCCGGTACGGAACCTGGCGCTCACCGTGCGACAACGTCATCAACCCCACCGGGAGCGTCGCCCTGGACGGGGCGCTCAACCGCACCACCGCCTGCCTCGGCCACAGCGCTCTGCGCACCGACGAAGCCGTCTACAACGAGGTCAGGACGCACGTCCGGTAGGTGCACCCTGCTCCTCGCCTCACGGCAACCGGAGTCCGGCGGCTGTCGAGGCGACGGCCCGAACGTTGATCGCGGAACGTTCGGTGCCGCCCGGTCGCGCGATCAGTGGCGCACCAACTCGCGGCCGACCCGGGCGAGCGGTCCGCTGACCACATCTCTCACCGGGCCTCGGTCGACACGGACGTCTCCTCGGGGGCCGCTCAACGCGCACTGAGCGCGCGGGCGGCCCCTCCCAAGACGACGACGCGCCGGCGAACCTGGCGCAGGCCGCGTCGGACCCCCCCCACGCCGGGCGGCCAGAGACCGTGCGGCGTACCGACAGCGTGCGTCCGCGTGCCGCTGCACGGCCGGCGGCCGTTCGCCGTGCCGTCACCTGGAACCCGCATTCTCGCCGGACAGACCGAAGACCGATCCACGTCGCTCCCGGGGATGTCCACTCCATGACCGCACCGCTCGCGCAGCCCGAAGAACCCCTGAACCTGCCTGCTCCCGCGCGTTTGGACGAGGTGAAGGGATGGTTCTGGCCGGCCGACCAGATCCTCTTCGACTGGTTCCTCAGCCGCCAGAACGCCGACCCGTCGGGCGGCGGGGACCTTCTGGAACTCGGCGCCTACCTGGGCAAGAGCGCCATCTTCCTCGGCGGATACCTCAAGGAGGGAGAGGAGTTCACGGTCTGCGACCTCTTCGATTCCCCGGCCGAGGACGACAGCAACGACGACGAAATGCGACGCTCGTACGCCACCCTGACGCGCCGGGCATTCGAGGCCAACTACCGCTCTTTCCATGCTGAGTTGCCTACGGTGGTGCAGGCGGTGACGGCGGTTCTTCCCGACCGCGTCCGGCCCGGCTCCTGTCGTTTCGTTCACGTGGACGCCTCGCACCTGTACGCGCACGTGCGCGCGGACGTGGACACCTCGCGGCTGCTGGCCGCCCCCGGCGCGGTCGTCGTCTTCGACGACTTCAGGGCGGAGCACTGTCCGGGCGTCGCGGCGGCCGTCTGGGGAGCCGTGGACGCACGGCAGCTGCACGTCCTGTGCATCACCCAGCACAAGATGTACGCCACGTGGGACGACCCCGAACCGCTGCGCACGGAACTGGCCGCGTTCCTGGCCCGCCGCGAGGATCTGTGGCACGGGGTGGAGGAGGTGGCCGGCGCACCCCTGATCCGGATCACCGGCCGCAAGGCGGTCCCCCCGCCGCACCCCCGCTCCCGCCACGAGACGGCCGCCCCCGGCCCGGGTCCGGACGCGGCCCCCGAGCCGGTTCCCGTCGCCACGGCAGTACCGCCGCGGCGCACCCCGCCCCGGCGCGGCCCACTGGCCCGCCGCCTGGCAAAGGACATCCTCCCCCCGGTCCTGACCCGCACGGTGCGCCGCTGGATGTAGAAGCCGTCCCGCCGTACGAGAGCAGCCCTAGTTGGTGTGTCGCCTCACCCAGGAGATGAAATCGCTTTCCGAGGAGAACGTGTGGTTGCGTTCCCGCGTGATCCCGTTGTTGTCGTCGACGGTGGCGTTCTTCAAGCTACCGTCCGATTGAAGCTGTCCTGTGGCTTTCCAGCGACTGCTCGGGTCGATCCACATCTTCGTCGTCACTGTGGCCTCCGCCATGCGCAGATGGATCCTGGGAACTTTCGCGAAGGCTATCGGTGGGGATGCGGGTTGTCTCAGGACTCAGGCCAATCGACGGCGCCATGCGCGCACCGGCCGGTCGCTGTCGCGGCCGTCGTCCCTTCGAGCGGCTCGCGTTGCTGCCGGTCCGGTGCCCCGGATCCCCCTTTTCGTCCTCTTGACGATATGGAGGCTTCTCGTTATCGTCGCACTGACGAAATGAAGGGGGTTCAGTCATGGCCGACATCACCCGGCGCCTCGGCTGGCGTCACCTGCGCTCCGCGCCCACCACCCACATCCGCCACCACAAGCGCGGCCGACTCGTCCACGACGGACGGGGGCTCAGTTTCTGGTACCGGTCGCTGTCGGCGGCTCTTTCCGAAGTGCCGGTCGACGACCGGGAGCTGGCCATGGCCTTCCACGCCCGTACCTCCGACTTCCAGGACGTCGCGGTGCAGGCCACCGTCACCTACCGGATCAGCGACCCGGCCGAGGCCGCGGACCGGCTCGACTTCTCCGTCGACCCGGACACCGGGAGCTGGCGCGGGGCGCCCTTGGAGCAGATTGCCACTCTCCTCACCGAGACCGCGCAACAGCACACACTGGACGTACTGGCCCGCACCCCGCTGGCCGTCGCCCTGGTGGACGGCGTCGCCTCCGTGCGCGAACGGGTCACCGCCGGACTCGCCGACGAGCCCAGACTCCCGGCCACCGGCATCGAGGTGGTGACCGTACGGGTCGTGGCGATCCGCCCCGAGGTCGACGTGGAACGCGCCCTGCGCACCCCGGCCCGCGAGCAGATCCAGCAGGAGGCGGACCGGGCCACCTACGAACGGCGGGCCGTCGCCGTCGAACGTGAACGCGCCATCGCCGAGAACGAACTGGCCAGTCAGATCGAACTGGCGCGACGCGAAGAGCAGTTGATCGACCAACGTGGCACCAACGCCCGCCGCGAGGCCGAGGAGAAGGCGGCGGCGGACAGCGTACAGACCGAGACGGAGGCGGCCCGCAAGGTAGCCCTGGCCCGCGCGGACGCCGAGGCTGCCCGCGAGACGGGAGCCGCGCGCGCCGAGGTCCAGGCAGCCTGGCTGCGCGTGCACGACGAGGCGGGCACGGGCACGCTGCACGCCCTGGCGGCGACCCGACTGGCGGAGAACCTGCCGCGGATCGAGAGCATCACGCTCTCTCCCGACGTCCTCACCGGGCTCCTCACCAGGCTCGGACGTCCGGAAGGCGGCGCGGGCGCGTGAGCCTGGCCCCGCGGGCGGTGCTCGTGCACCGCAGGACCGAGTACGAGGAACTGCTCGCCCGGCACGGGACGCACGGGCAGGCCGCGTTCTTCCTCTCCAGCCGGGGCCGGTCGATCGACGAGGTGGTCCGCCGCCACGACCGCACGCGGGAGGCGCTGCGGGAAGTCGCCGCGGCCGTACCGCTCACCTGGCGCAGCTCCCGGGTGGAGCGGGCGGACCTGGACCGCTTCCTGTTCGCCCCGGAGGACGTGGTGGTCGTGGTCGGTCAGGACGGCCTGGTCGCCAACACCGCGAAGTATCTGCGCGGACAGCCCGTGGTGGGCATCGACACCGACCCGGGGCGCAACCCCGGGGTCCTGGTCCGTCACCGCTGCGCCGACACGGCCGCCCTGCTCCGTGCCGCGATGGCCGACGGGGGCCGGGCAGAGGAGCTGACCATGGTCGAGGCCGTCGCGGACGACACCCAGCGCCTGCTCGCGTTGAACGAGATCTACCTGGGCTCGCCAGGTCACCAGACGGCCCGTTACCGCCTGGGCTCCGCCGGCGATACGGGTCCGGGCGAGGCCCAGGCGTCCTCCGGGGTGCTGGTGGGCACCGGCACGGGCGCCACCGGCTGGCTGCGCTCCCTGTGGCTGGAGCGCGGCAGTACCGCCGGGTTGCCCGCACCGTGCGACCGGCGGCTCCTGTGGTTCGTGCGCGAGGCCTGGCCCTCTCCCACGACGGGAACGACGAAGGTCGCCGGTGAGCTGGGGCGGGGACAGGAGCTGCAACTGACCGTGGAGTCGGACCGGATCGTGGTCTTCGGTGACGGGATGGAGAGCGACGCCCTGGAGTTGACCTGGGGCCAGAGCGTGCGGTTGGGCATCGCGGGAACGTCACTGCGCCTGGTGACGTGACCGCCGCCGTCCGCCAGGCCGTTGCCTTCGTCGGCGGGCTGTCCGCCCGTCGCTCGGGGCAGGGGCAGGGGCAGGGGCGGGGGACTGGCGGGCGGCATTCACGGCCCGTCCCGGGCGCCGAGCGGCGCGGTGAACCGCGACCGCCAGCCTTCTTCCGTCAGCGCCACCACCTCAACCGCCGCCGCACGGGCGCGTATCGGCAGCAGGCTGTCGATCGCGGCTCGGACATGGGCGGCAGTCGGGTCGTCCGCACCCATGGCGACCGTGACATGGGCGGCGGGCCGCGCCCCGAAGCGGCCACCGTACGGGCGCAATCCGGGCCACTGGGGGCGGAACGCGTCGACGATCGGCTGAAGTCCCGGAACGGTGACGGCGACGAGGCCGGACCCCGTCACCACCTCCTCCAAGAGCAGGTCAGCTGCGGGAAACCTCGCCGCCAGGGAGCGCACGCTCTTCTCGTCCTGGTCCGTCAGCGCCGACTCGGGCAGGAACGGGTAGAGGAGCGAGACGTGCGCCGGCACCCCACGACGCGTCAGAGCCGGGTCGATACGCCACACCGCGTCGAGGAGCGGGGCGGCATCGGGCAAGACGATGACGACGGCGGTGGTCCCTGGATCCGGCACGCCGTCATCATCGCAGGCCGGTCGAATACCGCGTACCCAATGCATCGCTGTCGCTACGCTTCGCCCACTGCGAGTCCATCACCAGGGGCGTCGTGTGTCACCGCGTCACCGCGTCACCGCGTCCTCGCGACCCGGAGCCTTCGCCGCCGAGGCCGGCCGCCGACGTGGACGGGGCAAGGTACTGCGCGCAGCGCGGTCGGTGACCTGGACCGGGTCAGCCGGCCAGTCGGGCGAGGGCCAGCGCGCGGGCGCGGGCGAGGGAGTCGGCAGCCGCGCAAGGGATGTCCGGCTGCACGCCGGTGCCCTCCCAGTTCGTGCCGGAGACAGGGTTGATGGCGCGGCCCATGGGGACGGTGACTTCCAGGTGTGGATGCACCGTCCAGCCCTTGCACGGATGTGCGCCGCCACGGGTGCGCTCGCCGACGACCACGGCGCGGCCGAGCTGCTGGAGGTCGTACGCCAGCTCTTCAGCGGCGGAGAAGGTGCTGTCGCTGGTCAGCACGTACAACGGCTTGCTGCCACCGAAGCGCGCGCCGGGAACGTGCGGCAGGCTCCAGGACTGCTCGCTGCGATCGCCGTCGCGCCAGTGCATGGTGTTGAGGTGGGTGCGCTCGTCGAGCAGGTGGCTACAGACGAAGGCGACCGAGTCCGGGTCGCCGCCCCGGTTGGTGCGAAGGTCGATGATCAGCGCCCGGGCGCGGGAGGCCAGGGTGAGCGCGGCGCCCAGCGGTTCGGCGGCCCACTCCAGCGGAAACAGCATCGGTGCCAGCTCGACAACGGCGACCCCGCCGTCGAGCAACTGCACCCGGGGCGCACCGCCCAGCGAGGTGTCGAAGTCCCGACGCATCGCATCCAGGCTGGCAGCCCCCTCCTTCGGGGACACCGGGTCGGCGTGGTGCTTCAGCCTCAGGTGTCGGTCGCTGTTGGCGGACTGCAGGTCCGCGGTGACCAACCTGGCCAGCTCCTCGGCGCCGTCGACGTCGTAGGCGCCCTCGGCGAGGCGTCGTTGCAGCAGGCCGGCGAGCTGCTCCGCTATCTCGGGGAAGACGTAGTGCTCGATCAGGAGCCGGATCGTCTCGTCGATAACAGGCGCCGGCAGAAGCTTCGTTGAAGTCGTCATGGCAGGGAGTAGAGCACTGCCCTTGCGAAAGCGTCAACAAGTTTAGACACTTGCGGTATGCGTGATCAACCTCTCCACCCAGCACCCCCCGAGGACGTCCTGGAGATCGGCGCGCCGGAGCAGTTCGCGGCACTCGCCCACCCGTTGCGTCAGCGGTTGCTCTTCGCCCTGGGCCACCGGCCCGCCACCATCAGGCAGCTTGCGGGGCAGCTCGACGCGAAGAAGGGCAATGTGGCCCACCACCTCAAAGTGCTCCGCGAAGCAGGGTTGGTCCACGTCGCCGAGACCCGCCAGGTCCGCGGCGGGACCGAGCAGTACTACCAGCGCACGGCCCGCCAGATGGTCGTCGCCGAACCCCAAGCGGCAGGCACCGCCGCGATGCTCGCCGCGTTCGCCCAGGAGCTGGACCGCTCGCCCGCCGAGGCGCACCTGACACTGCGCCACCTGCGCCTGAGCCCCGCGAAAGCAAGGGAGCTCGGCGAGACGCTCGCCAAACTGGTCGACGAGGCCGAGGAGGATGCAGAAGGCCAGCCCCTGCACGGCGTGTTGGTAACCCTCTATCAGCAGGCCCTGCCGGCCGGCACCACCAGTTCCGCATAACGGCACCAACCTCACGATCGGGCCGCCCCTGGTAGAGGCGGGCGGCACCACGGCTCGCGTCGACTCGCCCCGCCCGACTCAACTCCTGCGAGGCAGGGGTGGTAGGGCCGGTGAGGCTTGATTCTGGGCACGCAGGGCTCGCGCCAGCCACTCCAGGTCCTCGGTCGCATCGGGAGAGGCGTACCGCCCGCGTACGCGGGCGGCGAGCGTGCGGTAGCGCTCCGCCCCTGCCTCGATACCGGCCTCCAGGCACACCAGCACGGCGGCACGATCGGCCTCGCCGAACAACCGGGACAGCACTTCGGCCGCCGCCGGGTCCCCGGGGGCGGTTCCGCGTTCCCTGACCTCCGCGACGGTCTGCACGACCTGCCTGGCCCACCAGATGGACGCCCCGGGGGGAGGACTCTGCCCGGGGACCGGGGTGCTCAGCTCCAGCAAGGTGCGCATTCGGGTGCGGAAGCCGGGGTCCCGCACCAGCTCGGCCAGTTCGATCCAGGCATCGACCTGGTCCGGTGTGGGGTCGTCGGGCAGTTCGATGCTGAAGGTGTGCAGGCGGTCCTGCAGGCGCGGGTCGAGGCCGAGACCGCCGAACACCTCCTCCTTGAACTCTTCGACGATCTGCTTGCGTTCGGCGGCCGACAGTCGTGCCAGACGGTTCATCAGTGCTGTCTCCTCAGCTGTCGAACCACGTTTCGAGACGGTGGACAGGACGGCCCGGCTCACCCTGAGGGAGCGGATCCGCGCGTCGAGTGCGGCCACGTGCGCGTCGGCGACCTCGGCCACCGTGATGCGGCCGCTCAGGACGCGGCACACTTCGTCAACCCCCAAGCCCAGCTCCCGCAAGGTGCGGACCAGTTCGACGCGGGCCACGGACGCGGCGTCGTACAACCGGTAGCCGCCCGCGGAGCGAGCCACGGGCGGCACCGCTCCCTTGTCCGACCAGAAGCGCAGGGTGCGCACGGGAAGCCCGGTGCGGTGAGCGAGTCGGCCAATGGTGAGCACGTCGGGGCGTTCGTCTTCCATGCGTCAGATCCTGGACCCTCCAGTCGCCGGAGACTCAAGAGACCCGGAAGCGGACCCGGACTTCGCGACGGCCTCTGGATCTGCGAGGCCAGTCCGGTCAACCCTGACGATCGTCGGGGGACCGGGCTGCCGTTCGGCCAGGGGCACCCGGCCCGCGGTGTCCCTACCGTCGGCGGCATGGAATCGATCAAGCGGTACGGGTGGAGCCGACGGCTGCCGGTGGCGGTCGCGTCGGCCGGGACGGGGGCAGCGGCCGTGGTCTGGCTGGCGCCCGGCGGCACACTGGGCACGAATGAACCGGTGCACGTCACGGCGGGCCTCTCAGCGAGGGCCTACCAGGCCCTGGCGGGAAGCGTGGCAACCGAGCCATCGTGGGCCGGGACCGCCCTGCGAGCGGCGAGTGAGGGCACTTTGCTGTTCCTGGGCCTGCTCCTGGCCTGGGTCGGCTGGACCGCTCTGCGCCGCCGTGACGTGTCGGGCCTGGCCGGGGTGGCAGTGACTGCCGCCGGGACGGTCGTCGCCTACGGGCTCAGCGAGGCGATCAAACTCCTCGTCGACGAGGAACGTCCTTGCCGGGCCCTGCCGGGTGTCGCGGCCCTCGCACCGTGTCCCGAGCCGGGTGACTGGTCGTTCCCCAGCAACCACGCCACCCTGGCGATCGCGCTGGCAGTGGGCGTGACCTTGGTACGTCCTCGGCTCGCGACGCTGGCGCTGCCAGTGGCCGGGGCGGCCGCCCTGTTGCGGGTGCTGGTCGGGGTGCACTATCCGCACGACGTCCTGGCGGCCACGATGCTCGGTGCGACGGCCGTGGTGACCGTACGGCTCCTCGTACAACCCATTGCCGTACGGGCGGTGTCAGCTTTCCTTGTACGGCAGCCGGTCGGACGGCACCGGGACCACGCCGGCCTCGTGCGCGACCACGGCGGCCGCGGCCCGATTGTCGACGCCGAGGCGGGCGAGGATCGAGCTGACGTGGGCCTTCACCGTTCCCTCCGCCAAGCGCAGGCGGCGCGCGATCTGCCCGTTGGAGAGACCGCTGCCGAGGAAGCCGAGCACGTCCCGCTCCCGGGCGGTCAGGGCGTCGACGCGGGCCCGGGCCGCGGAACGGCGGCCGGCATGGGCGCCCGCACCGCCTGCGGCGAGGTGCGCGACGACACGGGCCGCGACCTTCGGTGACAGATAGGCGGCGCCGTCGGCAACCGCACGGACACCGGCGATCAGTTCCTCCGGCTCGCCGGACTTGATGAGGAAGCCGGCTGCACCTTCGCCGAGGGCCCGCAGGATGTACTCGTCCTCGCCAAAGGTCGTCAGCATCACAACCCCCGTCCCGGGGACGGTCCTTCGTATCTCGGCAGCAGCTTCCATACCGCCGGTCCCCGGCATCCGGATGTCGAGGACGGCCACATGCGGGCGGTGGCGCCGGACGAGCTCCACCGCCTGGTGGCCGTCGGCCGCCTCGGCGACGACGGTGATACCGGGATCAGTGGCAAGGACCGCGCGGACACCCGCGCGGATCATGGGCTCGTCGTCGGCGATCAGAATCCGGATCATCGGACAGCCTTTCCGGTGTAGTTGTCGGTGGAGACCAGGCGGCCGTCCCGGAAGCAGAGACGGTAGATGTCCCCCGAGCGGTCGTCGAACGGGTCGCCGGTCTGTACGTAGAACTCGCAGGACGCATCTCGTGGCGCGGGCGTGGGTGCTGCCGGGCGACGCGTCGTCTGGCGCTCGGGCAGGTACGGGGCCACATCCGCGCGTGGCTGACCGACGCGCAGGCGGGCGTAGTCCTGGGGGGCGAGTACCGAGTCCCGCGCGGTCACGGTGTCCCACACCCGTACCCCGCCGATGAGCAACGCGGAGGTGCACAGCGGCACGAGGACGGCCGCGGCGGCGGTACGCCCCAAACGGCGACGGGCACTGCGGTGCTCAGGAGGCAGTGCCTCACTTGGACCAACGGGATCGGCGTGGCGTGGCGGGGGCACGGATCCGCGACCGTGCGGGAGCCAGGCCCGGACGGCGAACCCGCCGCCCTCGGGGCCCGATGCGAAGGCGCCACCAGCCAGGCGGACGCGTTCATCCAGGCCGATGAGACCGAAGCGGTGGCCCTGGCCGGGTGCGGAGGTCCGGGGCGCAGGAGCGGGACGGGCGGCGTGGTCACGGTGGGGCGCGGACTGGGCGGGCACCGGTTCGTTCGTCACACTGACCTCGGTCCGTTCTTCCATGCGCCGGACAACGACGGTCGCCCGGTGCCCAGGGGCGTGCTTGGCCACGTTCGTCAGCGCCTCCTGGACGACCCGCAGCACGGCCCGCTCGACGACCGGCAGCACGTCGCCGGCCGCAGCTTCGCCTTCCACACGCAACCGAACCTGAAGCCCCGCTGCGGCTGCCCGGTCCACCAGCCCCCCGAGTTCGGTGAGCCCGGCGCCGGGCTCGGGCCCCGGAGCCAGACCCGATGCCCCGTTCAGTACGCCGATCACCTCGCCGAGCCGGTCCACGGCGGCTCCCGCCCTGGCGCGGATGTCCCGGGCGGCGGCCCGGTGGTCCTCAGACAGACCAGGGGCCAGCTTCAATGCCCCCGCGGACAAGGCGATGAGGCTGAGGTCGTGGCCGAGGAGGTCGTGCATGTCCTGCGCGATCCGGGTCCGCTCGCGCAACCGGGCCTGTTCGGCGACCAGATGCTGCTCCTTCTCCAGCCTCGCGGCCCGCTCCCACCCAGCCCGCACGAGTGCGCGGTACTGGCGCAGGAACCGGCCCGCGAACCACGGCAGCATCGCCGCCACGAGCAACAACCCCACGAACCGGCTCGCCCAGCCCAACCATGCCGGCACCAGGAGCACAGCCACCACGGCGGCCGCGAGCACTCCGACCAAAGCCGCCCCCGTGCTCCGGTTGCGCCCAGGTTGTCGGCCCGCGAGGAAGGCGCAGACCGCAGCCGGTATGCCCCACCACAGGGTGGAGACACCGGTGCCAACGGCCGCCACCGCCCCGATGAAGAGGCTTGCGGACAGTACCGGTGCCGGCACCCGAGCCTTGATGATCACTGTTCTCACGGACGCGACCCTACGGAACTCCGCAGCCCCCGCGGCACTGCCGAAAGTCCACTACCGCAAGCCCGGGATCTACCGGTCCTTGCCGGGCAGGCCGGATCAAGGACTGCTTGACAACGATGTGGGAACCAGACACATGCCGCGAAAACACCACCAGGGGCCATCTGCGGACCTGCTGGGCGAGCGGAGGTCGATCCATACCGGGAGTGTCGAGTTCGCCCTGTGATCGCCTCCAGGCGCTGGGTGGGGCCTGTAGGCGGACTCTGACAGCCTCGTAATTGGCTTGCACGGAGCTCTTTCAGAGTGGCCACTGATCGGGTGACGGGCCGGCGACCCGCAACCCACGAGGCTCCCGTGCCGTTGAGAGAGATGCTCGACGTCTCAACTCCACAGCACAGGAACCTTGTTGGTGTCCCGTCCTGCCGCACTCGACCTGCCTCATGCTCTGGCCGACGGGGTATCGATGCTCATCGTCACCCGTGAGGGTGACCGACGCTGCAAGCTCCCGCCTCACCAGCGCGCCCTCGTCGGCCTGGTCTACCTGCGCCGGCACGACACGCTCACGCAGATCGCCGCCGGCTTCGGCATGTCCGTCGGGCCCGCCCACGCCTACGTCACGGCCGTCGTCGATCACCTGTCCCGCCGGGCAGCCGGTCTGCTGCGGGTCCTGCGCGAGACGGATCCTGATCACGTCCTGCTCGACGGGACGCTCGCCGAGTGCGACCGGGTCGGCGACAGCAGGGCCGACTTCTCCCAGAAGCACCGCCGTCACGGCGTGAACGTGCAGGTTGTGGCCGATCCCACCGGCAGGCTGCTGTGGATCTCACCCGCCCTGCCCGGCCGCACCCACGACCTGACCGCGGCCCGCACCCCCCGCATCATCTGGATCTGCGAACGCCAGGGCGTTCCCGTGCTCGCCGACCGCGCCTACAACGGGGTCGGCCCCTCAAGTCCTGGCAGATCCTCCGCCGGGCCCGCTGCAGCCCCGACCGGATGACCGTCATCGCCGCAGCCATCCTCGCCCTGGAACATCAACGCTGATGAATCTCATTGCCGTTCCAGGGTGAGGACGACGGATCGGCAATGGCCGTCATCCAGTTGGGAGCCGTCTCACGACCAGACAAGTCGACCTTCGGTGAACCGACAGACCGGTGAGCTTCCACCGGCGATCCTCGTCAGCGTCTCCGCCACGGAGTCGAAATACTCGGCCATCGATTCGTACTCGCCCGTGACCGTGGGGTCACCCACGAACCATCTGCCGACGCGCCCGTCCCGCACATCGATGAACTTCCCCATCCAGCCGTCCTGGTCCGACAGGAACGGGATCCACTCATTACGCCAGAACGGGTAGTCCGGCTGGTCCTGAGGGTCGAATCCGCAGGACGTGGAGCGGTTCGCGTGGAGCCTCTCCATCGCCCGGATTCCCAGAAAGAAGCTTCCCTCGTCGGGGAACCCGTCGAAGCCGCAGCATGCCACTTCGTCGTCGACGTCTCCCTCTGGCAGATCCAGGTTGTTCTGCAACAGCCACGTCCGCAGGTCCCCATGCAGGGAGATCCCCATCCGTTCCTCGGCTGCCGCGAGCATCTGCTCCGTGGCGGGCCCTGGCAGATCTGCGTGATCGGCCGGCGCGTGCTCCCGAAGAAGACCCATCACACGCGACCAACTCTCAGTCACACTCATCGCCCTCTGCCCTCTGCCCTCTGTCCTCTCTACGGGGATGTCTCCGTCCGACCACGCCACTGTGGAGGTTGGGAGGTGTCGGCCGGAGAACCTTGCAGGGATGGTACTTCGAGCGTGTGTTCCATCCCTCCCCGCGATCATCTTCCGCCCCGAAGCGCAGGGTCGGCCCCTCAGCGAAGTGACCGCCCGGGACTTTTCACAGACAACCCACTGTGCCCGGCGGGCCCAGCCGAGGAGCTTCCAGGACTCAAGCGAGGGCCAAGGCACCCCTCGGACCGTGTTGTCGGTGGTGGGGGAGAGGATGCAGGTATGACACTGCTGCCGATCACCGCGCCCACCTCTCTGCTGGACGTCCACCGTCTCGACCCCGAAGCCGACGGATGGGGATTCAGGGTCGATCACGCGGTGGCGACGACGGCCGGCGACACGTACGTGTTGACCGGCCTGCGCCGCTACCGCGATCGCGCGGCCGACTCGGCCGAACCCGCCGAGCAGGATTTCGGCTACCAGTTGATCACCCGCCACGGCCCCGACGGAAAGCCCACCGCCACCGCCGTCTTCGGACAGGCGGTCCCGGGCGGTGGCCCGTCGGCGATATCGGAGGGCGACGCGGCGACCCTGGCCGTCCTCCCGGACGGCGCGATCGCCATCAGCTCCAAGCCCGGCAGCACCCACCTCCTGTCCCCGGACTTGGACCAGGTCCTCGCCTCCTGGCCGATGTCCTGGGGTTGGGAGAAACAGCAGGATTCCGGGGACGACCCGTTCGCCGCGTCGATCGCCGTCACTCCCGCGGGTCGGCTGCTGTGCATGACCTCCGAGTACGGGCTCAGCAACTGGGCCGGCGCCCACCCCAACATCGTCGCCGTCTCCGAACCCGGTACGACCCTCGCCCCGGACCGCAAGCCCGAGCTGCGGGCCATCGCGACCCTGGACGCGCGCACCGACCGCCAGAGCGACACCGACTCGTACGCGCACGTACGGTACGGCGACGAGCCGGTGGGACGCGGCAACCGGCCCTCGCCCTCGTTGACCGATGCCCTGTCGGAACTCACCGGGACCAGCGGCAGCCTCTACGGCTACCTCGACTCCAAGATGACCCGCCCGGCAGCTCTCGGCGACGACCTGTTCGTCGTCCCGGTCTTCGGAAAGACCTACCGTTCGAGCAACCGGGGGCAGGAGTTCAGCTTCGCCCTCGTCGACGACCGAGGCGTGTTGCAGGGCCGGCTGGGAGGCCTGCACCTGCGCGAGGACAGCCCGTTCACCGGCTTCGACTTCACCGTCGTCGCAGATCCGCACCGCGCCCGCGCCTTCCACCTCAACCGATACGGCCTGTACGCGTGGAGCGCCGACGGGGTACTGCGCGCCAGGATGTCCACCGCGGACAAGCCGTTCAAGCCCCTCGTCCACTTCGCCCTGCTGGAGTGCACACCCGCAGGGGAGCTGCTCCTCGCACACCGCAAGCAGCGCCTGCTGCTGCGGGTGTCAGTGCCGCAGAACCTGGACGACCTGGCACCGGCGGTGGAGGCCGCGCTGAAGGACTACGGGCGCGAGCGCACCGCGCTGAAGAAGCAGTACGCGCCCGTGAACTGGCTCTGGTCGGACAGCGCGGCCGCAGTGAACCACCTGTGACGACCCACTCCGTCCAGCGCGTTCTTCGCTCTCCGAGAGCGACCGCCGCGGTGTGCCCGGTCGACGTGCGAAGGGCTCCCGGGCGGACAACGACACCGCGTACAGGGGTGCGTGGCCCGACGAATGGGACATCGCCGTCTTCGTGTGCGCTGCCCGCTCCGGATCGACCGTCTCCCCCTGCCTCTGCGCGGGGGCGCCTGCTCGTGGCCGCTTTCAGACGGCGTTGCCCCAGTCGGAGTGGGTAGCCCTATCCACCGTGCAGGGAAGGGCCGGAAAACGCCGTGTCGGCTGAGCTGCTCATGGGGAGAACGGGGCTGCGCGAGGAGTTGTCGGGTGCTGTGTCGCCGCGGGGACAAGAGGATCGCCGACGTGTAGGAGGGCCGGGAGGAAAGCGTGAGGAAATGCAGCAGCTGCGCGAGCTCGTCGGTAGGGCGGTACCCGAAGGCCGGTTCCGCAGCCACCATGGGATTCGACGGGGGACTGCGAGTTCGGGCCGAGGTCTAGGCTGGCGCTACCTCGACCCCGTCCAGGAGTAGCGTGCCGCCGGCCTTCGTTCATCGAATCACGAAGTACGACCCCGCCGACCGTGACGAGCACGGCAGTTACCGGGGCGCTGAGGATACGGTCAGCGACCCCGGACCGGTCGAAGCCGCGTATCTCGAGGCGATCTCCGCCTTCGCCGAGGCCGCAGGCATTGATCGGCTGGAGATCCGTGAGCCCTCCGTCGCCGGGCCGTATCATGCTCCGCGAGCAGGGCGCCTGGTGCCGGTTGGAGGCGGGAGACGTCTTCACCGTGCACGTCGGGCGGGACCAGTACGTGTCCGTGGGCAGCGACCAGCCCTGTACCGACGCCGTGGCCCGTACGCGGCCTCTTCCCGGAACCGCTGGCGGCCTCCCCCTACGCCGCGGAACCAGAAATATCAGAGGTCGCCGACGAGAGCTTCTGGGTGTCGGTGCGCAACGAGCTGGCAGCGCGGCAGGGCCTGCTCCTGGAGGAGATTCACATCGTCAACGCCACACGCCGGCACCGCCTCACCACGGAAAACCTCAACGCGGTCCGCGCCGGTCTCGGCCCGCGAGCCCTGCTGTCCGTCTGGCCCGACCTGCAACCCGATGTCACCGTGGTCCTGACTGCATTGCCATCCGAATGGCACATCGAGTTCGTCTGGGAGGCGCAGGACGGAACGATCAGAGGCGTGGCTCTCGCTGAGACCGAGCACCAGGGCCTCGCCGCCTTGGTGGCCAATGCGCGAGCGGCACGCGCCCTGCCCCTCTGCCTCGACGAACGCCACCCACTGCTCCACGCCGTTCTACCCGACAGCGACGGCGTGCTGCGCGCACGATGGTGATCCGATGCGCAAAGGCGGCCCAACGAAACCCGCACGTCAGGCACATTGACCGTCACCTGAGCCGCGCGTCCGCCGGAATTCGGCAACGACGGAACGCCGGCATCGACGCGACGTACGCGCAGGTGCTTGACAAGGCCCGCGCCTCTGGTCGACCCGTCGTAGGTACTTCCTCTGCTCCCACGTGCCGTTTCGTCCGGGGCGCTTCGTTTCTACCAAGCGTTCCAGAGTCCGTCGTGACGGTGGCGGACCGGAGGGATATCCGCGTCGGCAAGGTCGTGGCCGGCGAAGTGAAGTCCGCGGATCCGCTGGGCTTCGAGTCGACCCTGGAGCCGGGCCCGGCCTTCAGCCGTAGCGATCTCGGCAGAGAACGAGCCCTTTCTGCAGTCAAGCACCATCCAGTGCCAGGAGGTGATTCGGCGGAGCGTCTTCGTCGGGACAGGGCGACGGCCTTCGCGGGCGCCCTGGGCCATCGCAGCGTGTGTGTAACGCAGGTTGTACAGGGACATGGACTCTGACGCGCCCTTTTGGAGGCGGAGTCTCCTGGGAGTGGTGCGGACGGTTCGGGACATCGAGAGCCTCCGTAAGGCCTCTGGGCTTTCCAGAAGTACCTACGGAGGATGCGTAGTTGTCAGCACGGCTCAGCCCCCTCGTCGGTCGAACGATCTACCACCAGAACAGTAGTGGCGGCAAAGGCGTAGCGGCCGGGATTTTCTCCTCGCCCTGTTGCCAGATCATGCCGTTCCAAGATTTTTTCTGAACTGTGGGCAGAGCCATTCAATGGCCCCCGCTCCTCCAGTACACGACCACGGGATATGCCCGTCTGGCGTCCAAGGCCGACACACCACTCTCCCCGACGGGCCTACAAGGCCTCAGGTCACGGTCTTGGGCCTGGACTGGCGCTCACGTCGCCGCCTTCCGCTGCTTCGGGGGCGTCCCGCGCCGGCCGGTGCCGGACAACCATCCGGGACTCGTTCTGGCGGGTGGTGGACCGACCTGCACCAGGCACTGAACGTGCCGGCCTGGACGTGCCGGCCTGAACGCCGACGGAGCGGGGGAGGGGGTCCGTAAGGTGCGGATGCGCCTGCGCTGCACGTACCCGCTTGTCCTCGGCATCGACGTCCCGACCGAAGGGTAAGGATCGCTGGGCATGGCGACCTGTACTGGGCCAACCTCACCGGCACCCCGCCCTCGATCATGGACTGGGAACGGTGGAGCAGCGTGCCGGCCGGCTCAGCGTGCCAGTCGGCTTCGACGCGGGCCTTCTCCACGCCCGTAGACTGCGCGTCCCCGCGAACGCGGCGCGCGTTCGGGCTGAGTTTCCCAACGCCCCCACTCCTGGAGCCATCTGACTTCCCGTTGCCGCCATGATTGGCAGGCGTGCCCAGAAAGCTCTCATGCGCCGACATCTCTTCCTCACGCGGTAGCCGTGGGCGCCAAGCGCGTGAGGAGCCGCCCCCGCCCCAACGGGGGCGGCTCCTGCCTTCCGAGCGGATGCGCCTGTGGTTACACCACGCAGGCGAGCGGTACGTATCCCTTGATTCCCCGGTAGGTGATGTAGGACCACCGGTTGTCGTTCTTCCAGCCGCAGAACGAGTAGTTCTCGGCCAACTTCACGCCGCAGGTCACGTACGTCGCCTTCGCGCCCTTCGGCAGAAGGCCGAGGGCGGTGGCGTTCACCTTGGCAGTCTTGCGGATCTTGACACTCTCATGCGCAGTGGCCGGGTTCAGGACGCACCCGGCCTTCGCTTGCGCCACCGGAACCGTGCCGACGGTGGCAGCTGACGCGGTTCCGCTCGCGAACAACAGCAGCCCCGCCGCGGCGGCGGCCCCGAATATCGGTGACAGCTTCTTCATTCTCTGCAACAACTCCCTGTTCGATCAGCAACATTGATCATTGCCAACCTATGCCAGGCCCGTCAGCGCCACCCAATCGGTTAACGACACGCCACGCCCTACCGCGACCAGCGTGCTGCCGTACACCGTCGACACGACCGTGGTCAGCTCGACGCAACCCGGTCGCAGCGCAGATGCCGGCCTGTCCCGTCCTCGGCACTGCCCGCACCGTTCCTTGTTCCATCTGCATCTCGTGAGTGACCTTCAACGACACGGCCGCTCTCGGGCGGAACGTTCGGCCGGGGCGCCAGGCCGCCGCGCCGCCAGGCGCTCGTCCAGCGCGGCCGGCCGCTGGTGAGGCAGTGCGCGGGCACGATCCGGCCGCAGGGCGTCCGGCAGGTCAGCGGGGCGGGGTGCGAGTCGGCCGTCTCCGTGTGCAGCAGAGCTGTGTCTATGGCCTTGGCCGCGCTGCAGGCCCGCCGGCAAGGCCGCCGCAGCCGACTTCTCCCACATGCCGCTGCCAGGCCTTTCGCGCGCCGCCGCAGGGGCGGTCCCTCGAACAGCCCCACCGCGGGGCCGCCTGAGGCAGCTCCGCCCCGATGGCGCTGAAGGCGAGATCGGCGAACAGGGACCGCCCCGGCGAGCACAGTCTCACCGCCACCGCCACCGCCACCACCACCGCCACCGCCACCGCCCGGACCGATCAGGAGGATCCGTCGTACGCGGCACAGGGCAGGCCCGTCCAGGCCGTGCCGCCCATCGCCACCGCCGGGCTCCGCCTTGCGTGGGTACCCCGGGGGACTCGGTTCCCTATGCCCTGGCGCAGGAGGGAGCTGCGGCCCCCGTCACCCGGGTCCTCGTCGTAGGCCCGGCCGACTTTTCCCTGGCCGCCTGCATCGGGCTCAGGGCGCTGCCGGCCGACGTCCCACTTCCATGCGAGCGATCTGCGGTACGAGGCCCGCGCGCGCCTTCGCGAGCCCGGCCGGCTGCCCGCAGGCCGCGGGACCCCGCCCTCTATCGGCCGCCCTTACGCTCCTGCGTCGCCGCGCGGATCTCCTCCGTCGCCTCGCGGAACGCGGGGGCCGCACGGGAGAAGTAGTCGAAGAGCAGCTCCAGTTGGTCCGGCGTGTAGCCGGCGAGCACCTCGCCGATCCGTTTGCGGGCCGGGCCCACCGCCGCCTCGACACCCGCCAGCGCGTCCGGCACCGCCTCGACCACGACCTTGCGCCGGTCGGCCGGGTCCGCGGTGCGGCGTACGTACCCCGCGCGCTCCAGCCGGTCGATCAAGCGTGTCGTCGCCCCGGTGGTGAGTCCCGTCCCGACCGCGAGGTCGCCGGAGGTGAGCCCGCCCGCCAGGGTGATGCGGCTCAGGGCGTACCACTCGGACGCCTGGAGGCCCGCGGCCTCCGCACCCGCCATGCCGTGCAGCCCCACGGCGTCGACGTACTCCCGGAAGACCGCCCGCCGGTCTCCCTGCTCCTGTTCCTGCCCTTGCTCCGTCATCGCGGCACCCTTCCCCTTGCCATTTATCTGCATACGTGCAGATAATGCACGTGTGCAGTTGTTGCGCCAGTGTAGTCAACGCGGTGGCTGCCGTCATCCAATCGTTCCGTCGATCGAGAGGCACTTCCGTGAACAGGAAGACCGTCAAGCGCGCCGCCCTCACCACCGCCGTCGTCCTCGCGTTCGGCGCCGCCGCCGCGTACGTCTACCTCGACACCACCTCCGGCATACGGCGCACCGGCGAGGAGAACTGCGCCGACGTCATCCCGGCGGGCGCGAACACCGCCGACGGCGAGGCCATCTGTGCCACCCTCGACGCCCTCATCGACGCCTGGGCCCGCGGCGACGCGGACGCGTACGGCCGCCTGTTCACCGAGGACGGCACTTACACCACGTACGTCGGCAGTCACTACGAGGGCCGCGCCGACATCACCGAAGGGCATCGCGCCCTCTTCAAGGACTTCGTCAAAGGCACCAAGCTCGCCGCGAGTTACCTCGACCTTCGCTTCCTCGGAAAGGACGCGGCCGTCCTGACCGGCCGCGGCGACGATTACACCGGCGGCAGGCCCGGCCTCGCCGACCTGTCCAAGGTCCAGACGTACACCCTGGTCCGCGACACGGACGGCGCCTGGCGCATCGCCGCCTTCCACAACACGCAGCGCCAGAACGTGATGGAGCGCTTCTCCTTCCTCTACTCGCCCGCCACTGCACCCAAGGCGGAGAAATGACCGCCCTGATCACCGGCGCCACCGAAGGTATCGGCCGCGCCTTCGCCCTCGCACTGGCCGCCGAGGGCCACACCGTGACCGCGGTTGCCCGCACCGAACGGCACCTGCGGGCCCTCATGACCGAACTCGGCCCCGGCGGGTCCGACGGCGAACACGACTACCTCGTGGCCGACCTCGCCACCCCCGGCGGGGTGCGCACCGTGGCGGACGCGTTGACGGCCACCCCGTACGACCTGCTGATCAACAACGCCGGCCTCGCCCGCCCGGGCCCCTTCGCCGACACCCCCCTCGACCAGTCCCTGCCCGCACTGCGCCTGAACTGCGAGGCGGTCGTCGCCCTCGCGCACGCCTTCCTCGCCACCGCCCGCCACGGCGCGGCCCTGGTCAACGTCGCCTCCACCCTGGCCTTCGCCCCGCAACCCGGCCAGGCCGTCTACAGCGCGACCAAGGCCTTCGTCGCGTCGTTCTCCGAGGCGCTCTGGTACGAGCAAAGGCCGCGCGGGGTGTACGTGATGGCCCTCTGCCCCGGACCGACCGCGACCCGCCCCGGCCTGCACGCCGACATCCCGGCCGCCCTGGTCCGAACCCCCGAGGCGGTCGTCGCCGCCGCCCTCACCGCCCTGCGCCGACGCCGTCGCCCCACCGTCGTCCCCGGCCGGGCCAACGCCCTCCTCGCCGCAGTGACCCGATACCTCCCTCGCACCACCACCCTCTCCCTCCTCGCGGACGGGCGGGGGGCCACCGTTCCGCAAGGACCTCGCGGCTGACGTTCCGCGCAGCGCGGGCGCTGAAGGCGGGCGATGGCCGGTGCTCATACTGCGCAATCCCCAGCTGTTCCAGCCCGGCGGCCCGGCGGCCCGCCCGGCCAGACGCCCGTCGTCTTCCCGGACCGGGAGGCGTGGCGCTGATCGGAGAACCAGCGCCCGAACGGGTATGCGCCTTTCGACTGGACGGGCTCGTAGGGGACGTCCGGTGTTCCTCGTGTCAGGTCATGGTGCGGGTGCGCAGGCGGCCCCGGTTCGCCCGAGCGGCCAGGCGCCGCTGTTCCCGTTCCGCCCAGCGGTGGACGCGTTGCGGGTCGAGTGGGGTGCCATGGCCGACGTGGAGTTTCGTCGGGTTGAGGGCGAGCATGGCGCGCAGGCTGACCAGGTTGCGCAGGGGGTCGTCGTGGAAGGGCGGGTTGGCCGGTTTGCCGGGGATGAGGCCCATGAAGGAGTTGGCCACGAGGTCGCCCGCCACGAGGTCTCCGTCGTCGGTGAGGACAGAGATGGAGCCCGCGGTGTGGCCGGGGGTGGGCATGATCCGGGCGCGGAGCCCGAAGTCGGCCAGGTCGGTCTCACCATTGACCAGGACCCCGGGTTCGAAGGGGTCGGCCGGCAGGTGCAGCTTGCGGTTGCGGTTCATCAGGCGGCCCATGGGTCCGGTCGGCGCGTGAGGCATGCGGGCCCGGCCGGTGCGGAAGGGTTCGAGGTCGGCGACGTGGCCGGCGATCGGGGCGCCGGTGAGGTGGTGGAGCTCAGCCGCGGAGCCGAAGTGGTCGATGTGGCCGTGGGTGATGACGATCAGAGCGAGGTCGCGGGGGTCGATGCCGTGTCCGGCGATCCGGTCGCGGATCATGCGTCCGCTGCCGGGTGTTCCGGCGTCGACGAGTACGGGACGGCGGCCGAGCAGGAGGTAGGCGTTGACCGCGTGCTTGCCGAGCACCGGAATCGGAATGATCTTCGTGCGGGACATGGGGGCCTTCCATTCAGGGACCGCGCGTGGGCATGCCTCGGCGTCCACCGGACGATGGGACGGGAAAGAGAGGGAGCTTCAGCGGAAGCGGCGGCGGTATTCGGCCGGCGTGGTCTTGAGGTGGCGCTGGAAGACCCGGTGGAGGGTCTGGAGGGAACCGAGCCCGCTGGCGGTGGCGATCTGCGGCAGGCCCGCATCACCTTCTTCGAGGAGCCGGCGGGCGGCCTCCAGCCGGGCGGATTCCACGTACGCGGCGGGCGTGGTTCCGGTGCGTTGCGCGAACACCCGTGAGAAATGACGAGGGCTGAGGCTGACCCGCTGGGCGAGCGCCTCGGCGGAGAGGTCTGCTTCGGGGTGTTCCGTAATCCACTGGCGTAGTTCGCCGATGCGGTCGCAGGCGGGTTCCTGGACGGAGAGCGGCACGCTGAACTGGCTCTGGCCGCCGGAGCGTTTGACGTACATCACCATCACGCGGGCGGTCGCGAGCGCCAAGGCGTGACCGTGGTCCTCGGCGACCATCGCCAGCGCCATGTCCATCCCCGAGGTGATGCCTGCGCAAGTCCACACAGAGCCGGACCGGACGAAGATCGAATCGGGGTCCACGCTGATCTCCGGATGCTCGGCGGCCAGTTGTGCCGAGGTGAGCCAGTGTGTTGTGGCGGACCGGCCGTTCAGCAGGCCCGCGGCCGCCAGGAGGTGGGCGCCGGCGCACACCGATCCGGTGCGGCCCGCCCGCGGTACCGCCGTACGAAGCCAGTCGGTGACCACGGGATCGACGACGGCCCGGGTCCCGCCCTCCTTCGGGTGGACGACCGCGCCGGACACCAGCAGGGTGTCGACACGGCCGGCCACCTCGTCGAGGCGCAGGTCCGCGAGCAGCCGGACACCGCTGGAGGTGGCCACGGCGCCCCCGTCCGCCGACGCGATCTCAACGGTATAGCGGGGGCGTTCGCCGTCGGCCACCCGGGAGGCGACCGAGAAGACCTCGGCGGGCCCTGTGACGTCCAGGAGTTCCACGCCGGGGAAGGCGACGATGACGACACGGTGGGGAGCGGGCATGCACCGATCCTCGCCTCCACGCACCCGTGTCCACAATGACGAGGTCGTCTCAGATCCAGCCATCAGTTCGACGGACATCGGGCGGACCTCTACACCGAGCGGGGCAACGCCTCCGCGCTGCCGGTGCGCTTCAAGTGGCTGCGTCTGGACGTCACGGTGGGGACGTGCCGGGGATCGGGACCAATCCGGCAGCGCCGGCCGAGGCCCAGCGGCCGCCTCCCCGGCGGTGACCGCTAGAGTCACAGGCCATGGGGGATCGGACACGTGTGAAGCATTGCAAGCAGTGCCGTCGGCCGCTCGACGGGCGCAGCCGGTGGCGGCGCCCGAAGCGGTTCTGTAGCCGCCGGCACCGCCTGAGGTACTGGGTGGAGGAGATCCTGGACGCCATCCTGAATTGATCCCGCCGCCACTCCGGTACCGGAAACCAGGCACCGCGCACTGACGAGGCTTTCGCGCGTCACAGGGTCGGTCATAGCCCCAGCTGACCGCCCAACACCTCGACAGGGTGCCTCGATGCGCACACACGCCACCACAGCTCGAGTCGTGCGCCCGCCCGTGCGGCCGTTCGTTCCGCCAGGCTCACGCCGCGCGTTCCTTCGGGCACCCCGAACAGGTCGGGCCTGGGTCCGGCCAGGCTGAGGCCCATGAGACCAGTCGCGTCACGCCGTCGTGGTCTGCCCAACTCTCCCAGACCAGGCCCGCCCAGCCACCCTTGCCACCCGTCACTGATCTCCCTCCGCGGTGGACCCGGCCGGGCTCCTGCCACCGCCCCGTACGCGCAGCATCACAGGCGGGTCTGACGAACGCCGACGATCGTCGAAGGGCCGGTGGGTGACGTGGTGGGCGGATGCAGTGCCGCTTCGCCGGTGAACCTGCCTCCCCACCCGAGTGAACCGCCGCCCGAGCGCCCGTTCCGATCGCGACCGAGGGCCACACCCGGCTACCAGCGCATTCCTTCAAGCACTGGAACTCCGGCGCCAACGCCACCGACGTCTGCAACACCGGCGTATGGCGCTGAGGTTCCGAACGAACGTCGCGGAGGTTCAAGTACGTGCGGTGCCGGTGTCCCTACGATTCGACGACAGAAGGGGAGCCCGCGGCTGTTCATGGACGGGTGCACACCAAGGACAAGAAACTCGTGAAACAAGTGAAGCCCAGCCGCGCGGCCGTCATCGCGGGTGCCGACGCCGACATGGGCATCCCCAACGGGGTGATCGGCCATGGCCGGATCGGGCGCGCCCAAGTGCATCGGATCAAGGCGAACATCTGCCGCCGGGCCCCCTCGGCGCCCGTCAGCACCAGCATCGCGCGCGGCCTGCCTGCGGACAGCCCTGCTCTGTCGGAGTCCGTTCGCCGCTGATCAGCCGGTTCCACGCCTTCCGCGCGCCGAACGCGGAGGCGGCCGAGCGCGGCACATGGCCGCCCTGAAGGGAACCATCCCAACTCTTCGGCCCCTTCAGTACATGCAAGCGATCAGCTCCTTGATCGTCGATGAGCCTTTTTCTGAAACCCGGTGGCTGGACAGTGCTGCCGTGGGAAGCGGAGACATGATGAGCCAGAGTCCTTATGACTATGTCGTGGTGGGAGCGGGAACAGCGGGTTGCGTGATCGCCTCCCGACTCACGGAACGCCCCGACGTGCGGGTGCTGTTGCTGGAGGCGGGAGCCCGGGACGCGACCGAGGCGATGGCATCTCCCTGGGGGTTCCTGGGGTTCGACCCGTCATTCCTCTGGCTGGGCGCCTCGACCGTGCAGGCCGGTACAGGCAGGGCCGCTGACGTGCTGCGCGGCAAGGCGCTCGGCGGATCGTCGAGTATCAACGGCCTCTACCACTTGCGGGGGCACCGCTCCGGTTACGACGAATGGCCCGGACTCGGCGCTCCGGGCTGGGATTTCGACGATCTGCTGCCCTGTTTCCGCCGCAGCGAGAGCACTCGCAGTCGTGATGCCTCCCTGCGGGGCACGGACGGGCCGGTCGTGGTCGCCCCGGTTGCGGAACCCCATCCCCTGGCAACGGCGGGCATCGAGGCCGCGGTGCAAGCCGGGTTCGCACGCGCCGATGACATCGGCGGCGGGTTGGAGACCGGGTTCGGGTGGAGTGACATGAATCTGCCCGGGGGTGCTCGCCAGAGCGCGGCCGACGCCTACATCCGTCCGTACCTCGACCGGCCGAACCTGGACGTCGTCACGGACGCGACCGTGCAGCGGCTGCGCATCAGCGCGGGCCGCTGTACCGGCGTCGAGTACACCGTGGCCGGCGAGCACCTGTCCGTCGAGAGCGCCGAGGTGATATTGACCGCGGGGGCCATCGGTTCCGCGCACCTCCTGATGCTGTCGGGGATCGGCCCGGCACGACACCTTGGCGAACACGACATCGACGTTGTCGCCGACCTGCCGGGAGTGGGATCCCATCTGCAGGACCATCCGCTGGCGGGCGTGGTGTACGAGGCCGGCCGGCCCGTACCGTTCGTTCCTGCGAACCCGCCGGCCGAAATGATGGGCCTGCTGTACAGCGACCCCGCCGCGGTCCGGGCGGACCTTCAGGTCTACATCGTCGCCGCACCGCTCCCGTCGGCATGGGGCCGGCCGCCGGCCAACGGCTACTCCATCGCCTTCTCCGCGATGGCTCCGCACAGCAGCGGCACCGTGCGCCTGGCGAACGCCAATCCGGCCGGCGCTCCCGTCGTCGATCCCGGCTACCTGAGCGACGACCGTGACCTGGAGGTCATGCGCAGGGGCCTGGCAGTGGCACGCCGCATCGGGGAGGCCGACGCGTTCGCCGACTGGCGCAAGCAGGAAGTGGTGCCGGGCTCCGGCACGAGCGGCGAATCCGTGGACGAGTTCATCCGCAAAGCCACCGGTCCCTACTTCCACTTCACGGGCACCTGCCGCATGGGAACCGACGCCGATGCCGTCGTCGACCCTGCGAACCTCCGCGTACACGGGATCGCCGGGCTGCGGGTCGCCGATGCCTCGGTGATGCCGTCCATCCCCTCGGCCAACACCAACGCGACCGTCTACGCCATCGCCGAACGGGCTGCCGAACTGCTCGACTGAGCCTCCTTCCGCGCCCACGGCGCTTCCAGCACGCGCTTCATCCGCCGTCGTGCACCACATGCGGCCCCAACTTCAACCCCTCGCAGGCGGGTTGACACGCCGACACGCGGCTGTCCCGGCCACACCGCCGTCTTCCGACAGCGCGGCGAGCGCGGCGGGGCAGTCCACATTTGAGTTGCATGCAAGTAATCCCTGCCGTTCTTCACATGCATTTGAAGGTAATGGTGGAGCTGTATACCTTCGAGGCGAAAGCGCAAGCAGTAGCGCGAAGTTCGGCCCCGACCGGCCCCATCACCCCTCCCCGTCACCCCTCCTCAGACAGGAGCACCACCATGTCCGAATCACTTCAGACCACCGACGTCGCCACCTCCGACACAGATCTGGTCGATCACGCCGACCTGCTCGATCAGACCGCGATCGCCGTGCGCGCAGCAGGTGCGGCGCTGCGCGAGCGCTTCGGCGACGTGGTCCGCTACCAGACCCGTGAAGAGCTGATGCACGCACTTGCCCGCAACGACAACACGGCCCTCGACATCCTGCGTCCCGCCCTCACCGGCCTGCGCCCCGACGCGGGCTGGGTGGAGGACGAGCTGGACGGTGGGGCGCTGCCGCCCGGCGAATGGTGGGTCGTGGACCCGGCCGAAGGCAACGTCAACCACCTGCACGCGCTGCCGGACTGGGCGGTGACCGCCACCCTCGTGCGTGACAACCAGCCGGTGCTCACCGTGGTCCACCTGCCGTTGACCGGCGAGACCTACACCGCCTTCACCGGCGCCGGCGCCCACCTCGACGGTCGGCCGCTCCACGTCTCCCCGTCCGCGGACCTCGGCCTGAGCATCGTGGCCACCAGCCAGGCCCGGCCCGACGAGGACGAGAAGGTCGTACGACGCGTCGGCTCCTCGATCACCGCGATGCTCTTCGACGCGCTCGTCGTTCGCACCTCCGTGCCCGCGACCCTGCACCTGGTGAACGTGGCCGCGGGCCGGATCGACGCCTTCTGGCAGTTCGCCGGCGCCCGCGCGGACCTGCTGCCCGGGGCCCTGCTCGTCACCGAGGCAGGCGGACAGATCTCCGACGCCGAGGGCCGCCCCTGGACCCCGCAGAGCGAGAGCTTCCTGGCCGCCGCCCCCGGCGTGCACGCCGAAGCCGTCGCCACGCTCACACGCTGACCGCGCACCACAACCCGCACGTACGGAAGGACCAGATCACCATGACCACGATCGCAGTACTCGGAAACGGCCGCGTCGGCGGCAACCTGACCACGGCCCTCACCCGAGCCGGGCACGAGGTGACCGTCGCGGACCGTGCCCCTGGGGCCGCCGCCGATGCCGCCCGGGCGGCCCGGATCGTCATCAACGCGACCCCGGGCGCCGGCTCCCTGGAACGTCTCGCCGCCCTGAGCGAGGAACTGCGGGACAAGATCCTCGTCGACGTCTCCAACGCCACGATCGACGGACCGGACGGACTGCCCGCCGGCCTGATCTACCCCGGCTCAAGCCTCGCCGAACGACTCCAGGAAGCGCTTCCCGAAACGTACGTCGTCAAGACACTCAACACCATGCTCTTCCCGGTGATGACCGCGCCGGTCACGCTCACCCAGGCTCCCAACGTCTTCCTCTCCGGCGACGACCCGCAAGCCAAACAGGCCGTCGGTGAACTGCTCGTCGACCTTGGCTGGCACAAGGAGTGGATCATCGATCTCGGCGGCATCCAGACCGCCCGCGCCACGGAGGCCGCGATCCTGTTCGTCCCGCACGTCATCCGGTCCAACGGATTCACCCCCTTCGCGATCTCGATCGCCCGCTGACTGCCGACGCCTCGCACGCCTCCTTGGCAAGCGGGGGTGGGGCCGGTCCAGATACTGCTTGTCGGCCGCCGGGTCAGCCGGCTCGCCCCGGCTGGACCGGCCGGTACCCGCGTGCAGGTGCACACCCGCATTCGCCGGCCTCGGGCGCTCCTCTCGACCGTTGTCATGCGAGCCGTCCATAGGAAGATTGGCCCGGTGTCCACATGAGTCATGGCGGCGTCCTAAGGAACACGATCACCACAGGACGGCGTTGACGCAATGCATACGAGGGGATCGCAGAGGGATGCACGGTACGGGAGCGGCGGTCGACGGTGCGCGCGGGGTCTTCGCAGTGGACTCGACCGCCCGGGGCGCCGCACCGCGGGGGCTCGACGCTTTTCGCCGCGGGTGGGAGACACAGGTAGGCGACGATGTCTTCCAACTGCCGGCGTTCAGCACGGACACGGTCGGTGATTTCCGAGTCAAGGGCAGGGTGGCCAAGGTGCACGGCGCGGCGATCGCCGATCTTCACGCCGCGTCGGCAACCCGTACCGCTGACGTCCCGGGCGGCGATCAGGATCTGGTTGCCATGTACGTCGTGCGGCGCGGCGCATGGACCCTTGGCGGCCCGCCCGGTCACGGCGACCAGACCGTGTCGGCCGGACAGTTCCTCGTTCGGCACCTCGGGCGCCTGACGGCCTTCGAGACGACGGCGCACCTCACGGCGAAGTTCCTCGTCCTGCCCCCCGGCGAGCTGAAACCCCTGCTCGGGACTCGGGTCGTCACCGGGCCGGCGGACTCGGCCGAGATGCGCTTGCTGACGGCCCTCACAGACGTGATTCACACAACCGTGGCCGACCTCGGCCCGGCCGGCGTGGCAGCCGCCCAAGGCACCCTGGTCGAGTTGGCCAAGGCGGTGGCGCAGGGCCGGTTCGACGACGTGGAACCCCGGTTGGCCCCCGCGCTCACGCAGGCTGCCAAGGACCTCGCGGACCGTCGGCTCGCTGACCCCGAACTCGCTCCGGCGATGCTTGCGCGTGAACTCAACGTCTCCGTCCGCACGCTGCACCGGGCATTCGCCGCGGTGGGCGAGCAGGTGACCACGTACATCCGCCACCGGCGACTGCATGAGGCCCGGCTCGCCCTTGCCGCGCCGTCAGGGCGCCTGAGCATTACGGAACTTGCCGCACACTGGCAGTTCGCGGACGGCAGTCACTTCACCCGAGCCTTCAAGAAGCAGTACGGCCAGACTCCCACCGAGTACGCCCGCTCGGCCAGAGCAGCCTCGCTCTCACACCGGCACCCGCCGGGCCGCGGTCCGGCCGAAAGCGCGTGACCAGGGGGACGGCCGCAGCTCAGCGGATGCCGCCGACCCGTGTCCCAAGCAAGAAAGTACGGGCGCTGTCGCGACCCGCGGACAACGAGGGCTGTGCGGCGGCTCCCGGCGCCCGGCGCGGCGGGGACTGCTCATTCATTTGAAGGACCGAGGCTCTCGGTGTCGGCAATGGTGGACCACCGGCGTGTGAGACGGCGGCATGCCTGGACGAGTTCGGGTGGGCGGAGGTCGGTGAGTTCGGTGTCGAAGGTGGCGAGGATGCCGGCGATGCCTGCCCAGGACCAGGCGCCGAGAGTGAGCCGGCAGTACTCGGTGTCGATGTGTTCCACGACGGAACCGCCCGGCGCCCAGCGGGCCACGATGTGAGCGGGCAGGTTGAGCCGGGCCGTGCCGGTGCACTGCCAGACGGCGGGGGTGTCGCCGCGGTCGTGGGTGCTCATCACGAACTGGGCGAGGTCGGGGTGGGGAAGCGCACGGGCGGCGAAGCACTGTGTGGTGGGGCGGGGGTGCAGTCGATCGACGCGACGCACTCGCCATTCATTGTCGGTGAGGTCGTAGGCGACCAGATACCACCGGGCGGCCCAGAGAACCAGGTGGTGCGGCTCAATGCGGTGAGCGGGCAGGTGGTCGGGGTCACCGGGTTCGGGGCGTGTGCCGTCGGGACGCAGTGTTTCGGTGACGAGCAGGTGGCGGTGGCGTACCGCGGTTCCGACGGCGGTGAGGGCGGCCGGGTCGATGGGGGGCGCCGGGAACTCCCAATAGTTCTGCAGCCGAGTCAGGCGCAGGGACTCCATGGACGCCCGCAGCGCAGGGGGCATGACCTGGTGCAGAGCCGCCAGTGCCCGCGCCGCGTCGTCCCTCAGGCCGAACATCGTGCTTGGCGCGGTCTGCAGGGCCACCGCGACCGCGAGGGCCTGGTCGTGGTCGAACAGCAACGGCGGCAGGGTTCGCCCGGCTCCGAGCCGGTAGCCGCCATCGGGGCCGTGGATGGTGGCGATGGGGTAATCGAGCGCGCGCAGAGTCTCGATGTCGCGACGGACCGTGCGTTCGCTGGTCCCGAGCCGGGTGGCGAGCTCGCGCAGCGACCACCGCCGTCCTGATCCGAGGAGAGACAAGAGCCGCAGAGCCCGGTGTGAGGTGTTCGCCATCGTCCCATCATGACCGGTAGTGGCCACTCGGTGTCCACTACCGGTGCCAGGGTGGGCTCTGTTCAGTGAACAACGGCGGAAAGGACGGTGTCGGGCATGCGGGTACTCGTGGTGGGTGGCGGGATCGGCGGGCTTGCATTGGGGGCGGGGCTGCGTCGCCGGGGGTTCGATGTGGCGGTGTTCGACCGGGACACCGATGTGGCGGCGACGGGCGGCTACCACATCACCCTGGACGAGCGGGCGCAGTCGGCGCTGAGAGATCTGGTGGAACCGCAGATCATGCAGCGGCTGCTGGCATCGGGGTCGGCGCTGCGACTGCGCGAGCGCGACGCGTTCTGGGATCGCCGCGGCCGGCTGCTGGGGCACGGGCCGGACCTCAACGACAGCGCGAGTATCGACGTCGATCGGATCACCCTGCGGATGCTGCTCGCCGAAGCTGTCGGAGATGGCCTGCACTTGGGACGCAATGTGTCCGGCGTCGGCCACGATGACCACGGCGCGCCCCAAGTGCTGTTCACCGACGCGGCGCCGGTCTCAGCGGACCTGGTGGTGGGCGCGGACGGCACCCACTCCTTAGTCGCCCGCCACTTGGCGGGAGGCCCGACCAACAGCCCGGCGGGCATCATCGGGTTCTCCGGCCGCACCCTCCGGCGAGATCTCAGCCCCGGCGAGCACCGGCGACTCGGGCCGCGATCGGGGCTGGCGATCGGCCCGCGCGCAGGAGCGCTCTACGTCGGCTTCCTTGACCCGGTCGGCAACACCGCGCTCGACGCCCCCGAGTTGCGGATGTCGGTCACGACCGGACCCACCTACATCTGGGGCGCCATGTTCCCCGAATCCGCCGGCACCGATTCCCTGCGCACCCTGCGTGGCGGTGAACTGCAGGCCGCGCTGCTCACCCGATTCCGCGAGCGGGGTTGGGCCGAGCACACACTGGAGGTCATCGCCCGAGCCGACCCGCACAGCGTGGCCGGATTCCGTTTCAACGCCGCTTCCACCCGCGCGGAGGATCTCGCGCCCTGGACTGCGGGTCGTATCACCGCCTTGGGCGACGCTGTCCACGCCACACCGCCCACCGCCGGAATGGGAGCGGGCGCGGCCATCCGCGACGCCGCCAGCCTGCTCACGCACGTCAGCGCCGTCGCCCACGGCACCGCCACCCTCACCGACGCCGTGGACCACTTCGAGGCCGGCATGCGCCGGCGCGGCAGCGAAGTCCTCACCCTGGCCATGAAGACCGTCCGGTGGATCCTGGCCACCGACACCACACTCGGCGCCGCGGCCACCGTCGTGAGCACCCCCATTCTGGCCGCAGCCGCCCGGCTACGTCACTGACGAGCCGCGCGACGCCCATGCCCCGCACCCAGAACGGCGCGACGCCCAAGCCCTTACTCAGAAAAGGGGGTTGCGCACGCGTTGCGGTGACATGCGGAGGCCGCCGGGGAGCGATTTCTCCGCTGGTGGGGTGGCGATGTTTCACCAGTAGTGCTTGCGGCCGCCTACGGAGTGTCCGAGTGCGCCGACGATCCACAGGATGGCTCCGATGACGACGAGGATGATGCCGATCGTCCACAGGATGCTGATGCTCGTGAGGAATCCGACGATGAGAAGGATGACGCCGAGAACGATCATGGTGTCCTCCAGTTCGCGCATGGGGGATACGCTCCAGGGGTGGGGCGCTCAATGCCTGGGCGCCCCATCATCCGCAATGCGCATACCCCGATCTTGCGTGATCACCCTCATGGCGGTGGGGCCGTACGGGTAGGTGTGCATCCCCCATTCATCAGGGTGACCAGCCCCTTTTCCAGGAGATACCTCTACCGCGCGGGGCCGGCGAGTTTCCTGAACAGGGCCCGGAGTGGAAGGTGCGCTCCAGGGCCGTCAGCCGCATGGTTTCCAGGGCGTCCGCCTGCCGCTCCGCTCGGGCCAGCAGCCGACCTACGGCTTCTCCGTCGATTCGGGAATCGGTTCGAGACAGTGCTCGTAGCGTCCGCCACAGCTCCTTCTTGCCCTCCACCCCCACTCGGGCTGCCTCCAGTTCGAGGATATTGCTCAGCGGGGAACGGGAGACGAGGCGGCCGTTGAGCTTGAGCCGCCCCGCCCTCTCCGCGGCGATGCCCAGCAGGATCTTGTGATGCATGAGCGGTACGTCGAGCACCGTCATGAGCTCGCGCAGACTCTCCCGGTCTTCGGTGACTTCGGCGGCCAGTTCCGCCAGCCGGCGACCGGCGGGCGTTCCGGTGTGGGTCTGCGACATTCTGTGGAACAGGGCCACGCCGGCTCCTGCTCCTGCCAGGTGGTCGTTGAGGTAGACGCTCAGCATCCGAGCGGGATCCGGTGCCCGCTCGAAGCGCTGCGTTGTGCGGGTCATGGCCGAGTCTCCTGTCAATCGTGTGCGCTACGGGACGGGTGTTCCCGGGCCGGCCGGCAGGCGGGCGGTGCCATGCGCGGTCGGAGATTCAGACGATTCGGGTGACCGTGACCGTAACCAGGACGGGGACGACTTTTCGGTGCTGAGCCAGGTGGGCGGTGACGGCGTCCTTCACCTCATCGCGTACCTGGCGGGCGATGTCCACGACGCGGCGGTCGGTGCGCAGGATGCACCGCACTTCCACGTGGCAGCCCCCGTCCGGGGTGCGTTCGCAGCGGATGCCCGCGCCTTCGCAAGGCGGTGTGGTCGATGAGGTCATGGCGTGACGTGCGTGGGAGGCGGCGAGAGCGAGTCGGTCGGCCGGCGTGGGTTGAAGTGCCTCCACCCCTGGAACGCCGAGGACGGCCTCTGCCGCAGCCCGGTGAACGCCCTCCCAGGTGGAGGCGGTCATCGTCCGCTCGGTTCGAATGGTTCGAGCCTCGGCCGGCGGGAGCGTTCCAGCACGGCGGTGACTTCCACGTCGACGGCGGTGACCGCGATGCCCAGGACGTGCTGAGCCGCGTGGAGGACGGCTTGGCGTACCGCTTCGGCCCGCTCTCGCAACGGTTGGTCGAGCGTGGTGGACACGGTGATGGCGGCGACATGGTGTGGATGCACGCCCTGCGCGGGGATCAGCCGACAGCTGGCGGCGCGGGTACCGGGGACTGCGTCGGCCGCTCGGCGCAGTATCTTCGCGGCGGCGGTCTCGGCGATCCGAAGGTCGTGTCCCGCGTCATTGAGCAGCAGCATGGCGCCCAGCCTCGCCTCGGCACGCACGGCGTTGATCACTTTGGTGGCGAGGCTGTGGCCATCGGGCTGCTCCTCGCCGCGCAGGGCACGGGTGGCTCGCTCCAGGGACGTCAGTCCCTCGATGGCCTCGCGGCAGTAGGGACAGTGGCTGGTGTGAAGGTCCGCGGCACGGGCAGGACCGCGGGCCTGGTCCCAGGCGCGCTTGAGGAGGCGTCCGCAGGGCAGCAGCTCCGAGCCGGCAAGGCGCTCGGCATCGGGGCGTGGGGGAGGGTCGGCCTTGGTCGCGGAGGTCGGGTGCGGGTCGTCTAGCGCCATGGGCGCATCGCCTCCATCAAAGCGCGTCGTGCGCGGAAGAGTCTGCCGCGCACCGTTTGTTCGCTGGTGCCCACCACGATGGCGATCTCCTCGTAGTGCAGGCCGTGCAGCTCTCTGAGGACCCAGCACACGCGCAGCTCGGGTCCTATCTCCAGGAGCGCTCGTGTGAGGGCGGCTGCCGCGGCTCTCGTCTCGGCCATGCGGGGTGGTGAGCTGTCGGCGTCCACGGCGGGGGGCTCGGGGGCCGCTTCCAGGGGCAGAGGCCGAGGCCTGCGGCGCAGGGTGTTGAGGCAGCAGTTCGTCACGATGCGATACATCCACGTCCCGAAGGAGGCGGTGTGACGGAAACCCGGGAGCTGTCTCCAGGCGCTGAGGAGGGCGTCCTGGACCGCGTCCTCGGCGTCCGCCCGATTGCCGAGCAGATGCTGAGCGAGGGAGAGCAGACGGCTGCTGTGCCTGCGGACGAGGAGCGCGAAGGCTTCCTCGTCTCCTTCGGCAGCCCGAACCGTGAGCACCCCGTCGTCCGCGTCGCTCAAGTTGCCCGGGCCCGCGGCAACGCAGGCGAAGGTCTGCGGCGCCGGCCGCTGTGGGCGGGCCGTGCCGCTCAGGGACGATGCACTGGTCCGATTGCGCATCCGCCGCTGCCCTTCTGCCGAAGACGCCGGTCGCGGCCCGCGTACGCACTCTTCGATCGTAGGCGCTGTGGCCACAGCGTGAGGAGTCCACAGCGTGAGGAGTGAGGAAAGTGCGTGCGATGTGTCCAAGACATGAGGGCGCCGAACGGCGTCCGCCCGGACACCCTGGGGAGGTCCTCATGTCGGACACCATCAACCCCGCCGCAGGCGGTGAATCCCGTCCTGCGGGCAAGACGCTCACAGGCCACACCGGCGCCGGGACGGCGCCCGAGACGCGCGGCCGGACCTCGATCGCCGACAGCGTGGTCGAGAAGATCGCAGGGATGGCCACACGCGAGGTGCCGGGCATCCACAGTCTCGGCTCCGGGATGGCTCGCACACTCGGCGCCGTGACGGAGAAGGTTCCGGGGGGCCGGCCCAGCGTGTCGCGGGGCGTGAAGGTCGAGGTGGGGGAGCGGCAGGCGGCCGTCGATCTCGACGTGGTAGTGGAGTACGGCGTTCCCATCGTGGACATCGCCGCTGAGGTCCGCGACAACGTCATCACCGCTGTGGAACGCATGACCGGCCTCGAGGTCGTCGAGGTGAACATCACCGTCGACGACGTCCACCTCCCCGACGAGGAAGACGACGAGGAAGGCGAGAGTCGCGTGCAGTAACCCCTCGGCCTCCGAGTCGAGACACATCGACGTGAAATGCAGGTGAGTGAGATGAGCGCAGCAACCGTGGGCCTGCTGGCCGGCATGGCCCTGGGCTTCGCCGCCTTCTTCGGCGGCTTCTGGGCGTTCCTGCTCGTGGCGTTCCTGGGTCTGCTGGGTCTGGTGATCGGCCGCATGGTGCAGGGTGACCTCGAACTGTCCGACTTCACGCGTTCCCGGGACCGGCAGTGACCGCGCAACCCGCCCACCCCCCGTCCGAACCGGCGGCAGCCCCTTCCACGCCGCCGCTGCCGGCGGCCGAACGCGGCGCCACGGTGATCCCCGAGAAGGTGGTGGCCCGTATCGCGGCGCGCGCGGCACGGGAGGCGCTCGCGGGCCGCACGCACACCGCCGCCGGGGCCGTCCGGGCCAAGCTGCAGGCCCCACACGCGTCGGTCACAGCCGGCAGCGGTACCGCGCGGCTGGGATTGACGATGGACCTGCCCTACCCGATCGACGTCGCCGACGCCTCACGCCACGTGCAGCGGTACGTCAGCGAGCGGGTGGCCCACCTGACAGGGATGCGGGTCACCGAGTGCACCCTCGACATCGCGCACCTGGTTCCCGCCGACGGGTCGGACAACCGGCGCGTGCAGTGAACCGCACCGCAGGCCCACGGGAAGGAGAGCCGGGATGAAACACGAGCAAGCCCCCCCGGCCACCACGGAGCATCCCACCGAACCCGACACGGTCACCTCCCGCACCGTCGGGCCGGCGACCGAGAAACCTCGTTCCGGAGCGCACCCGACCGCGAAGCGCCCCTGGTCCGCCCGCCGCATACCGGCCGCGGTGACGGCCCTGCTCGTCGGGGCCGTGGCAGGAACACTTCTGTTCGACATCGCCAGAGTCCGCGCCGGCCAGTCGGCCGCAGGCTGGCGTACCCGCCTCGCCGACGAACTCGCCACCCGACCACTGGATGACGTCCGGATCCAGATCGCCGCCGCCGTCATCACCGTTCTCGGCCTATGGCTGCTGGTTCTCGCACTCAGCCCCGGCCTGCGCAACCAACTGCCCCTGCGAACTCCGGACACCGACCTGCGGGCCACACTGGACCGCGATGCCGCCGTGCTGCTCCTGCGGGATGCCGCCATGCGCGTCCCCGGTGTCAGCGCTGCGAAGGTACGGATCCTTCGAAACCGCGTCAGGGTGCGCGCGGACGCGCGGTTCCGTGGCCCTGCCGACGTCAAGGCCGATCTGCTGATTGCTCTGCAGACCGAGCTCGACCGCCTCGCCCTCGCCCGTCCTCCCCGGCTCGGCATTCGCGTACGTCCACCCCGGAGGTAGCTCGTCCACAGGCGCTCACTGCCGAGCGAGAGACAGGAACGGATCCCATGAGAAGGAAATCCGCAGTCAACCGAGTCCTGCTGGCCCTGACCGGCATCGTCCTGCTGGGAACCGGCATCCTGGTCCTGACGGGCAGCTTCGACCTGTACCGGATCTGGCGCATGAGACCACCCGAGGGCTGGCCCCTGACCGATCCGCGAACCGCCCTGCTCACCGACTCCGACCGGACCCGCTGGACGGACGAAGGATGGTGGTGGCCCACCGTCATCGCCGTGCTGGCCCTCGTTGTCCTGCTCGCCCTGTGGTGGCTGCTGGCACAACTGCGCCGCACCCACCCCGGCCGGATCCCCGTCGGCGAGCCGCCGGCGGACGGAGTGGAGCTGCGTGAGCGCGCCCTCAGCGACGCCCTGGCAGCCGACATCCAGCATCTGTCCGGCGTCCACCGGGCCCGCGCACGGATGGACGGCACATCTCGCCATCCGGTAGCCCATGTCGACCTCACGCTGACTCCCGACAGCGAGCCCGGAACAGTCCTACGGGCGCTCTTCGACGGCCCGCTGAGGCGCGCCCGCCAGTCCGCGGGGCGGACCTTGCCCGCCACAGGGCGGCTGCAGGTCACCCCGCACAAGGCGCACCGTGCCGAATAGACCGCACCCATCCGGCGCCGCGGACTGCCGGCGCGATCCCGGGACGCCAAGTCACCCATAGGCGGTTTCGAAGATCACCGCCCAGCGGGGCCCGCACAGTCATCGAGTTCGACACGTACGCCAGCCCCCTGAGCGGACGGACCTCGCCGGCATGCCGTGCCCGGACGAACCGGGCACGGCACTCCACAGCACGGCCTTCGCGTCAGGGACGCAGGGAACTCGTCGCGAGTTCCTTCTTCGCCGAACTCGGCCGGCCCTGCCGCGGGGCCGCGCCCCCCTTGACGAAGGGTCCGCCGGCAACCGGCTGGATGGTGACCAATTGCCAACTTCTCGGGGCCGTGGGGCTGCCACAGTCGAGGGTCGTGCCGTTGGAGGCGCACTGCAGCTCGTACACGGCCCCGGTCGTGGTCAGCACCTTGAAGTTCGTCACCTGACCCAGGGACGAGATGGTGGCATCACAGACGGTGGCGGGGGCGGGGTATCCGGGGTTCTGCGTGGGGGTGGTGAGGTCCTCGCGCTTGTAGTTCCCCGTCTGCGGGTCGTCCCGATGACCTCCGTAGGTGACGCCGTTGATGAGGAAGACGCTGAATTCCTCGGTGTTGTTGGAGAGGATGGAGTCGATCGAGTTTCCGCAGCCGCTGACCCCAGCCGGTCCGGGAGGTCCGGGAGGCCCGGGAGGCCCCGCCGGTCCAGGAGGCCCGGCCGGACCCCTGGCCCCCCTGCACCTGTCCCGATCGAGACGGTCGCCGCCCCCTACTCCGGACCGATCCTCGTCTTCTCCCCCTCTTCGTAGTCGTAGTCGTAGTCGTCGTTGCCCCGCCCGTCGTGGCACTTGTCGCCGCCCGACGCGGTGATGGGCGCTGCGACTCCGGCTGCCCGCGGCGGCTCGGGGGCCGCCTGCGCTGGGCCGGCGAGGCCGAGGATCACTGCGGCCAGCGATGCCGCCGCGCCTCCCGCGAGTCGGCCGCCCTGACAGGACAGGGGGCCGAGCCGCGAGACTGGCCTTCTCTCAGTACTCATGCCGTTGTGCTCCTCATGGAACCGAACGAAGTGATCTCGAGGAGCTTGATGCGCCTCAGTCGGCATGGTTCATCCACAGGTGGAGCACGTGAGCCAGCCACGCGGGCCGATCAACATATTGGCCCACTGTCACTGATCCGATCGAGGTGGAGCGCGCGGGCCAGCGATGGGCCCTTTGTCGGTGCCTGTGAGGGCCGGGTGGCCCACCAGGGCTGGTCTGCCGGCCCTCGCCTGGGTACACGACCGCATGAGGAGCCAGAGAGCCCCTGAGGCCGCCCTGCTGCCCCGGTGGCCCCGCCCGGTGCCGAGTCGGTCCGTTCCCGATGTCTCGGGGGGCCACCTGTGTGGGCGCCGTGGATGCCCGCCCTCGGCTGCGGGTAGGGCGGATTCGTTCATCCGGGCGGTACTACGGGTGCCGCTGCAGGCGGCAACGGAAACGGCTCCCACTTTGATCAGTGGGAGCCGTTTCGGGTGGCCGGTTCGCTACCCGGAGACCGCGTCAGGCGCGGCTGTGCCTGCTTCGGGTGAGGAGGCGGTACAGGACCAGGAGGATGAGGGAGCCGATGATGGCGGCGATCCAGGTGGAGAGGTCGAAGAAGCCGTCGATGGAGTCGACGCCGAAGATGACCTTGCCGAGCCAGCCACCGAGCAGACCGCCCGCGATGCCGATGAGGATGGTGATGATGATGCCACCCGGGTCCTTGCCCGGCATCAGGGCTTTCGCGATGAGGCCCGCGAGCAGCCCGATGAGAATCCAAGCGATGATGCCCATAGTGTGCGCTCCCACCTGGTCGTATAAGGGTTGTGTCAGTTCATCGTCTTTACTGTTCGGGGACGGCTAAACGTCCTGGGCTAAACGTCCTGGGTCTCACCGGAAGGCGGGCGCGGGGAAAGATCGATTGCGCGGTCAAGGGTGAACAGGCCGCCCTCCGGGTCCCGTACCGTGAGGTGCTGCTCTCCACTGCCGGGCGCCGGGTCGTCAGCGACGATCGTGCCTCCGTGCCGGAGGACCGCCGCTTTGGCGGTCCGCCGGTCGGGGACCGCGAAGTGGACTCGCCAGCGGGGGCGCAGCTGCGGGCTGGGTGACCCGCTTTCGGCCGGGCCACTGTTCAGGCGTGCCACGACCTGTCCCTCGTGGCGCAGTACGACCTGGTCCTGTTCGTAGGAGACCTCGCAGCCGTTCGGGTTCCTTTCGTCGGCCCACTCCAGCACCCGGCCGTAGAAGAGGGCGGCGTCGAAGGAGTTCCTGGTGTGCAGTTCCAGCCACGCGGGAGTTTCGCCGTCGCCCACCCGCCAGTCGGACAGGACGCGCCCTTCCCAGACGCCGAAGGACGCGCCCTCGAGATCGGTCGCGAGCGCCGCCCGGCCACCGGGCGGGAAGGCGACCGGCCCGATCCCGACGGTGCCGCCGGATTCGCGGATGCGAGCCACCGCCGCATCCGCGTCGTCGACCGCGAAGTACGTGGTCCAGGCGACGGGAACCGCGAAGTCGGCGGCCACCGCCCCGATGCCCGCGACCGGTACTCCGTCCAGGACGGCGACCGAGAAACCCTGCCCCAGGCCGGTGGGCCGGAAGGTCCAGCCGAGCACGGCCCCGTAGAACTCCTGCGCCGCGTGCAGGTCGCGCGCCATGAGGCTCAGCCAGCACGGCGCGCCCGTGACGTCCGTCGTCATCTGCACCACGCGATTCATCTCCCACCGTCCGAGATACCGTCAGCGGCCGTCTGGGCGCGGCTGAGGGGGACCACGCTGTCGCACCTGGTCCACCGGCCGTCTGCCCGCTACCGAACTGCATATTCTTGCGACATTTAGTACCAGTTGTCCGTAACGCGTATGTGTTCTCGCGGCCGGGGTAGACGCCGAACAAGCTCGTACGCCGCGCGTCGGGCCGTGTGGAGGTGAGAGGCATGGGTGCAGGCAAGAAGGTCAAGAACGTTGCGAAGACGACCAAGGGCAAGATGAAGGAGACCACGGGCAGGGCTGTGGGGAACGAGAGTCTGGAGGCGAAAGGGCGGGGTGAGCAGGCGATGGCCGACGCCAAGCAGACCGTTCAGAAGGCGAAGGACACGCTGAAGCACTGACTTCGAAGGAGCGGCTTCTGCTGAGGGACGTGGGGGTGAGGGCTGGCGGGAACCCGCCGGCCCTCACACGTGCCGCCGCTGGGGTCATGCGGAGCGTGACCGCCGGCGCCGCCGAGGCGGGGAGGTCTCGTACTCCTCATCCTCGTCTTCCTCCGCTTCGTCCCCTGCCTCCTCCTCCGGTTCGTCTTCCTCCGCTTCGTCCCCTGCCTCCTCCTCCGGTTCGTCTTCGTCCGCGTACTCCGTGTCCTCGTAGTCGTCCTGGTCGTCCTGGTCGCCCTCCTCACCCTCCTCGCCTTGTTCGTCGTTCTCGTCCTGCTCTTCGTCCGCTTCGTCCCCTGCCTCCTCCTCGTCGGAGTACTCCTCGTCGGCTTCCTCGTCGCCGTCCCCTTCCTCGCCCTCTTCTGCTTGTTCTTCTTCGAGGGCTTCCTCGTGGGTTTGGACGACTTCGCCGTCTCGGATCTCGCCGCGCCAGCCTTCCGGCTCGTCGGTGGTGAGCATGGCGTGGCGCAGGAAGTTCTTGAGGTCCAGGCGCAGGCGGCGGCCCTGGGCCCGCCACAGGTTGCCGGTCTTCTCGAACAGCCCGGAGGGGTAGTACTCGACGACGATGACGATGCGCGTCAGGGACGGGGCGAGTTCGTGGAAGGTGACGCAGCCGCGGGTGGTGCCCTTGGCGCCCTCGGACGTCCACACGATGCGGTCGTCGGGGATCTGCTCCTGGACGGTGGCCTTCCAACTGCGGGTGGACGGACCGACCTTGACTTTCCAGTCGCTGGTGGTGTCGTCGCCGCGGGAGACGTCCCGGACGCCCTTGGCGAATCCGCTGAAGTCCTCGTACTGCGTCCAATGGTCGTAGACTGTGCGCAGGGGAAGACCGACGTCCAGGACCTCGACGATGTTCATCAACTTGCCGCCGCCGCTCTTGCGGCCCTTGCCCTTACCGCCCCCGAAGGCCTCGGTGACCTTGTCCTTGAGGTTGCCGAGTTTCTGCCCGGCGAAGGCCTTCAGGGGGGAGTCGCCCTGCAGCAGCCGTCCGCCGATGCCGGCGACGTCGGAGAAGCTGCCCTTGTTGTCGGAGACGTCCTTGAGCTGGTCGGTGACGTCGGAGAGCTTGTCGGTGGCCTTGTCGGCCAGTTGGTCGGCCTGGGCGGAGAGAAATCCGGAGAGTTCGTTCAGCAGCTGGTCCAGTCCGGAGGACTTGGAGGAGCTGGTGCTGTCTGACGATGCCATGGCCTACCTCCGCGTGGACGGCTTGCGGGCCGCCGTCTTCTTGGCGGCCGTCTTGCGGGCCGGGCTGCGGCCGGCGGTCTTCTTGGCGGTGGCCTTCGCAGGCGTGCTCTTGCGGGCCGGACTCTGACCTGCGGCGGTCCTCTTGCGCGGCGGGCTGCTCTTCTTCGCGGCAGTCTTGGCGGGCGCGTTCCCGGAGGCGGCGCTCTTTCTAGCCGGCGCGGTCTTCGAGGCCGGCCTGCTGCCCGCACTCTTCTTCGCCGCCGCCTTCTTCGCCGGTGCGGCCTTCTTCTCCGGCGCCTTCTTGGCCGGTTCCTTCCTGGCGGGTGCCGCCTTCTTCGCGGGCGCGCGCTTGGCGGGTGCGGCCTTCTTCGCGGGCGCCGCCTTCTTCGCCGGTGCCGGACGCTGCCTGACTTCCCGGTCGGGAGCGGCGCGCCTGCCGGTGCGGGCGCGGGCGGCGGATCGGGTCCGGCGTGGCGGCGGGGGAGGTTCTTCCTCTTCCTCCTCGGGTTCCTCCTCCTCGTCCTCGAACTCCTCGTCCTCGTCCGCCCCCGCCCGGGGCTCCTCCTCTTCGTCCTCGCCCTCTTGGTCCTCCTCGTCTTCCGGGGCGTAGCCCTCCTCGTCCTCGTCCTCGTACTCCTGGTCTTCCTCGTCCTCGTACGGTTCCTGGTCCTCGTCCTCGTACTGCTCCTCGTCCTCCTCCTGCTCGTCGTCGTCCCGTCCGCCGCCGGTGCCGCCGCGAGAGAGTTCGAGGGTGCGTTCGTGCAGGGTGTCAGCGAGGTCGGCGAGCTTGCGGTTGGCCGCGGTGGTCAGCGCCTTGCGGCCGGCGTCGAGAGCCTCGCCACGCAGTTGCTCGCCGAGTTCGGCGAACTGGGGCATCTCCTTGAGCTGGGAGGCCCCTTGCTTGAGCAGTTGTCCGGGGTCGAGTCCGAACCGCCGGCCGGCGAGATAGGTCGCGAGGCTGAACGCCAGGCGCCCCTTCTTCGTCCGGCCGAGAACGTATCCCCCAGCCACAGCGGCTGCGAGCGCGATCTTGGTGGTGTCCTCCATGATCATCCCCTACCAGGGCGTATACACGGGTCTGCTGGTCTCGCCTGCCGACAGGGGCGTCACGTGCCCACTGCCCGCCGACGAAACGGGTCCTGCTCGGGGCCGGTCCTTGGAAAATCCGTCCGCCCCATGCGGGACTTATCACGGAATATAGTGACATTCTAGTTTCTGTGAGGCCGTCTCCCCAAGGGAGGGCCATATGGCCGCAGCGGAACCTGCACGCCCCCGGCGGGCCTCTCCACAGGCTGCCGGTGAGGGCGCGGAGCAGGACAGGAGAACGCCCAGGCGCACCCCGCCCCGGCGCCGTCCCGCGGCGCCCGGCCCGGCGGTGGCGATGCGAGCCGCGGCCCAGCAACTCGCCGAACTCCTCGGCCGCCACCCGGACTCCGTCTCCTCACTGAAGCCGACCGAGGACGGCTGGGAGGCGCACGTTGAGGTGGTGGAACTGGAACGCATCCCCGACACCACCAGCGTCATGGCCAGCTACCGCGTCACGCTGGACGGAGAGGGCGAGCTGATCTCCTACGAACGCACCCGCCGCTACACGCGCGGCATGATCGACCGGCCGACCTGACAACGGTACGGCCGACGGAAGGAGACGCCATGACCATGGTGCCGCAGAGCGGCAGCCCCGTCGCGCGGGGACAGGCAGGCGGGTCGAGCAGCCTCTACGACGTTCTGGAACTCATCTTGGATCGCGGGCTGGTCATCGACATCTTCATCCGTGTGTCCTTGGTGGGCATCGAACTCCTCAAGATCGACGTGCGAATCGTCGTGGCCAGCGTCGATACCTATCTCCGTTTCGCGGAAGCCTGCAACCGCCTCGACCTCGAAGCCGGCCGCAAGGCGCCCGCCCAACTCCCCGACGTCATGGGAAAGGTGATGGAAGGCGGGGCCCACGGGAAGTCCAAAGGAGCGCTCACCGGCGCCGTCGAAGCCGTGACCGACTCCCTGACCGGCAAATCCTCCACATCCCGCGACTCCGACGAAGACGAAGACGACGACGAGGTGGTGGAAGAAGCACCCAGGCGGCGCCGACCCGCCGCCCGGCGCCCGGCCCGGCGGGAGAGGGAGTAACCCATGCCGCTCTACGTGTACTCCATCACCGCGAAGGACCACCCGCGGCAACTGGACGGCGTCAACGGAATCGGCGCCGACCCCTCCCCGCTACGCACGGTGGCACAAGGGCAGCTGTGCGCGGTGGTCAGCGACATCGACGAGGAGATTCGCCCCAAACGCCGCGACCTCGCCGCGCACCAGGAGGTCCTGGAACGCCTGATGGTCGACGGCACCGTCCTGCCCCTGCAGTTCGGCTACGTCGCCACCGACGACCTCGCGGTGAGCGAGGCCCTCCAGTCCAACGCGGAGGCCTACCTCGCCGCGCTGCAGCGCCTGGAGGGCTGCGCCGAATACCACGTCCGGGCCTCTCAGGAGGACGAGGCGCCACTGCTGCAACAGATCCTCCAGGACTTGCCCCAGGCGAAGGACCTCAACGACCGGATCCGCAGCGGCGACCGGGATCCCGGCCTGCCGCTCGCCTTGGGCGAAATGGTCGCCCGAGAGGTCCAGGTTCGACAGGAAAGCCTGGCGGCCGAGATGACCGAAGCACTCATCCCCCTGGCCCGCGAGCATCTCCTGCGCTCGCCCTCCGGCACCGACTTCCTCAATCTCTCCCTCTTGGTGCCCCATGAGCACCAAGGCCGGCTGCGCACCGCGGAGACGAACATCGCCCGCGAGATCGGCAGCGGCGTCGACCTGCGCTTCTCCGGCCCCCTGCCCCCCTACAGCTTCGTATGACCCGCATGCCCCCGGGCGGGAAAGGAGGACAGACCCATGGGACTGCTGACCTACCTGCTGACGCTCCCCGTGGCGCCGGTACGCGCTGTCACCTGGGTCGCGCAGCGCGTCGTCGACCAGGCCGAGGAGGAGTACTACGACCCCGCCCCCGTTTGGCGCCGCCTCGCCGAACTGGAACAGCAACTGCTGCGCGGAGAGATCGACCAGGAGACCTTCGACCGTCAAGAGGACGAACTGATCGACCGCCTGGAAGAGATATCGGAATTCCGCCACCGTCTCCCCTGAACGCGAGGAGGGAACATCACCGTGACCGAGCCCCTACCCGGCCGACCCGGATCCTTCTCCTCCCGCGCCCCGATGCCGTACGGACAGACCTCCACCTCCAGTCTCGCCGACATCCTTGAGCGGGTCCTGGACAAGGGGATCGTCATCGCCGGCGACATCCGCATCAATCTGCTCGACATCGAGCTGTTGACCATCAAACTCCGGATCCTGATCGCCTCCGTGGACAAGGCCAAGGAGATGGGCATCGACTGGTGGGAACACGACCCGTCCCTCTCCAGCCGGCACACCGGCAGCCCCCTGGAGCAGGAGAACCGCCGCCTGCGCACCGAACTCGACGCCCTGCGGGCCCAGCTCGACCCCGGAGACGAAACTCTCCACGGTGATGAGCCCGGCGAGCCACCGCCCCGCCGACGGGGGAGCACACGGTGAACACCACGAATCTCACCTACATCTACGCGGTCACCCAGCCGACCCTCTCGCTGACGACGGCCCTCACCACCCTGCGCGGCATCGCCGGCGCATCCCTGCGACTCCTGCCTCCCGCCCCCGAGGCGATCCCCCCGGCCATCGGGGAGGCACAACTGGTGTTCGTGGCGGCCGACGTGCCCGAACACGACTTCAACGAGACCGCACTCAAAACCCACTTCGAAGACCTCGACTGGCTCGAGGACGTCGCCCGCACCCACCACGACATCGTCCAGGCCGTGGCCGCTCACGCAACCGTGCTTCCCCTGCGCTTGGCCACCGTCTACCAGGACGACCACAGCGCCCGCCAAGCCCTCGCCCTCGGCCGGCCGGCCTTCTCCGAGAGCATGGATCAGCTTCGAGACCACACCGAATACGGCGTGAAGATCTATCTCGCGGCCCCCACCGGGCCCGACCTCGCCCCACCCCCCGCGGAACCCCGCGCACCGACCGCCGGCCCGGGCAAGGCCTACCTCCGGGCGCGCCGAACCCAGCACCACGCCCGCGAAGCCGTCCACCAGCAAGCCCAGCACGCAGCCGCAACCGTCGAAGCCATCGCCGCCCGACACACCACCCGGCGCGTGCGCCACGCCCCCCAACGCGGCGCCCTCACCGGACCCGAGGAGAACGTCCTGAACGACGCCTACCTCATCCCCAACGACCAGGCCGAGGACTTCCAGAGCGCCATCGATGACGCCGCCCAAGGCTTCCCGGACCTGCGCGTGGAGGTCACCGGTCCCTGGGCCCCCTACTCCTTCGTCACCCTGGCGGATGCCCCCGACCCGAACGCCCACCACGAGTCCCCGCCATGACCCTCAGCGGACGCGACGAGCCCCTGCCCGACCGGCAAGTCGCCCTCGTCGACCTCCTCGACCGACTCCTGAGCGGCGGCGTCGTCCTGACCGGCGACATCGTCCTGTCCATCGCCGACATCGACCTCGTCCGGATCTCGCTGCGCGCCCTCATCGTCTCGGTCAGCTCCGAAGCCACCCCCGGCCCGGCACAGGGTGGGGACCACGATGAACCCTGAATCGACCCCGCCCCCGCAGCCCCGAACCGGAGCCCTCCAAGACGTCGGCGCCAACCTTTCCCAGGCCTTCCGCCTCACCCAGGCACCCCCACCCGTCCACGGAGAGACCTCCGGCCCCGCCCGGCATCTGCACACCAACCCCGAAACCGTCGGTGAGGACCTCCTCAAACTCGTCCTCACCCTGGTCGAGCTCGTGCGCCAGCTCATCGAACGCCAAGCCCTGCGCCGCGTCGACGCCGGCGACCTCAGCGACGACCAGGAAGAGGAACTCGGCGCGACACTCATGGCCCTGCACGACACCCTCTCCGACCTGTGCGCCGAGCACGGATACGCCTTGGAAGACCTCAACCTCGACCTCGGACCCCTCGGTACCCTCCTGCCGCCCCGCGACTGACCCGGTCCGAGGAAACAGCGCCGGTTTCGGCCTGCCGAGGTCAGGCACTGGGCCTTGCCCCCTCACGTCAGCCGGTCGCAAGCAGGTCGAGTTCGGCTTCGTAGAGCGAGGAGGGGTCGATGTCCATCCCGGCGAAGTGACCGCTGAGCTCCAGGGACAGGACCCCGTGCAGCCGCGTCCAGAAGGCAACGGCCCGCCGCCGCGCAGACCCGGGCTGCAAGCCCTCCCCGGGCTTCGCAAGGGGTGTGGACGCAGGCCCGGAGTGGTCCTCCCGAGCCTGCGCATCGCACGCGGCAAGGATGCAGCTCATGATGTCCGACATGGTGGACGTGAGATCGACGGGACCGTGATAGCCCGGCACCGGCGGGCCGTAGACGAGGAAGTAGCGTTGTGGATCGGCGAGTGCCCACGCGCGCAGGGCGCGGGCCAGACTGCGGAGGTCGCCTTCACCGCCGTCGGCCGCCGTTCGGAAAGTGTCCGCCAGGCTCTGGTAGGCATCCCGAACCAGTTCAGTGAGCAGCGCGTCCCGACTCGTGAAGTAGCGGTAGAGACCGGCACCGCTGAGACCCATGATCTTCGCGATCTTGTTGAGTGAAAGCGCCGTGGTTCCGGCAGAAGCGATCTGCTCTCGCGCCCGTTCCTTGATCTCGGCACGCACCTGCCGCCGATACCGTTCGCGGGGGGTGGTCGTAGCAGCTGCTTCGGTCATGACAGCCTCCTCCTCGCGTGTTACACCCTATCGCTCGCGAGGAACCGCCGGCGCTTTCCGGTGGCCTTAACATCGGCGAGAGGCCGCTCAGGATTTCGCCGCCCGGACGCGTCGAAACCCACTGAACCGCCCACCGGGCCACACTTCAGAATCTGAGCCTGTCTTTCCCCTTTTCCTTGAGGCGCCGGGCTTTTCCCCGTGCCTCCAGAGCGGCACCTTTTGCCGCCGTCGTCCGATGGCCGATGGCGTGTGCGATCTTGCGCACCGTGCGGCCGACAACCTGCTCGACTGCTGCCTTGGCCTTCTCTTTGGCGCTCATCTCGCCCCCTCCTTCCTCTCACATGCCTCTTACCCTGTAAGAGCACAAAGACGTCGGGCCGGGCGCGGCGCAGAAGCGTTCGCCGACACTGGAGGAAAAGCCCGCACACGTACACGGAACGACGTCGACGTGGAAAGCGGTTGCCCCCGGGTGGGAGGCGCCTGCAGTCACTCCAGCACGCAACAGATCTTTGCCGGAAACACCCCCGGGGGCCTTAAAGGGTTGCGGAGAATTACATGTCAAGGAGCACTGACCAGCGGACCAAGGTCACCCTGTACGGTGCGGCCCACTTTCAGGGTGCCGCTGTCGAGCTCTCGCCGGATAAAGGGGACGAGGGCGAAAGCATGGTCGTCCACTCGCTCGCCCACCTCGGACTGAGCCGGCTGGGCTCACTCACTGCTCCGGGCGAGCCGGCCAACCCCGACCACCTGTTCAGGCAGCACACCGGGCGGATCACTCATGTCACCGTCTGGTCGTCCAGGCCGCAGACCTGGCGCCTCGACCCCAAGGAACGGGGCAGGACCTGGCAGCAGTACGACGCCGATACGGGTGATCTCGGAGCCTGGGCTGCCCGATCGAAGTACGTGCGTGTCTGGAGCCAGGAGGACGGCGCCGAAAGCAACGCCGGCCCGCTCTCGTCGACAGGTCCCTCTCGTCTCATCACGGTGGTCGAATAGGACTCGGGCCGCACGACACGCTGGGAACAGGGGAGGGTGGTGGCCGCCCGCTTCTTCGAAGCCCGCGGGAGCCTCGTCGCGCGCTACGGCCACACCATCTCCGGCTTCGACATCGACCTATGGATGGCCGAACACGCCCCCGACTACGCCCGCCGGACCGGGGCGCTGTCGCGCACGTGTGCGGTCGTGGGGGAGGGGCGTCCTGAGCGCACGCTCCCGACCGGCCATCCGCAATCTTCTTGAGCGTTCGATCAAACTGAGCCAACTTGCGGTTCGAGCGAACGCTCAAACCAAGGGACGGGCGAGGGGGGCGGCCATGGGGTTGTACGTGGAGACCGTGATCGACGCCGATATGGAGGTCCTCTGGGAGCGGACCCAGGACCCGGCGCGGCACCAGTCCTGGGACCTGAGGTTCACCTCGATCTCCTACCTGCCCCGCGTCGAGGGAGAGCCGCCGCGCTTTCGCTACGCGACCCGGCTGCTGTCCGCCCTGTGGATCGCCGGCACCGGAGTCAGCGGGGGCGAGCGGCAGCGGCCCGACGGCACGCGCGTCTCGGCGCGGCGCTTCGCCTCGGATCACCCGCTCTCCCTGCTCGCCGACGCCGGGCTGGCCCGTGCCGCGGCCGCCTCCTTCGTCGGCATCGAACTGTACGAGGGCGTCGACCCCGAAGGTGCCGCCCGCGCCCTGGACTCGCTCGAACAGCTCGCCGTCCTCGCTCAGGCCCTGGAAGGACTCGGCCCCCTGTCTCAACGGGCAGTCACCCACCAGCTGCGCCGCCGCACCCGAGACTGACCCGGCGTCGCCTCGCTCGGCCACCGCGGCCCACCCACTCGTCGGTGAACGCAGGCTCGGCCGGATGGGCCAACTACGTCTCAGTCACCGAAAACCGATGCCGTCGCCGTATACACCGGCACCGCTGCCTGCAAGGCATGTCGGAGACGCTGGTCAGCGTGCTGGAGCGGGATTCGATGGGCGTCGAACACGGAACGGGTCGGACTGCCGAGTGCGAGTGGAGCCGCCAGGTACCGGCCCGTGCCTGGCGGCTCCACCGCGGGGGCGGGTGTTGTCAGTTGCCGAGGAAGCCGGCGATGGGTCCGAACAGGCCGGTGAGCGCGATGGCGCGCACCGGGTCGGGCTGCTGGGTCTGGGCGGGTTTCCAGGCGGCGAGGGTCCAAGCCTGGGCGGGGCCGCCCTTGCTCTTTCCGACCAGGTATCCGGCCTCGTCGGTCCAGTAGGTCCGCTCGGTCGGTACGGTCTTGCTGTCCGCGCCGTAGATGTGGGTGCCGTCGTACGCCCACCGTAGGTGCTGCCGTTGGCACGGTTCGCCCCGCATCCGTGCATCCGCGTCGATGTCCTGCCGGACTCCACCTGCGGCGGGTGGATTCCCTCCTCCGCCGCGGCGTCCATGTAGGACTGCGCGGCTTCGGGTCCCTCCGGATCCTCCTCGACGTTGTGCTGCGGAGGTCGAGCCGTCCAGGTCGATCGCCACCTGGTGGACGGTGCGCCCGTCCGCGTAATCCTGCCTCGACATGGTCCCTCCGATTCGGGGCCGCCGGTCGTGCGGCTGCTTCAGCACGTGGGGTCCCGGCTGTCGGCCTCGAAATGTGCGGGGCCGCGTCGAGCAGCGAAGGGTGCTTGTGGCGCGCTTCGCTCATCCCGGATGACTAGGTCTCGCCCTTGTTGTCAGGGCCAACCGGATCCTCCGTGGCCAGTCGGTGGGATCTGACTGGCCACGAACGGTCACTCTGTGACAGCAGTCATCTGGCAAGCGGGACGCGTCCGAAGCCAGTACGAGCGGGCCGCGATGATCAGGGCGATGCCGTAAACGGCGAAGGCGACCATCCCGATCCATCCGACCAGCACCGCGTCGCCCCAGGAGTGGAAGTCGCCGCGCCGCATCGTCACTGCTCCGGACGTGGCCAAGGCCAGGTATCCGATCCCCACGACGCCGTACGGGGCGAGTGTCGCAGCACCGAGCAGAGCCGGGGCGAGCGGGAGCCAGCGCGGCACCCGTCGGCCGCGAAGGAACGGCGTCCAGCGCGGGAAGACCTGTCCCCACGGCCGGACCAGGCCCCAGAGCAGTAAGACGCCGAGCACGGCCAGCAGCGCGGTGGGATCCAGGCCCCAGGACTCCAGGGTGAGGAAGATTTTTGAGGCGCCGTTGCGCTCCGAGGCCGCGAGCATCTCCTCGCCGGTGATTCCCGCGAACGTCCCGCCGAATGCCCAGACGAGTTTCATCGCCGCGTACGGGACAAAGGCCAGCGTTCCTGCCCAGGCAGCCCGTTGGATGAGCCGCGGTGCGGCGGACGGCGCTCGTACGGCAGTACCGGCGGGCCGGCGGTCGGACTGGGCCGTGGCCGCGAGCAGGACCGCCCCGACCGCCGCGAGGACCTTGTTTGCGGTGGAGGCCCGACTGTCGACGCCCTGACCGAACATCAGCGTGATCACATCCATCAGCAGGCTGAACGCGGTGACCCCAGCCAGGGCGCAGACCACCCGGAGCAGCCCCCGCAGCACCGGCCGCAGCCCGTACAGCACCACCGCTCCACTGGCCAACGCAGCCAGCACACCCACTGCCACGACCACCCAACCGAACCTGGAAGAGCCGTGGCCGAGCAAGGGGGTCCCGCTCAGCGCGCATACCAGGCCGAAGCCGGCATAAATCACCGCCCACAGCACCGTGGCCCTGGCCGCCCAGCGCGGCCATCGCTGCCACCAGGCGCTCCAGAGTGCATCCATCGTCCGTTCATCACTGGTCATGTTCTGAACGTCGCATCAAGCACGGCGGCGTGACATCGGCCGCCGGAACGACCTCCCTCCCCCAGCCGGGTGAGCTCAGCGCTTCCGGCAGTAGGGCATCCAAGTGAGCAGGTCCGTCCCACCCCCGAGCTTCGGTGGGGGACGATTCACCGAGTCCCATCAGCGGAAGGCCCCGGCGGACCGTGAGGGCTGCCGGGGCTGTGTGGGGCCGGTGTACTGCATTTCGAGGGGCGAGCTCGTCACGCACGGCCCTACCTAGCACACTCCGTGTCGGCGCGGGTGCGGCGAGCCTATCGGGCACCGGGGCAGGACTTCCCCGATCGCCGGCCGCGGGGCGAGACCCCCCGGGACGGCGAGGGGTGCGGACCCCGGTCGCGGTGGGCGTGGTGGCCTTCTGGCGGTCTCTGACGTACCTCTGCGATCCTTCGGCCGGGTGCCACCCGCTCACTCCGAACTCTCTGCGCCTCCGAGGACGCCGACGCCGACGGTATCCAGGTTCGCGAGACCGTGTTGTTCGTCGGCGTCGCCGCCGGTTGGCATGTCGGCTCCGCCGCATTTGGTTGAGGGGCTGCCGAGGAGGCTGCCGTCGGCGGCGCCGGTGCCGGTGGTGGTGGCCCCGGCGGCGTGGGGGACGGTGTCGTGGTTGGCGCAGTTGGTGCCGAAGGCGGGCGACAGGATGTCACCGACGCCTCCGGCGGAAGCCGGTGCGGCGGCTGCCGCTACCGCCGCACCGGCCGTGAGTACGAACGTCGTGGCTGCTTTGTATGTGGTCACCCCGGGGGAACGACCTCCGGCAACAGCGGGTGTGCATCCCAACCGCTCCGGCCGGGTGCCACCGAGCCCAGTCGATGCCGAGGTCAGCCAGGCGCTCGCGCTGCCTTGCCTGAGAGGGCCTGACGTGTAGGGCTGCGAGCCAGCTGACAACCTGTGGGCCCGCGCCTCCCTTTGGGGTGGCGCGGGCCCGGTGCGTTCCGGGGGCCCGTTCCGTGCCATTCGGCACGGGCGGGCAAAAACGCTGCCCTTCGGGCCGGTCGCTTTGCTCGCGGCCCCTTTGGAAGGCGCTTCGCGCCGGGCCCGCCCCCGTGGCGCGCGGAGGAACAACCCCTTGCGGCTTCCGCCGATCCATTCAGCGGCTGTGCACCGTAGAGGGGTTTTACTTATTCGATTCCGGCAGTATTGAGGCTGTCCAGATATTTCCTCAGGAATCGTCGGGTCTGCTCAACATCGGCAATAGAGTTTTCGTCGAAGCGGCTGTCTGCCCAGGACGATTTGCCCGTCCGACGCATGTGAAGTTCGCCGCCCGTGATGGTGTATTTGATGTCCTCGGTGAAGTTCTTCTGACTGTCATGCGTGGTTCTTGTGAACCCCTCATTCTGGTCGAGTAGCTGTTGGCGCACGATCACTGTGAGGCGCATTCCAACCCCCCCTTGTCCCTTGACGGTTGCTTGCCCGTTGGTTGGTGGTGCCGTAACGGTCGTTCGGCAGCGCGGTGGCCACAGCCAGACTTACCAGCGGATCGATACCACTTCAACCGTTGGCCTGCCCCAGTAGCTCTTAGCACCTGCATCGAGTCCACCGCAGCACCCGGCATGATCGACAACGACCGGAACGCGCAGGACCAGCCAGTACCGCAGCCCGAGACAATGGCCGTCTGCTGGACATGGATGGGTTGCTGGCAGCCGTCACGGACATCGCGGATGTCGAGTGCTACACCGGGGTCACCACCCTGGAGATGCCGGTCATGCTGACGCCCGTCCCCCGAGGCGTGGCTTCGGCAACAAGGTGCTGATCGTCGACAGCATCACCTGCACCGGCAAGGTGCTCACGCGGGTGCACGATATTGCTCCTGGACAGGAACTACTTCCGGGAGTTCATCGAGATGAACCTGCGATGCGACCAGGCGCACTGCCGGCCACTTCGGTTTGAGCAGGGGTCCGGCTGCCGGGCCGCGGAGTCGGTGTCGCTGCCATCGCCTGGGGTGGAGTTCACCGACTCCACCCCAGGCTGTTGCAGGGCCTTGCACGTCTGTCAGGCGCGCTGGCTGTACAGGAGTACAGCGCTGAAGGCGATGCCGCCCGCCGCGGTGCCCGATACCTCGCGCCAGGCCCAGCCCCGCTTCGTTGCGCAGCTTCCGCGTCCGGCGCTTCCACCGGGACGGCGGCCGCGGCACCGTCTGCTGCGCCCGCTCGCTCTCGGCCGGGGCGATGGGCTCGGGCGGCGTAGCAGCGCTGCCGGCCGGGGAACTACCGGCCTCGAACCCGCACGCTGCGCCCCACGTCGTCGTCGGTCGAGCACGAGGTGACGGTCGAACGGGACGACACCCTCCCGTCGACGTCGGCCGCGCCATCCGAACCGGTCGCTCTCGCGCAGCCGGAGCCCGGTGGGGGAGTCCCGGTCGAGGCGTACACCGGACCGACACCGATCAATATCCGATGTGTGCGAGTCAGCCGCATGATTGGCTGGAGATCCCTTGCTTCGGACGCGGCCGGACATGCTTCAGCGAGGTGCCTTTGGCCAACCTCGACGACTACGCTGCGCACGTTGAGCGGCCGAGTCCAGCCACGCCCAGCGCGAAGACCAGCTCTCGATCGTCAATCGCGTCTGGTCCTACCGGGACCTGCTGTCCTCAGCCTTGAACGCGGCTGCGTCGAGCGAGACGACGCCCACGATCTGGTTCTGCTGCGCGGCAGACATGGGAAAGGCGTCCGCGACGATGCCGGTGACAAGAGGCTCGAGGGCGAGATCCGGGCCGCCGACCCGTGGGTCGTCACCGAGGTCGTCGCCGCCGCCGTTGCCGCCTTGGAACGGCTGCACACGAGCACCTGGCTGCTCCCGGCGACGTCGCCCGCTGGGTCGACGTCGGGCTGCGCGGGCTGGACCTGCGCGGTTGGGAGGTCGCGCCCGTGCCGGATGGCGCGCCTCGACTCGGGCGTTGGAGCGGGCGCCGCGCGCCGCACGGCCCGAGTTCGGAAGATCACCACGAACGGGATCAGCTGGCGACGTCGTGCGTATATCGCGCCGTGGATGGCCGGGCACGTGGGCATGCGGGTGCGGCTGCGGTATCTGCCGCACTACGACGGGCAGATCGAGGTGTTCTCCACCGAGGAGAGGGGCCGTCACCTGGGCAGCGCATATCTCGCGGAGGCGGCGACGGTGGAGCAGCGTCGTGCGCTGAGCTCGGTCAGGGAGAAGAAGGCCCGGCAGTTGAAGGCGGATCTGAAGGCGGCGGAGAGGCTGCGCAAAGCCCGCTACACGGCCATGACCACGGCTGACGCTCCCCGTTCGCGGCGCACGGTCACCTCCTCGCAGGCCGAGGCGGAGATCGCCCGGGCCAGGGGCACAGATCTGGCGGCCCGGGCGCTGCCGGACTTGATCCCTCCTCGTGAGGCCCCGGCTTCCTGGGTGCGTCCGGTTGTCCGCCCTCACCGGCCTGCCAGCCGGCAGGCGGATGCCGGACAGCCAGACGATGGCAGGCCACCGGGGAAGCCCGATGTACGTGACGACAGCGGGGAGCGTTGAGCGATGGTGACTGCTGAGCGACAGAGCCGGCTGCCCCGGGAGCGGGAGGACCACTTCATGCGCCTGCCGGGCGCCCAGGTCGTCTCCACCCGCGCCCTGCTCATGGTGAGGGAGAACATCCGTGCCGCGATCGAGGCCAGAGCCATGATCTATATCTACGGGCAGGCGGGGCGGGGCAAGTCGCTCCCGGTAAACACCTCGCTGCGCGAGTTCGCACCGAAGCTGACACGCCGGATCCAGTTCCGCTCCCGCCCCACCACCCGCGACCTGCGCCACGACTGTTCCACGCCCTCGGCCTGCAGGGCCGCCCGCCGGGGCAGCCGATCGAGTTCGACCGCACGCTGCGCGGCGCCCTGGAGGAGACGCACGTCCTGGTCTGTGACGAGGCGCAGTGGCTGTCGAAGATGTGCTTCGAGTACCTGCGCTAAGTGTGGGATGACATCGGCTCGGACCTGACGATCGTGTTCACGGGCGGGGACGGCTGTTTCGAGATGCTGCAAAGCGAGCCGATGCTGGAGTCGCGGGTGTACGCGTGGCAGGAGATCGACCCGATGCCGCTGGAGGAGGTCCTCACCGTCATCCCGGCCTTTCATCCCGTCTGGGCGGACGCGGACGCGGACCCTGACCTGATCTCGATGTGCGATCACGAGGCCGCGCACGGCAACTTCCGTGCCTGGGCGAAGATCACCCATCACCTGACCGTCGGGATGAAGGAGTCCGGACGCGCCGGCGTGGACGAGGACCTGCTGCGCTGGGCCTACAGCAAGCTTCGCCACCGCCGGGTGGCCTGATGCTTGACTGCCCGAATCCGCCGCCGGTCACGGTAGTCCTGGACCCATTCGACGATGTCGTCCACACCCGGGCCGCTTTGGCCTCCCATGCCCCGGCCCAAGGGCGGCTCACCGTGCATCCCACCCCAGGAGCGGACGCCTCGATCGCGCTCGCCTACGACGTGCTCGCGGCCCTGGGCAAACCCGTTCTCCCGTCCGGTCCCCAACGGGTCGATCCAGCCCGGGTGTGGTTGCTTGCCGCCACCTGGATCCTGGCCACCCCCATCATCGACCTGACCCTGCTGCGGGCACACCTGCTCACCCCGCCCCGCTTCCGAGCCCTCCACGCGCTGCGCCGGCGCACGGGCGTCCGCCTGGTCCTCGTCTGTCACCGCGCGGACATGCGCACCTTCTTGGAGCGCGAGCTGAGGCAGGTGGAACACCGCATCGCGGAGGCCCGCGCGATGCTGCCCGAGACCGTACCCGCCGCCGAGCGCCTGCGGACACTCCAGACAGTCAGGCCTTGGCGAATCGCTGGATCAACCTGCCCGCGCTGACCACTCTCAAGAGCGTCGACGAAGCCTCAGACTCTTGTCACTGCCTCGCACCGATGGCGCCCGACCGGGACTTCTTCCCGCCCGTGATGCCGGCGGTCACCGAAGCGGAGGTCGCCCGGCGACTCCACAAGGCCACGGCCCACCCCCACCTGTCGGCCCAACTCGCCACGGCGCTGTTCACTGCGGCTTCCACCACCCAGCTCGACACCGCGCACGTCGGGGACCTGGGCCCGGACGGCACGACGATCACACTCCACGACCACGGCCTCCGTCAAGGCTGCACAACCCACCCGGTACCCGCCTGGGCCCGCCCCCTGCTGAGAGCTGCCGCGTACGCCTGGAGCATCGAGACCGGCATGAACGGCCCGCTTTTCAGCGACCCATGGGGAAGCACGGGACAGCCTTACCTGACGGCCTTCGCCGAAAGCTGCGCCCGCCCCAGCCACCACGCCCCAAGCATCGCCGTACAAAAAAACGCGACGACCCAGAGCCCGCAGCAAGCCGAGACGACCATCTGGCCTGTGTGCACCGCCCACTACCGGACGGCCTGGGCCACAGCGGAACCCGATCTGATGCGGGGCTGCCCGTATCCGCCTCCGCACACCCGAAAGACCATCGACCGAAGGAAGAAGGGATGGCTGCCACCGGACTACGGGCTCCGGCATCTGCGCTGAGAAAGTCGTGAGCTGTCCGCATGGTCTGCTGCCCCAGGCGGACTTACCGCAGTTCCAGGGCTACGGGTTGCTGTCGTGTTGGCGGCGACGGCGTTCGAGCCAGTTGGGGTCGCGTGCAGGTACGGCTACGGACGGTCCTTCCTCCACCAAGTCAGCGTCGGAGACGGCCATGATTCCGTCGAAGAGCCAGACGAACCGGGCGAACCGGAACGCGGCGAAGACCATGGCGTACTCGAAGATGAAGCGCGCGGAGAGGGGATCTTTGTCGCGGTCCAGTGAGAAGGCGGTCAGGATCAAAAGACATGCCAGCGCGGTGCCCTGCAACAGGCTGCGCCAGGTACGCCTGAGCTCACCATGACGTTGCTGCCGCACGGCCCGCAGACGTTCGCCGTTGGCGGTGGTGTAGATGGCGATGGCGATGGCACTGAGACCACCGATGGCCGACACGACGCCAGTTGCCGCGGCGTACATGTCGGTGCGTTGGGTGGTGCCGATCCAGGTGAGCCAGTCTCCCGAACCACATCCCCGGACGATGAGAAGGTGGGCCCCGATGACGATCACCGCGATCAGGTAATCGGTCCAGGCGCGCTCGGCCCACTTGTCGATGACACTCGTACGGACGCCCACACGATCCCCCCGCCTAGGTCATGAATCCCCCGCGTCCACCGCGAGCCGGAGCGCATCCTCGTGCTCCGCCGCTGCCACGAGGATGGCATCCACCGCTGACACGATCCGGATCGAGTTCCCTTCCGCATCCGTGGCTGGGACCCGCTTCTTGGCAGTAATGCTGGGCTCGACCAGCTCGACCAGCTCGACGAGTCGTGTCTGCTCCGGGCCACCCGGGTCCGAGTAGACGAGCCGCGCCCGCGCGCGCTCGGCACCTGTCACGACGTCGGAGATCTCGTCGAGGTCCGCAAGCAGGTGCTCCCGGTGCTCCTTCAGTTCCTTCCCTCGGGGCACGGAGATGACCATCGTGACGCTGATCTCCCCGTACGCGTCACCAGCGACGCGCAGGAGTCGGGCAAGGCCACCCTGCCGCTCTCGCAGCGCGCCCATCTTGTTGCCCATGACCTTGACCTCGACGCGGCTCGCCCCCACCGCGGACTTGAGCTTCTCGATCTCGGAGTGCGCAACGACAGGGCGCAGCTGCAGCCTGCTGCCGGGGAACATCTCGATGCCGTTGATCCAGGTCTCAAGGGACTTGTGACTGGGCGCGGATACCCCACCCTGCATGATGCCCACCACGTTGCCGAACGGTAGGAAGCAGACGACAGAGGTATCGAGGTATCCCTCATGAGCCGACTGCTCGAGCTCACGAAGATCGCCTGTGTCGAAATTGATGACAGACAACCACTCACCGGCATCCTTCACTCGGTGCAGGAGCAGGTGATCTTCCATGTTGTGCGGGAAAGCCGTCCCCACGATCCGGTGCTCGCCCTCATGCGTACGAGCGCCAACCGGAGCCCGGGCGAGATCTGCAAGTGCCCCATCCCAGTCCATAGGCTCCGGAATCCGTTGAGCCTCACCGTCCTTGACAACCACGATCTCGAAGAAACCGAGCGTGCGTTCCTTCATGTGATTCAGCGTGGCCAAGACGATGCCCCCTCAGTCCTACGGCTCAGTGCAGCAGCCTCCCAGCCGCGAACCCAGCCTCCTCAGAAGATCGTAGGCCGCTGCTGGAGGGAACAGGTCCGCATTTGCTGAGATCAGGAGACCACTAGCCTCTCCTCACGCCACAGGTGCCCACTCCACACCGAGTTCGGTGAGGGCGGTGAGTTGTGCCGGGTCGAGTTTGTCGCGGCGCTGTTTCTGGTTCGAGATCCAGATTCCGGTGTGGTGCTCGCTCCCGTCGGCCAGGACCTGCACGACGCCGCGCCCTGGGAACCGCCCCTCCCGCGCGACGTACTGTGCGAGGGCCTCCAACCCTTTCTGGAACGCCCCGCCGCCCGCGCCCGGCCCGGACGCCGCAGCCGCCTTCGCGGGCGCCTTACGTGCCTGTGCGGCCTTCTTCACGCCCAGTTCGGCGAGCCTGCGTTGCTGCTCGGCGTTGAGCTTGCTGAAGTCGCGTTGTTGGGTGGTGAGCCAGCGGCCGATGTTGTCGCCGTGGAGGGTGACTCCGGGTACGACGTCGGCAAGGCGGGTGCCGCCGGCGAGGAGCTGGGTGAGGTAGGCGTGGTGCCGTTGCCAGTCGACGGTCCATCCGTTCTCGCGGGGGTTCCAGTCCGGGTCGATGGCCGCGAGTTCCCGGGCCCGCCGCGCGGCGCGTTCGGGGTCTTTCCCGAGCCCGTCGGGGCGTCGGATGTTCGTCAGCCACTGCCCGATGGCCCGGTCCAGGGCGGTTGCGTGCCGCGGGGCCGCCAGGGTTCCGTGGAGCTCGTAGTAGGCGCGCGCGGCGGCGAGGTTCTCGGTGAAGCCGGCGTCGGCGGTGTCCCAGACGATGCCCAGCTCTTCCAGTTCGGCCGCCCGTTCCCCGGTCATCTGGCCGGCCCGGTAGGCGCGGCGCTGGTCGGAGAGCCACCGGCCCAGCGGATAGGCGCCCTCGGTGTGCTCGTAGGGGACGTCGAGGTGTTCCTCGCGTTGCCGGTAGCGGTACGCGGCCTCGACGCCCCGCTTCCAGTCCTGGCGTTCGGTGTTGATGACGGTGTAGCTGATCCACTTCGCGATGAGCCCGGGATCGCGGGGTGCGATCTCTTGGTTTGGGGACAGTGGTTTGAGAGACAGTGAGTGGCTGGGGTGTTGTTGCTGGTCGGGGTCTGTTTCGGGGTTTCGTGTCAC
>NZ_JBIWLV010000016.1:0-137396 GCF_044766345.1 Streptomyces sp. NPDC102278 | reverse complement strand
CGACCCGAACAACACCACCGCCTGGGTATGGCCCGCCGGCCTCTACGCGAACACCGCGGGGGCCCCCGGGTACGAGGAATGCGACCAGAACAACGCCACCGGCACGATCCGCCCCACCCACGCCTCCGGCGCGAAGATCGACTACACCTTCAGCAGCCTCCCCAAGAACTGGTGCACCGTCACCACGACACCCCACTCCGACCACCGCGTTCTCAAAGCGTCAAAACCGGATGATCCAGGCGACAGCGACAGCGACACCGTCATCGCCGTCGTCGAACGTGCCGTCACTACGCACCGGACCCGGCGCGGACGGACCTACGGCGCGGCCACCCTCGTGAGTACCAGGGAGGGCGGCCCGTCCGGGTCGTAGTGGAAGTAGACCGTATCCTGGCTCTCCGTATAGAGCTGGATACCGGCGGTCATGCCGAGTCCATCGTCCTTGACCGTCAGGTAGACGAAGTCGCTGGCCTCTCGGTTGTCGAGGAACTCCCAGCTGCCGTGGAAGTCGGCCGGGTCGGAGGACCCTTCGATCGATAGGTCGGTGGCGGAGAACTTCCCATCGGATCCGAGCAGGATCTCGCCGCCCGTCTTTTCGTTGCGGTACAGGCCGGGCAGCTCGTCAGGGTCGACCGAGGCCGTGCACCCTGCGACGAGTACCGCGGCAGCCGTCAGTGTGATGACGAGCCGCCGTCGGCCTGTCCCTCTCCTCATCCAAGTCCCAGCAAGCATGTTCACAGGCTCCTCCCCCACGTTTGAACGCCCGACCTCGCGAAGCTTGAACGCCCGATCTCGCGACCGCGCACCCTATTTGAACACGCTCAATAATCGCGTCTCCTTCCGGTAGCACCCTGGGCACGGACTGAGCAGCATCTCCGTGCCATCCCTGATCGACGACTCCGTGAACTGGGACAACTACAGCAATGGCAGCGACTGAAGCCCTACCCAGCGCTTCCAAACACACGGAACGACCCTCAGCCCCGTCAGAACCCGGGACTCGACAAACCAGTGTGATTGGCGGACGGGGCCAAACGTGAGCCGAGGCGAAAGCGCATCTCGCCCGCGGCCTGGCGGACTTCCTCGGAGCTGGTCTCTTCTTCGAGGGCGCCAAGCAGCATCATGACCGCCCTGGCTTCGTCGCCGGTGAGGAGCTTTGGACGGGTGTCGGTGACGGCGTCCACGAGCACGCCGAGGAAGTCTTCGTCATCCATGTCCATACCGGGACAACGCCCGGCCGCGGCCACCGGTCACCGCACCGCACCCTGTGCGGCACCGGGGTTCTGTACTCCCGTCCGGGACTGTCTGTCAGTGCCGGCCGGTGGAGTCGGAGGCGGGGGCCCGAGCGGCTGGCTCCCTTCGTCGCTGCTTCCCGGCATCCACCTGACAGGGTCCAAGGCATGCCGGGGGGCGGGCCGGTGGATGGCGGTCAGCCGTGCGAGTGCCAGCCTCCGAAGCAGGCCAACAGGCTGCGGGTCGCGTCCTTCGACAGGCCGAGATCGGCGGCCACGCTCTGCGGGTCCTGGTCGCGGGCCTCGTGGGCCGGCCAGTGCGCGGTGCGTTGGGCGATGAGTTCCAGGGTGCGGGCGGCTTTGAGGGCTGCGGTCGGTGAGTCCTGGGCCAGGTTCTCCATCGCGGCGGTCACGGTGTGGAAGAGGGCTTCCAGCTCGGCGGGAAGGGGGACCGTGGTGTTGGCGACGGCGCGGATGTGGACGTCCCAGTCCTCCTCGCACCGCTCCGCGGTGGGCAGTCCGCTCTCGTGGAACAGAAGCTCCCCCGCCGTCGCCCAGTCGACGGCGTGCTGCGTTCCGGTCCAGCCGCAGAACACTCCGCGCGCAGCACATGTGCCTTGGGGCGCGCCTGGTAGGTGCCGGCGCCGTCGTAGACGCTCCAGTGGCTCACCTCCCAGCCCGAGCTGCCCGACGCCGAGTCGAAGTAGACCGGCTTCGGGGCCGTCCCGTCATCGAGGAGCACACCCACCCTGCCCTCGTGGGACCGTCCGTACTCATCCGACGTCCACGTCTCGTCCGTCTCCACAGACACCTCCAACACCATCCCATTGGGGCCGGGCTCCACGACCCCTGGCAGGACGATCCCGCTTGGCGTCCGGCCCGCATGGGTGTGTGCCGGGCGGCTGGCGGACTGCCCGGCACACGATCACTGCGGGTTCGGCTGCCGCCCGTTCACAGGCGGCAGGCCGTGGCCCGGGTTAGGGCCTGTCTGACAATCCGTGTCGGATCAGCGGGCGTCCACCGAGCCAGCAGTCCGGAGGTGCTCCGACCGTCTGGCGGGAATTGCCGAGCAGGACCTACGGACGGCGGGCCAGCAGGTGGGCGTCGAGGAAGCCCCGTTCGGAGCCCGGATCGTTGAGCAGCCTGGCGAAGGGAACGAGCCCGGCATCAGCCAGCAGTTCGGCGAGGCGGTCCGCCGGCCAGCTGTAGGCAGGTGTCACCTTGTGGTCGAACCGGACCGGCTCCGGTCCGTCGGTCCCGAAGAAGGAGATCAGGAGCAGGCCACCCGGCGCCAGGACGCGTACCTGCTCAGCAATCAGCTCCGGGAGTTCTCCCGGAGGGGTGTGGATCATCGAGTAGTGGGCCAGTACGCCGCCGAGTGCGCCGTCCTCGATCGGCAGGGATTCCATCCGCGCCTCCTGGAAGCGCAGTGCCGGATGGGCCCGCCGGGCGTGATCGACCATGCCGGGGGAAAGGTCGAGCCCCAAGGCGTCCAGGCCCAGTTCGTGCAGCATGGCCGTCAAATGCCCGGGCCCGCACCCGACGTCAGCCGCCCGCAGGTTGTCCGTCGCGCGTACCAGTTCGGCGAAGGTGCCGATCATGGCCCGGGTGAACGGCTGTGTCTCCAGCCGGTCCGCGAACAGCGATGCGTACAGCTCGACGACTTCGTCGTAGGCCACCCTGGTTTTGTCCTGATGATTTGTCACAGGCGGGACTCTATAGCCGGTGTGATCATTGATCTTGTGGCAGGTCGAGGTGAGCTGACGGATGCGGCGTGGGAGCGAGTAGAGCCCCTGTTGCCGCGGGCGGATGGGCGGGGTCGTCCGTGGCGTGATCACCGGCAGGTGGTCAATGGGGTGCTGTGGCGGCTGCGGACCGAGGCTCCTTGGCGCGACCTGCCCGAACGGTACGGACCTTGGCAGACCGTCTACGAGCGGTTCGCCCGCTGGGAAGCGGACGGGACCTGGGCGAAGCTGTTGGAACACGTGCAGGTCCGCGACGACGCGGTGGGCCGGGTGGAGTGGATCGTCTCTGTCGACGCCACGATCAACCGAGCCCACCAGCACGCGGCCGGTGCCCGCAAGGGGGCTGCGGGGGGGGTGTCTCTATGTCTTTCGTCAAGGATGTGGTGCCTGGTATGCGGGTGTTTGGGATGGTCATGCGGCGAGGGTGATGGTGGGGGTTCGGGATTCGTAGAAGGTGCCGTCTCGGAGCATGGCGAAGAGGACACTGATGCGTTGACGGGCGAGTCTCAGGAGGGCTTGTGTGTGGGTTTTGCCGCGGGCTCGTTGCCGGTCGTAGTAGGCGCGTGATGCCGGGCCGGCGTTCATGCAGGCGAAGGCGGAGAGGAACATCGCGCGTTTGAGTTGGCGGTTTCCGCCGCGGGGTGCGTGTTCGCCGTGGATCGAGGTCCCCGACGATTTCGTCGTGGGAGCGAGGCCGGCGTAGGAGGCGAGGTGGGCGGCACTTGGAAAGCCGGTCCCGTCGCCGACGGTGACCAGCAGGACGGCGGCGGTCCTGACTCCGACTCCCGGCATCGAGGTCAGGACCGAGTGAAGAGGGTGAGCCTCCAGCAGGCTGCTGATCTGCGCTTCCAGGGCTCGGCGCTGGTCATGGACCGCCGCGAGTGAAGCGGCCAGGGACGGGATCACGATATCGAGCGTGCCGGTTCCGGGAACGATGACGGTCTGCTCGTCGAGAGCGTCGAAGACCTCGTCGATCAGTCGCTGTGCCATCCGCGGGGCTTTCGGCCGGATCAGTTCAACGAGTCTGCGGCGGCCGGCTTTCCGCAGAGCGGCCGGGGATCCGTGGCGCTCGAGGAGCCAGGTGGCGGCCGGGTGGTCCAGTCGCGGGCCAAGCACGCGCTCCAGCGACGGGTGGAACTGGGTGAGCAGGCCGCGTATCCGGTTGCTGGTGCGGGTGGCCTCGGCGGCGAGGTCCTGGTCGAAGCCGGTCAGCACCGTGAGCTCGGCGGTGATCTCGTCGGCCGGCTCCAGCGAACGCAGGATGTGCGGCATGGTCCGGGCCGCGTCCGCGATCACCGCGGCGTCTTTGGAATCGGTCTTCGCCTCGCCCGGGTAGAGGTCGGCGATCCGCCGCATCGCGAGTCCGGGCAGGTAGGCGACCTCGCAGCCCGCGTCACGGGCGACGGTCAGCGGCAGGGCACCGATCGAGGCGGGCTGGTCCACGATCACCAGGACGGTGCCGAACTTGGCCTTGAGCTTGTCGAAGACGGCCCTCAGCTTCGGTTCGCTGTTGGGCATCGGCTTGTCGAAGACCTTCTTCCCGGCCGGGGTGAGCCCGTGGCCGTGATGGGCCGTCTTGCCGACGTCCATCCCGAGGAAGACGCCTATGCCTTCGGTCTCTAACATTGCACCCTTCCGCAGGTGTTGACCGTGCCGGCCTCGGCGATGGCACCGTGCTCGCGCATCCACGTTATGCAGACCTGCCGCCCGCGAACTGCCCGGCATTGCGCCGGACCGGACGGTGGCCGGGTCTCTCATCAGCGGCTCCGACGGCACCCCACGGACCCGGCGACACCACCCCCCAGGTCATGCCTTCGACAGAGGGGACACAGTCATACCGGGCCCGGAGGCCAGCGGCCCCATTGCAGGACCGCGAAAAAGATAACGGGGGGGGACGAACTGGAAGATCCGGGCTGTTCGCAGGCGCGTCAGGCCCTCGGCCGGTCTCGGGGCGGGCTGACCACCAAAGTCCACCTCGCCGTCGACGGCCGTGGCCTCCCGCTGTCCATCGTGCTCACACCCGGCAACGTGAACGACGGCACCGCCTTCGGCCAGGTCCTCGACAGCATCCGCATCCCGCGAGCCGTTACGGGCCGACCTCGCACGACACCGGCGCGGGTGCTGGGCGACAAGGCGTATTCCAGCCGGGCGATACGCCACCTGCTGCAGCGTCGGGGCATCGTTGCCACGATCCCCGAGCGCCGCGATCATAGCCAACCGACGACGACGCGGAACCCACGGCGGTCGCTCACCCGCCTTCGACAAAGACATCTACCGCAACCGCAACGTGGTCTAACGATGCTTCGCTCGTCTCAAGCAGTTCCGTGCGATCGCGACGAGGTTCGACAAGCTTGCCGATCGCTATCGGGCTGGAATCGTCGTGGCAGCTCTGATCCTGTGGCTTCGCGAGCCCGTCGGTGATCATTTGTCAGACAGGTCCTAGCGGCGGTGCCCCCCAGGACTCGGTGTCGACGGTGCGGTTGCGGTCGTCGCGCAGGGTGGCGGTGTCGGCGCGGTTGTCCCAGACGTGGTCGCGCTTGCCCTGGAACAGGTCGGTGCCGGAGTCGCGCCCGGATCCGGTGTGGACGCGGATGGTGGCGCGGCCGCCGATGCGGACCTCGTTGAAGCGGTAGCGGTTGCCGTCGGAGTCACGCAGCGTCCAGCCACGCAGGTTCACGGCCTGGCGGGTGGTGTTGCGGATCTCGACCCACTCCCCGTTCAGAGAACGGTTGGAGCGGTCGTCACGTCCGGGAGCGTCCGCCTGGACCCGGGAGATCTCCACCCGCGGGTGCCGGTCGTGACCCCGGTCCGCCGCAGTGGCGGGAAGCGCGGCGGACACGATCGCGCCGGCGGCCAGGACAGTGGCGCCGATACGGCGGGCGGTCGACGAAGCAGACATACGTGGCCCCTCAAGAACTGTGCCTCACCCGCCGATACGGATGCTGTACCGGTGCGGGTGCCCGGCCCGAGGTGGGCCGAGGACCCAAACTCTCGACCCGAAACGTGGCCGGACACAGCCCCCGACGAGGCCGGTTACCGACCCCGGACATTGCCGTCACACACGTCTGCGGGGTACACGCAAACCCCGTGAACGGGCCCTGACATTCGCTGACCGCTACACCCACCCAGGACGCGCACGGCACAATCGATCACCGCGCACCGGCGCACCACCGGGCGCACACGATCACTCCACCACCCAACCGGAGCAGCAAGTTCCGTAACGGCCGTTCTCCACGATTCTTCGCACGGGCATGCGGAAATCGTCCCTCGGAACGAATGTGGGTGACTGGTCGACGTCGAGGGAGAGTGGCTGCCTTAGCGTCCGGGACTGCCGTCAACTGGGAAAGGTTGCGCATCGAGCGGCGTGGGCGCTTGGCGAACCTCGGCATCCACCGGTTGGGATGACGCTGGCCGAGGGATCCGGATGCTCATCGGGCTCATCACCACGGCTGACGGTGACGCCGCAGGGTGGTGGAGAATCCGCTTCCGACGTCCAGGAGCCGTGCAGGGTGGCGCGTCTTGCGGTCAAGGGCGCGTTATGTGCGTGGTGATCCACCCGCAGGTCACTGAACGACGTGACGGCATTGACGCGACAGCCACTCCACGCGATCAGTGCGATCTGCCCCGGGGCTGCGGAAGCCACTTCGTCAGCGTCCACATCCAGCACGTCGCCGCCGTTGACCACGCACCGCATACGCGTCTCTACAGGTCGGGACTCAACCTGTCACCTCCAGCGCTACTACGACCGGCTTCAAATCCGCGCGTCGACTGCCTGAGCGTCAGCACTGGTGGTGCAGCCCTGACCCCAGGGGCGCCCACCGGACAGCTGGCGGTCGATCACGGGCATGTAGACGTCATAACGATTTCCGTAGCCCCCATTTGGTTGGCACCTTCGGATCTGGAGGCGGGGGTCCAACCATCCATCGACGGGCGATCCCAATTGGCTTGCTACCGAGCCTAGTTGATCGCAAATCCGGCCAGTTACCCTCAGTCCACACATGCACAGAAAATGCGCATATGGGCTCCGATTCCGCAACTTGACGTTGAACCTGAAAATTTCATTAAATTCCCAGGTTTGCAGATCGTTCTAACTCGTGGGGGGAACCACGGTGGCAAAACCACCGGGCCTTCGGCCTGCCCAAAAACAGTGTGGCGCCGAGGCGCCCCATCTCGCCTGACCACACTCGGCCTGGCGGCCGGTGTGGTCCTCACCGGCTGGATGCCGCCCGCCGTCGCCGCCTCAACCGGACCGGCGCCCACTCCCGCCGCCGCCGCGTCGAACAGCGACCTCGGACAGCAGGACACCCCGGAATCGCTAGCCGTGGCGGAAGCCAGAAAGTCCGGCAAGGACGTACCCGTCGCAGCGATGCGCCGGGAAGCCGGTGACGTCACAGCTCGCCCCGACGGCACCCTCGTCGCAACTTTGCACACCAAGCCGGTCCGTGCCCTGAAGGAGGGCATGTGGCAAGACATCGACACCTCGCTGCACAGGACCGCCGATGGCAGCGTCGCTCCTCGCATGACCCTGCCCGACGTGGCCTTCTCCGGGGGCGGCGAGCAGCCGCTGATCCGAATGAATCAATCCGGCAAGGAGGTTCGGCTGAACTGGCCCGACCCTCTTCCCGCGCCCGTGCTGGACGGGGACACCGCCGAGTACCGCTCGGTCTTGCCCGATGTGGATCTGCGGCTGACCGCCACGGAGACGGGCTTCACGCAGTTCATCGTCGTGAAGTCGGCGGCCGCGGCGAAGAATCCGCGACTCGATCGACTCCAGTTGGGGCTCAATGCCCCTGGGCTCACCATGCGGCAGGGAGCCGACGGTTCGCTCAAGATGACGGATGCCGTCGGTGGAACCGTCTTCGAGGCCCCCAAGCCGATCATGTTCGACTCCTCACCCGGCCTTACCGACGGTTCCGTGGTGCCTTCCGGCATTCATCATCAGGCAGGTCCTGAGTCGGCGACCCCTACCGGTAGGTCGGCCCGGACCGCGCTCGCGTCCGCGACCGGAACAGAGTCCCAGGCCCACACTGCCGATGTTCAGCTCTCCGTACCGACCGATCAGAAGAGCCTGCTTCTCACTCCGAACCAGAGCCTGCTGGACTCACCCGCCACCGTTTTTCCGGTGCTGATCGATCCGAATCTCCAGACCCCGCGCGCCAACGGCTGGGCCGGCATCTCCCAGTCTTGGGAGAACAACGCGTACTGGAAGTTCACGGGTGACTTCGGCACCGGGCGCTGCATCGCAGCGAGTTGTGCTTCAGGTGACGTCAAGCGCGTCCTGTACTCGTTCCCGGTCAAGGGCTGGGGCTTCGTCGGCAAGCGCATCCTGTCGGCCAAGCTGAATGTGTGGGAGACCCACGCTTTCAGCTGCACCAAGAAGCCGCTCCAGATGTACGCAACGTCGCGGATCGGCACGGGTACCACTTGGAAGAACTCCAGCAGTCCCAGCTTCTGGGTGCAGCACCTGCAGACCATCAATGCCGCCCGCGGCTACGACGGCTGCGCTGCGGGGTACGTGGAGTTCGGGGGCGGTACCTCGAATGCGTTGCGGGACAAAGTCCAGCAGGCCGCCAACGGCGACTGGGTGGACCTTACCCTTGGTCTCAAGGCCGAGAACGAGGCGGACGGCTACGCCTGGAAGAGGTTCAACAGCAACGCCGGCCTTCAGGTCACCTATAACCTTCCGCCCCGGCAGGCCCCGATGTCGGACCTGTCGATGTCCCCGGGCTCGGTGTGTTCCACTTCCGCCCTGGTCATCACCAAGCACCCGCAGATCACCGCGAAGGTCTCCGACCCGGACGGTGACGCCATTGGCGTGCAGTTCGGCGCGCACTGGGACAACGGTGACGGCACCGGGATGAGCGGGAAGTGGTACTCCACCGGCGCCCTGGGCACCGCTCCGCCAGGCAACACGTTCAAGGCCTCAGGCTCCGCGTTCTCCGTCACGCTGCCCGGCAGCGTTCCGCAGAACAAGCTGATCAACTGGGCGGTTCGCGGCTGGGACGGCACCGAATGGGGGCCGTGGAGCTACGACGGCAACCCCACCGCCTGCTACTTCCAGATCGACACCAGCGCTCCCGCGGGCCCCGTCACGACCTCGCCGCATTTCCCCGGCTCCACCGATGCGCAGGCCTCACTGCCCTGGACGGACGGCGTCGGCCGCTACGGCACTTTCACCTTCGACACCAGCTCTACCGATGCGGTCAAGTACCAGTGGGGCCTCAATCAGCTGCCTTCCGCGGCAAACTCGTTGACCACAACGGGCGGTGCCCCGCAACAGGTCAGCCTCCTGATGGAGAAGGAAGGCCCGCAGTTCGTCTCGGTACGGGCCTTGGACTCCGCGGGTAATGCCTCTGAGCCGACCACGTACTACTTCAACGTGCGCCGTGGCCAAGCCCCACGCGCGGGTTGGAGCATGGACGGGATCGATGGCGGAGGTGTCGCCGGCAGCTCTTCCGACTTGTCCGCGACCCTGGCAGCCGGTACAGCCGGGGCGCCCGGGCACATCGGGAACGGCGTCCTCCTCGACGGGACGCGGGCGCCGGACACCACCCCCGTGCAATACCTCAGCACCAGCGCGTCGGTCCTGGAGACCCATCGCAGCTTCACCGTGTCCGCCTGGGTGAAGGTCACTTCGCTGGCCAGCGCGCATCAGGCCGTCGTCAGCCAGACCGGCAAGCAGATGAGCTCCATGGAGCTGGGTATCAGCGAGGGCAAGTGGGCTCTCAAGACGCCGACCCTCGACGACTCCGCCACCAGCGGCTGGCATACGGCGTACAACGAGACCGCTCCGGTCCTCAACCAGTGGACGCATCTGGCCGGAACCTACGACGCCGACACCGGACTGACCACGGTGTTCGTCAACGGCCAGGCCGGGGCGCCCGTGGGCGCCACCGTCTTCAACGCCCGCGGTCCCATGGACATCGGGCGGATGCTCTGGCGCGGCACCTACACCGACCCCTGGTTCGGCTCCCTCGACGAGATTCGAGCCTACGACCGCTCGCTCTCGCCCTCCGAGATCACCGCGCTGGCCACCGACCAGCCAATCACCGGAGGCTTCGGAGCCAAGGCCGTCTGGACTTTGGACGAAGCGGGCACGACCATGGCCGGCCGGTCCGAGGTCTCAGGCCTCAAGCTCACCGGCAGTACGCAGCTCGTTCCCGGTGTAAAGGACAAGGCACTCGCTCTGGGCGCCACCGGATACGCCACCACCGCTCGCCCACACGTCGAGGTGGATGGCAGCTTCGCCGTGTCGGCGTGGGTGCGCCGACCCGCTCTGGTAGCCGGGGACACTGGCTCTAAGGTCATCCTCAGCCAGTCCGGCGCCCAGAACGCGGAGTTCACTCTCTCCTACTCCGGCGCCGACAAGAAGTGGGTGTTCGCCCGTCCCCAGTCGGACTCCGCCGCGGCCAACGTCGTGCAGGCCAAGCAGGCCACCTGCACCGCAGGCACCACCCTCACCGGCGGCATCCCCTGTGTCGGCCCGACGGCCGGCGAGTGGACCCACCTGCTGGGCGTGAGCGATACCGCTACCGGAAAGCTCCGGCTCTACGTCAACGGATTCCTGTCGTCGGAGACGGCGTTCGCGGGCAGTGGCGGCTGGAGTGCATCGAAGGCCTTCACGGTCGGCGCCACGGAAAGGAACGGCATCTTCAGCAGCCACTTCGGCGGTGACGTCGACGACATCGCCGTCTTCGACCGGGTGGTGACCCAGACCGAGGCACGCGAGATGCTCAAGCAGCGTCCGCAGCTCCTGGGACGCTGGAAGTTCAACACCGCCACGGCCGGCAGCACTCCCGGTGAGCCCGCCGGGGCGGCAGCCGCCGCCCTGTCCGCCACCGGCGCCGCCATCGTGGCCGATGGCGGGGTGACCGCGCTCGGCAGCCTGGCTCTCCAGGAACCGGGCTACGCCTCTACAACCGTCGCTCCTCGTACCAACGAGAGCTTCGCGCTCGCCGGGTGGGCCTCGGCGGGCTCGCCCATGAAGGACATGACGGTCATGTCTGTGGCGGGTGCCAACGAGTCTGCGATCAGCGTCGGCTGGCACTTTGACAAACTGGTCGACGGGCAGGCCACCGGATGGTGGGAAGCCAAGGTCACCGGTGTCGACGGGAGTACCGCCAACCACACCACGGTGACGCACACCTTTGACCAGTCCCTGTTCATCGGCGACTGGAACCACATCGCGGTCGTCTACGACGGGTTCTCCGGACAGCTGGCGCTCTACGTCAACGGAAACCTGGAGAACCAGATCTGCGCCGACGGGGCCGGGTCCGACTGCACCAGCCACGTCTCCTTCGCTCCGGTGACCACACCGTTCACCGCAAGCGGCGGTCTGCAGTTCGGCCGTAGCCGAACCGGCTCCCAGTGGGTCAAGCCGCTGACCGGCGAGATCGACGACGTCTGGGTCTATCAGGGGGTCCTCAGTCCGGCGCAGATCACCGCGCTGGCCGACCCCACCACAGAGCTCGACACGGCTACCGGGGTCTGACCGACCCGGCCGAACTCCGTCGGCTCTTCACTCCTAGTCAGTAGTCCGCTCGGGCCCCCGGCCCGAGCGGACTGCACGAGGTACCAGCAAATGAATGTCTTCAGCCGCCACAGGCGCGGCACGGCCCGCATAGCGGCAGTGGTCAGCGGCGTCATCGTCGCCACCCTGCTGCAAGGCGCCCCCGGCACTCCGGCGTTGGCGAACACGAAGGCCCCCCAGGCCCGTTCGCACGAACGTCCGGTCAAGGGGTCCGCAGGCAAGGTCAAGCCACGCACCACCAAGACGCCACCCGCAGTGGCGAAGCCCGCGATCACCTGGCCGAAGGCCGGATCCACCACCGTGAGGCTCGCCGCCTCTGCCGACCCCAAACCTACAGCCAGTGGTGCCCGAACCGCCAAGACCAGCCAGTCGCTAGCCGGGGCCACTGCCCCTCTACGCGCCGGCACCCTTCCCGTGCAGCTGGGCGCAGCCGAGGCGTTCTCGGCACCGACCGTCCCGCAGGAGGTGAAGGTCGAGGTCCTGGACCACTCTGCCGCGCAGCGGGCGGGCGTCGACGGGGTGCTGCTGACCCTGGACCGCGCCGACTCGGCCCCCCAGAGCGCCAACGTGGACGTCAGCCTCGATTACGGCACGTTCGCGCGGGCGGCAGGCGCCGGCTACGGCCAGCGCCTCAAGCTCGTACAGCTGCCTTCCTGTGCGCTGACCACCCCCGACCGGCCCGAGTGCCGCACGGCCACCCCCCTGCGGTCCACCAACAACCCGGAACGCAGCTGGCTCACCGCCAAGCAGGTGAGCGTGCCGGCCGCGCCGCACGTGACCGGTAAAGCCGGCGCTTCGGTCGCCCGGTCCCTGTTCGCCGCCGGTGGCGGCGCCGTGGTCTTGGCCGCGGCTCCCGCTGCGGCAGGTCCCGCAGGCAGCTTCAACGCGACTCCGTTGGCCGCCTCCGGCCGTTGGAGCGCCGACCTGAACGGCGGCTCCTTCAACTGGAGCTACCCGCTCACGGTGCCCGCGGTCCCCGGTGACCTCAAGCCCGAGCTCGGACTGTCCTATTCCTCGTCGTCCATCGACGGACGCAGCGCCAACAGCAACAATCAGGCGTCCTGGGCCGGTGACGGCTTCGGTATGGCGCAGGGCGGCTTCGTCGAGCGCGCTTACAAGTCGTGCGGCGACGACGGGGTCAAGGACGGGATCAACACGCCCGGTGACCTGTGCTGGGGCTACGACAACGCCACCATCAGCTTCCAGGGGCACTCCGGCGAACTCATCCCGGTCTCGGCCGACGAATGGCGCATCCAGGGTGACGACAACACCAAGGTCGTCCGGCTCCGCGACACCGGCCGCGGCAACGGTGACAACGACGGCGAGTACTTCAAGGCCACGCTGGCCGACGGCACCCAGTACTTCTTCGGCTACAACCGACTGCCCAACTGGGCCACCGGCAAACCGGAGACGAAGTCCGTGTTCACCGTGCCGGTCTTCGGCGACGACGCGAACGAACCGTGCCACGCTTCCACCTTCGCGTCTTCGTGGTGCCAGCAGGGCTGGCGCTGGAACCTGGACCTGGTGATCGACCCCCGCGGGAACGACATCACCTACTGGTACAAGCAGGAGACCAACTCCTACGGACGCAACCTCAAAGCGGCGGACGACACCCCCTACGTACGGGGCGGCTGGCTCGAGCGCATCGACTACGGCCAGCAGAAGGCCGACCTGTATTCCGACACCGTCAAGCCGACGGCTCGGATCACGTTCACGCCCGCCGAGCGCTGCCTGGAGACCACCGCCGGCCTCTGCGATCCCGCGAAAATCGATACCAACCGGCAATACTGGTACGACACGCCCTGGGACATGAACTGCAAGGCGGGGACGGACTGCGACAAGGGCCGCCTCTCCCCCAGCTTCTTCTCCCGCTACCGGCTGTCCGCGATCACCACGCAGACCCTGCAGAGCGACGGCACCTACAAGGACTCCGACCGCTGGGACCTCAAACACCACTGGGGCACCGCGGACAACGACTACCAACTCCTCCTGTCGTCCGTACAGCACACCGGCCTGGCCGGCACCACCCCGCTGACGGTTCCGCCGACCACCTTCTCCTACACCGCGATGGCCAACCGGCTGGACAAAGACGACGACGGCCGGCTTCCCTTCCACAAGAAGCGGCTGACCTCCATCGCGGATGAGTTCGGCGGCCAGATCGACGCCAACTACTCCCCCGCGGCCTGCGCCTGGTCGGCGCTGCCTACCCCGGAGAACAACACCACCCGCTGTTACCCCGTCAAGTACCAGCCGGTCGACGACGGCCCGATCACCAACGAGTGGTTCAACAAGTACGTCGTCGAATCGGTCTTGGCCACCGACCGTACCGGCGGCGCGCCGGACACCATGACCAAGTACACCTACCTCGGCGGAGCCGCCTGGCACTTCGACGACGACGACGGCATGACCCCGGAGAAGCTCAAAACCTGGTCCCAGTGGCGAGGCTACGGTCAAACCCGGGTCGAGACCGGCTCCACCCAGGCATTCACCTCCCAAGAGGACCACTTCTTCATCCGCGGCATGGACGGGGACCGCAACAACCCCTCGGACAAGACCAAGACCCGTTCGGTGCAGCTCGCCGACGGCGAGGGCGCAACGATCACCGACGACGAAGCCTGGCGCGGTCTCGAATACCGCAAACTGGACTTCGACCGGCCCGGCGGCAAAGTCCTGCAGAAGCAGGTGACCGTCCCCTGGAAGAAGGAAACCGCCAAGCGGGTCCGTGACTGGGGCACCACAACCGCCAACCTCGTCGGCATCTCCGCCACCCGCCAGTTCACCTCCTTGGACCAGGGAGCGGGCCAGTCCTGGCGCGAGGTCAGAAAGAACACCCCCGCCTTCGACGAATACGGGCGCCCGACGGTCGAGGAAGACCTGGGTGACATCGCGACCCCGTCCGATGACAGCTGCACCCGCACCACGTACGCCGACAACACCACGGCTTGGATCCTGACCGGCACCATCCGTGCCGAGAAGGTGGCCGGCACCTGCTCCAAGACCGTGGACCGCAAAACCCGCGCCGACGGAACCTCGGACGTCCTGTCCGACATCCGGACCCGTTGGGACGGCCAAGCGGCAGGGGCGGCCCCCACCAAGGGGCTGGCGACCCTCACCAGCTATCTCAAGTCCCGGTCCGCCACCCAGGCGGTCTACCTGGACAACGCCTCCACCTATGACGTCTACGGACGGCAACTGACCACCACAGGACTGGCTTCCACCAGCGTCTTCGACCCGGCCAACGAATCGGCGGCCCCGACCACGACCGCGCACACGCTGGCGCAGACCTCCACGACGGCTTTCACTCCGGCCACCGGCCGCCCGACCTCCATGAAGGTCACCAGCGCCCCCGCCACGGCAGGACAGGCCGCGAGCGCTCAAACCGTCACCACGGCCTACGACGGCCTGCGAACCCAGCCGATCTCGGTGACCGACACCAGCGGCCGCAAGACGGAGGTCGAGTACGACGCCCTCGGCCGGACCCGCAAGGTCTGGCAGCCCAACCGCTCCAAGGCGAGCGGCCAGAGCCCCAACGCCGAATTCCGGTACCACACCGAGGAAGGGAAGATCGCGGCCGTCGAGTCGCTGAGCCTGCGCAACGACGGCTCCCAAGAGTCCCGCTTCACCCTGTACGACGGATTCGCCCGCGCTCGCCAGAGCCAGGCACCCGGCGCGAACGGTGGCACGGTCCTCACCGACACCTTCTACAACGCGATGGGCCAGACCTCCCTGGAGTACGCCCCCTATTACGCGACGAAGGCCCCCGACGCCACGCTGTTCAAGGTGGAGGACGCCACAGGCGTCGAGACGCAAACCGCAACCGAGTTCGACGGCCTCAACCGGCCGGTGAAATCCACCCTCCTCAAGGGCAACGGCATCGGCACGCCTCTGGCGGTGACCACCACCGAATACGGCGGTGACCGCATCACGGTGACCCCGCCGCAGGGCGCAACGCCGACCACCACGATCTCCGACGCGGCCGGCAAGCCGACCGAGGTCCGCGAGTACAAGGCGACCACGCCCACGGGCCCCTACGACACCACCGTCCGCGCCTACGACGCACTGGGCAACCTCGCCCGACTGACCGACGCCGGCGGCAGCGTCTGGACCTGGTCATACGACCAGCTCGGACGCCAGACCAAGGCCGTGGACCCCGACACCGGCACCACCACCAGCAGCTACAACGACCGCAGCCAGAAAATCGCGGTGAAGGACGGCCGCGACAAGACCGTCTCCTTCGTCTACGACAACCTCGGCCGCCAACTGGAAACCCGCGAGGGAACAACCTCTGGTCCGCTGCTGACCTCCCAGACCTGGGACCCCGTAGGCGCCCCGGGCCAACTGGCGAGCAGCACCCGCCACCACACCGTGGGCGGCACCACCTACCAGTACAAGATGACTCTCGCCAACTACGACGCCATGCTGCGTCCCGGCAAGACCACACTTACCGTGCCCTCCGTCCCCGGCCAGGAAGCCTTGGCCGGCTCATACGTCACAGGCTCAACCTTCAACCTGGACGGCACCCAAAAGACGACCAGCGTCCCGGCCGGGGGCAACCTGACCGCCGAAACACTCTCCTTCACCTACGACCCACTGCACCAGCTCACCGCCGTAAGCAGCGGCCTCGGCAGCTACCTGACCGGACAGACCTACACACTGACCGGTAAGCCGCTGCAGACCACCCTCAAGGCCGGCGGCCAGGACACCTGGATCACCGACAGCTACGAGTACGGGACCCAACGCCTTGCGACCCGCCGCAGCGGCCCAGATCGGCGGCCCCGCTCCCTACTGGAACAGCTACTCCTACAACCCCGACGGCACCCGCAAGACGGAAACCCGACACGACCTGTCCGGTGACAGTGCCAAGAACAGCGTCCGCACCTACCAGTATCCGGCGACAGGCGCGGCGCAACCGCACACCCTGCTCGGTACTTCCACCCAGACGGGCACCGGCACACCGGTCCACCAGAGTTACGGCTACGACACGGCCGGCAACACCACCTCCCGCACCCTCGTCCCCGCCCCGGGAGCGACGAGCCAGCAGGCTCTGACCTGGAACACAGAGGGCAAGCTCAGCAAACTCCAGGACACCACCCCGGGAACCGGCACCTCGACAAAGACCGCCGAATACATCTACACGCCGGACGGCAGCCGACTCGTCGCCCACGAGACAGACAACGCGGACCCGAACGCCACCCGCACCACCCTGTATCTGGGGTCCATGGAGCTGGAACTCCGCAAGGGCGCCGCGAAACCGACAGCCACCCGCTACTACGCGCTCGGCAGCGCCAACGCCGTCCGCGAAGACAACGGAGACCTGTCCTTCCAGGTCAGTGACCACCACAACACCGGCACCCTGTCAGTGGACTCCGCGACCGGGGCCATCGAACACCGCCGCATGACACCGTTCGGCGTACCGCGCGGCACCAAACCTGCGAACTGGGCCGGCAGCAAGGGATTCGTCGGCGGCACCATCGACGCCACCGGCCTGACCCACATCGGCGCCCGCGAGTACGACCCCTCCACCGGCCGATTCATCAGCGCGGACCCCCTTCTCGATGCGAACCGACCCCAAACCCTCAACGGCTACGTCTACGCGGCCAACAACCCGGCGACACTCAGCGACCCGAGCGGCGCATCCATCCTCGACTGGCTGACTGACCTCCTGTCGCCGTTCAGCAACGGCTTCTTCGTGGCCGTCAAGAAGGCCTTCGGGTTCGCCACGGCCATACGATCCGGCAGCTCGCACATTCAGGTCACCCCGGGCAAACAAACCTGCCACTACGCCATGGGCAGCAATCAATGCTCGACAAGCTCACCGCAATACAAGCTCGTCAACGGCCCCGCAGCACCGTTCAAGGAGCACCAGAAAGCGGTCAACACCACCAGCAGCGGCTACCCCGCCTGCCCTGACTGCATTGGCGAGCAAGGCAACCCTGCAGTCATGAAGGAGATAGCGCTCGCCGTGTGCAGCGCGATCCCTGTCCTCGGGACCGGATGCGATGCCTACGACCTACAGCGGGCCCGCAACGAAGGCGACACCTTCGGAACGGTAACGGGCATCCTGGGATTCATCCCGTTCGGCGACGTCCTGAAATTGCCCAAGATCATCGACAGGATAGCCGAAGCAGGAAAAAAAGTTCCGTGCAGGTGCTTCCTGGCCGGCACGAAGGTGCTGATGGCCGACGAATCCACGAAAAACATCGAGGACATCGAGGTCGGCGATACCGTTTTGGCGGCTGACCCCGCCACGGGAGAAACCTCACCACAGAGAGTCACCCGACTCATCGAGACGGAGGACGACAAACACTTCAACGAACTGTCAATAGCCACACCTTCCGGGATCGAAAAGCTCACAGCCACCCACGAGCACCCATTCTGGTCCCCCTCAAAGAACGACTGGGTCAACGCATCCCAACTGACCCCCGGCACGACCCTGCGGACAGACACCGGCGAAACCGTCGTCGTGACCACCAACCGTGCCTACACCCAACACGCCAAGACATACAACCTCACCGTCGCCGTACTCCACACGTACTATGTACTGGCTGGCGAGACTCCGGTCCTCGTTCACAATTCGGGGCCGTGTAATACCCCGCTGAAGTCACTGCATCCAGACAGTTCGCTCGATAAGAGTTCGTTGGACTTCTGGCACAAGCAAGATACGGACGACGTCGTCTTCTCCTTGCGGCCGGGAGCACATGAACCGCTGATCGCAAAGCCGGACGGAACCATCATGAACGGAAACACCAGAGTCGCAGTTCTGCGGTCGCGTGGATACGACGTCGATTCATTGCCCCGTGAGCCCTATGGTGGCGGCCGGAGAATGTCGGACGAGGATTTCTGGGACATGGATCAATGAACATTCGAGACCAAGTTCTGGCGATCCTAAGCTCGGAGTCCAAGGAAGCGTTCCTGCTGGCCATGGGGCATCGACTCGGGATCTCGGCGCGCGAAATCTTCACGGAAGATGGTTTGGATGGGTTGCAGCGCGCCCAAGCCTGCAATGAGATGATGATCTCAATTTGGGCGCAGGTCTGGGCGATGAAAGAAGGCCAGGTGAACGGCTATCCGGACTCAGATTTCCTTTCGGTCCTGTTGGACAAGGCTGACGTAGGGGGAGCGCGGCCGCATCTTCGGAATGCGATTGAAAGTGCGCTGCTTGCCATACATGACGCTGGGGCGGCAGATCAGCGGAGCGTAGAAGGTCCTTAAAGCGCCCAAGGGTGAAATAAGAGGGTGCTGAGAAGCCCCGCCGGAGCACGTTCCGGCGGGGCTTCTGTGACGTTTGACGGCAACGGTGACGGCAACGTCAGCGGACGACCGTTGCGGCGGGTGGGTCCTCCGGTTCCTCGTTGTCCCCGCTGAGCGCGTCGTTCAGGGTGTCGATGGCTTGGCGTTGGAGGCGGAGTCGTACGTGGGCGTAGACGCCGGCCGTGACGCCGATATGGGCGTGGCCGAGGAGTTCTTTGATCACGACGAGGTCGACGCCTTGCTCCAAGAGCAGGGTGGCCGTCGAGTGGCGCAGGTCGTGGAAGCGGATGCGGCGGAGTCCTGCCCGGTCGAGGAGGCCACGGAAGCGGCGGGTGAGGTTGGTGGGGTCGAAGGGTCTGCCGGTGGGGGTGGTGAAGATGAGCTCGTTGTCCTTCCAGCCCGTTCCAGCGGCCCGGCGTTCTTCCTGCTGCCGTTCCCGGTGGATTTTGAGGGAGTTGACGCATTCGGTGGGCAGCGCGATGCGGCGTTCGGAGGCGCGGGTCTTGGTGTGCAGGGTGGTCAGGCCCTGGGTGCGGGTGCGCTGGAGGGTGCGGCGGATGCTGACGGTGCCGCCTGCCAGGTCGAGGTCTTCCCAGCGCAGGCCGAGGAGTTCGCCTTTGCGGAGACCGGTGCGCAGGGCGAGTTCGTACAGCGCGTTCAGCCGGTCGCCGCTGGCCGCCTGGAGGAACTGCCGGGCCTCGGCCGCGGTGAGGGGCTGGAAGCGTCTGGGGCGGGGTGTGGGGGTCTTAACGTTGCGGGCGACGTTGCGCGGCAACTCGTCCTCGCGAACGGCGTGTTCGAGTGCGGACTTGAGGACGGCGTGGACGTAGGCGACGGTCAGCGGGGAGAGCACCGTGCGGCAGCACTGGCCGACGGCGCAGCAGGTCCGCCGGGCGGTGTCCCGCTTCTGGGTGCAGCACTGGCAGGTGGTGCGGAGTCCGTCGAGGAAGGTTCGCACGTCACGGGTGGTGAGCCGGGCGAGCTTCTTCGCTCCGAGGCCGGGGATGAGGTGGAGGCGGATGCAGGAGTCGTAGCGGGTGTGGGTGTTCTCCCGCAGATAGTGGACGGCGACGCCGTTCAGCCAGTAGGTGAGGTAGGCGCTCACGGTGCTGTCGGCCGCCGCGACGGGCAGGCCCCGGTTGCTGGCGGAGATCTTCTCGGTGAGCTTGGCGAGGGCGTCTTTGCGAGTGGTGCCGTAGACGCGGACGCGCTTGCGGGTGTTACCGGGGGCCAGCACGTATCCGGCGGCTTCCCAGCGGCCGTCCTTGCGCTGGTAGACGGTCCCGTCCCCGTTGGCGCGGCTACGGCGAGTCGACGCGGGGCGCGAGGTGGTCATCAGGCAGCTTCCTGGTCGAGGCGGGTACGGATGAAGTCCGTGAGGATGTGCGCGGGGATGCGACGGGCGCGGCCGAGAGTGATCGAGGCGAGCTGACCGGAGCGGAGTAGGTCGTAGACGGTCGAGCGGCCGAGCTGGAGGCGCGCCATCACCTGGGGGACCGTCAGCAGCTCCTGCATGGCGCTTGGACCCTGATGGTTCGTGGTGGGCGAGGCCATCAGCAGCCGCCTTCTGCTATGAACTGGCGTTCCAGCTCTCTGTGGTGCCAGACGGCAGCGGCGAGGAGTGCCGCGCCGGGGCTGTAGCCCGAACCGTGGTAGGCCCAGTGGCCGACGACGAGGATGCTGCTCGGGTCGAGGTCGGGCAGGCCGGCGAGGGCGCGGGCCTGTTCGGTGCGCCAGGCGCGGCGGGCGTCGCGCAGTGCGCCGAGGGTGACGGAGTAGCAGCGGGACTTGGTGGAGAAGTGGCCGCGGAAGCCGAGCATGTGCGCCCACTTCCAGAGCTTGAGGTCAGCGAACTCCGGCAGCTTGCCCAGCTCCCAGCAGGTGCGGATCATCTGCCGCACGTGACGGGCGACCGCGAGCCGCGGCAGGGGCCGGGCCTGTCCGGTGCCGTTGCAGGCGGTACATGGAAGCGGGGTTCCTTGGGGCAGCAGGGTGGCGCCGCGTCCCTGGCAGGGGCGGCAGTACAGGGCGCGGTCGAGGGTGCCGGAGGCGTCGGCGGACTTGGTGGCGTATCTGGCCACGTAGGCAGCGACGGCCTGGTCGGTCAGTTCGGCGTCGGTGCCGAAGGCGGCGATCTCACGTACGTCGAGCTGTTCGCCCCAGATGAGTTCGCGTTCCCCGAGCGCGTCCGACACGACGGTTACACGGACGCGGGCGGCAGCAGCCCGGATGGCATCGGCGAGCACGACGACGGTGGCGTACGGCGGTGGGGGCTGGGTGCTGCCGTCCGGTCCGTCGAGGCGGATCACGGCGTGGAAGTGGACCAGGCCGCGCTTCTGGTACTCGGCGACCTTGGCGAAGGAGACCCGCAGGACCGTGCGGGCGGCCTTCTGGGTGAGGTCGAGTCGGGCTGCGATCTCGCGGCGCAGGTAGATCGTGAAGCGTGCCCACAGCGCGGAGGCGTGGGCGTTGAAGAGGACCGCGCCCGCGTAGTCGTAGGTCATCGGATTCAGCGGCGTGCCCAGCGCGGCGTCGGAGGGTTCATGGAGCTTGCGGCAGCGGCAGGGCCGGACGTCGCCGCCGGGCGTGGTGGGGCGGTTGTGGACGGGGCCGAAGGAGGGGGCGGTGAGGGTGGCGAAGACGCGGGGGTGGGTGCGGACGGTTTCGGGGACGGTCTTGCCGCCGGTCAGGCCAGCGCGGATGAGGTGGTAGGTGTCGGCTGCGTAGAGGCGGGAGCAGGCCGGGCAGCGGGAGGCACGGCGGTTGCCGCACGCGGTGAGCAGGCTGCCCGTGGGCTCGTCGGACGTGGCGTAGGAGCGCAGCACCTCACCGGTCGTGGTGTCCACGGTGGCGCTCTGACCGTTCAGGCGTACGGGTTCGGTGCAGCCGCCGAGGCGTTCGATCTGCTGATGTGCGCGGTCGAAGTCGGGCAGGTTGACCAGGTGGAGCAGGTCCCGCACGGCGGGGCTTGCCACGTGGCGCAGGTCCAAGGTGACCATGTCGGGGCGTATCCCTTCTGAGGAGGGCGGGTGACCCCGAGCAGCAACCAGCCAGGCAGGCAGGCGTGTTGATGCTGCTCGGGGCATGGCAAACCGGGCCCATTGGCGGGTCGTGGGTTTGGCGAGGGTGATGTGGCCGGCGGGGCCGGGGCTCAGAGCTGAGCGAGTGCGGCGGTGGCCACCGGCCGGGCGACGCCCATGCGGTTCCCCAGCTGGGCGGGGGTGATCACGGCCCCGTGCTCGGTGTGGTGGGTGTCCGCGATGCGCCGGGCTGCGTCGAGCAGCGCGGAGGGCAGGGACGGTCCGGCGGCGGTCGCGGCCGTCTTGGTGACGGTGACCGACGGGGCGGCCGGGGCCGGGGTGGGAGCGGACTTCGGTCCCTCGACCACGGAAGCGACCACGGCCGGGACAGGTGCAGCGGCGGGAGTAGGGGGCACTGTCTCGGGTGCGGGTGCCTCATTGGGCACCGGCTCGGGGGCAGGGAGGGTGGTGTTGGCCTCCAGGTGCGGGGTGGTGTGGAACTGGGCGAGGAAGGCGGGGCCGACGTGGCCCCAGCCGAGCAGCAGGAGCGGGGCGACGGTGTCCAGGCAGGCACGTCCGTAGCGTCCGGTCAGCAAGGGTTCGGCGGTGTTCAGGGCGAGCGTGAGCAGGCCGCAGAGGTGGAGCAGACGGGTGCCGGCCTTCAACTCCGTCTTGGGGATGCCGCGCAGGGCGAGGAAGCGCAGGGCGACGAGGAGCCCGACGACGGACAGGTCCACCATGGGTGCGATCAGCGGCGCGATCGGGCGGGGTACGCCGAGCCGCAGGCCGAGCGCCCAGACATTGCCGAAGGAGAAGACGAAGGCCAGGACGGCGATGACCGCCATGGCCACGGTCACGGTGCGCCGGGTGAACCGTTCCTCCGCCATGTGCGGAGTCCTCCTCTCAAATGTGGGGTTCGGTGGCGCTCAGGGCTTATCCGGGGTGACGTCGAGGTCGTCCGGATCGGTGTCGTCCCCGGGCATTGCCCGGCCGGTGGTGTCGAGGAGGGCGTCCAGGCGCAGGGCGGGGTCGGCGGTCAGGTGGGAGGTGGCTTCCGCGATGCGGGCGGCGTCGGCGTCGGAGACGTAGGGGGTGCGGATGCGGGTGTAGCCGGGGCGGCCCTGCATCGCCATGACCGCGACGCCGACGTATGCGGGGTCCTGCAAGGTGACCGGGCTGGCGTCGGGCCAGTTGCGGATGTCGTCGCCCAGCGCGGCCACCGCGGCTTCTGCGGTCTTCTGCGCGAAGGACAGCCCGATGGGGCAGACGTCGCGGATGAAGGTGGGGATGGCGTCGCCGGTGGTCTTCTGGCTGATCAGGATCACCAGCATCCCGACGCTGCGGCCCTTCTTGACCAGGTCCTCCACCAGCCGGGCGTTCTCTGCCGTCAGCGCGGCCAAACGTTTCGTCTCGGCGTCGCTGCCCTTGTACTCGCGGAAGAACGTGTGCGCCTCATCGATGATCGCCACAGTGAGCGGCCACTCCGGTGAGGGGCCGACGTGCCACATGTTCTTCACGCCCAGCACATCCCGGATCACCGACGACCGCCGTCGGCGCAGCTCTACCAGCCGCCTGAACAGAGCGTTCGACTCGTCCAGATCGTCACCGCAGAACGCGAACATCCGCTTGCCAGGTCGGCGTAGTCGCCCTCTGAGGCCCGCGACACCTTCCCGTCGAAGCCCACGAACTGCACGGCCGCCGACGGTGCGAGATCACAGACGAACTTGTTGACCGTCGAGGTCTTGCCCGCCCCGGGGGTGCCGGCCACCGTCACGCCGGGCACGTTCGCCAAGGACACACACACCTGCGCGGCGTACTCGTCCACGCCCAGCTCCCAGCGCGCCACATCCTCCAGCGGGCGGCCGGTGGGCCGGTGCTCGGTCGGCGTGGTCAGAGGATCGGAGCGCACGCCCCGGATCACCACCCGGCCGGGACCGTCCGGCAGTACCGAGACCCGCGTGCACCGCCAGGCATCCGCCAGGAACCGCGCCGCCTTCTGGTACTCGACCAGTCCGACCTTCGGTAGGGTCCTGGCCCGTACGATCACGCCGAACTGATCCGGCTTTACCTTGATCCTCGGAGTCAACACCCGAGCTGCGGGGGCGGGACCGTCCTTCTGCGCGGTGATCTGCGCGAGCAAGCCCGGCGTCTTGTCGGTGACCGTCAGACCCGCCATCCGTGCCAGCCGCACCCAGCCCCAGCGGACCCGAACGGCCTGCCGCATGCTGACCCGCGTACCCCGGTCGGCGCGCACGAAGCGCAATACCGTCAGCAGCAGCCACGCACTCACCAGCCCAGCTGCGACCAGCAGCACGCCCGGCGCGTGATCCATCACTACTTCCATGTCACTTCCCCTCGACGGGCATCAGGTGGAACACGTCGCCGAGGTCCAGGGTCGCTGCGGCAGCAGGGCTCAGGCCGAGCAGGTCGAGTACCGCCGCCGAGACGGAGAACGTCGCCTTGCCCTCAGTCCCCGGCAGGGGCTGGAGCGGGTATACCTCCCGCTCCGGCGCGGGTCCTTCGAAGCGGATCACTGGGCCGCCTCCACGGTGATCAGCTCCAGGGGCGCGGCGCGGTAGGCGACACCGTCCGAGAGCTGCCCGTTGAAGATCCGCGCCCACGGGGTCGCGAACAGGTCCACCGGCCGCACCATCGCACCCGGCTTGAGCCCGGCCGCCAGGCCCGACTGCGGGACCGTGATCTTCAGGACCTCGGCCCGCCCGTCCTCCATGAGCATCACGGTCACGGTGTAGAGCGACTCCCCGGTCTCCCGGTCGGTGGCGACCTCGCCGGTCTGCTGGTTCTTGATCTTCAGCACCGGCTCGGTGCCGAAGGTCATGCCCACGTGGACGCGGACCGGGCGGGCGGCATCGCCACCTGCCTCGACCTGCCGGCCGGAAGCCCGGCGGCAGCGTCGAACTCTTCCTCGACCTCTACACCGGCGAGACGCCCCGCATCCCGGCCCGCGCCTTCATGCTCACCCCGACCGGCCGCCGCCCCATCCCGCCGCCCGGCCTGGACGTCCTCGACGTCCGCGGCAAGGCCCTCGAAGGCCGGGCTCTGACCCGCTACGTCACCGACCTGCGGCGGGCCCTGGCCGCTGCCATCGACCCCGACACGATCGGCGTCCTGCACCTGCACCACCTCGCCTTCGGCGCCACCCCTGCCCTGCTCCGGGCCCTGCCCGGATCGCCCTGGTCCACGGCACCGACCTCCTCTTCGCCCAAGCCCACCGCGACCAGCTGCAGATCCTCCGCGAGACCTCCCGCGCCGCCGACGCCATCGTCGTCCCCACCACGGCAATGGCCGACCATCTCCTCGAGCTGGCACCCAAGACCGTCCGGCACCGGATCCGCCACATCCCCTGGGGCATCCCCGACCACCTCATCGCCCACCGGCCGACCCGCCCGGCCCGCAGCCGCGGCCACCTGCGACTCCTCTACGCGGGCCGGCTCACGCCCGAGAAGGGCGGCGACGCCCTCATCCGGGCCCTGGCGGGAACCCCCGCCATCGAGCTCAGCATCGCTGCCCCCCGACCTCAGTTCCAGGCACTGGCGCCGAAGCTCAGACAGGCCGGGATCCGGGCTCGCTACCTGGGATGGCTCCGCCGTCCCCAGCTGTGGCAAGCCTTCGCCGAACATGACCTGCTCGTCATGCCCTCCACCACCCTCGAAGCCATGGGCTTGGTCGCTCTCGAAGCCCAAGCCTGCGGACTGCCCGTCCTCTACCAGCCCGTCCCCGGCCTGCGTGAAGCCCTCGGCGGCAGCGCCGAAGCCACCAACTTCACCCAGCCCGGCGCCGTCGCCCGTGACATCGCCCGCCTGCGAGCCAGCCCGCAGATGCTCGACGCGTACCGCGAAGCCGGATACGCCAACGCCGCCCACTACCCGCTCTCCACCACCGTCCGGGCCCTGAACGAAGTCAGACGCCAACTCGCCTGACAGCCAGCGCTGTCGAACCTTCACGCGACCCGCCGCGCATGAGAGGGCGACCGCCGCGTACACAAGATTGCGAACGAACCTCACGCTCCGTGTCTGCCAGGCTGATGCGGCAAGGCCGCGAGGAGCACATGCCAATGGCAATCCACCATGGGACACCCCTCCCGGCGGGTCGGCAACTCGTTCCCGTTCTACAGCTGAGCCACTCGTTCGAGGGACGGCGGAGTTCGATTACTCGGGGCTACGATTCCCTCACGCCAAGCCGTGCAATTGCATGACGGGATTGCATGACTCCCCCACCTGCGGTTTCCCTGCGAGCCTCCGGTGAGAGGTGTGGAATGGTCTGATAATCGAACTACAGGGAGTGTCGTCGTGGAGAATTACAGAAACGGAATCCCGGCCAGCTCTTTTCGTGCAGTATGGACAAAGAGCCGGAAGAGCGCGGCGAACGGCCAGTGCATCGAGCTGGCGCCGCTCGAGGAAGGTCTGATCGCACTGCGTAACTCGAGGGACCCGGAAGGTCCGGCATTACTCTTCACGACCGAAGAGCTCGACGCCTTCCTGGACGGTGCCAAGAAAGGCGAGTTCGACCGGCTGGCAGCGAATTAAGGGCAGACAAAGAAGAGTTCGAGCGACACGCGGGCTTCCGTCATGCCATCATCGGGCATATGCGTATCGATGAACGGAGTTCGCGTGTCCGCTGTGCCCGATGACCCTGTTCCGCTCTTCCGCCGATTCACGCGGGAAGCAAGCCCGACCGCCGCCGCGGTCATGCTCGGTGTGGACCTCCGGAACTTGCGCGGCAAGACACCCGCGAAGGTCGCTGCGAAGGCGATCAACGCTTCTGTGTCCAAGATCAGCCGGCTGGAGAGGGCGGAAAGCCCGCCGGACATCCGGGATGTCCTCGTGCTGGCGCACAGCTACGGAGTGTCCCCCGAGGCCATCGAGGTGCTGGAGCGGCTCACCGCCCGCGCTCTGGAACCGGAGTGGTTCCAGGATCGCTTCAACGATTGCACCGCCCAGTGGCTTCGCCGGCTTTTCGGTCTGGAGAGCCAGGCCAGCGAGCTGTTCAACTACGAGTCCGGCGTCGTCTCCGGTCTTCTCCAGACCATGGAGTACGCCAGGGAAGTCATCCGTACCGGACTGCATGACCGCGACCGCGATGAGGTCGACCGCAGGGTCGCCCTGCGGGAGGAGCGTCAGAACCGGGTGTTCAGGCAGGCCGAGCCCCCGCGGGTGACCTTCCTGATGGACGAGGCCGTCCTGCGGCGCCGTGCCGGCAGCAACCAGGTCATGGCCGGGCAGATGCGCAAGCTGCTGGAGATGTCCGACCTGCCGGACGTCAGCATCCGCTTCGTGCTGGAAGACAATGCCATCGCGGCGAACGCCGCGTCCGCCGGCTCGGGCTCGATGACCCACCTCAAGTTCGGCGTCGGCGGGCCGCCGGACATGGTGTACCTGGAAGGGTACGAAGAGGCGAGCTACTGCACCAAGGAAGACGACCTGGAGCGGCACGTCCAGTTGCTGCTGCGTCTCAGTGCGGAAGCTGCCGCTTCACGGGCGGCGAGCCGCCGGATGCTGATCGCAGCCATCGAGCGGTTCACCGTGTAGGCCCCCGCCCAGATATCGGCGCACTCGTCCCTCTAGGGGATCTCCGCGAGCCCTCCGTACTCGGTCCATTCGATGCTGCGCTGCCGCTGGCGCAGTTCGGAGTCGGGCCTCCAGTCGGTGACGTCGATCAGCCCCGGCTCCTTCACGTCGAGTCCCTCGAAGTAGCCGTGCACGTCGCTCTTCTCCCGAACGCGACCCCAGTTGCCGTGAGTGAGTTCCAGCATGAGATCCGTCACCTGGCCCCGCAGCCGTGAGCTGTCGCTGACCAGGTGGCAGATCACCACGAAGCTTCCGGGCTTCAGCTTGGCGATGACGCGCCGCACGAGTTCATCAGGCTTCGCATCGTCCGGCAGGCAGTGCAGCACGGAGACGAAGAGCGCTGCCACCGGTTCTTCCAGGTCAATGAGACGCTCGAAGTCCGGATGCTTGAAGATGAACTCCGTCTCCACCATGTCTGAGCCGATGATGCCCGTCCGGTCGTTCTCGTCCAGCAGGGACTTCCCGTACCCCAGTACGACTGGGTCGTTGTCCACGTAACAGACCCTGGATGAGGGGTCGATCGCCTGCGCGATCTGATGGACGTTGTTCTGGGTCGGCAGACCGGAGCCGAAGTCGATGAACTGCCGGATCCCGTACTTCTCGGCCAGCGCACGCACCGCCCGCTCCAGGAACCACCTGTTGTTCAGTGCCAGCGCCTTGGTCGTCGGCGCGGCCTTCAGCAGCAGCTCGCAGGCCACCTTGTCCACCTCGAAGTTGTTGCTCCCGCCAAGCAGCCAGTCATACATTCTGGCGGCGCTCGGAACGGTCAGATCAACACGCTTCTTGTCCGGCAACGGACAGTCCCCTCGCGTGAGTTAGAGCCCCGTGCTGTCCCGGGGTAGTAAGGGGATCAATCCTAGGAGGGCATGGCGAACAGCACCACCGCCAGTACGGGTGACGGTGGCGCAAGGTGGCGAGTGGTGGCGTGAACCCCGTCCCTCCGGGGTCACTTTGCGAGCCGGGGGCATGCGTGACGAATCCGCGGTCCTATCCCTCCTTCAGGCCGTCAAACGCGGAGGGGAAGACCCGCCTCGCGGTCAGGAGGGCTCCGGCAACAGTCGAACGCTCTACGCCCATGACCCCTGCGGCAGAGTCGACGGACAGGTGGAGTTGGTGATGGAGCACGACGGCGTCTGCCACAAGACTTGAAAATGATCCATAGAGCCTGTCGACCAGCGGATTCCGGTGAGCGACATGCCGGTTCATCTCCTCCACATTGAGGCGAAGCCGGAGCCAGATGGCGGCTGCCGGCTGTGGGCCGTGCAGGAGAACAGGCCACTGACTGGCTGCTTCAGCCAGGGTCGAGTCGACCGCCGCCGCTGCAGTGCCTTCATCGAGTGCTCGGGCCCGTGCGTAACGAAGGTAGAAGGTCTCGTTCATCTGGACGAGGACAGCGAACTCCAGCCCGTTGAACCGCCGCGGCCGCATCGGCGCGGGCAGCCGAACAGCGGCAGAGTCACGGCTCGCACGAAGTGGCCCTACATCCGTACGAGGGTAAGAGCGGCTGGTGCACGAGAGGGGGACACCCCAAAGATCGTTTCGAGACCACACGGTTGGTCCTCGGGTTCGCATAACTCCGGTGGCGCCGACGGCAGCGCTTGATCGGCCAAGGCGATACCTGATGGGGCCTCCCGTACACGGCAGGCCCCATCAGACGTGCTACCTGCCGCGGAACCAGGCCAGTTGGATGCTGGCGTGCCAGGCGAAGCCGGTCATCGTGATGAGGAATGCCGACGTCGTGGGGTCGATCTCCCCGCCGGCCACGAGCACCCAGACGACCATCACGAAGGCCAGAACGGCGCTCAGACGTACCGAGACGGCGCCGGCGATGAACTCGCGAAGCCCCACAGTGGGGAAATCGAAACTGGTACCGTGAAATTGCCCGGAGGGGACCTGCGCGTACCCTCGGCGAATTCGGTCAAGCATTCGCATTCCTGTTCTTGGTCGGTTCGCATCCCAGGGGTGGCGCCTACCACCTCTGGGGCGGGCCTCTTCGGCGAGGCAGGTACGACGCTACAGCGCGGAAATCACCCCTCAGGCCCGGGAAGCCCCTCCTGCAAAGTCACATAGCAGGGCTGCCGCAATTCGATCTGAATCGATCACGACCAGTCAGTCATGCTCGCTTATCGCCATCGCTCGGTCACTGTGGATCGTCAGCGGCCCCGGCCCGGGTCTGTCATCCGATACACAGACCGGTTCGGATCCGGCCTCCGCAGGCCCGGATCCGAACCGGTCTGAAGGCCGCGCCGGACCGGTGGCCGCCCCCGGACCGTCATTAGGCTGGCGGGAAAGGCCCTGCGGCGAACAGGGGACCATGATCGACCTCGAACGCATCGAGACACTGCTGGACCAAGGAATCCGCGACAAGGTCTACCCCGGCGCCGTATGGGCCGTCGGCAACACAGCAGGCACCCTCGCCAGCGGCACCACCGGCGTCCTCGACCCCGACCAGCCCAACCTGCACATGCAGACGGACACCGTCTTCGACGCCGCCAGCCTCACCAAGATCCTCGCCGTCTGGGCCTCAGTCGGAGCCCTGTGGGAGGACGGCGCCCTCGACCTCGACCAGCCTCTCGGCACCTTCTGGTCCGAGGTGACCGACCACCCGCTCGGGCAGGTGACCGCTCGACAGCTGCTGACACACACCGCGGGCCTTCCGCTGCGGGCACAGCTCAGGAGCCTGTACGGCGCGGACTCCAAAGCGATCCGGGACGGCGTTTTGCACGAAGCTCTCCACCGGCCACCGGGCGAGGCGGTCGAGTGCACCGACCGGGCCGCCCTCATCCTCGGCTACCTCGCCGAACACCTCTCCGGCCAGAGCCTCGACCAGCTCGCCGCCGCCCGGACCTGGCGGCCGCTGGGCATGGGCTCGACGCAGTTCGGCCCCATGCCGGCCGAGATCGCCTCCCGTTGTGCGCCGACCGAGACCGACGAGAACACCGGAAGCCACCTCAAAGGCGTCGCTCACGATTTCTCCGCCCGCCTCCTGGACGGCGTGTGCGGCATCGCCGGCGTCTTCACCGTCCTCGACGACCTCGCCGCCTTCCTTCGGTACATGCTGGACGCGGCCACAGCCCCCACTACCGCGGGTTTCGGTAAGGAGTGGACCCATGGCCTCACTGACTGTCCAGACCGGGTCTCTGGAGCCCGTACGCGGGTTTTTCTGGCACCCTGCCCCGGGCACCACAGACGATCAGGACGTGTGGGTGCACTACGGCTTCACCGGCACGGGCATGTGGCTCTCCCCGAACCTGGACCGGTGGGCCGTCCTGCTGACCAAAAGGCATCCGCGATCGGCCTGAGATCTTGCCAAGAAACAGTGGCACGACGTCCGTGCCCGCCCAGTTGAATTTCGGTCGGCGCGATTGCCGCTGGCGAGCGGAGCGGCTCGGGGGATCCGCTCCGCTCGCCAGTGGTATTTACTGTTGCTGCCTGAGTGGCAGTACGTACGGGTCCAGACTGGCCGTCACATCCGAATCCGACACGCCCCGATTTCCTCCCACACCATTCCATCCCTCAAGGTGCCTCATCGCGGGGAGAGGAACTCCCAGGCCGTAGTAGAAGCAAAAAAGGAAGGCGAGGAAGGTAGGTTCATCTCCCAGTTCACCCTTCACCCACAGTGCGATATCGATCGAATCCGCACCCCCTTTTGCGCGCTCGCGAATGCCGAGGGCGATAACCTTGGGATCTCTCATCTCCAAAACACCACTTCAACCTTAACATAGTTACCGGGAGTGCCTTCCTTTTTTACAATTTCAAATTTTCCATTGAAACCATAGTTGGAAGCCATCTTACCGGTGAAAGTCTGTCTCGCTGCTGCCTCCTCGCTCAACCGGAGGCTCTGGATGCCAGCATTGAAGCTGTCCAGGTTGTCCTTCATGGAGCCGCCGCCGAGCCAGGTGCCCCGCATTCCCTTGGCATTTCCACCGATCGCCGCCATGGCGTCGGCTATCATTTCACTGCCAGGAGGAGTCACGCCCTTTTCTGCAAGCACTACGAGGTTCAGGGTTTCCTCTTCATCGATATAAGCGAGAACTCCGTGCCCTCCGGTGCCGTAATCATTGGCATAGTCACGACACTTTGCCGAGCCAGCCTTGACAGCAGCCAGGAATGCCATTCCTCCGGTCGACATACCCCCCTTCGCACAAGCTTCGCGCAGCTTCTGTATGGCCTTTCCGGTGATTCCGGCAATGGCAGTCTCAGATAGGCCCATATTGCGCAAGGCCTTGTAGGCATCTGCGAATCCGATGCCAGTCCTAGCGGCAGCGTCAACGGCCTTCACAGCATCCGCGATGGGTCGGAGGACTTTGCCCGAGAACAGCAGCGCGACGTCCACTGCTGCCCAGGCGCAGCCGCCCCAGCTTCCGCGTTCAAATCCGGATGAGAACTTCTCAGCGCACTTGATCCAGCTTCCGAAGAGAATGTCCACCGGGTCGACGCCCGCCTGGTACTCGGCCATCGTGATGGTGTGCGTGACCTCTTGCGACAGCTCGTCCGTCTGGTGCTGCCCCAGGTAGATCTTTTCGGACGCTGAGCAGAACAGAGCCGGGTTGAGAACCGGCGCCGTGCACAGGTACATGTCGAGGTAGGCCTTGTACCGGATCTTTACCGTCATCGTGCAGCCGCCCCGGTAGAAGAGGGCGTCGATGAAGCCTTCGCAGGCGGCCGTCTTGGTAAGGACCTCGGGTTTGCCTACCTGTTCGGTGTGGTCGACTACGTAGAACACGTTGCCGATGGAGGAACCGGATCCGTCTGGGACGGTCCCCGTTTTGAGTTGTTGGGCGTTCGCGGCCTTCTCGGCTCTGTCGGCGGCTTCCTGGGCTTCCTTGGCGTACTTGTCGGCGTCCTTCGCCGCCTGTTCGGCTTCGGTGGCCGCGGTGGCGGCGCGATCGGCTGCCGCGCGGGCGTCCTTGGCGGCCTGTTCCGCTTGAGCGGCTGCGCTGCGGGCGGCTGCCGCGTCGAGTGCCGCCTGGTCGGCGGAGGTGCGGGCCTCCTTGGCGTAGCCCTCGGAGCGGTCGGCGGCCTTGTCGGCTGCGATTGCGTCGGCGGCGGCCTGGCGGCCGAACTCGGTGGTGCGGGCCAGGGACGCCGCCGCAAGGGAGGCACTGTTCGCGGCGTCGGCCGCGTGGTTGAGGGCTTCCTTGGAGTAGCCGCGGGCGTCGGCCGCGTATCCGGCGGCGTTGGCCGCGTGTTGGTAGGCGGCCTTGGTGTCTCCTTGTGCTTGGTCGGCAAGGACCTTGGCGGAGGCGGCTTCGTCTTGGGCGTTCTTGGCGTGCGCGTCGGCGATGGCCTTCTGCTGCTCGGCGATCGTCTTCGACGCCTGTCCCGTCAGTACCAGCAGACCTGCGGTCGAGTCGGTGGTGGTGTAGGGGGAGCCCAGTTGGATGGCGTCGTTGGCGGGCTTGGCGACGTCCGCGGCCGCGTTGCCGGCGTCGACCGCTGCCTGCGCGGTGACGTAGGCGTAGCCGGCCGCCTTGGCGGAGGCGGCCACGGCCTTGACGGCTTCCTGGCCGGCCAGGTCTGCCTGGGTTTTGGCGGTCTTCGCCTTGCCGTCGGCCTCGTCGGCAAGGGCGACGGCCGCCCGGGCTTCGGATGCCGCGTGCTGTGAGGCGCTGATGGCGTCGGCGGCGGCGCTGGTCGCGGTGCGTACGGCGGCGTCCGCCTTCAACTTCGCGGCCTGTGCGGCGTCCGCGTTCGCGCGCGATCGCTTGGCTGCGGCTTCGGCGCGGGTGGCCGCGGCGTCCGCGTCGGCTGCCGCCTTGGTCGCGGCGTCCGCTTCGCCGCGTGCTCTGCCGGCCGCGGTCTCGGCCTGCGTCGCGTACGTGTCCGCCTGATCGGCGGCCGCGCGGGCGGCGTCGGCCTCGGTGCCGGCGTCGAGCGAGGCGGCGTAGGCTTCCTTGGCGTCGGCTTTGGCGCGCGCGGCGTCCGCTTTCTGTTCCGCGTCCCAGGCGTCGTCTCGTGTGGCTTTGGCAGTGTCGCGGGCCGTGACGGCGCCGTCTCTCCGCTCGACCGCGGTCTTCTCGGATGCCTCGGCATTGGCCTTGGCGGTTTGGGCGTTCGCGGCCTCGGTCTGGGCGTTCTGCTTGTGTTGCGCCGCCTCGGCCTGTTTGGTCGCGGCGGTTGCCTTCTCCTTCTTCGCCGTGGCTTCCTCGGCCTCGGCGGCAAGTCGCTTGGCGCGGGCGTCGGCCGCGGCGGCCTTCGCGGCGGCCTCGGCCTTCACCGCGTCGCCGAGCTTGGCCTTCGCGGTGGCGGCGTCCTTCTTCGCGTTGTCCCGGTGCGCCTTCGCGCCGTCGGCCGCGGCCTTCGCCTGCGCCTCGGCCGTACGGGCGGCCTCCTTGCGGAACTCCGCTTTCGCCTGCGCGGCCTGGGCCAGCGCCCGCTGCGCGATGGTCTCGCTGTCAGCCGCGGAAGCCCTCGTCGCGGCCTCGGCGGTCTCCCCGGCCTTCACCATCGCGTCCAGAGCGGCCACCGCGCCCTTGGTGACCTGCGCCTTCTGCTGACCCACCAACAGACCACGCCCTCGCGGCGCGCCGCCGGCGTCGGCGATGCCGTAGGCGGCCTGCGCGGCCGCGTCCGAGGTCGTGGCCGCCTTCTTCGCCGCCGCGGCCTGCGCCTTCAGGACATCGAGTTGCTTCTTCGCGCCCGCCTGGGCCCCGGCGATCGCCGCCTTGGCCTTGGTGAACTGCGACTGCCCGGGAACGCCGCCGTTGCCGGAGGGCTTGATGTCGAACTGCTGGGCGCCGGTGCCGTTGCACTCCCACAGCCAGGCGTCGTTGCCCAGGTCGTAGGTGTGCAGGTCCAGGCACTTGCCCGAGCCCACGTTCTTGATGCTCGTGGTGGCGCGCAGGTTGAATTCCCACGTCTGCGCCGGGGTGCTGTTGCACGTCCAGATCTGGATCCGGGTGCCATTGGCGGAGCCGGCGTTCGAGACGTCCAGGCATTTTTGCGACGTGGCGCTGCGCAGGTGGAAGCCGTGGTCGTCGCCGAACATGGTCCACTGCTGCGCGGCGGTGCCGTTACAGGTGTAGATCTGCACCGGGGCGCCGTTGCCCGTTCCGCCGTTCTCGATGTCCAGGCACTTGCCGTTCGCGGCGTGCACCGCGATCACCGCGGGCTTGTCGCCGACCGCGCCGACCCCGCCGGGAGACCAGTAGTCCTGGAAGCGGGCGGCGTGATCGGCCACCCACGAGTGCCCCAGCATCTCCCCCAGGGCCTTCGCGCCCGCGGTGAGCGCCTTGGTGGCGTCCGTGTTCGCGGTCAGGATCTGATTGCGCTGCGCCTGCTGGGAGACGATCTCCTGCTGCCACTCGGCTGCTGCTGCCGCGGTGACGTCGGTGAGCGCGTTGTCGGGGTCCATGGGGTCGCGCCACGCGCAGCCGGCGAAGCGGGACTTCAGGTCCTCGACCGCGATGCGGTACTCCGGGGTGCCCGGCTGCGGCGCGGTGCGGGGGAAGCCGCCCGAGGCCAGGAAGATCCGCGCGTTGTCCGCGCCCGTCGGCTCCAGCGACCACTGCGTCAGGTGCTCGAACGCGCTGTGCTCTGCGAGGTCCCGGTTCCAGTCACCCCCGGGAGTATTAGGGACGGGATCCTTGCCGTAGAGAGGGGCGCCCAGAGCCTTGATCGCCGCCGCCGTCGGCCCGGAGGCCTTCGGCGTGGGGTCCTCGTAGAAGGTGCCTTCCTGGGTCCAATACCGCTCCGAGATCCACTTGCTCAGACCCGTCTGGGTGTGGAAGTCCTCCGTGTTGCTGCCCGGTGAACCCGGAGGCCAGTGGAAGTCCGCGTCGTTGATCCCGGCCGGAGTGTCCAGCCCCGCCAGCGGCTGCTTCCACCCGTCCCGCGTGGCGTGCAGAGCCGTCATCGCGGCGTTGGCCGCGTCCTGGTCCTTGTCGTACGCGGCGGCGAGCGGAGTCTGCTCCCAGTGCTTACGGTCAGCGAGGACATGGAGCTTGTCCTGTGGAAGGTTGAGACCGTCCTGCGCGGCCTTGGCCATGGACGGGCCGCCCAGACGCAGCACATCGGTCATCAGACACTGGTCCTGACGCCACTGCTCCGCAGCGGTGTCATCCAGCCAGTCGTAGGAACTGCCGGCTGCGGCAGTTCTCCGGCCGGGATCGCGGTTGCCCAGGCCTGGTTGAACGGCCACCGTGCCCAGCACGGCCAGCGCCACAACGGATGTGACAGCGGGAGTGAGGAAACCGGGTCTCCACCATCTACGGGAACCCCGGCCTGACCTTGTCAGCAAAATGTGTCTCCCCTCGTGGCATGCGAAGGCAGACGGGGATGTTTCGCTTCGAGAGCAGGCGCGCGCATCGAACCCACCGCGCAAAAGCACAGCAAGGCAGCACCCGTTGACGCGGAGGCCGTGAAGCAGCCCCGCGGTGTTGTGTCATTCCCCCGTAGCGGCGCTGGTCCCCCCGGCCGCCGTGAACGTGTGCAACAGCGACCAGGTCACGGTCACCGTCTCACGCGGTGATCACCGTACCCGGCGGTAACGGCATACGCCATGAGATTCTCGGTCACGAATGCGCCAGCTCGACCGTTTACTTCCATCGTTCCCAGTGGCACGAGGCAGCCCGCCTTGAGACGCCGGCTGGGACGCGCATGGCCCGCCTCAGACCGACATCGAGAGAATCGCCACCCGACGCGAAACTCGGACCTCGATCCGGTCAGTTCGGCGTGTCCGGATCGGCCGAGTAGCCGGGCAACGTCGAGGCCTGTGGTGAGGTACTCCTCGAAGACCCGGCCATTCAGAGCCAAGGGGACGGCTTCCTCCGGATTTCGACGATGGCCATCGTCGCCTCCCAACCCAGCTCGATGAGAGCTTGCGCGGCGACGAGGCCGGCACGGTTGTAGCCGGCGTTGCAGCGGACCAGTCGATGCGTCCGGTCCAGCGGCTCGGGCGGCAATGCGGGCAACCTGCTGAACCGTGTGGATCTGACCGCCAGAACGGCGAGGGCGCACCTGACGCGGACCTCCGAGTCCAGGCCACCGTGTACGGGTCGGCCCTTCACGATGAAGAGCGCTACGTGGGAGGGGCACGCCGCTTTCCCCCAGAGCCGCCCGGCACCCCGCGGGTGTAAGAACTCGACGCGGTGTGGCGATACGAGCGGCGCTACGACGGCCGCTGACACCACTTTGCGGATCATCAATGCGCGGGGCAGGCAGGGAGTACCGCCGGGTCCCATGAGGCTCCCCTTCAGCTGGAGCCTCGGCCTGGACGGCCGCGCGGCGGGAGGCGTACGTCAAGGACCTTGGCCGGCAGGCGTCGCTGGTGGCGGTCACGGCCCACTCGAACCGCCAGAAGTCCGACCAGGATCCTGCCGAATGGCTGCCCCCGTCCGCGGACCCGCTGTACCGGTAGGGCGCCGAGTGGATCGGATCGCGACCAAGCTCCGCTGAGGCCTGGCCATCGACGAACCGGAACGCGACCGCCTGCTCCCGACATCGCAGCCGAATGCGGCGACACCCAGGTGGAGCTCGCCTTCGGACGCCCCGTAAGCAGGCGGGCGACCCCTTTGTCGTCGGCCCTTGCGCGGGATCCGGCGTACGAGGTGCCGCCGCGGGGAACCAAACCCGTCGGCCGGATACCCACGAAGTGCTCCTACCGGCGGGCCCGCCCGCAGACCACATCCGCCAGACCCTGTGCGTTGGCGGGCTGGTGTGATCAGTGGGCAGGGCGAGGCGTGAGCCGAGGCGGAAGCGCATCTCGCCCGCGGCCTGGCGGACCTGTTCGGAACGGGTCTCTTCCTCCAGGGCGCCGAGCAGCATCATGACCGCCCGTGCGTGTCGGTGAGGAGCTTGAGGCGGGTGTCTGCCGCGGCGTCCAGGAGTACACCGAGGAAGCCTTCGACCCAGGCGGCCGCGATCGACATGGCGACTGCTACGCACGCTGGGACGGATACTGACCTGTCCAAGCCATCGGCGGCCACCCGCACGGACGGCCCTGCCACCGCCGGCCCTCGCAACAACCGGCAGAGGCCGACGCCCACCGCGGCAACAGGCGGCGGATACACGAGACCACGCGGACAAGCCCGTACAGGTAACTTGGACCGCATGGATGTGGAACACGACGTCGCCGGGCTCGTCGAGGAGTGGCTCGCCGGCCCGAACTCCGAGGCGAACGGGCACTTCGGCTACCAGGCCCTCGAGCACTACCGGCCCGCCGTCCTGCACTGGCTCACCGTCGGCTGCGGGCTCGAAGGACGCCCCGACCCCGACCTGTACCTCCAGCCCACCCCCATGGCACTGCAGAACTGGGCCATCGACTACGCGACCGCGGCCCGCTCCCGCGACGCCGCCTGCGGCGCCGTCCGCTCCTTCTACCGCTGGGCCGAGAGCCTCGCGGCAGCCGGCGGGCCCGATCTCGTACCGGCGGGCACCGCGAAGTCCCTCCAGTTCCAGCGCGGCGGCAACTTCGCCGCTGGCCTGCCCGGCCGCGAACTCCTCACCCCCGACCAGTGCCGCTGGCTCGCCCAGGCCGCCGACCGTTACCCCGGCACTCGGCGCGAGGGCCCCCACCGCGCCCGCGCCCTGGTCTACCTCTGCCTCAACCACTACCTGTGGGGCCGGCACGGCGACGCCGACGTCCTGCGCCCCGGTCAGATCACCGCCATGCGCCTGAGCGGCCGTCATCAGGAACAGCACCGCACCACCTGGGACGTCCCCCAGAAGAACGCGGCCTCCGACGCCACCCGCCTCCAGCCCGTCCACCACGACGCCGTCCGCGCCATCGACGAGTACCTACCGCACCGGGCCGGCGCCCTTCCCGACAACGGCTATCTCTTCACCACCGTCAACGGCCGCCCACTCGAACCCCAGTCCCTCATCCGCATCCTGCGCGCGGTGGCCGCCACCCATCCCGACCTCGAGGAATTGGCACCGAAACTATCCGCCGACGCCGTCACCCACTCACCCGCCGCGCAGCACACGGCCTGACCACGATCGGGTTCAGCCGCAGCGATCGGGGTCGGCACTACACGCGTCCGTCTCGCAGCCCACGCCACGCAACAGCTCTTGAGGTCAGCGCAGCAGCTGGTTGGGGCCGGTGCCGGCCCATCAGAGCGCCCGAGCGGAGCTTCGAGCGCCCTGACGTTTCTTTCAGCCTCTCCTCATTCAGCATTCAGATGCGTGCCGGCCGGGTGCGCGGAAGGGCGGCCTACCTCGGGTCGTGCTCGCGGTTTGAGGCGGAAGACCGACGGCGGTTGTTGCGGCGGTCGCGTACATCGCGAAGGTAGGCGTAGCCGTACTTCATCCCGACGCCGGCGGCCAGCGTGTAGATGTGGGGCTGGGCAAGGGCATCGAGGGCGCCGTTGGCGACCGTGTCGAGAGGGATCTGTTCAAGGGCCTTGAACAGGCCGTACATGCCGGCGGGTGGAAGGAGGATCAAGGCGCCCTTGGCGGCGGCTTCTCGGAGGAGTTCCAGGCCGCGTTTCGCCTGGGACTTGACGGTGGTCGCAGGTCGGTCGAGTGCCCGGGCCGCCTCGGCCGCGGGAAGGTCGAAGGCCTTGTGCGCGATGAGGGATTCTTGCGGCCCGATGGGCAGCCCGGCGAGGGCCGAGTACAGCACCACCCTGTCGATGACGGCTTCGGTCGGATCGGCGGTCACGGTGGCGGCGAGATCGTCCTCGACCGGGTTCGCGCTGTACCGGACCGTGACGGGGAAGCCGTCCTTCGTGAAGAAGCGGTAGGTCGCGCACTTCTTGTAGATCTTGCGTCGGGCCGTCCACCACAGGGCACGCTCGGGCCTGTCCCAGTCCTGGAAGTGCTCGTGCGCGGTGATCATCGTCTCCTGCGTCATGTCTTTCGCGGCCTGCGTGTAGTCCTCGTTGTCCGGCAGGATCCCCTTGAGCAGAGCCAGGCAGAAGCGGTACACGCGCGGCTGGTAGAGCAGGTGGAACCGCTCCCAGTCGTCCAGGTAGCGCATGCAGCGGCCGCACCAACGGGTCGCGTCCCTGTACACCGGGACTTCCTCGGTCTCGACGGCGACCGGCGCGTCCAGGACGTCCAGGAGGTCCACCCGGGTCGCACAGTTGAGGCAGGGCGTGGCCCGCGGGGTGAAGCTCGTCATCTTGGTTCTCCTTACGACCGTCCCCCATGGGTCGGTCGCAACAGGTGAGGCCAAGAGAACCCGCTTTGGACGAAGTTGGAGAGGGGTTTCTCAAAAACTGTTCGTCACCTTCGGCACGCACGACTTCCCCCTGCACCTCGTCGTCTCAGGCGTCGACGACGCGTAGGCGTTCGCCATCGAACCCCTGGCCGACCGGCCGAACGTGGGAAGTCGCCGACGCGCAGACCACCATGGCCTGTGCGCGCATCCTGTCCCCACTGCGAGTCGTCCGACCTCGGTTGCGCCCGTTTTCCTCACGGCAGAGACCGTTGACTGGCCGGCGCTGCTTAGGGCCTCGCGCCGCCATCCACGCCCGTCACCCTTCTTGCGTTCCCATTCTCGGCGAAGGTCGTCGTCGTTCCGGACGTACGCCCAGGCCGGGGACCCCGGCGGGAGTGGCAACAGTTGAATTCGCGAACGCCACCGGACCGAGGCCACACCCGCGGGCAGTGGATCCGGCGACCTGCATCATGGGGCCGGCCCCCCACTCGACCACCGGTTCTGTTTGGCCATTTACCCCGCTGAGCTGCTCCGAGAAGTTCCGTATCCTTGCAGATGATCATGGGGGTGGGGATTGTGACAGGCAACGGCGGCCAAGACCTGGAGATGGATCCGGTCGCGGTCAAGAACATCACGGACGGCCTGCGTGCCGCGATCGGGGAGTTGCGCGAGTTCGGTGCCGCGGGTTCCGCGACGATGGGTGCCGGCTTCAAGGGCCTCGCAATGACCGGCATGGAAGCCGGCCATGGGGAGGTGGCCGGGGTGTTCGAGGAACTCTGCACGCGCTGGGAGTGGGGCGTGCGCGGCCTCGTCCTCAGTGCCAGCGGCCTGGCGAGCGACCTGGGGATCTCTGCGGGCATGGTCTGGGAAGAGGACCAGTACCGCGAGGGCACCTTCAAGGTCGCGGTCAATTCCGTGGTCGGCAATCCGCACGCGGACGAGGACGAGACCGAGCAGAAGTCCTGGGACGAGATCAAGGCTCCATTCCGGCAAGAGACCCCGGAAGAGGCCCAGAAGGCCCGCGACGAGTTCCAGCAGATCTGGGAGCAGGCCAAGCGGGACTCGATGACGAAGGGGTTCACCGCCCAGGTGTTGGATGAAGCCGCCGATCACGCCGGCTTGGACCGTGAGGTCCTCGACCGGGCGCGGGCTCATGCGACCGAGGGTGACCACTGATGGCGCGCGACCTGAACGACTGGCTCGAAGCCGGCGGCAAGGCGATCGGCGAAGGCCTGGAGTGGGCGGGCGACAAGACCGCGGACGGGCTGGAGAAGGTCGGCTGGCAGGACGGTGCCAACGCCGTGCGCAGCGGGGCGAACGCCGTCGCGAACCGGCTCGGGGCCGATGTCGGGGAAGTCGCGCTGGGCCAGACCGACGATCCGAAGAAGCTGATCCACGGCAGCGCGTCCAAGCTGCGGGCGACCGCCTCCCACCTGAGCGACTTCCAGACCGCGTTCGACCTGACGGGCGAGGGCCTCAAGGGCCTGGACCACGACGGCATCCAGGGGGCGTCCGCAGAGGGCTTCCGTACGAAGGCCCAGAAGCAACCTCCGCTCTGGTTCGCGGCCGCGGACGCCTTCGAGACAGCCGCCGGCGCGCTGAATCGTTTCGCCGACACGGTGGAGTGGGCACAGGGTCGGGCCCAGGAGGCGCTCGACGAGTACAAGACGGCCGTGGAGATGTCGGTCGCCGCGCACGACGCGTACAACAAGTGGGTCGACTCCTACAACGTGGCGGTCCGTGCCAAGCAGGATCCCCTGCCGGCACGCCCCATGGGCTTCACCGACCCCGGTACGGACGGCATCAAGGCGGCTCGCGAGAAGCTGGCCGAGGCCCGCCGCCAACGCGACGAGGCAGCCCGAGCGGTGGTTCAGTCGCTGCGGACGGCGCGGGACGCCGCTCCGCCGTTGCCGTCGGCGGCCATGCAGTTGGCGTCCCAGATATTCCAGATTGGCGTCGAAACCGAACACCTCGGCGGAGGCGTGGTCAAGGGCGCCGCAGGGGCGATCAGCTTCTTCCGCGCGGTCGATCCCACGGATCCGTACAACCGCATGCATCCGGCCGAGTACAAGATGCAGCTCTCGGGCATGGGCGTCGGCCTCATGAGCATGGTGAACGACCCGAACACGGCAGCCTCACGGATGTACGACGGGTTCATGAAGGACCCGGGGGAAGGTGTCGGGAAGTTCATCTTCGAGGCCGCCACCACCAAGGGAGTCGGAGCGGGCGCGAGCGCCATCAGAAGGGGTGCGACCCTGGGCCGCCTGGCCAATGGCGAGCTCCCGAAACCACACCTGCCCGACGCGCCCGATCACAAGCCCTCGGCCCGGGACAACCTCAACGAGAACAAGCCCGACAAATCCCGGGAGCAGGACTGCAAGACCTGCGTGGACGACCCGGTGGACGTGGCGACGGGTCGGATGGTCCTCCCGCAGACGGACCTCGTCCTGCCGGGCTCGCTCCCTCTCGTCTTCGGCAGGACCTTCGAGTCCTCGTACCGCTCGGGTCGCTGGTTCGGCCCCACCTGGGCCTCGACGGTCGACCAGCGCCTGGAGATCGACGCGGAGGGCGTCATCCTCGTCCAACCGGACGGCAGCCTGCTGGAGTACCCCCACCCCGAACCGGCCGGCGCACCCGTCCTGCCCACCCTGGGCCGTCGCCTGCCCATGACCCGCGACGCCGACGGCTGGTACACCGTCACCGACCCGGAAACGGGCCAGGTCCGCCACTTCTCGGAGGACGGGCTCCTCTCACAGATCGACGACCGGAACGGCGCCTGGATCGCCTTCACCTATGAGGAGGAGACGGGCGCCCCCCTCGCCCTCTCCCACAGCGGGGGCTACGAGGTGCACATGACCTCGGCGGAAGGCCGAATAACCGGCCTCGCCCTTGCCGACGGCACCGAGATCCTCCGCTACGGCTACTCGGACGGCCATCTCACCGAGGTCACCAACTCCTCCGGCCGCCCGCTGCGCTTCGGTTACGACGCACTGGGCCGGATCACCTCCTGGACGGACACCAACGACCGTCACTTCAACTACGTCTACGACGCTCGTCACCGCTGCATCGCTCAGTCCAGTACGAACGGCCATCTGAACGTCCGCTTCGCCTACGAGGACGGCATCACCACCCGCACCGACTCACTGGGCCACGCCACCCGATATGTGGTCAACGACCATGCGCAAGTCGTAGCGGAGACGGACGTGACAGGAGCGACCACCTACTTCACCTACGACCGTTACAACCGGCTCCTCACTCGCATCGACCCGCTCGGTCGCTCGATCCGCCTCTCCTACGACGATTCGGGACACCTGACCTCCATAATCCGCCCGGACGAGCGAGTCTCACGCGCCGAATACAACGCGCTGGGGTTGCCGACCCTGGTCGTCAATCCCGACGGCACGACGATTCGTCAGACGTATGACACCCAGGGCAACCGCACCTCTCTCACCGACCCGTCCGGAGCCACGACCGTCTTTCGCCACGACGAGCGGGGCCACCTGGCGGCGGCGACGGACGCGCATGGTCATACGACCACCACACGGTTCAATCCCGCAGGCCTCCTCATGTCGACGACCGACCCTCTGGGGGCGACCACGACGTATGGCCGCGACTCATTCGGCCGCATCGCCACGATCACCGACGCCCTGGACCGCACGACCCGACTGACGTGGAGTGTCGAGGGCCGTCTCCTGCGTCGGGTCAACCCTGCGGGCGACTCCGAGTCCTGGACGTATGACGGTGAGGGCAATCTCCTGACTCAGACGGATGCGGCGGGAGGGGTCACCACCAGCGAGTACGGCGACTTCGATCTGCTCACCGCGCGTACTGGCCCGGACGGTGCCCGCTACTCCTTCGCACACGATACGGAGCTGCGGCTCACCACGGTCACCAGCCCCCAAGGTCTGGAGTGGGGTTACACGTACGATGCGGCGGGTCGGCTGTCCGCGGAGACGGACTTCGACTCACGCACTCTGACGTACGGCTACGACGCGTCGGGCTCCCTCGTCTCCCGGACCAACGCACTGGGTCAGACCACTACCTACGACCGCAACGCACTCGGGCAGATCGTGGGCAAGACGACGCCGGCTGGTACGACCACTTACACATACGATGCCTGTGACCGCCCGACCTCGGTGTCCTTCCAGGATTCGACCATCACCTGGCAGCGCGACAAGGCCGGCACCGTCATCTCGGAGACAGTCGACGGCCGCACCCTCGCCTTCTCCCACGACGCGACGGGGCGTCGCACCACCCGCGTCACCCCGACCGGCCTCACGTCATCCTGGACCTACGATGCGGCCGGCAATCGCACGTCACTGACCACGGCGGGGCGCACACTCACCTTCGAACGCGACGCGGCGGGCCAGGAACTGACGCGCACAGTGGGTGCAGGTCTCTCGCTCACCCAGGAGTACGACGCCGCCGGCCGCCTGACCACCCAAACGGTCATGGGACCGAAGGGGTATCCGCTGCAGCGCCGTGACTACAGCTACCGAGCGGACAGCTACCTGACCGGGATCGACGACTCGCAGACGGGCACCCGCACCTTCACCCTCGACTCGGCGGCGCGCGTCACAGCGGTGGAAGCCCCTCGCTGGTCGGAGCGCTACGCCTACGACGAGGCAGGTAATCAGACCCGCGCCACCTGGCCGAATCGGCACCCGGGAACGGAGGCCCAAGGCGGGCGGAGCTACACCGGAACCCGAATCAACCAGGCGGGCGCCATCCGCTACGAGCACGATGCACTGGGCCGGGTGACACTTCGCCAGAAGACCCGTCTGTCTCGCAAGCCCGAGACCTGGCACTACGACTGGAACGCGGAGGACCAGCTCGCGGCCGTCGTCACTCCAGACGGCACCCGCTGGCGCTACGCCTACGACCCTCTGGGACGCCGCAAAGCGAAGCAGCGCCTGTCGGCCGAGGGCTCAGTGGTCGAGGAAACGATCTTCACCTGGGACGGCGCCACACTCTGTGAACAGACCAACGGCCCAGTGACCCTGACCTGGACCCACAAGGGCCACCACCCCCTCACCCAGACGGAGCGCATCGACAACGAGTCGGTCGATGACCGCTTCTTCGCGATCGTCACCGACCTCATCGGTACCCCGACCCAACTCCTCTACGAAGACGGCACGACGGCCTGGCGTACGCGCAGTGCCCTGTGGGGCACAACCACCTGGAACAGCGACGCGACGGCCTACACGCCAATGCGCTTCCCCGGTCAGTACTACGACCCGGAGTCCGGGCTCCACCACAACCTCTTCCGCACCTACGACCCGGAAGCGGCCCGATATCTCACACCGGACCCTCTCGGCCTGTCACCCGCCCCCAACCCCGCGGCCTACGTCCACAACCCCCTCATCGGAGCTGACCCGCTGGGCCTCGCCCCGGAGGAATGCCCGGCACGCGGCCCCTACGACTTCAGAGAACCTCACCCGGATCACCTCCCGAAGCCGAACCTGGTGGACGCGATGCGAGCCGCACCTAAGGGTGACTACATCGACTGCACCGAAATATCGGACTACATCATGAGGCAGGCGAACGGGGACGGGAGGATCGTTCACTACATCACCCCGTCGGGAAATCTCAGGACGCCCGAAACAGGACCTGATGGAATCATTGTCAAGGATTATGTATTCCATCAGGTATACACCGACGGTCGATACATTTATGATCCAACCTTGAGTCCAGATCCGATTCCACGGGGAGATTACGAGAGAGCCCTGCGATCCCAGAATGGCGAGCGCGTCATAAGATTGAACGGCGAGGCCGACCTCAACGAGCTGGCGAAACTTCACAGAACGACGGACTGGCGGCGATAGGAATGACGGCTCGACTACCGCGCTTCCAGCGGGCCCGGAGCGCCCTTGAACGTTTCGCCCCTCTGGCTTGGATGAAATCCAACAGCGAAACGAACACCATCACCGGCCTTGCCGAAGTACCCACGATCGGTTGGCGTTTCAGCGAACCTCACCCCGAGCTGGGCGAAATGTTCCGCTCCGTGACTCGCGATGCACCACAGAATGTCGACTGGACTTTCAAAGAACTGCGCAACTCGTTCATCGTCCCCTCGCGGATCGCCGAATCCGACACAGGCGGTGAGGGCCCCCATGATCTCTCCGTCACGAGCGACCAGGATTTCTGCGTTGCCGCCTCGGAGGACATCGAGCTGATCATCGATGCGATCGCCGCGCAGCCCGCGCCACCAACTGCCGCTCGGATCTTCGTGTTTCAGATCGCCAAGGCTTCCGCGGATGAGCTGGTGTGCGTCGCAGAGAGTTTCACCGGCGAGGCACAGGTGGGAATGGTGTTCCGGCCCGTCGGCCTGCCCGACATCGAGGTGCGCCTGACCTCCCTCAGCTGGTACCCGCCCCGCCCGGAGACCCAACGCCGCGGCCCCCTCGCCAAGGTCACCCTGGTTGGCAAGGGAGCCGGCATGATCGGCCGCAAGGAGTTGCTCGTCAGCTTGCCCGGCACCAACACCTACGAGTGACGTTCGGCACGAGGGCCAAGTCGGAGTGGCACATACGTCCCCTACAGAGCGGGCGAACATCGCCCGATGCGGGACCAGGCCGGTTCTACCGGCCTCCTGCCGTCACCGACAGGTCACCCGGGTCAGTTCCCCCGCCCCGCGCACACCCGTCCACCAGCGAAACGCCACTGGACCCGGCCCCCCTCCGCGCCTCGGCCACGTCCCTCACGCCCACCACGCCCACCACGCCCCGGCACTGACGCCGCACGTCGAACTCCACCCGTACCTCCACCCCTGGGTCCAGGTGAGAACGGCCGCGCGACAGCACTCTTGGGGGCATGACCACAACCGACTGGATCACCGACATCGCCCTGGTACTCATCGTCTTCCGGCAGCTGCGGGAAGGCCGTCTGGGCCCCAAGTCCTACCTTCTCCCGCTGGGCATCGTGGCGTTCGTGGCCTCCCAGTACCTGACGACCGTCCCCACCGCGGGCAATGACCTCGTGCTGATCGGTGCGCTGGTCGCGGCCGGCGCGGCGCTCGGCATCGCGGGCGGTGTGTACACCCGGATCCGCAGTACGGACGGACACCTCTTCATCAAGGCGGGTGCCGTCTCGGCGGCCTTGTGGGTGCTCGGCATGGGCGCACGGATGGGATTCCAGGTCTGGGTCGACCATGGCGGTGGCGACGACGTGGCACGGTTCAGCGCCACCCATGACATCACCACCGCCGATGCCTGGGTCGCGGCCTTCGTCCTGATGGCGCTCACCGAGGTGGTCACACGGCTGGCCACGATCTTCGTACGCAGCCGCCGGGTGACTCGGGAGCAGGAGCTGCCCGTGGGTGCGCGTGCTCGCGCGACCGTGCTCGATCGCGCCGCCTGACGGTGGGTTATGGTCGCGGCGTGTCCGCATCCGTCAGTACCGCCGGCCCCGGGTCGGCCCCGGACTCGGGGGCCGGCCCCCGGGTCGCGCCCCGCCAAGACCCGCGACTGCATTGGGCCGTCACCCTGGCGGTGATCGTCAGCGCGATCGTGACGGTCCGCCCGCTGGGAGTCGACGGTCGCGGCCTGGCGGTGGCCGCGCTGATCGCGGTGAACGCGGTGGCACTGATGGCACGCCACCTTTCCGAGTCCAGGCTCCCGCCCCGCGCCGCCCTCCTGTGGCTGACGCTCGGGGTGGGGGCGGCCGCCGCTTTGATCGGCACCGCCCGAACCGGCTCCGGCTACTTGTTCGCGTACTTCCTCGTCGGCCACATCGGCTACCGGCTCCCCCTCCGGCAGGCCCTCTCGCTCGCCGTTCTGGCCGGCCTGCTCTGCAGCGGCGTCCTGTACTTCCGCCTCGGCCCCGGACACGAACTGCTGCCCTGGGCCGTGGGCCTTACCGTCGCAGCCCCGGTCGTGGCCGGAATCCTGAGCCGCAGCAGGCAGCGCGCCGTGGAGGCGATGATCTCGTCCGCCGAGTCCGCCGAGCGGGCCGCCCGCGCCGAGGCCCGTACCTCCGTACTCATCGAGCGCGCCCGCATCGCCCGGGACGTCCACGATGTGCTGGCGCACTCGCTGGCCGGCATCAATATGCAGTTGGAGTTGGCCGACGCCCTGCTCGACACCGGTGACCTGGAGAAGGTCCGCGAGGCGAACAGCAAGGCACACAGCCTGGTCAGGGAGAGCCTCAAACAGGCCCAATGGACCGTACACGCACTGCGTGAGGACTCCCTTCCGCTCCTCGAGAGCCTGACCGCGATGGTCGAGTCCTCCGGCCACCGGGACGCCCTCACCGTCACCGGAACCGTCCGTGAACTGCCGGCCCAGGTCACCCAGAACCTGCTGCGCATCGCGCAGGAGGCCCTGACCAACGCGGCCCGGCACGCACCGGGTTCCGACGTCCGGGTGGAACTGACGTTCCAGACCGGCTCCGCGACGCTGAGCATCCGTAACGGCCCCGCGACCGGCGGGGCGACCGCGGGCGTGGGCAGTGGAATGGGGCTGATAGGAATGCGTGAACGCGTGGCGCTGCTGGGTGGCACCATTACCGCGGGCCCGGTCACGGAAGGGCACGGTCAAGGCGGCTGGCAAGTGGAGGCAGTGATCCCGGTATGAGTGGAGCGACCGAGAGCGAGCAGCACCTGAAGGTGATCGTCGCCGACGACCAGGCCGCCGTCCGTGAGCCCCTGGCCGCGGTGCTCGGCATGGCGGAGGGCATCGAGGTCGTCGCCGCCGCGGCCGATGGCACGCAGGTGCTGGCAGCCGTCGCCACGGCAGCGGTGGACGTCGTCCTGATGGACCTGCGCATGCCCGTGATGGACGGCATCGAGACGACCCGCCGACTGAGCGAGAAACACCCGCAGATCGCCGTCGTGGTGCTGACCACCTTCGCCGACGACGATTCGATCCTGGCCGCACTGGGCGCCGGCGCTCGCGGCTACCTGACGAAGAACGCGGGACGGCAGGACATCGTCCGCGCCATCCGCGCCGCCGCCGCGGGCCAGGCCGTGCTCGACCGGGAGGTCCAGGACCGCCTCCTGGCCACCGCCCGCGCGCGGCCAACGGCCACAGCGCAACCTTCGCCGCTGCCGCAGGACCTCACCTCACGCGAGCGTGAGGTCCTCACCCTCATCGGCCAGGGACTGCCGAACCGGGCGATCGCCGAGAAGCTCTTCATCAGCGAAGCGACGGTCAAAACGCACATCAACAACCTGTTTGCCAAAGCAGGCATCCGAGACCGCGCCGACGCGGTACGCCGTGCGATCGCCGCGGGACTGGCCTGAACCCGACCGAGGAGTCACGGCACCGGCTTCAGCATGGGTAGGGGTAGGGGTAGGGGTGGGCGTTGCCATCGGCTGCAACTGCCGCCTGGTCACCAGCGGCGCGACCCTCGCCGTCCGAATCCGAGACCGCACGGACGCGCTCCCCGGGTTCACCGCCACGTGGCTCGCAGGGGAGGCCGGCCGTCAGCCTCGAACCGGCCTTGTCGTCCAACGCGTTGGACGACAACATGGCTGCCCTGGTGAAGGTCGCCGCCCCGCCACGGAGCCTCCGACGCCGCCCTGGATACGGGCGACGTCCCGGCAACGGCTCAGGCGTCGGGGCGCCTTGCCCGGCGGGCCTCGTCATGGGGCCGGCAGCCCGACAGCCTTCTGCGGCCTCGCTGGAGAAATCATCGACTCCAGCACCCACTTCGCACTGTTCGATTTTATCGAATTGCTGACCTCTGGAGATTCTACGGAAATTCCGTAATTCTCTGCTTCGGCTGTGCCGTTGCTCCGCAACTGGCTATTGTTTCCTTGTTGCACCCTCTGGGGCAGGCGGCGTCTTGCCGCTGCCCTTCTGTGCGCCGCCGCAATGCTGCGACGTGCCGAAGGTCCGCTGCCGCGGGCCGGTCCCCGAGGTGGAGAAAGGGGTGCCGTGAAGGACCCTGAAGAAGAAAACAGCAAGTCACCAAAGCGCAGCCGACTGCGCTTGGTGGCACGGGTCCGATGGATGGCGCGAAGTGCCGTCCCGATCGTGGCCCTGCTGGCCTACAGTGCGCAGTTCGTGCGCGCGCTTCGGGGGTAGCCTCCCCGGACGTGTTTCAGGCACGTCCGGGGGGCTGTTCCCGGGGTCGGCCCGTCGCGATTCAAGTGCCGCGGCGGGCCTCAGGTGTGTGCGTTGCGCGGCGCACATCCACCGGATGTTCCGTAAGTTACGCGACACACGATACTGCACCTCGCCCTTCCCATACAGGTCGATGCACGATTTCACTGCGGACATCTGCACTGAATTGCTGACGGTATTGTCGGCGGGATTGATGTCCGATGGTCCGGCAGTATCTGGTGAGGGTATTCGGACCCGTGGCAATGCTGAGGGCGGCGGGACCACCTACTAATGGTAGTAGGTGGTCCCACCGCCCTCAGCATTGGCGGAGTTACACAGGGGAAGCGCAGACCCCCACTTAAACGTTGAGGCGTGATGGTGCGGCAAAGTCCCTCCCGAGCCTTGGGTGGTGAAGCGCCCGAGTCCTCGCCCCCAGCCGGCACGGTGGTGGGCCCGTACAGTTCCGAGCTCCCCGTAACGATTACGGGGAGGTGGTGCCGACCCCGGCCTGAGGCGGGTTCGTGATGGCCGCGAAGAAGGTGCTGACCAGCTCCTTCGGCATCTGGTAGCCCTTGACCTTGCCGAAGCCGGGGCCCCGCGGGGCGAGGGGTGGCTGCATGCCCTCCGGCCACCATCCTTCGCGGACACCGCGTTCGAGGGCCCTCTTGAGGGGGCCCGCATGGCCACGCAGATTCTTGCCGTCCAGGTCCTCGCGCAGCGTCTCGTCCGACACGAAGCCGTCCCTGACGGCGGCCTCTCGGAGTAGGCGCTGGGCCCTCTGCGGCACTGCCTGGTAGAAGCGGTGGGCGCGCTCCATCGTCCACTCGGTGTCGAGCTCGACGACAGCGGCGTGCTTGGCGAGGAGGTCGAGCAGGTCGGCACGGAACGCCTCGTTCGGCTCTTCGATGGTCACGGTGATGCGCATGGCTCAGGACTCCCGTTACAACAAACGTCGATAGACGTCTCACTGACGTGATGTCACCGTAGCGAGAGCATCGCTCCTCTGTCCTCGACTTCTCCATGTCTATCGGTACGAGATGTTGCGGATGTTCAGGGCGGCTCCGATGACCTACAGGAAAATTACGGTTTTCCTGTAACCTCCAGGGGCCCCCTGAGCTACCGTCAAGCTCCAACCGGTTCAGAAGTGTTCGCAAGGAGCGACCGGTCCCGAGCGGGAAGGAACCGGAGTGGCGAGAAGGACCGACGAACGCGAAGGAACTGAAGCATGACGCTCGTGCCGGCTACGCCTCCCGTGCCCCCGACGTCGCTGGTGCTCGCCCCGCGGTCGGCCCGTACCTCCCTGGCCCGCCTGGGTCAGGACCCCCGGGACGCATGGCCGCCTCCTGCTCGGAAGATGTTCGACTACCTCGCCGCCGTCTACGGTGAGCACGACGTCCTGTGCACCCTGGCCGCGGCCTGGATCGCCCACCACCACCAGCGGTCGCCCGGTACGGCGAAGACCTACGCACAGAACTTCAAGCTGCTGGAGGCCTACGTCCGCCGGCACGGAGTCCACCCACTCACCGTGCGGTTCCTCCTCGCCGACGCCTTCGCCGCCAACCTGGAGACGCTGCCCACCCTGATCTGGCGCGAGGGGCGGCGGGTGCCCGAAGGGCCGCCCCGCAGTGACGCCACCCGCCACAACGTGCTGTCCGCGTGCTCCAGCTTCTACGTGTTCCTTCTGAGGACGAAGCTCCTGCCGAAGGAGCAGCTCGACTCGAACCCCTTCGAAGCCGTGCTCTACCCGGCGATCGACCCCCTGTACAGCCGTACCGAGGCCTTCACGCAGGCCGAGTTCGCCACGCTACTGCGTACCGCCCGCGACGGGCTCGACCACCGGGGAAACCGCTGGCCGACCGGTCACCGCCTGTACACCGAACTCCTGATGCTCCACGACTGTTGCCTACGCATCGATTCGGCGCTCGGCGCCCGCATCGAGCGTCTCGGGCAGGACGGCGGCCACCGCGTCCTGGACGTGGAAGTGAAGGGCGGCTACTGGGTACGGAAGGCTGTTCCCCCATTGCTGTGGGCCGCGATCCAGGACGAGATCGGCGAGCGTACCGAGGGCTACATCCTGGCGACCCGCACCGGCCGCAAGCTCGACGAACCCTCACAGTGGAGGGCGATCAACGCCCTGGCCAAGCGCGCCGGCCTCCCGCAGCGGAAGGTGGGCCCTCACGTGGTCAAGCACACCACCATCACCAACGCCCTGGCCCGCCCCGGCGCCCGCCGGGACAGGATCCAACACTGGGCCGATCACAAGGACCCACGCACGACCGACCGTTACAACCGCCGCCGCGGCGCCCTGGACGGCAGCCCGGGCTACGAGGCCAGCGCCGATCTCGCCGAAACGCTCGCCGACACCGGCCAGTGACCTGGGCCGATCCGGCATACGGAGAACTGCCGGACGCTCGTGGACGACGTGTCGACCTGACCGGGGATACTCCAACCGCTCGATGGCAGTTTTCACCTGATATGCCGGACTCATTGGAAGTGCTTCAAAACGGCAGCTGAGCCAGGTATCGTCCCAACTCAGCAAGCCTGCTCCCCGCACGCGCGGGGATGACCCCTTCCAGCGGTGAGCGGTAGCCTGCCCCCATGCCTGCTCCCCGCACGCGCGGGGATGACCCCTACGGCATCCTCACGCTTAACCCCCCGTCGCACTGCTCCCCGCACGCGCGGGGATGACCCCAGCGCGTTACCGAGGTCTTCCGCCTGCGTGCCCTTCTCCCCGCACGCGCGGGGATGACCCCGCGCCCTTGACGTTGCGACCCTTCTCCGTGGTCTGCTCCCCGCACGCGCGGGGATGACCCCGCGCCCTTGACGTTGCGACCCTTCTCCGTGGTCTGCTCCCCGCACGCGCGGGGATGACCCCGCGCCCTTGACGTTGCGACCCTTCTCCGTGGTCTGCTCCCCGCACGCGCGGGGATGACCCCTCACCGCGGTCACGGGCGGCGGCGCCCAGGCGCTGCTCCCCGCACGCGCGGGGATGACCCCGCAGAGGGACTGCTCCGACTTCCCGGCCTGAGCTGCTCCCCGCACGCGCGGGGATGACCCCTGGAAGAACCGGCCTCCCCGATCGTCGAGGTCCTGCTCCCCGCACGCGCGGGGATGACCCCTCTGAGCCCGTGCTAGTGCGGACCTGGCGCTCCTGCTCCCCGCACGCGCGGGGATGACCCCGCCCGCGCGGCCGCCACGGTGGCGGCGATCAGCTGCTCCCCGCACGCGCGGGGATGACCCCTCCAGCGCACCCGGCAGGTGCAGTGCGCCCGCCTGCTTCCCGCACGCGCGAGGATGACCCCAGCTCGGCGAAGCCAGCTGGCCCGACCGGCGACTGCTCCCCGCACGCGCGGGGATGACCCCGGGACCCGGGCGACGTACCGCAACGACGCCGACTGCTCCCCGCGCGCGGGGATGACCCCAGCGCGCTGGTGGAGGCCACCCACGCGTGATCCTGTTCCCCGCACGCGCGGGGATGACCCCGAAGGCCACCGCGCCGCCGTCGCCGAACTGGGCTGCTCCCCGCCGCGCGGGGATGGTCCCTGGACGATGCCCTTGTAGCCCCATGCCGTTGTCAATACTCCCCGCATCCGCGGGGATCGGGATCCCCCGTCAGATCACCGGCGGTCGGCCCAGTCTGGTCATACGCCATACCGTCCGCCACCGCATCGGGCGGCGTGGTGGGCAGGCAGTCCGTACGCCTTCGAAGAAGCCTGCCCACCACGACCTCAGCCCCGCCAAGGGGGGCCGTTGGGCCAGGGTGTACGCCGCCCATGAGGCGAGGTAGATCGGAACCAGGACGGCGGGCAGGTGGCGCTTCGCCAGCCAGACGCGGTTGCGGGCGGTATTGCGGTAGTAGACCGCGTGCCTGGATGCCGGGGTGCGCGGGTGGTGCAGTACGAGGTCTGCGCGGTAGTCGATGTCCCAGCCCGCGTCGAGTGCGCGCCAGGCGAAGTCGGTCTCCTCGTGCGCGTAGAAGAACGGCGCGGGGAACTCGCCGACCTCGTCGATCACACGCGCCCGGATGGCGTGGGCGCCGCCGAGGTAGGTGGTGACCGGGCCGGAGAGCAGGGGGTCGGCGCCGCGGAGGCGGGGGACGTGTCTGCGTTGGGAGTGGCCGTTCTCGTCCGCGATGCGGAAGCCCACGATCCCGAGACGGGAGTTCGCGATGAACGCTTCACGTACGAGTCGCAGCGTGTCGGTCCGGGGCAGGAGGCCGTCGTCGTCGAGGACGAGGACGATGTCCACGCCGCCGTGCTCTCGCAGCCACCGCACCCCCGCGTTCCTGCCCCCGGGAATCCCCAGGTTCTCCGGGAGCTCGACAACGGCGACGTGTTCGGGGAGGACGGGGAGGACGGGCAGATCCACGCCCTGGGCGAGTACGACGACCGTCGCCGGGTCTCCCTCCTGGGCCGTCACCGAGTCGAGGAGGGCCCGGAGTTCCGTGTCCCGGTCTCCCATGGTGAGGATGACGACGCCGACGGTCGGCGTGTCCGTGTGGGAAGTCCTTCGCGGAGTCGTGTGGGGAGGGGTCATGACTGGGCCCGAAGGAGGTCTGCGGCGCGCCGGTTCAGGGCTTCCGCCCCCGGGACTCTGCGCCTTCGGTAGCCGGCCGCGGCGGACTGGATCGACCTGATTTCCTTGCGGTTCCGGTCGGACGTCACGCCGTCCATGAAGTCGAGGGAGCGGCTCCACAGGACCACTGCTTCCTCGTGGCGGTGCTGGGCCGCGACCGACTTGCCGAGGTTGACCAGGGTGAGGCCGTGCACGCGTTGGTAGGTGCCCGGGGCTCGGCCTCTGAGCGCAGTGCGGTAGTGCTTCTCGGCCGCTTTGTGGTCCCGCATCTCGGTGAGGGTCTTGCCGGTGTGCGAGGCGATGGTGGCCGCGACCGGTCCCGAGGCGGCGGCGTACGAGGCCACCTGGTCGTCCCCGGCGAGCATCGCGTCTTCGGCCGAGAGCAGCGCGGCCGCCGCCTTGCCGCCCTCGCCGCCGGCGCCGTACGCCCTGGCGCATGTAACGAGCAGGAGTCCTTCGGTCTGTCGGTCGACCTTGCCCGACGCGCGGCGTACCGCTTCCTCGGCGAGGCCGATGCACGATCCGGGGTGGCCGAGGTCGAGCGCCTGATGGGTCAGGGCCCGCATCATCCACGCGCCGTGCCCGTCCGGGTCGGACTCGCAGGCGAGTTGGAAGCCGAGCAGGTAGTAGCGCTGGGCGGCGCCCTCGTGGCCCAGGTCGTGGTGCTTCCAGCCGACCAGGCACGCCAGCGTGGCCGCTGCCCCGAACGCGCTTCGACGCACCGCATCGGACGGGAAGCGTCCCTCCAGCATGGGGACGACCGTGTCCGTGAGGTACGCGGTCACCGTCGTCAGTCCGTGGCCGCCGCCCAGCCGATCGTCCACGCCGCGGAACGTCTCGGTGAGCCCGCGAACGGTGGCGACCTCCTCCGCGCCGACGCTGCCGCCGCGCTCGCCCGCCCTGAGGGTGGCGGCGACGGCTTCGTGGTCGTAGGCGAGGGGCAGACCGACCGCGGCCGTCGCGAAGGCGGCGTTGAGGAAGTCCCTGCGACGGAGCATCACGAATCTCCCGAGATCGGTGGCACTGGCCAACGGATCGGCACCCATGGCCTCCCCGATGCCTGCGCAGCCTAGACCGATCTCGGTGAGCGTGACCTTGCGCTTCATCCTTCTGGTGAGAGCCTCGGCGATGTACGCGCGGGTCCGACCACTCGGTGTACCGCCGGCGACCCAGGAGTGAACCGCCGAGCGCGAGGTGTGCAACTGCTCCCCGGCTTCGCCGGCGACGGTACGAATCTCCCTGGCCAGGACCTCGTACGTGCATCCGGCTTCGGCGATGGCGTCCGCCAGCGCGGTGTTCGGAATCCGACTTTCCGTCAACTCGCACTCCCTGAAGCGATCTTGAACAGATTGAACAGGCTGCCGCACCGCCCACGGTACCCGCGCACAGTGATCGCCGGTTCACTGATTGCAAGCGCGCAGGGGGCGCCTTACCGGCTCTCCCCCACCGACCTACGCGGCACGGCGGCCACGGATTCGCAACGACCGGCCCTCGCCTTGCCCCGAGAACCCGGACGCCGACCGCATCACCCGCCCATGGGCGCTGCCCGACGGGCGGCTCCTGCCACGTTCCACCCGAACCTGCCCACGGAGGCATCGTGCATCACCGCTCAGACCTCGCCGCCTTGGCCGGCGCCACCGTCCTGGTGACCGGCGGCGCCGGGCTCATCGGCTCTCGTATCGCCACGCAGTTGCGTGGCCTCGGCGCCCGCCCCGTGGCCCTGTGCGCCATGAACGCCTACCCCGAGCAGGTGTACGCCGACCTGTTCGGAGTCCGTGCCGGGGACCCCGACGTGGTCCTGGGTGACATCCGGGACACCGCGCTGGTCCGGAAGCTGGTCGCCGACTCGGACTACGTGATCCACGCCGCCGCCCTGGCGGACGTCGCCGCCTGTACCCGAGACCCGCTCGCCGCGATCGACACCAACGTGGCCGGCACCCAGAACGTCCTGGACGCCGTGGCGGCGACGGACCGCGTCCGACGCATGGTGTTCGTCTCCTCCGCCAGCGTCTACGGCGACGGAAACCCCGAGGAGAGCGACAGCCCCGAGCTCCTGACCATGCGCCAACTCCTGGAGTCCGTCCACGGACGCATCCCACCCCAGTTCCACGAGTTCACCCGCACGCGTCCCAAGTCCGTGTACGGCAACACGAAGGCGTGGGGCGAGGAACAGACCGCGCTCGTCCTCGGCCAGGTCGGCACTTCGTACGCGATCGTGCGGTACTTCTCCGTCTACGGCGAACCACAGACCATCAAGCAGGATTCGCACTCCTGGGTCGTGGCCTGGTTCGCCGCGCGAGCCCACCTCGGTCTGCCGCTCCACCTGAACGGCGGAGGCCGCCAAGTGCGTGACATGGTCCACGTGGACGACATCGCCGAGGGCACCGTACGGGCCCTGACCAGCCCCCACGCGCACACCGAGACCGTCAACATCGGCACCGGCGTTCCCACCAGCGTCAGGAAGGTCGCCCAACTCGTCCAGGCCCACTACCCGAACACACCGCTCCTGGAAACGCCGCTCCCGGCCGGCGACCCCCTCGGCGGGTACGCGTCCACGCGCCGGATGGAGAACGTCCTGGGCTGGAGGCCTAAGGTCACCATCACCGAGGGGGTGACCCGCTACGTGAAATGGCTCCGGAACACTCCGGCCGCCGCCCCGGACTGGCTGCGGCGCGAGCCCGCGGCAGTCTAGGCAGCCAAGGTTGGACGATCCGGCGGCTAGATGATCGGCGGCCGGCCCAACCGGGTCAGTCGCCAGACCGCCCTCCAGCGGATCGGTCGCCGGGGGCCGCAGGATGTCCGGACGCCTTCGGCGAACCCCGAGAACCAGGCCCGCAGTCCCGTCGCGGACCGGGTACGGGCCACGGTCAGCGCGATCCACACACCGAGGTAGACCGGCACCAGCGGGGCGGGCAGGTGCTGTTTGGCCAGCCAGACCCGGTTGCGCGCCGTCATCCGGTAGTAGACCGCGTGCCGGGCCGGGGACGTCTTCGGGTGCTGGAGCACCAACGCCGGTTCGTAGAGGATGTCCCACCCGCGGTCGATCGCCCGCCAGGCCAGGTCGGTCTCCTCGTGCGTGAAGAAGAAGGCGTCCGGCCAGCCCCCGGTCTCCTCCAGCATCGGCATCGACAGTGCGTGTCCGCCGCCCAGGAACGTGGTCACCAGGCCCCGGCGCATCGGATCGTCGGCCCGCAGGCGGGGCACGTGCCGGCGCTGCGTGTGACCGGTCTCGTCCGCGATCCGGAACGAGACGATGCCCAACCGGGGGTCCGCCTCGTACAGGTCGGCGATGCGCCGGACGACGTCCGCCTCGATCAGCAGGCCGTCGTCGTCCAGGTCCACCAGGACATCGACGTCCCCGAAGTCCCGCAGGCGGCGCCAGGCGACGTTCCGGCCTCCCGACACTCCCAAGTTCTCCGCCAACTCCACCCCACACCCGCCCTCGGGCAGACCCGGCAAAGCCGTGCCGTTACCGACCACCACGACCCGGACCGCCGGTTCGTCCTGTTTGGCCACCGAGTCCAGCAGGGCCAGCAACTCGGGCATCCGGTCGCCCATCGTCAACACGGCGACACCCACACGCGGCCGGGCCACGACCATCACCACTTCCCCACGGAGCCAGATGAACGGCGAGCGTACCCCCGCCGAACCCAGGCCCCGGACCATGCGAGAGGACACCGCAATGGAACAGATCATTCTCGGCGACTACGTCAGCGCCCCCACCGAGGGGAGCATCTCCAGCACCCCGTACGGCGGCCTGGAAGGATTCGAACTGGCCGAGTTCCTGGCCCAGTGGACGGGACTCCAACGCGAAGCCCTCGTCACGCTCGGGGAGAGCCGGCGCATCCACCCGTCCGCGTACATCCACCCCACGGCGATCATCGGGGACGACGTGATCATCGGGCCGGACGTCAAGGTCCACGAGTTCACGACCGTACGCAAAGGCAGCGTCCAGTGCGCCGGCGTCCAGGTCGGCTTCAACTGCGAAGTCACCGCCACGTTCGTCGGGCAGGACGCCGTCCTCGGCCACCGGATCAGCGTGAACCGGACCCTCCTCGGAGCCCGGACCCACCTCTCCGCCGGCGTCACCGTGGCCGCGATCAACATGACCACCGACATGCGCAAACCCGACCGAGAAGTGATCATGCGCACCGCCGGCGGCCTCTACCGAACGGGCACGACCCGGTTCGGGGCCGTCATCGGAGACGACACCCAGACCGGCAACAACATCGGCATCGGACCCGGTGTCTCCATCGGCCGCCGCTGCCGGATCACCAGCGGCGTGACCCTGGCCATCCGAACCGTCCCGAAGGACTGCACCGTCACGGCCGCGCAAGCCACCGAAACCAGCGTCCGCCGCCACCGGAGCACCTTCGCGCGCTGATCTGCGTGCCGATCACCCGCCAGACGTCGCTGAGCGCTGAGCCCGGCAGGGTAGCGGGGTGGCGGAGCCGGGCGCGTGTCAGCGGCCCCAACAACCCCACCCACCCGGTGAGCGCTGCCCTGCGGAGCGTGGCTGCCCACCTGCCCGTGGAGGCCGGAGACGGCCTCGGGGTGCGAGCTGGTGGCTTGCCCAGGCTCCCCTTGGGCTTGCCCTACCCCGCACAGGCCGTCCGGCACCCCGCTACCCCGAAAGCCCGGGGTAGCGGATCCGAAGTCGCGAGGTGGGGTGCCGGAAGGTGTACATGAGTGTGGCGTGCCGCGGCTGGTTTGCCGTGGCACGCCGGTCCGTGCGGTATCTGGCAGGTCACACACTCACGCTCTGTGGGTGTGGCTGCCTAGTGGGGGTCAGTGGCTGTGGTGGTGGTGTCCGCGGCGGCCCCACGACTCGGTGTCGAGGATGTTGCCGCGGTTGTCGCGGAGGGTGGCGGTGTCGCGCTCGTCCCAGATCTGGTGGCGGCGGTCCTGGTAGACGTCGCGGTGGGTGTCGCGGCCGTGGCCGGTGTGGACCTTGACGCTGGAGCGGCCCTCCAGGCGGAAGTCGTTGAAGCGGTAGCGGTTGCCCTGCTTGTCGGTGAGGGTGAAGCCGCGCAGCTGAACGCTGTGGCGGCCGGTGTTCTTCACCTCGACCCATTCGCTGTTCAGGGCGCGGTTGTCGCGGCCGCGGCCGGCGTTCTCGACGTCACCGATGACGAGGGAGGAGGCGTGCTGGCCCCGGTGGTCGCGGTCGCGCCGGTGGTCGTCTGCGGCGGCCGGGACCGCAGCGGCGCCGATCAGGGCTCCGGCGGCCAGGAGGCCGGCGAGGGTGCGGCGGGTGACGAGAGAAGCAGACATACGTGAGGCTCCTTCAACAGGCAGTCCGGCCCGGCCTCGTGCAAGCCGGGAGGACTTCGAACAGTTCCCGGCGTCCTGCCGAGAAGCCACACTCTGGACCCCAACCCGACCCGAAAGCTGCGAAAACGGCCGGTGTTGCCCAATGCCGACATTTCTGTGACCCTCCCTTGCACAGGACACGGGTCAAGGCAGGTTGACCCTCGAAGGCAGTCCGATCCGCGCCACGTCCGGAAGGCATACGGGCAGCAGCGCCCCACCCGACGCGCCACCGGCCTCTCGACCATCAGCAGCCCCTGCGCCAAACGGGTTCAAGGCCTCGTAACAGCCTCGAGCCCCCGGGTCGTTGCATAGGTGACTTGCCCCGCGGGGCGGCCTGAGGAGCTACTGGATGCTCCCCTCGCCCGTCCGGGCCGCTACCTGTACCTGCGGCGGGACTACTGCCCCTGCGAGCAGTGCGACCTGCACAACGACATCGCCGTGGCCCGGGAGCTCCTCGAACTGGCCGTCCGCAGGCTTCCCCGGTGGCCGCGTCGGGAGTTGGAGGCCCTGCTGGCCGGACTGGACGACGAGCTGCGACGCAGGACCATCCCCGACCCGTTCGCCCACCGAGAGGCGCACCGCAGGGGGGACTGGTGGCATCAGCGCCTGTACGACCTGAGCGATCTCCTGTGACGTGTCGGCCGGGGCCGCAAACCGGCGCCTGCGGGCGCGGCCCGGCCGCGGCAAGCAGCCCCTACCCGGTGTGCGGTGTGCGGCGTCTTGCGACGCTCCCTGGCCACCGCATGCCACCCGCTCACGTGGTCGCCTGCGGCTATGCCGTCCAGTCGGTCAGCAGTGTGGTGGAGAGCCCGGCCCGTGCCGGCGTGCGGGTTGTGGCCCCACTGACGAAGTGGCCCCACTGACGAAGTGGCCCCACTGACGAAGATGACCCGACCCATCCCCGCAGATCAGGAGTCGATCACCGTGCTGGAGCGCACTCCGCGCGAGGACCGCACCGAGGTCACATTCGTCCTGCCCGCCGACACCTGGCCGCGCAGGGCGGCGTGGTCGGCGACTTGAACGACTGGCAGCCCAGTGTCCACACCCTCGCCCCCGCGAGGACGGCAACCGGGCCGTCACCGTCGCCCTGCCCGCCGCAGCACCCACTTCTTCCGATACCTGGCTGCCGGCGACTACTGGTTCAACGACGAGAACGCCGAGACGCAGGACGGCGCCAACAGCCGTCTGCACACGTGGACAGCCCAACCGTCGGGCGCGGTCTGCCGCTCGACGTGAATTTCACTTGATGCCGGCGGCCCAGGTGTTCGCCTGGACCCGGGCGACAGCAGCGCCGGCAGACGACATGTACCTGGCCGCACTCGGCCTGACGGGCCATGCGAGGTCATTCGGGAAGAGCTGGAAGTCCGTGCCGCCACCCTGCCAAGTAGGTCTGGGCTCGGGGAACTCCTGGCGTACACCCTGGCCGGGACGGACAGGCGCCTGTCGGTGACGTCCTCTGGGTGCGGCGTCCTCGCCTACGCACAGGGCCGAGCCCGCCTCATCAAGGGCCTGCACCGGTGCCTGGAGCGCGTGGAACAGCACCCGGCGACACCACGGGCCACACACTCATCGCTCGCGCCGACATACCGACAGGTGGGGTTGACCAGCAGACCTCAGGGGAAGTCTCTGCCCTGCGGACCTCTGCTCGATGGGGGTCCCGTGGCGTACGCAGCCACTGTGCGAGAGCAGGGGAACCTTCCAGGGTGGGGTGGGTGCATGGTGGAACGACGCATGTCGGTTGCGACGCACTGGGGCAGTTTTGTCGCGGTGGTCGAATTCGGCCGGTTGGTGCGAATCGAGCCGAGGGGAGACGACCCTGCGCCGTCGCCTATCGGCCCCGGAATGGTGACGGCCGCCGACGACCACGCTCGCGTGTTGCGCCCCGCGGTGCGCAAAGGCTGGCTGAACGGCCTGCCGCGCGTCCACGACACGGCCAGAGGCGCGGACGCCTTCGTGGAAGTGAGCTGGGACGACGCGCTCACGTTGGTCAGTGATGAGCTGTCTCGGGTGCGTTCACAGCACGGAGACAGTGCGGTGTTCGGCGGATCCTACGGCTGGGCGAGTGCGGGTGCCTTCCACAATGCGCAGGGGCAACTCCACCGGTTCCTGTCGTTAGGCGGGGGATACACCGACTCGCGCAACACGTACAGCACCGCGGCTTTGGAGGTCATCCTCCCTCACGTGATCGGCGGGCATCCGTGGAGCTACCAGTCCCGGATGCCGATGTGGGACGAGATCGCCGAGAACTGTGAGCTGGTGGTGGCGTTCGGCGGGCTGGCCCTGAAGAACAGCCAGATCAACCCTGGCGGGCTGGCAAGGCACCAGACGCGGAACCTGCAGCGCCAGTGCCGTGAGGCCGGGGTGCGGTTCGTGAACGTCAGTCCCATCCGCAGCGACGTCGCCGGCTTCCTCGACGCCGAGTGGCTGCCCGTCGTCCCCAACACCGACACCGCCGCGATGCTCGGCATCGCCCACACGATGCTGGTCAACGGCTGGCACGACGAGGACTTCCTGCGCCGGTGCTGCACCGGGTTCGACCGCTTCGCCTCCTACCTGCTCGGCGAACTCGATGGCGTCCCCAAGGACGCCGCATGGGCAGCGGAGATCACGGGCATCAGCCGCGACACGCTCACCGACCTCGCACGCCGCCTGACCACCCAGCGTTCCCTCATCATGGTCAACTACGCGGTGCAACGGGCAGACCACGGCGAACAGCCGATCTGGATGTCCGTCGTGCTGGCCGCCATGGCCGGCTCGATGGGCCGGCCTGGCTGCGGCTGGGGCGCGGGGTACGCGACGATGGACGCGACCGGCGTTGCCCCAGGCCGCCCCTCGGTGGCAACGATTCCGGCGGTTTCCAACCCCGTTGCGGATTTCATCCCGGTCGCAAGGATCGCCGACACCCTGCTGCATCCGGGCAAGACCATCGACTACGACGGGCAGCGGCTCACCTTGCCCGAGCTGCGCCTGATCTACTGGTGCGGTGGAAACCCGTTCCACCACCACCAGGACCTCCATCGGTTGACCCGTGCCTGGCAGAGGCCCGACACGGTGGTGGTCCACGAAGCCTGGTGGAATACCACGGCCAAGTTCGCGGACATCGTCCTTCCCGTCGCCACCGGCCTGGAGCGCGACGACTTCGCCGCCGGCTTCTCCGACCCCCACCTCGTCGCGATGCCGAAGGTCCGCGAACCGGAAGGCGAGTCGCGCACCGACCACCAGATCTTCGCCGCCCTGGCCGCCCGGCTCGGCTACGAGAAGGAGTTCACACAGTCGCGTTCCGAGACCGAATGGGTCCGTCACCTCTACGAGCAGACGAGATCCGAGCTCGGCGCCGAGGCCGCCGTGCCATGCTTCGAGGAATTCTGGCGCAGTTCCACTGCTGCGCTGCCGGCGCTGGCCAAACCGTTTCCCGGGAGCTTCGAGGCACTCCGCTCGGATCCACGGCGTTTCCCCCTGCCGACACCGTCGGGCAGGATCGAGATCTTCTCCGAGGAAATCGACTCGTTCGGCTACGACGACTGCGCCGGGCATCCGACGTGGTTCGAACCGACCGAGTGGCTTCACGCTGACCTGGCGGACCGATTCCCTCTGCACCTGATCTCGAATCAGCCCGCCTCGCGGCTACACAGCCAGTACGACAACGGCGGCCACAGCCTCAGCTCAAAAATCCGTGGCCGTGAGCCCGTGACCCTCAACTCATCGGACGCCGCTTCGCGCGGCATCGAAAACGGCATGATCGTACGAGTCTTCAACGACCGCGGCAGCTGTCTGGCGGGCGCGGTCCTGTCGGACGACGTCATGCCAGGCGTCGTACAACTGTCCACCGGCGCGTGGTGGGATCCGGTCCAGCCGGGCCTCAGCGGAACCTTGGACCGCCACGGCAATCCGAACGTCCTCACGGCGGATCGGCCATGCTCGCGCCTCTCCCAAGGGCCCAGCGCCCTCAGCGCGCTGGTCGACGTCGAGCCGTACGCCGATCCCCCTCCCGAGGTGCTCGCCTTCACGCCACCCGACCTCGAACACTGAGACGAAACCCTCAAGCCTCTTCGGGCCGCCTCCACGCCCTCCATCGTCACGTGCGTGACAGGCTGCACCCGCCTGCCATGAGGCTCTCCACATGCACGTTTGCGCTTGCGTAACCGTATGAATACTGTGCGCGTTTGTGACTGCACTTCAAGACCTCAAGTACGGCCAGTGGTTCAGGGGCGCCGACGTCGACGGCGACGGGTTCATCACCCAGCGAGACGTCCGCATGATGAGCGAGCGCTACATCGCCGCTCGCGGCACTATTCCGGACCCCACGACCGCCCGTCTGCTCACCGACGGGATGGACGGGTTCTGGACCAACGTGATCGCCCCCATGGACCAGGACGGTGACGGGAAGGTCGACCTGCGGGAGATGACCGAAGGATTCAGGCGGGTCCTGACCGACCCCGCCCTGTACCCGGAACAGATCGAGCCGGTCACCAACTGCTTCTTCGACCTCGTCGATCTCAACGCAGACGGCAAGATCGACCAGGCGGAGTTCCGGCAGATGTTCGACGCAGTCGCCGGCGTTCCCGGTGACGACTGCGCCGCCGTCTTCGCCGCCTTGGACCGGGACGCCTCCGGCGCGCTGGACCGGACCGAATTCCACCAGGCACTCACGGAGTTCTTCTACGGCAACGACCCGGACGCTCCCGCCAACCACCTCTTTGGGAAAGTCGCCGGCTGACGCCCCCAAAACCCCGCCCCTGCAGCAAGGCGCACGTCGAGCAGGTCAAGGAAGGTGTAGGTCGCGCCGTCGGCAATCAGCGCATGACCGCCGAAGGCCACGCCGACCAGGCCAAGGGGAACGCCCGCCAGGCCGAGGAAGACGTCAAGGACACCTTCCGCCACTGACCCGCGCACGGCCCCGGCCGCTGCGCCCGCTGGGCCCCGACCTACTCCCCCAGGTCGGGGCCCAGACACGTTCACCGTCGGCCAGGACACATGCCGACCACAACGGTCTGGGCCGGAGAGGGTCAGGCGGCGGCGAGGCTGATCTGGTCCTTGAAGATCACCCAGCGCCGGCCCTGGTCCTTCGTGTCGCACGGCTTTGTCGAGACGTTCGGGGTGCTCCAGGCATTGGCGAAGCAGTAGGCCGGGGCGTAGGAGAGGGCGATCTGCTGGCCCGAGACATTCCAGTACTGCCCTTGGTCCTTCGGGTCGCATGGCTTCACCGAGACGTTCGAGGCGTTCCAGGTGTTGGCGAGGCAGTACGCCGGGGCGTTGGTCAGGGAGATCTGGTGGCCGGAGAGGGTCCAGTGCTGGCCCTGGTCCTTCGGGTCGCACGGCTTGGTGGAGACGTTCGGGGTGTTCCAGGCATTCGCGAGGCAGTAGAGCCCGGGAGCGCGCAGCGCCGGGGATACGGTTGCGGCGGCCTGTGCCCCGGCGGCCGGCAGGAGGGAAGCGGTCAGCGCCAGCGTCGTGAGGGCGAGCGTCTTGCGGAGGGCGAACTCGTCGTGCTCGCGGGTACCGGCGACGTGGCCGTTACGGGGGGCTGACCGGGCGCGCGCCTGCGGTGGTGATGGTGGTTGTTCGTGGGACGGTCGTGGTGGCGCTTGCCGGCGAGCGGGATTTCGGGTGCCGGCGTGAGACGCCTCGGATCTTGGGTGGACGGGATGGTGGGTATGGCACGAGCGGCTGGTTCTGGTGCTGGAGGTGTGCCGGGCGCGCGGCGGATTTTGGCTCCGCTGGCGTTGGCACAGTTCATCTGCAGCTTCGCGGGCTCGAACATGAACGTGATGATCAATGACATCAGCGAGGATCTGGACACCACGGTGCAGGGCGTGCAGGTCGCGATCACGATCTTCCTGCTGGTGATGGCCGCGCTCATGATCCCGGGCGGGAAGCTCACCGACAAGTGGGGCCGCAAGCGCTGCCTGATGGTGGGTCTGGTGGTGTATGGGTTGGGGGCGGTGATCAGCGCGGTGGCGCCGCGGCTCGGTGTGCTGATCATCGGGAACTCGATCCTGGAGGGCGTGGGCACGGCCCTGCTGATCCCGCCGGTCTACATCTTGACGACACTGCTGTTCACCGGCACGACGGCCCGGGCGCGCGCGTTCGGGGTGATCATGGCGATGGGCGGGATCGGTGCGGCCGCGGGCCCGCTGATCGGCGGGCTGATCACGAGTGCGATCAGCTGGCGGGCGGCGTTCGTGTTCCAGGCTCTCGTGATCGTGGTGATTTTGGCGCTGGCCCGTGGGATCGACGATCCGCTGCCTCCCGACCCCAGCCGCCCCTTCGACACCGTGGGGGCCGTGCTGTCGGCGGCGGGACTCGTACTGCTGGTCACCGGCATCCTCGCCATCGACGACGACGGCGGCCTGGCGCTGGGTCTACTGCTGGCCGGAGCGCTGGTGCTGGCAGGCTTCTTCGCCTGGGTACGGGGGCGGGAACGGGCGGGCCGTGAGGCGTTGTTGTCGACCGCGATGTTCCACAACCGCACCTCCAACCTGGGCCTGATCACCCAGAACACCCAGTGGCTGATGCTCATGGGTGTCTCGTTCACCGTCGCCGCCTACCTGCAGGTCGTCCGCGGCTACGACGCGATCCAGACCGGCGTGATCTTCACCGCCGCCACCCTCGGCATCCTCGCCTCCTCCCTGGCCGCCGAGAAACTCGCCCGCCGGCGCGCGCAACGCACCCTGATCATGGCCGGCTTCGCCACGACCATTGCCGGCATCGCCGTGCTCCTCGCCCTGGTCGCCGGGACACCCAACCCCTGGGCGTTCGCCCCCGGACTCCTGCTGATCGGACTGGGCCTGGGGGTCATGCTCACCCCGTCGGTGAACATGGTCCAGTCCTGCTTCCCCGAGTCCCAACAGGGCGAGATCTCGGGCCTCTCACGCAGCGTCTCCAACCTCGGCTCCTCCCTGGGTACAGCCGTGGCGGGAACGATCCTCGTGTCGGGGCTCAGCACCGGCGCATACGCGACGGCCATGGCCGCCCTCGCCGTCGTCGGTGTCGCCGGCCTGGCAGCCGCCGCCCTGCTCCCACACACCCACCCGACAGCGACCACCACACCCGACACAGGGCCACCCGACAGGCCCTGACACGCCACCCGGCCGGAACACGGCGGGCCGCAGGACCGGGCGAAGGCCCGGCGACGGGTGCGTCCGAAGACGACCGTGCAACGAGACTGGGCGACCACCGACGGAGGGTCGAGGCAACCATGGTGGAGCCCGAGGACGAACTCGTCATCCGCCATGTCACCGAGCGGCTGACGAAGGCGCATCCTCAGCTGGGTGCCGCCCTCGTGTACAGCTCGGTGCAGACGGCGTATGAAGAACCCAGATACGCGCGCGTACGTACCTACCTGCCGATCCTGGTGGAACGCCGGGCCGCGGACGGCGCCAGGTCGCCCAGGCCGAGTACGACACCAAGCTCTCGCCGGAGACGAAGAAGTACCTGTTGGCCGCCGCCCGCCACCGGGCGAAGGCGGCGGCGGGCACCTGACGCCCGAGCGGCAGAGTGCGGGCGCTCCCGACCGGAGCCGTCCTCCCCCACAGGGCTCTCACGACGCCCCCTCCGCATCCCGGTCGGACCGGGGCCATACGTACGGCAGGTCGTCAGGTACGTCCGGGAAGCACTCCCCGTAGAAGGCCGGATCCTTGCGCACCAGCGCGGACTGATGGCTTCGATGGAAGTCCGGCGCGCCCAGCCACGGCGGCAGGTCCCCGTCGTCGGCCAACTGCTCCTGCGTCCGTGGTGCTCCCCCCGGCTGCCAGGCCCCGAAATCCTGGATCAGGGTGACGGCACAAGTATCGGCACGCCCTTCGGCGGTCCACACCCCGCAGATCTCCAACCCATACCGGACGAGCGCCTCCTCGTACCCGGCCCACATCCGCACAGCGGGGTGCCTGCGCCAGCCGTAACCCGGAACGATCAGGCCACGCAGCACCTGCACAGCCTCGACGCGCTGCTTGCCGAGCCTTCGTACGTCCAGCACGGCCGCAGAGGCGTCGAACGACGCAAACGGAAGGAACGTCTGCACAGGGCCTTCTCCCTCCGATACACAGTGCAAGCCGCAACCCAGCGCCCTGAGGGCACAGTGCGAGCCTGACAGAGGCCCCGGCGCAACGCGCCCGCACACATCCCGCCGGACGGTCGGATCAGGGTCTGCCATGTGCGGCGGCGAACGGCACGGCCCGAGGCCCGACCCGAGCGCCCCGGCACCTTGGAAGAGGGTCAGACACGCCCCGTCCGTCCGCGGTAGGTGCAGTAGGAACTGCCACACCCGGGTTCCGGCAGCGCCCGCGTACGGATGCGCCCAGGCGATTTTCTGTGCAGGTCCCAGCGCGCACAGGGACGACGGGACCGCATCCCTGCTCATTCAGGCCGCCGGAGGCGATGAGCAGGAGGGCGGCCGCGCGCCGGTTGCAGAAGTGCCTTCGTGGTCAGGGGCCGGCGCTTCGAGTACAGGTCTTCTGGATCGGTTCGTGGCACGCGCCTTCCCTGCCAAATCACGTCAAAACGCGCACACGATCACCTCCCGTGCACCCGGGAGGTCGGTGCCGTGCCCGTGCGTTGTCAGCCCTCGACGCCCGTCGACGTGTGGGCTGTGCCGACGGGCTTGGACTCTGGTGAGCCGCGCTGGCGGAGGTAGACGGAGAGGATGACCATGGCTGCGACCGCGAGGAGCTCGGACTGCCAGTTCTGCAGGGTGCGGCTCCAGAAGTCGGGCAGGGTCAGGTACGTGCCCCAGCCGACGGGGTCCTGGAGCTGCCGCAGCCGCTGCTCGTCGTACGCCGCCGTGCCCGCGATCGACTGCGCGAACCAGGACCCGATGAACAGACACCCCATGACGACGCCCAGCGAGCGGGAGTACAGCCGCTGCCGCCAGTCCTTCGTGCCGGCCCAGCGGGGGGAATCCTTCCTCGCGTGATCGCCCAGGTGCTGCTCACGATCGGACTCGGTACCGATCTTGTGGAGTTCTTTGGACTCGGGGGAGCCCCGCTGGACGAGCCATACGGTGCCGAAGATGTAGAGGAAGAACTGCAGGAACTCCGACTGCCAGTTCTCGGTGACGTCCACGGCGAAGTCGGAGGTCGTCACGTACTCCCCCAGACCAATCCGCTGGAGACCGTCAACGGTCAACTGGTCGTTGAACTCGGCGTGTCCTGCGACGGCCTGCCCGACCAGGACCAGCAGGAACGCGATCCCGAACACCAGGGTGAGGCTGTTGTCCCGCCAGAACCCACTCCGCCGTGGTTTCCCGCGCGCGTCGTCGCTCATCGCTGCATCGCCCCGATCGCGATGAAGTAGCCGAGCCCGCCCACCACGACGACGAGACAGGTCACGAAGAGGAAGCGCATCCTCAGCCGCCCTTCAGCACGCACTGGTAGGGCTGCTGCTCCCCCTGCGGGGTACAGCCTGCCGCAACGACCTTCCATCCCCCGTTGAACTGCGAGAGGAACAGCGTGTCGCCGACAAGCCTCACCACGGCTTGACGCCCGTACACCTCGGTAGCGCGGGCCGCCCCCGCCGCCGGCAGTTCCTCCGCGCCCAGCGCCTCTCGGCACGCCTTTCCTTCATCCTGCTCCAGCTGCCCGCTCGTCTCGGGTGCCAGCAAGCGGCAGGCAGCTTCGTGGTCCCCGGAGGCCAAGGCCCGCTCGAACCGTTCACTGGCGGCCCGCGCCCCGTCCACCCGGGCTGCGGGTGCTCCGCACCCGCCGACGAGGACAGCGACCGTGCCCGCGCACAGGAGTGCGCGAACTGAACGCGCCGGCGCCGGTCTACCCGGCCAAACCGCTCCGGACAGCAGGGTCGGGTTCACGCGGCTTCTCCTCGGGGGGCACCACCACAGCGGCATCTCACACGTATGCCCCGCCAGTACCAACGAACCTCCTCCGTCTCCCGCAGACCACCCGACCAGCCGGGCATCCGACGACGGGGCCGGTCCCTCTCCGCGCATGGACTCTGCCGGGGCTTGGCGGCTCGGGGTGCGTGCTGGTCATGCCTCTCCTCAAACCCGACGGAGGCGGGGTGGAACGGTGGACCAGGAGAACCGCTTCCTCGCGGCCGGTGTGCAGTGCCACGTCCGAAAACTCCACCCGATCCGGCGCCACCGGGCACTGCGCCACCGGGCACTGCGCCACCGGGCGGCCCCGCCGTCAGGGCCTGGTTCCGCCTCGGTTCCTGCGGGAGAGCCTGGTCAGAGTGGTGCGGTCGCCCGCCGCGTCCTGAGTTGAGCGCCGGCGCGTCCCTGTGCCGTGACGATCGGCCGACTGCGGTTCTCGGGCACGTCGGCGTGCATGGTCCAGTTCTTCGAGCAGGAGCCTCGCGTGCGATGACAGCGCTCCGATGGCCGCAGCGCCGGCACAGTCCGTGGCCGCACCCGCGGCGTACGCGGTGAGGCGGGCGTGGGCCTTCCAAGCGGTGCGCCGCGCCTCCTCGAAGTCACGGCCGTCGTAGTGGTCCTGTTCCCGGGGCGAGACGGGTTCGAGTTCGCACAGGCGGGACGCCGCTGCCAGGATCCCCGCGAGTTCGGCGACCGCCGGCAGGTGCGGCGGGACGCGGGGCTCCGCCGCCACATGGACGAGGGTGCCGGTGAGCGCCCGTACGTGCTCTGCGAGCCTTTCCCAGTGCTCGTCCCACCACTGCGCGGGCAGGGCTTCGCGGCTGCCGTGCACCAGGAGGACCGGATTAAGCCGGCAGCTTTCGCCCGTGCGGTGCCGTGCGTCGCGCAGCGCCGTGAGAGCGGACCCCAGGCGGCGGGACTCCTCGTGCCACTGCTTCGCCGCATGTACGCCGCCGCCGTGCCCAGCACCCGCTGCGATCGTCGAGAGCAGTTCGGCGGTCCGGCGGCGCATGTGGTCAAGGGACTGCTCGACCTGCCGCAGGTCGAGCGGCGGCAGGACCAAGGCGTTGACGAGTATCCCGATCACGGAGCCGACCAGGGATTCGACGAGACGGTGCCCGATGTCCGCGCCGGAGTAGCTGCCGTAGGTGAGGACGAAGACAGCGGTCGCGGACGCCGACAGGCCGTACTCGCCGAACTTCGGATGACTGCCGACCAGGGCGGTGAGCGGGAGGGCGAGCGCCATGGCCGCAAGGGTGCCGCCGGTGAGGGTCCCGGCTCCCGCGGCGGCCACGGTGCCCAGGGCGATGGCGAGAAACTGCTGTCCGGCGCAGCGCACGGACTGGTACACCGTGGCCCGCACGATGAGGACGGCCGACCACGGCGCCATCATCGCCATCGGCGCTTCCCACCACCAGCCCGCGATGCTCCAGGCCAGGACGGCTGCCGCCGCGGCCTTCAGCGCCTGTATCGCCTGGACGCGTTCCGCCCCCCGCTCCCGCAGCGCCCTGAGAGCGGCAGCACGGGCGCAGTGGATCTCCTGGACCGTCCCCTGCCATCCACGCATCCTGGTGTTCTCGTCTTTCGTCGTGCTGGCTCTCGACGGCTGGGTTGGCGGGTGAATCCGCTCCACTCGCGGGTCAGTGGCCGTCCGGCAGGGACGTTCCGTCCGGTGACGCGACCCGGCGACGGCGCTGCCACAGCACCAGCACGCCCATGGCCACGCCGACGCCCATCAGTGCCAGGCCCCGCGCCCAGATCCTGGCCTCGATCTGCGTCGCCAGGGCGAGGCACGACAGCGCTCCGAGTACGGGTATGACCGTGGGGGCGCGGAAGTGCGGGGCGGCGGACTTGTCGCGTCGCAGGACCAGGACGGCGGTGTTCACGGTGAGGAAGACAGCGAGCAGGAGCAGGACGAGGGTGCCCGCGAGGACATCGATCTCACCGGTGGCCGCGAGCAGCGCGGACACGGCCGTGGTCGCGGCGATCGCCGCCCACGGAGTGCGCCGGGCCGGGTGCACGCGCGTGAGGAAGGCCGGGAGGAGCCCCTCCCTGGCCATCCCGTACGCCAGGCGTGAACTCATGATGCCGGTGAGCAGTGCTCCGTTGGCCACCGCGACCAGCGCGATGAAGGCGAACAGCCGCGGCGGAACGGCCCCGGCGGCACGGACGACTTCCAGCAGCGGGCCGTCGGAGGCCGCCAGGGAGCCCGTGGGCACGGCCGCGGAAGCCGCGGCGCCGACGGCGGCGTACATCAGTCCGGCGGTGGCGAGCGCCCCGAACAGGGCCCTCGGGTAGGAACGCGCCGGGTCGAGCGTCTCCTCGGCCACGTTCACCGACGTCTCGAACCCCACGAACGAGTAGTAGGCGAGCACCGCTCCCCCCATCACGGCGGCCACGGGCGAGGCGGAGTCCGTCCCGAGCTGCGTGAGCCTGCCGACGTCGCCGTCGCCCCGTACGACGACCCAGACGCCGAGTCCCACCACGAGCAACAGCCCGCCCGTCTCGACCAGGGTGGCCACCGTGTTCACCCGGGTGGACTCCCGGATGCCGCGCGCGTTCAGGAGTGCCAGGAGGGCGAGGAAGACGACGGCGACGGCGATCACCGGCAGCGAGACGAGGGCGGTCAGGTAATCCCCGGCGAATCCGCGGGCGAGCGCCGCGACCGACACGATGCCGGCCGCCAGCATGCAGTACCCCGTGAAGAACCCCACGGCGGGGCCGTAGGCCCGGGTGGCGTAGTACGAGGCTCCGCCGGCCCTCGGGTACTTCGTGGCGAGCTCCGCGTACGAAGCGGCCGTCAGGAGCGCCAGGAGCAGAGCCACCGTCAGGGGAATCCACACGGCGCCTCCGGACTTCGCGGCCACCTCGCCGATCAGTACGTACACGCCCGCGCCGAGGACGTCTCCGAGGATGAAGAAGTACAGCAGGCGCGTGGTGAGCACCTTGCGGAGCGGTTGCTGCACACCGGTGTCGGCAGTACGGGAGGGCATGGGCCTCATCTGTTCTGTCGTAGGGCCGGACGGGTACCGACGCGGACGAGAGGTCGGTCCGCCACGCCGGTCGGGACTACGGAACTCCTGGCCGCAGGGGACCTTTCCAAACAGGGGCATTCTTCGGAAATCAATTCCCCCGATGCCCCCGGCAGGGCGAGGATCGAACGTCCCCCGTCTACGGCCGGAAGACCTGTTTCAGCACCGTGACGGTGTCCTCGCCTCGTAAAGGGGCAGGGACCCTGCGGAAAGAAGTGACTGCCTTGGAGGCGGCGCCCCGTACCGGCGGCCGACCACGTTCTGCGGGAGCCCGGTCGGGTGCCGACCCCGTTGCCACGCCGGTCCTCGAATTCACGACAGGAGGAGCGCTGTGACAGCGCACGAGAAAGCTCACCGCACGACGTACCGGCCCGATGGCCGCCGGTCCGTGTGGTTGCGGCTACTGCCGGGCGTCTCCCCGGAGCGACGCGGTTTCGTCCTCGCGTGGTGGGGATTCGCCCTTGCTTTCGGCGGGATGCGGCTGCTCACCTGGCTCATCCACATCGACTTGGCGGGGGTGGGTGACGTAGAGGCCGGCGGGGTGCACATCCACCACTACGTGTGGGGGATCATGTTGCTCGGTGGGGTCGGCGCGGCCGGATTGGTCCACCGCACGGCGCAGACACGCGCCTGGATGGGCCTCGCCTACGGAGTCGGCCTGGCCTTGATCCTCGACGAGGCAGCGGTGTTGATCAGCCTGGAAGACGTGTATTGGGACACCCTGGGAGGTGTCAGCATCGCGCTGTCCGTGACGGTGATCGCCGTCGTCGGAAGCATCCTCGCCTTCACGCGCGGCCGCAGGCCAAGCCGTCGCCCACGATGTGGACGCTCATGACGCAACTGTCGTCGCGCCTCTCCCCGCCTTCGCGGGCCAAGGCCTGCGCCAAGAAGCGGGGGTGCGGCACCGTGCCCGGCCCGCGGTACCGGAAGCCAGGCACGCGAGGACCATCTTTCCGGTGCGCCGCCGATGAAGAGGTGACGCTGTGCGTCCCGTGCGGGGTGCTCCAGCCAGAGCGCCGTGACGGTGTCAATGCCGCGGCGACGAGCGGTACGGCCCGCAGCTGATCCGGCGGGCCCTGGCCTGCCGTGGACGCGATGGAGCTGGCGGTACGGGACGGCCGGCTGGTCGGTGTCCGGGGCGTGGCCGGCGACCGGGTCAACCGGGGGCGGCTCGATCCCAAGGACCTCTACGGCTGGCAGGCGATCGCTTCGCCGGACCGTCTGACCCGGCCCCTGGTCAGGGAGGGCGGTGTCCTCCGGGAGACGGACTGGGACACCGCGATGGACCGCATCAGCGACCGTACGCGGGCGCTCCTGGACGGGCCGGGCCCCGAGTCGATCGGCTTCTACACCAGCGGCCAGCTGTTCCTGGAGGAGTACTACGCTTTGGCCGTCATCGCCCGCGGTGGACTGGGGACCAAGCACCTCGACGGAAACACCCGGCTGTGCACGGCGACCGCCGCCGAGGCGCTCAAGGAGTCGTTCGGATGCGACGGCCAGCCCGGCTCGTACGCGGACATCGACCACGCCGACACCATCGCCTTGTTCGGCCACAACATGGCCGAGACCCAGGGCGTTCTGTGGAGCCGGATCCTGGACCGCATCGCCGGGGCCGATCCGCCCGTCCTGCTCTGCGTCGATCCCCGGCCCGGGCCGGTCTCGGAAGCCTCCACGATCCACCTCCAGCCGAAACCCGGCACCAATCTCGCCCTCATGAACGGGATCCTGCACGAGGTGATCGCCGGCGACTGGATCGACGCCCCGTACATCGACGCGCACGTCGTCGGCTTCGACGAGCTCGCACGCCAGGTGGCCGGCTTCCCGGCAGAGGCCGCCGCCGCGGCCACTGGCGTACCCGCCGAGCAGATCCGGGCCGCCGCCCGCATGCTCGGCCAGGCCGACCGCCTGGTGTCCACGGTCCTGCAGGGTTTCTACCAGTCCCACCAGGCAACCGCGGCCGCCGTCCAGGTCAACAACCTGCACCTGATCCGCGGCATGCTCGGGCGGCCTGGATGCGGCGTGCTGCAGATGAACGGCCAGCCCACCGCCCAGAACACCCGCGAATGCGGCGCCGACGGAGACCTCCCCGGCTTCCGGAACTGGGCCAACCCCCGCCATGTCGAGGAACTCGCGAAGATCTGGAACGTCCCGCCCGACCGCATCCCGCACGACGGACCGCCCACGCACGCCATGCAGATGATCCGCCTCGCCGAAGAAGGCACCCTGCGCATGCTGTGGGTCTCCGGAACCAACCCCGCCGTGTCCCTGCCCGACCTGGAGCGCATCCGTACCGTGCTCGGTCAGGACCGGCTCTTCCTTGTCGTCCAGGATCTCTTCCCCACGGAGACCACCGAGTTCGCCGACGTGGTACTGCCCGCAGCCGGGTGGGGTGAGAAGACCGGCACCTTCACCAACGCCGACCGCACCGTGCACCTCTCGCTCAAGGCCGTCGATCCGCCCGGCAAGGCCCGCCCCGACCTCGACATCTTCCTCGACTTCGCCCGCCGCATGGATCTCCGGGACGCATCGAACGCCCCGCTGATCCCCTGGCGGGGTCCGGAGGAGGTCTTCGAGGCGTGGAAGGAATGCAGCCGCGGCCGCCCCTGCGACTACAGCGGCCTGAGCTACTCCCTGCTCCGCGAGCACGGCGGGATCCAGTGGCCCTGCACCGCCGAGCACCCCAACGGCACCGAACGCCTGTACACCCGCGGCGACTTCCGCAGCCGGCCCGAGGACTGCGAAACCTACGGCAAGGACCTCCTCACCGGAACGCCGCAAGACGAGGAGACGTACAGGTCCCTGAACCCGCACGGCAAGGCCGTCCTGCGCACCGCCCCGTACGTCCCGCCCCCCGAAGAGCCCGACGACGCGTATCCCCTGTGGCTCACCACGGGTCGCACCCTCTACCAGTTCCACACCCGCACCCGCACCGGCCGCGTCCCCCAACTTCGTTCGGCAGCGCCGGACATGTGGATCGAGGTCTCGGCAGCCGACGCGGCTGCCGCCGGCCTCGGAGAGGGCGACCTCGCCGAGGTGTCCACGCGACGGGGGTCCGTCCGCGCACGGGTGCGCGTCACCGGGATCCGCGAGGGCGTCCTCTTCCTGCCGTTCCACTACGGCTACTGGGACGCTCCGGACGGTGACGGCCACCACCGGGCCGCCAACGAACTCACCCCCACCACCTGGGACCCCGCCTCCAAGCAGCCCCTGTTCAAGACAGGCGCGGCCCGCCTCACCGCAGTGGCCCACCTCCCGGGAGCAGCACCGGCGCCTCTCCACACGGCTTCCGCGCCGACAGGCCGGCGCTCAGGGCCCCACCCGGACGCCGGGAGAGAAGGTCCTTCATGACGCCTCCCACGACGACTGCGAGCACCACGACGATGTTGCGGCCGTTCGCGACGCCAGTGCCCCTGGGCTTCCTGGGCCTCGCGGGCGGCGCTCTCGTCGTGTCCGCCCTCCAGCTCGGATGGATTCCGGCCCACGAACGGCATGCAGTGGCGCTGGTCATGCTCGCCTACGCGTTTCCGCTCCAGCTCATCGCCGCACTCCTGGGATTCCGCTGCCGGGACACGGCGTTCGGCACCGCCATGGGCGTCCTGGCCACGAGCTGGCTCGTCCAAAGCGCCATCCTCGCCGATGGCCCGCCCGCGGAAGTCCGCCACACCTTGGGGCTGTTCCTCCTCATCACCGCTGCCGCGTTGCTCGTCCCTCTCGCTGCGGCCGGTCGGGGCAAACTCGTGGCCTCAGCCGTCATCGGAATGGCAGCGGTACGCCTGTCCCTGGCGGGGATCCACCAGTTCACTCAGTCCGCAGCCTGGGAGGATGCGGCCGGCGCGACGGGACTCGCCCTCGGGGCCCTGGCGCTCTATGCCGCCGCGGCCTTCGCCCTGGAGGACACCCAGGGCCGGCCGGTGCTGCCGGTGGGCCGGTACGGATCCGGAGCCCGGGCCGTGGAGGAGGGAGCCGAGCCCGGCGTCCGTCCGCTGCTTTGACAGCGAAGCCTGACGGCCCCTCCCCCGGCCCGGCGACTGCAAGGGCGCCTTCCCTTACCCGGCGACGGTATTCCGACGTCGCCGCTCACCCCGGCACCCCATCGCCATCGCCATCGCCGCGGGGTTCTGGCCACGACTGGACCCCTGGGTGCGCGCTCCCCTACAGCAGGCCGACACTGAAGGCATGGATCCGAACGAAGCCCTGCGTCGGATCGCCTTCCTCCTCGAATGGCGCGGGACGTCCCCCTACCGCGTGCGGGCCTTCCACAGGGCGGCCGACGCCGTCCGCGACCTGCCACCGGGCCCGATGGAGGCCGCCCAGGCCGAACGCATGCGCGGCGTGGGACCGGTCACCGCCGAGGTGATCGCCCAGGCATCGGCCGGATCGGTACCGAACTATCTCGCCCGCCTCACAGCCGAAGCCGACCCGCACGCCCAAGCCGGCTGGGAGCTCGCGACTGCGAGCACCGGGGACTGCCACCTGCACTCCGACTGGTCGGACGGCGGCAGCCCGCTCGAGGACATGGCCGAAGCCGCCCGCGCGCTGGGCCACCAGTGGGCCGTCCTGACCGATCACTCGCCGCGGCTGACGATCGCCCACGGACTGAGCACCGAGCGCCTCGAAAGCCAACTGGAGTCCGTGGCCACCGTGAATGCCGGCCTGGGCTCAGATTTTCGGCTGCTGACCGGCATCGAGTGCGACATCCTCGACGACGGCTCACTCGACCAGGACGAAGACCTGCTCGGCCGACTCGACATCGTCGTGGCATCCGTCCATTCCAAGCTCCGCTCGGAACCGGAGCCGATGACCGCCCGTCTGCTGGCCGCCGTGGGCAACCCGCACGTCGACGTCCTGGGCCATTGCACGGGACGGATCATCACCGGCCGGGGGCGCCCGCAGTCCCGTTTCGACGCCGAGGCCGTGTTCGCCGCGTGCGCGGAGGCCGGCACCGCCGTGGAGATCAACTGCCGCCCCGAACGGCGCGACCCGCCGGACGACCTGCTCGTGCTGGCCGCCGACGCGGGCTGCCGCTTCGCCGTGGACACCGACGCCCACGCCCCCGAACAGCTCCACTGGCAGAGCACGGGTTACGCGCGCGCGGCCCGGATCGGCCTGGGAGCAGACCGACTGATCACCACCTGGCCCCTGGGTCGACTGCTGAGAAGCAGAAGTGGCAGCCCGCGTCGCCAACCTCCGAGTACGGGCTGACCGCTCCTGATTTTCGTCGCACGCGGCACACGCCCGCCCGGACGCTGTCGAGGGGCTGAAGCGCTGCCGGTCATCGGCCGCCGGCGCCGGGGGCGGCCTGGTTGCTGCGCCCCAGGGCGCTCAGCACGCCGGTGAGCGCCCCGGAGAGGAACGTGATGTCGTCGTCGGTGGAGGTCAGCGCCGGAGCGACCGACGACCACGCCCTCGCTCTGCGGGTGGCCCGCGCCGGTGAACGGGTAGAAGGCATGCGCCACCTGGGGCCAGGCCATGGACCACATGGACGGAGTCCACTCCGTCCGCACACGCAAGGCCGTCAAGTCGATGCGCACCGACCTCGCCCCCTTGCGAACCCGCGGCCTGCGATGCGCCGTCGACCTCGACGAGCGCGCGATCGAGTTCCTCGCGGCCTGACATCCCGGAGCGGCTTTCAGGAGGACCGACGACAGCCCGACCGGTCCCCGCAAGACTGCCCACCCGCCGGCCGCGGCCGACAAAGCGTCCCGGATCCAGGTGCGTCCTGTGCCGCGTCAGCGTGTCGGCACCGGTGTCCGGACGAGCAGGCTCGACTCGACTCGGCTCGCTCCTCGTCGGTCCACCCGGCCAAGAGCGTTCCGTCCTGGAGCGTTCCGTCCTGGAGCGTTCTGGCTACGCAGGCGAGAACGCGGAACGTATGTAGGCGGGTTTGGAGAACGTTCGTGACTTGGTGATGGCTGACATGTTGGCGAGTTCTGAGAACGCCCTTCAGCTCGTCGTTCGTCATGGGTGGCGCGGCCCGTCCTGCATCAAGAGCGGCGGCCGGGGCGGCGGCCGACGAGGACGGAGGCGGCGAGGAGGATAGCTGCAGGGGCGTAGGCCCAGCGGGCGGGTAGAGCGAGAGCGAGCACGAAGAAGGCGACACCTGCGGCGGCGAGGCCAGCCTTGACCAGGGCGGTGCGGGTGGCGGTCGGTCGGTCGTCGTCGGTCACCAAGGGGGTGCTCCTGCGGTGCTGGTGGGGGGATGGGGGTGCGGGCAAGGAGCCGGTGGGGGTGTTCGGTGTTTCGTGGCTCGCCGCCTCCGGGTCGGGGGCGGCGAGCCCACGTGTGGCCGGGTTCAGCGGCGGCCGATGACCTTGGCGAAGAGGCCCAGGGAAACGGTTCCGGTCTTCTGTGCGGCAGAGCCGACGGCACCCCAGCTGCCGATGGTCTGGCCGTAGTTGGCCGTGAGGGCCGTGCCGGTGGCGGCGGACTTTCCGTCGGTCATGTCGGCGCCGGTGGCCATTTCGGTGACGAGGGGGACCTGGGTGCTGAGGTTGACGGAACCCTGGAGGACCTTGCCGGTGATCTGCCCTGCCTTTTCGGACGCGCCGAGGACCTTGGCGCCTTTGGTGCCGATGTAGTTGAAGACCTTGGAGGCGTCGGAGGCCCCGGAGCCGGCGGTCTCGGCGAGGAAGGTGAGGCCGGCGCGTCGGACCGAGACGCTGGCCTTGGTGCCGAGCTTGGCGCCGACGCCGAAGGTCTTCGTGATGGCCTTTCCGGCCTTGAGGCTCTTGGCGACCGCTCCGACGCCCGGCAGGGCCGCGAAGACGTCGGCACCGAGGCCGGCGATGGTGGCGGCGTCCCAGTCGCCCTTGATCGCGGCATCGATGGTGTGGGCGCCCAGGGAGGCGATCGCGGTGACCACGGCGATGGGGCCGCAGAGCGGGGTGAGTACGGGGATGAGAGCCAGCACGCCGGCGACGGCGGAGACGATGCCGAGGATGTCCCCGAAGAGCCCCCAGAAGCCGCCGCTCTCCTCGGCGGCTGCCTTTCGGGCGGCTTCTGCCTTGAGCCACTCGAACTCGGCACCGCGGGTCTCGATGATCCGGGTGAACTCCCGGTCGGTGAGGAGACACTGCAGCTGGAATTCGGCCTGGATCGCGAGGGCTGTGTCGATCAGGTCGTAGAGCCGCTGGTCCTTGATGTACTCGCGGGGGTAACCGCAGTCCTTCAGACGCCAGTGAGCGCCCTCAAAGCTGCGGCCGCCCATCGCGAGGCTGGCGCTGGACCCGATGTTGCGGGCGATGTCCGGGTGGCGCCACGACATCACTCCCTGGACGCTGTCTTGGTCAAACTCATAGACGAGCCACTCGAAGTGGGCGGCAATCTCTTCCCCGGTCATGGGTTTCTTCTGCTTCTCCCTCTCGACCGCCTCCTTCGTAAGACGGGGCAGGGCCTTGACGAAGTCGGACGCCTGCTGCACCACCTTCTCGTCGGAGTCCAGGTACCTCGTGAACTCGATGTTCAGGCGGCGGAACGCGGCGGTGATCTGGTTCTCCTGGGCGACGAACATGCGCAGGAGCTGGTCGATCCGGTAACGCTCGACGTCGGTGAGGGCTTTGGGATCCCAGCCCCAGATCTTCAGAGCCTCCTGCGCGTTGCAGGTGTACATGTTCAGCTCGGAGTGCACGGCGCCGATGATCTTGTCGTGCCCTGGCTCGAAGCCACGGATCCAGTACTCGCCCCGGTACTCGTCCCGGTACTCCAGGCACGCTCCGAATACGGGTGCATATTGGATCTTCATCATGTTCTCCGTGAGTCGTCGTCCGGCCCGGACCGGGCCGGGGAATCGGTCTTTGCGGGCAGGGATGCGTCAGGGGCGTCCGCTCCTGCGGGACCTTGCGGGAAGGCGCCCGTACCCCCTGCGGTCGCCGCGGCGGGTATCAAGGCGAAGGCATGCCCATTGCCGGCCGATGAGGCGGGTGAATGTGGCCGGGAGGGGCGGTGCCGCTCATCCTGGCGGCGGTTCCCAGGGAGCCCTGGCGGTCGATGGAGCCGGAGCAGCTGTCGGTGCAGGAGGGTTCGCAGGCCATCCGCACGCCCCGTTCCAGCGTGCTCTCAGGCCGCGGTCGCGCCGGTCTCGGGGAAGGTGATGGTGCGGCAGACCTCGGCAAGGATCTCGACGCAGGATTCCCAGTGGTCGAGGTTCTCCGTGGCGATCGCGAAATCCGCCATGGCCAGCCGGCCCGGGATCGGGACGAAGGTATGGAGCTGGCGGACGATGGTGGGGCCGCCGCCGTCGTTGAGGAGGTTGACCGGCTTCTCCACCTTGCGTTCCTCGGTCAGCAGGACAGCCGGGCCGGTCTCCAGCATGACGACGCCGACCTCGGCGTCGGGATAGATGGCGCCCATCGTGCGGGCCAGCCGGTGCACCGTCTGCTCGTTCGACAACTCCGCCGGCCGGGCGGTCACCGTCAGGATTACCGAGGACAGCTTCTCGTCGGGCTTGTCCTTCGTCGGCCCGTACAAGAGCGTCCCGGCGTAGACGGCCCCCGCGGCGGACAGCAGTTCGTACATGGTCTGCTGGGCCAGGACCGCGTGGGCCATCTCGGCGTCGGACGGCTTGGGATCGACCATGTTCAGCCGCTCGATTAGCTTGTTCGTGTTCGCCTCCGCCGACAGCTTGAAGTCGATGTCGGTGAACGCGGTCGGGACCTCGAAGCCGATCGGCAGGTCGATGCTGACATCGGGCACGGCAAAACCCCCTACACGGGTTGCGGATGCGGAATCACCCCATGATCGACATCACCCGAAACGCACCGCAAGGAGGCCTTTCGCACCAGAACACATGCTGGCCTGAAGTATCCACCCATGTTTCCGGTATGTGCAGAAAATGGATGAATTGCGTCCACAGTGACGTCTGAAGACCGACCGGTTCGCGTGTCACCCACATGAGCAATCACCCTGATCCACGCGCACAGGTGCCAACCGGCCCGCGAAGCCCGAGGGGCCCTACCTGGTCTGTCAGGCAGGACGGTGCGCAGCGTGCTTGCAGCCTCGGCTGGGCGCAGCACGCCCACTCTTCCGAACAACCACCCAGGCGTTTCCAAATCTCAGCGACATCATTTCCTTGTGGAACAGGGTGTTCTCGCCGCTGAGCAACACACGTTTTCGAAACCGGCCTACAAAGCCAGCGTTCCGTCCTGGGGCGTTCCGTCCTGGGGCGTTCCGTCCTGGGGCGTTCCGTCCTGGAGCGCGAAGGCCGCAACGAGAGCGTCCTCGCGCCACAGATCTACCGGCCGCATGGGGATGTCGGGCCTCGGGAGTCGGATCAGGTCTATGAGGTCGGCCCCTTCGCCGCTGCGGACGTACCCGGGAGCGAGCTGCTCGTCCATCCGGGCGTGGAACAGGTTGTCCAGTTCCTTGGCCTGGGCGACGGGGAGAAGCGTCATGGCATACGTGGGGTGCGCCTCATGAGAGTCGGTGGCTACGCAGATGGGGGATCGAGCACCAGGCCGTCCGGGTCTCGGGATTGAAGCCGGAGCTTCCGCCGAGTTCGTCCACCAGCAGCTGCACCATCAGGAGGCCGCGGCCTCCCTCCGCGTCCGGACCGGGGTCACGCGGGTGCGGCCGGCCCGTACCGGAGTCCTGCACCAGCAGACGGGCCTCCGCGCGGGTCACGAGCAGAGACAGCGTGATCGCACCGCCGGCGTGTTCGATCGCATTGGTGACCAGCTCGCTGACGATCTGCTCCGCCACCTCTACCAAGGCATGGAGGCCCACATGACGGAGGCGGGCGGCGACGATCGTCCGCATGTGGCCGACCCGGCGGGCATCCACGGCCGACACCGGGCCGCCGCCCCCGGCAACGCGCTCGACTTCGAAGGCGCACTGCATCAGGCCGTCCGTAGGGCGGATACGGCCCGCAGGCGGCTCCGATGCCGATGCGGCCTGGTGCGGGGTGATCGTCTGCGTCATGGTCCACACCTGTCCGAGTAGGCGGTGTACGAGGGGACTGGGCTCGCCGCCCGTATCCCGCCTGCTCTGACAGGGCGAGGGAAGACGCAGCAGCGCGCCAAAGCCTGGGTACGGGCAGTCCACCGACAAGAAACCCGACGTCGGCAAGTTCTCCCGCAGGTTCGATGCCCTGCGAGCAGCGGCTCTCGATCCATCCGAGACGCCGAACAGTCTTCTTACAGCAGCGGCGCCGAGGGGAACTGCGTGACGACGGCCATCCTCGGAAGGCGCATGGCGTCCGAGACTCGAAGCTCGCCTTCGAGGAGGAGGAGGGTGTGTTGCTCGTCCAGGCCCGTGCCTGGGCCGACTTTCTCGGCCTGGTCCGAGGCTGAACTCATCCGATCCCAGGGGTGTTCCTCCTCGCGCAACCGTGATGGAGGAACACCCCCGCGACATCCCTCCGCCTCGGCTTGCGGACAGCGACGCAGGCCCCGGTCAGAGTCGGTACGGTTCTGCCTCGGCGCTGCCGCTCCACACGAACTGGCGATCCGGCGTCACGGTCATCCCGAAGTCCCACAGGCGCGGGCTCCCGCGCTCCTCCCAGAGCCGTCGTCCCTCTTCGACCTCCGCCAGAAGGTGGCGGGGTCCCCCTTCCTGCGCGGCGGTCGCGCCCGAGCTGTCGGTGACGGCCGTGGCCCACGAGCTGAGGCCGTCGTGCAGCCGGACGGTGAAGCCCTGCTCGGTGTCCATGCTGGTGATGCGAATGTCGGGATGGGAGACGCGCAGGGCGAACAGCAGATCCGTGTCGGCGAGCGGGCGGAGATCCTGCTGCACGGGGACCTCGCGGACGGGCGCCGGGTCGGCGCCGCGGATGGTGTGATGCTCGCGGCCCTGGTCGGTTCCCCGGCTGGGCATGAACATTCCCAGGCCCTGCATCCAGCCAGTGGCTGACTTCCCGTCGTCCGCGACGGTGAGCGCGACGTGCCCGAGCCGGCCCCAGGGGACGACCAGGCGGCCACCGGGTCTGGTCTGTTCGATCCACGCCCATGGAATGTCGTCCACGGCATAGGTGGCGATCACCCGGTCGAACGGGGCTCCGGCCGGCCATCCGTCGTTGCCGTCGCCGGTGTGCACGGCCACGTCGAGACCGGAGGCATCGAGGCGCTCGCGAGCGGCGGTGGTCAACGTCCCGTCGACCTCCACGGTGGTGACCAGCCCCCCGCCGGCGCGGGCGGCGAGGAGGCCGGCGTTCCAGCCCGCACCCGCGCCCGCTTCCAGGACGCGGTGTCCGGGCTCCAGGATCAGGGAATCGAGCATGTCGGCGACGACGGAGACGCAGGACAGGCTCGAGCTGGGCAGGCCGTCCACGATCTGCGTGATCGTCGAGTCGTAGGGGTCGGCGTAGACGAGGTCGGCCCAGCGCTCAGGGTCAACGGCGCGGTCGACGGGTACGTACGCCTCGCCGTCCCACGTCCACAGCCGCTCGGGCGCGAACGCGTGGCGAGGGACGGTTTCCAGGATGACGCGGCGGACCCACGGGGAGTCCGCCGGCCACAAGCCCTGGGTATCCATGGCTTCCGTCAGCGCGAGCCGACGGTCATCGAGGTACATGTCGACGCGCTACTTCCTGCGAGTGCCGGACGGCGGAGGAGACTTCGGGACCTGTCCGTCACTGTTTCCCGGCGGCGGCTTGCCCGTGCTGGGATCGGGGCTCGGCTTGTTGTGCGTACCCACGGCGCGCTCCTTCGAGGATCGGTCGTACACGCAGTTGCGATAGCGGTTGCCTTCCAGGCCTTCCGCTCCTGCGGCCGGCACCACTAGACCACCGCGGGACCGGCCGAGGTGAGCCATTTTCAGCCCCTGCACGCCACGTGCAGATCCTGCAATCGCCCAGCCTTGCGGGCCTTCGAGCCGCTACCGTAGGTGGGCTCATCTGCCGATGAGTCCCGTGTTCCCGCCCAGGGGGCCTGATGAGTACGGACCTCAACCGGAGCACCGGCACGATCAGGTCCCTGCCCCGGGGACAGAACGCCGGCAGCCTCATTCGCGCAGGACGGCAGGCCCTCGGCTTGCGCCAGGCCGACCTCGGCGTCCGCCTGCGCTGCTCGGCATCGACCATCTCCCGCCTCGAATCCGGCCGTCTCACCGACCTCGCCCTGCTGCGCCGCGCGGCGGGCGAAGTGGGCGTTCCCGTCGATCTGCTGGCGGCCTCCTTGGGCTTAAGGGCCCAGCTGAGCCCTACAGTTGCTGCTGATCCGCTGCCTGCACAGGAGGACCCGATGCGCCGCCGCACCGTCATCGCCGCCGTCGGCCTCGCCGCGCCCCTCAGCCTCGTGGGCGGCTTGGAAACGGCCCTGGCCATCACCCCGGACCCCACCGGATCCCCGCTTCCGCTCGACGCCCGCCTCGCATCCGCACGCGGCCTCTTCGACGCGGGCCGCCACCACGAACTTCTGGCCACCCTGCCCGGGCTCCTGGGAGACGCCCACCACGCCGCGGCCCGGCGCCGGGACCTCGACTACGCCCGGCTCTCCACCGCGTACACCCTTGCGGCGACCGTCCTCAACAAGCTCGGGGAGTACCGGCAATCCAGGCTGACCGCGGACCGGGCCGCGACCTACGCCGAAGTCTCCGGCTCCCCGCTCGCGGCCGCGGCAGCGGCACGCGAACTCGCCGCGGTCCTGCGTCACCAGGGTCAGGAGACAGCGGCGCAGCGCCACATCCAAGCCGCCGTCGCCCGCGTCGAGGCCACCGGCCTGACCACCGCCGCGCAGGCCTCCGCCTACGCACAGATGCTCGCCTCCACCGCGTACACGGCGGCCATCGCCGACGATCGCGATCAGGCCCTCGCCATGATCCGCGAAGCCGCACGCGCCGCTCGCGACCTGCCCGACCAAGCCCCGGCCGGCCGTTTGTTCCCCGTCACGCCGGCCACCATCGACCTGTACGCCGTCGGCGTGCACTGGGCGCTCGGCGACGCGGGAACCGCCCTCGAAGCAGGTCGCAGGCTTCACCCGGACCAGTTCCCCACGGCCGAACGCAAGGGCCGGATGCACACCGACCTCGGCCGTGTCTGGTGGCAACGAGGAAAGCCCGAACAGGCGGCCACCGAGTTCCTCAAGGCCGCCCGGGTCTCCCGCTCGGAAATCCGCGACCGGCCCCAGATCCGCCAGGTCATCACCGAACTGCACAGCCGTCACCCGCGCACCGTCGGCGTGAAGGACCTGTTCGCCCTCGCTACGGGGCAGCTCCCGGCCTGATCGCTCCCACCGTCAGCAATCACCGTCGTAGACGAGTTCGGTGTGGGTGTGGGTGACCGGCGACGAGCTCCCGCTCGCCGGTTGACGCCCACCCGCTCGCGCCGTACGCCCGGAATGCCGGATTCCATGGAAGTGCTTCAAAACTACGCCCGAGCCAGATATCGTCCCAGCTCAGGAAGCCTGCTCCCCGCACGCGCGGGGATGACCCCGAGGAACCGTGGGTCACCTGCTCTGCCCTGGCCTGCTCCCCGCACGCGCGGGGATGACCCCCCTCGGGCCTCGTCGGCCTGTTGGGCGGCCAGCTGCTCCCCGCACGCGCGGGGATGACCCCATGATGCCCTCGGGGCACGGCAGCGTGCGGTCCTGCTCCCCGCACGCGCGGGGATGACCCCCCCTCCGTCAAGATCCGCATCACGGACCTGGACTGCTCCCCGCACGCGCGGGGATGACCCTGCGGGGCTCAGCCGATTGCGATCGTCAGTTGCCTGCTCCCCGCACGCGCGGGGATGACCCAACTCTCGCAAGCTGGGGCTGAGCCTGGACGTGCTGCTCCCCGCACGCGCGGGGATGACCCCGTGCTGCTCCTCCCGTTGGAGGCCTGGCTTCTCTGCTCCCCGCACGCGCGGGGATGACCCCCACCCATCCGTGCTGGCGGCCGTGGACGAATGCTGCTCCCCGCACGCGCAGGGATGACCGCACCGAGCGGCCCACGGCCGGCACCGACACCACCTGTCTCCCCGCACGCGTGGGGATGACCCCGAGCTTGAGTACGCGACCCTCTACGCGGCGCCCTACTCCCGGGCCTGGCTCGTGTCCAGCCAGATCTGAGACGTGCTCAGGGCCTGCTCCCCGCAAGGATGAACCCAGGTGCACCATGCACCGGAGGCCGGCACCCTCTTCTCGGGGGTGACCACCTGGTTCCCGCACCTGCGCGGATGGAGCCCCCGCCGCCCGCCCCGTTTCAACGTCCCCGGCCGGAGAACACCGCCCAGCGGTTCAGTACGGCAGCGCGCTGTTCGCAGCCGGCGCAGGGGCGTAGGCCGGCGCGATAGGTGACCATCTTGACCACGTCACCCAGACCGACCTCGGCGTCGATGAAACCGGGAAGTCGAACACGCATCGGCCTGCGCGCCGCGTCACGTCTACCGGATTCGTGATCAGCCATGTGCACCCACCTCCGGTGAAACCCCTGGAACTCCTGGCAGTCCATGAATCGGACCGTGAGTCGGACGCCGAACCCCTGGCGGAACTCGAGTCTTGGACCCCGTCAGGGCCAAGGGCTCGGCGCCTTGCCCTCGACTACGGATCAGGTCGTGACATCGTAGTAGATGTCATACGACGATCCGTCGCCGGTCAGGGATTCCGCGTGCTCTCCCGTTCCGGCCTGACTCTTGTGGACCCAGAAAGCTCCGATGAGGTCGTCGGGGTTGGTCGAGTCGTAGTCCCGCACGACAATCTTCGCCTTGTCCTCGAAGTTTCGCGTTACGCCGATTTCCTCCGAGTCGTTGTCGTCGAACTCGTGGATTCCGTAGACCTTTACGCCATCCACGTTGATGTAGACGTCATCAGCACCGGGGCCCGATGTCGTGGAGTGGCATTGCAGGGTGTTGAGAGTGACCGTGGTCATTTCATGCACCTTCCCTCTGTGTCGAGACCAGGTTCAAACGCAGCGGATTTCTCCTGAAGAGGGATCGAATTCCGCCCTTTGCCCCTGCGCGCAGCACTTGCCCTTGTCGCAGTGCTTACCCGGGGGGCAGTCCACGTTGTATTTGCAGCAGTCGCCGAGCCGGCAACAGGCCTCGCCCAGACAGAGATGGCCGGGCGGACAGCACTGTTCCTGGACGTACGGTTCGGGGTCGGAGTCCGGGCCAGGCGGGGGCCATATGCGCACTTTGCACGCCACCTGGCCCTGTTCGCAGCAGCCCATCGTTGTCGTGTACCGCTCCTGTGGGCAGCATGTGCCGCCCGGAGTGCACAGCTCGCCCTCACAGCATCGGCCGCCGGCGCATGAAGGGCCTGGCTTGCAGCACTTACCGCCGATGCACTGCTCCTGCGGTGAGCAGCAGCCCGCGCCGCAGAGGCGGGTCTGGGGGCACAGCCCGTGTTCTGTGCAGACGGCCCCGTGGCCCGGTGTGTAGCACTCTCCGCCGCAGCATTCCTGGCCGGGGGAACAGCACGTGCCGCGGCAGCATTTCTCTCCGGGCCGGCAGCACTGTCCCGAACAGCATTCGTCCTCGGGTGCACAGCAGCCGATGATCTGACGCAAGGAGGGGTGCTCGTAGCCCAGGCAGCAGGATCTGCCGAAGGGACAGCAGCGGCGTTGCGGGCCGAAAACGCAGAGTTCTCCCACGCAAGCCGGAGGGCCGAAGCACGCCTGCCTGCAAAACTTCTTGCACTCGTAGCTGTCCCACCCCTCCAGTCGGCAGCTCCAGAGACAGTCCGTATAGCAGCTGTCGGCCAAGGCGACGTTCGGGCCGGAGTGCTGCCGACCGGGGGCTGAGCGGTACGTGTGGCTCGTCCGGTACAGCGAGGAAGCGGCTGTGGGGGTGGGGGCCGGCATCGTCACCTTCCTCCTTCCTGCCGGTTACCGGTCAGCAGGTCGTACGGAGACGTTTCCTCCGTAAGGCTTCAGGAACAGCGAAGTGATCCCGTGGTGGGGTCGAATTGCGCTTGCTGCCCCGGTGCGCAGCACTTGCCCTTGTCGCAGTGCTTTCCCGGGGGGCACGGCGTGTTGTCCGCGCAGCACTCGCCGGGCGGGCAGCAGGCTCCTTCCGCACACGTAAAGCCTGGCGGGCAGCATTGTTCTTGGATGTACGGTGCGGGGTCGGAGTCCGGTCCGGGCGGGGGCCACACCTTCACCTTGCATGCGACTTGCCCCGGCCGGCAGCAGCCCAGTGTCGCCGTGTACCGCTCCTGAGGACAGCACGTACCGTTCCCCGTGCACTGTTCGCCCTCGCAGCACCGCCCGCCCACGGCACCGGGGCACGGAGGACCCGGCCTGCAGCACGTGCCGTTCTTGCACACTTCCCCCGGGTAGCAGCATCCCGCGCCGCACAGGCGATCTTGAGGACAGACGCCCTCGCCCGTGCACACCACCCCTTGGCCCGGTGTGTAGCAGACCCCGTCGCAGCACTCCTCGCCGGGAGCACAACATTTCGGCGGCGGCCAGGTCTTGTTGCCGCAACACGGTCGCCCCTCGGCGCAGCACCCGCCGTTACAGCTTGTTTGCCCGGGCGCACAGCAGCCGATGAGCTGCCGTCCCGACGGGTACTCGTAGCCGAAGGAACAGGAACTTCCGTAGGGGCAGCAGTGGCGTTGCGGGCCGAAGAGGCACAGCTCTCCATGGCACGGCGGAGGATGCCCGGGTGCGCACTCGATCTGGCAGAACTGTGCGCATTCGTGGCTCTCCATCTCGGGGCCACAGTCACTCACGCATTCGTCGTAGCAGGTCCCGGCCAGTACGACGGTGCTCAGGCCCGATCCGACGGTGCCCGGGCCCGATCGCACCGCTGGGGCCGATCGCACCCTTGGGGCCGACCGGTACACGCCTCTCGTGCGGTACAGCGAGGCGTCCGCCGTGGCGGTTGGGGCTGTCATGCCACCGACCTCCCTCCGGCCGGTTACCGGTCGTAGTACGGAGACAGCTTGGTCACGAGGAAGGGAAAGACTTCCGTCACGTCGACACGGATGAAGTACTTCTCCGTCACGTCGGTCGTCCGATGGGTGTAGGAGAACACCACGTCTTGGATGTTTCTGCTGCCGCTGAGGCGTGATGGCCGTGTCTCGATGGCCGTGAGCGAAAGCCCCGACGCGAAGGCGTGAGCGGTATTCGCGTAGATCTGTGCGTACCGCACCGCGCAGTAGTTGAGGGCGCGATGCTCGTCGGACGAGCCGGCGTTGTCGGCGATCTGTCTCACCCGGTCGAAGAGCTCCCGCGAGGCCGAGCGGAACGGTTCCTCGTCGACGTCGTCGGGTTTGGGCAGACCCGCCACGAGCGAGTCCGTGTCGAAGGCGTAGACCTGATCGAACGCCACCACGGGCAGCATGAGTCCGTTGCACAGGTCGGGCGGGGCGACGGGGCCCCGTAGCCCGATCACCACGTGGAGGTCACTCGCCCGGGGTGACATGCCGACCGCGTCCACGAGCAGGTCGTAGTCCGCGGGGTCACGTGGGCGCAGGACGTACGCGTCGATTCCCTCGATCGTCAGCACGTAGCACAGGTGCCTGGCGAGATAGCGGCTCTGGGGATCCGACAGGACGGCGTGCATGGTCTGCCTGTCCGTCAGGTTGGTCGTCTCGGCCCGGCCGGTCGCCTGCGCGAGCTCCTTCTCGACCCCGAGGCTGGGTATGCGGGGTTCGAGCCGTCCCAAGGCGTACACGAACGGCGAGTACGTCTCGAACGGGCGCACGTCGGCGGGTGCGGGGCCGGTCCCACCGCAGCCACCACCGCACCCGCAGGCCGACTTTCCGTGGGGCTGCGGGGCATCGTTCACGGCCGAGGACGCGAGGTACACCCCGGGAGCGGCCGGCTCCCCGGAGGCGTCGCCTCGCCTCGCACTCCCGGCCGACGAATCGGTGACGACGGGGGCTGATTCGCCCGCGGATGCCGTGGTTCCGTCCATGAGCTCCAGGCTCCTTCCTTTGCCGAGTCAGCGTCCTGTCGCGAGCCCTTTGCCGAGTCAGCGTCGTGTAGCGAGCAACGACTCGAGTGCACGCCAGGCGTCCAGCCGGGGTGGCACGACCGATGTGCGGCGTGACGAGCCCCCTTTCAACGCGTCGATCAGTTCCTCGGGCGCGGCCTTCGGGAGCTCGGACCAGATGAGGGCCGTGACCCCGGTGACGACGGCGGCCGCCGCGCTGGTACCGCCGAACGGCAGGACCTGTCCGCGCCGGCCCAGGCTCACCATCCCGTCCGTCACGACGCCGATCCCCCGTTGACCGATGGACCGCCCGACGTTGCTCATCCGGCCCGGCCGACCCTGCCGCGTATAGGTCACCACGGGCACGACCGACCGGTGGCGCGTGACGACCGTCCCGTCGACCGCACCCTCGTTGCCGGCTGCCGCCACCACGACCACCCCGCGAGCAGCCACGTAGTCGAGGGCGTCCTGCACAGCGCGGTGTCCGTCCGCGGTAGCCGTTGCGAGCGAAAGACTCATGTTCAGGATGCGTACGCCGGCGTCCGCGAGCTCCACCAACGCGTCGGCCAGCTCTGACCACGTGGCGGCGCCGGCGGAACGCGCGGCAGGAGAACGGAAGACGGAACGGGTGACCAGGGTGACGCCCGGACAGATGCCCAAGGCACCCGAGCTGCGCTCGGCCACCAGTACGCCTGCGGCGGAGGTGGCGTGCACGGCCGCTACGTCATCCGCGGCGGCATCCGCCACATCCCGCGGGCAGAACCACTCGATCCTCGCCCGGGAAAGCCCTGGATGGCCGACCATGACCGGCCCGTCCACGAGCCCTACCCGCAGACCGGCCGCCCCGGTGCTTCTGGCCATGAGGTCAGCGAGCGAATCCAGGGAAAGAGGAAGTCTTGGAGGCATCAGCATCTGCGATCACGGCCCCACGACCACGCCCCCTGCGTACTTTCAGATTACCTCGCGCCGGCGACGCCGGCGCGCCCAGCCGCTACTCTCCGGGCCTCCGGCCGGGCCTGGGTGGGGGCCGCCAACGCGCAGGGGCCTGAAGGCCCGTACCCCTGCACGAAGCGCTCGACACCCTGGTCTCTCCCTCTCCCGGATCGTTGGCGCCCTCGATGGTGAGCGGGGCTATTCGACGAGCTTCACTTCCGCGTGCGTTCCGGTGTGGTCGATGGCCGGGAAGAGGCTGAGCCCACCGTTCGTCCAGCGCACGAGAACGTCGCGCGCAGGGCCGGGGGCGGCGGTTCCGGCGGTGAGTGCGCGGGCGTACCGCCACACGCTGTTGGGCGTCGCGACCTTGTGCTCGGCGGCGAAGGGGTACTGGGGATCGTTGTGGTCGGCGCCCTGAAAAAGGGAGACCGAACCATCCGTCCAGCGCACGAGCAGGTCCATGTGCCGTGTCCCGTTGGCGGAACCGCGAAGTGGCTTGATGCCATCAGACGCGTAGCGGGGTGAGGACGGTGAGCTGCGGCCGCGCCGGATTCCAAGTCTCCGAGGGCGACCGGGCATGGGTGTGCCGGGCAGCTTCGAGCTGCCCGGCACAAGGTCTCCACGAGAGTTCGGCTGCCGCCCGTTTACGGGCGGCGGGCCGAGGCCTGGTTAGCGGCGGCGGCCCCAGGAGTCGGTGTCGACGGTGCGGCCGTGGTCGTCGCGCAGGGTGGCGGTGTCGGCGCGGTTGCCCCAGACGTACTCGCGCTTGCCCTGGAAGACGTCGGTGCGGGAGTCGCGGCCGGTCCCGGTGTGGACGCGGATCGTGGCGCGGCCGGCGATGCGGATGTCGTGGAAGCGGTAGCGGTTGCCGTCGGCGTCGCGCAGGGTCCAGCCGCGGAGGTTGACGGGCTGGCGGGTGGTGTTGCGGATCTCGACCCACTCGTTGTTGAGGGAGCGGTTGGAATGGTCTTCGCGTCCCGGGCTGTCGGCCTGGACCCGGCTGATCTCCACCCTCGAGTGCTGGCGACCCCGATCTGCAGCCGTCGCGGGAAGCGCGGCGGCGGAGACGATGGCACCGGCGGCGAGGACGGTCGCGGCGACACGACGAACATTCGACGAAGCAGACATACGGTGGACGCCCCTCAAGAGCAGGACTTCACCCGCCGATACGGATCACGTACCAAGTGCGGGTGCCCGGCCCGTCGATGGGCCGATGCCCACACTCTCGACCCGCCACCCGGCCCGCCGCAGCGCCCGACAAGGCCGGTTACCGATCACGGACATTTCCGTCACTCTCGCCTGCGCCCTACACGCAATCCGCGCGACCACGACTCTGACATCCAGTGAGCGTCGCACCCACCCAGAGCGCACACGGACAAGACGATCACCGCACACCGGCGCACCACCGGGCGCTCTCAACCATCTCGCCACCCAACCGGAGCACAGACTGCCGTAACGATCGTTCTGCACGATTCTTCGCACGGAATGGCGGAATCAACAGAACAGAGCGATAACTGCCGCCGCTGGTTTGGTGGTGTTGCGGTGGTCACAGCGGAGGCGCCGGCGTTCCAGATACAGGCGGCTGCCCGGCAGGCGGTCGCGCCCATTCCGGGCAAAAGCGCCGTAGATCTTCGTCCGGGACGCCATGTCTTGATGTTCGCCGCCTGGATGTGCCATTCACCCCGTATGCCGGATTCGGCAGAAGTGAGTCAGAACGGCAGCTGAGCAAGATATCGTCGCAGCTCAGCAAGCCTGCTCCCCGCACGCGCGGGGATGACCCCAACCCGGCGGCCCACGGCCTGGAGCCGAACCTCTGCTCCCCGCACGCGCGGGGATGACCCCGATCGTCAGTGGCGGTCGTGACGCCTGGGCGACTGCTCCCCGCACGCGCGGGGATGACCCCCAGCGGGGCGTGCCCTATGAGGAGAAGGTGGCCTGCTCCCCGCACGCGCGGGGATGACCCCTCGATGTGGTGGGTGGCGCCGCTGCCGAAGTCCTGCTCCCCGCACGCGCGGGGATGACCCCTCCAGGTCGGTGGGCCGGCTGCTCGCCTCCGGCTGCTCCCCGCACGCGCGGGGATGACCCCGATCTGGTCGGTCATGAACTTGAAGTCAACGGCTGCTCCCCGCACGCGCGGGGATGACCCCGCGTATGCCTACAACGAAGAGGCGACGCTGCCCTGCTCCCCGCACGCGCGGGGATGACCCCGGCCTCGGGCCGTTGTCGACCCCGCCGACGGACTGCTCCCCGCACGCGCGGGGATGACCCCGTGCACGTCCCCGAGGAGCTCAAGCCCGGCGACTGGTCCCCGCGCCCGCAGGGATGATCTTTCGGCCGTCTCTTGCGGCGGGTACAGGCCGCCGTCCTCGACTGGCTGCGGAGTACGTGGTCGCCAGTCGGCGGCATGACCGTTCAGGACAGCGGGTCGTGCCGTAGCCCCCAGCCCTGTTGACGTTGGCAGCTCTCGCGTTGGACAAGCACGCACCGCCCCTGACTCTCGTACCGGCAGTCGGGCCCGCCTGAATTCCACTGCGCCCCTGGCACCTTCCCTCCCCCGGGCGTTCCGCCGTCGGAGGCGCCGCTGCCGCCCGGGCCGGGCCCTGGTGACGGTCCGGTAGATTCGGCGGTGCAGCTGATCTTCAGGGGAGCGGCCGGGGGCCGCGCGTGGGACACGGGGGCAGTGGGTGCGGAGTGGACACGCGCAGGACCAGCGGCGGGGGGCCTTACTGGAGTGCTGGCGCGCGATCGAGCTGTTCAGTCCGCCGACCATCCCGGCGCTGCCCCGCCGACGTCCCGCCGCGCGCTCCGGGCCGAGGGACGAGTACGTCGTGGACCTGACGCCCGGGCCGGGTCGGGTACCGCCGCTCCTGCCGTGGGCCGCGGACCATCCGCAGACGGGGCAACAGCGAGCACCGTTCGGTCGGATGTGGCGGCATGAGGTCTACTGCGGAGTCTTCGATCTGGAGTTGCTCCGACAGGCGATGATCGCGGTACTGCCCGCAGGGACCGATCCCGACCCCGGAGTTCCGCAGACCGAGCTGGTGCTGTTGGGCCAGAGCGCGATGTTCGCGCTGGTCCTGGACGATGAGGGCCGGCCGATCGAGGACACCTCCGTGGTCTCCGCGTGCGCCTGGGCGACCGGTCGCCTCTTCGATCCGGGGCCGTCCAAGCCGGGGTGGCTGGACGGGTTCGATGAGCTCGACGACGCGTTCGGCCGGGCGATCGACGAGCTCACGGCCACCGCGATCGCCTACGGACCCACGCCACCGGCCGCCGGAACGGCGTCCGAGCGGTGGCCCGGATCCGACGGCGCGGCGGGAGCACCGGGCGGATCCGACGGCGGAGGCTGGCAGCGGTTGCTCGCCGAGATCCTGGGCGGCGCGGCCGTCGGCGCGGTCGGGGCCCTGTTCGGGGAGGTCGCCGGCGCCGCGCTCCAGGGCGCGGCGGAGCCCCTGGTTCGCCGCGCCGCGGACTGGGTCGCGGCCCGCCGCCCCGCCGAGGAGCAGGCGGAGTCCGAGCGGCCGGACGGTGCCGGAAGCGTTCCCGTGGGGGCGTCGGCCGGTGTTCCTGACGCATCGACGGAGCCCGGGAGCGGCAGCACTCTCCGTGCGCTCGGGTTCGCCGACCTGGTCGCCCTAACCGCGCAGATCGCCGACCTGTGCGGGGTACAGGGTCATCTGCGGCCGCAGGTGATCCGGGTACGCAGCAGGCTGGTCCACCGGCCGAAGGACCCGCGGACGAAGGTTGCCGCCGCAGCTCCGTTCCTGAACAGTCTGCTCCCGCCTGATCTGGCCCGGGTGTCCGCGGCCGTCGGCAAAGGGATCGGCAAGGGGATCGGCCCTGCACTGGAGGCGTACCTGACCGAGCTCGACTCCGTCGCAGTGGGGGCGCGTACGGATGTACGCCGGGAGCGCGGGATCGTCCTGGAAGGGGTGGCTCCGGACCTGGTTCCGGCCGGCCGTTGGCCCGCACCGGCGCGGTTCCCGCTCGCGCTGAGCCAGCAGTTCGCGATCGACCGCATGCTCGCAGACCGGGCGGGAAACGAGGGCGGGATGTTCTCCGTGAACGGTCCTCCTGGCACGGGCAAGACCACGATGCTGCGGGACCTGGTCGCCGCTCTGGTCGTCGAGCGGGCGGCGGTGCTGGCCACGTTCGACCGGCCCGGGCGCATTCCCCGTTCTTCAACCCCGAGGCGCAGCGAGCGCAAGTTGACCCTCCCCTTACGTCAGGCTTGAGGCTGTGTACCGACGAAAGGGCAGGTGGATGAGCTACTCAGTGGGGCAGGTCTCGGCCTTCGCCGGGGTGACGGTGCGGACACTGCATCATTACGACAAGGCGGGGCTGCTCTCGCCCAGTGACCGCAGCCACGCCGGATACCGGCTCTACAGTGAGGCTGACCTGGTCCGTCTCCAGCAGATCCTCTTCTACCGTGAGCTCGGCTTCCCCCTCGACGAGATCGCCGCGATCTTCAAGGATCCGCAGGTAAACGCCTTGGAACGGCTCCGGGCCCGGCAGCGGCAACTGTGTGAGGAGATCGCCAGGCTGCAGCGGCTGGCCGAGGTGGCGGAACGGGCGATAGAGGTCCAGAAGACCGGAGTGTCCCTGACCCCTCAGGACCGCTTCGAGGTCTTCGGTGAAATCACTTTCGACCTGAGCTATGCCACCGAGGCAGAACTGAAGTGGGCGCACTCGGAGGGACAGCGCGAAGCGATGGCGCGCGCGGCTGCTCACACCAAAGAGGATTGGCGCCGGCTCATGGGCGAGGCCGCCGCCTGGCGCGCGGAGCTACTCGCGGCCTTCGACGAGGGGGAGCTGAGCAACGGCGAGCGGGCCATGGACCTCGCCGAGGAGCACCGCTTGCACATCTCACGATGGTTCACCTCCTGCCCACCCGACATGCACGGGCGCATCGCGGACGACTTCGTCGCCGACCCCCGCGCATTCGCTTTGGTCATACCGGCGTCGCAGCAACGCCCGGGCCTGGCCGCCTACACGCGCAAGGCGGTTCACGCCAACGCGGCCCGCCACGCGGGTGGCCGTACCGATTCCGAGGAGAACCGATGAGGATCCTGATCGCCGCGGCCGGATCGCGCGGCGACGTCGCGCCCTACACGGGTCTGGGCGCCGAACTGTGCCGGGCCGGATACGACGTTGCCCTCGCCACCACAGACACCTTCGCACCCCTCGTACGCGACGCAGGGCTGGAATTTCGCAGCCTCCCCGCCGACACAACGGTGCGTGGCGGCGTCACAGGCAAACGTGAGCTTATGCGCACCGCTGCCGCGTTCATCACCGAACTCGGTCAGGGCTTCGCCGACGTGATGGACGATGGCACGGACCTGCTCCTGCTGACGACCACCACGGCTCCGCTCGGCTGGCACCTCACCGAGGCCACGGGCACACCGAACCTCGGCGTGTACCTCCAACCCACCGCACCCACCAGCGACTTCCCGCCCGTCGTCACAGGCTCCCGCTCACTGGGCCGTCTCGCCAACCGAGCCACCGGACGCTTCGCACTGCGGATGGCCGACCGCGTCTACGAACAGGCTGTCGCAAAGCTGCGCCACCGCCTCCAGCTACCCCCGACCTCGCCCTCCGAGATGCGTCAGCGGCAGGAACAGGCGAATTGGCCCATCTTGCACGGCTTCAGCACGGCCCTGGTGCCTCGCCCCTCCGACTGGCGCTCCGGCCTGGAGGTCGTGGGCAACTGGTGGCCCCCTCACGACGCGGCCGAACGGCTGCCCACTGATCTGGAGGACTTCCTGCGTGCCGGACCCCGACCCGTCCTCATCGGCTTCGGCAGCATGGCGTCCGGCGACGGGGAACGGCTGAGCGAGATCGCTGTGCAAGCCCTGCGCCGCGCCGGGCTGCGCGGGATCCTCCAATCCGGCAGTGCCGGGCTCGCCGCCGACGGAAACGACGTGCTCACCATCGGGGACGTACCGCACGCCTTGCTGTTCCCACGGCTGGCCGCGGTGGTACACCATGGCGGGGCCGGCACCTCTGCCGCCGCATTGCGCGCTGGAGTGCCCGCGGTCACCGTACCGGTGACAGCGGACCAGCCGTTCTGGGCGGGGCGACTTGCCGCCATAGGCGCCGCCACCGACCCAATCCCCTTCCGATCCCTCACCGCCGAACGGCTTGCCGACTCACTTCACCAAGTAGTGAAGCAGCAGGCACACAGTCGAGCTACCGCAAAAGCGGCGCAACACCTGGTGACCGAGAACGGATCTGGCCAGGCTCTCAAGGCCATCGAGCAGCTGACCGACAGATGACGCCAATCCGTTCCTCGCTCTCGTCACTGCGCTTCTTCAGTCTGGGCACCGATCGGGTGACGGCTGAGGGCACGTAACAGGCGAGGCCCCCGGGTTGTGGCGTCAAGGACTGAGGTCCGGCGGTAGGTCACCGAGGGGGCGCGATGGAATTCCTACGCAAGGACGGCCAACGGCTGTTGCTTGGTTCTCTCGGGCTCCTCGCCATCTCCGCCTCCGTCGTACTGGCGGTGCGGATCACGCCCCTCAGGCGGCTCCGCACAGAACGATCCACGGTAACCAGTACCGAGCCGGGGCCCACCAGGCGGCCGAGCCCACGTCGTGAAGACTGCGCAGGACGGTGTTGCGTTCGGCCACAGCAGTTCCTCGTACGGGATGGCAGCACCGGCCACGTCTGCGCCGCGTAGCGTCAAGCGAGGCGTTCCAAAGCGGTGAGCACGTCTCGTGCGCCATCCTCCTCGGCGAGGTCCCTGGCAAGCCGGCGGGCGCTGGTGCCCAGGGCTGGGTTTCGCGTTGCGGTGACGATGGCTTCGGACAGGCGTTGGGGGGTCAGTCGCTGGTAGCGCAATGGGGGCGGGGCCACTCCCAGGGTGTGCAGACGGGCGGCCCAGAAGTGCTGGTCGAGCTGGACGGGGACGGCGACGGCGGGGGTTCCGGCGCGGAGCCCGGCCGCGGTGGTGCCGGCGCCGGCGTGGTGGATGACGGCGGCGGTTTTCGGGAACAGCCAGGCGTGCGGGACCTCTTGGACGGTGATCAGGTCGTCGCCCTCGCCCCGAAGACCACTCCAGCCCGACTGGATGATGCCGCGTACCCCCGCTCGACGGAAGGCTGCGGCAATGAGGGTACTGAGCCGTTCGGCGTCCGCGGCGACGAAGCTGCCGAAGCCCGCGAAGACCGGGGGCGGGCCAGCGGTGAGGAAATCGAGGAGGCGGGGTTCGGGTTGCCAGCCGGGCGGGGATTCTGGCCACCAGTAGCCGCAGACCTGATGGCCCTGGGGCCAGTCCGTGGGGCGGGGGACGATCCGCGGGCTGAAACCGTGCAGGACGGTATGCCCACGCGGCAGGCCCAACGGTCCGCCGAACCGCTGGCGGGGAAGGCGCAGTTCGCGGCGTAGCTTGCCGACCGCGGGGGTGAAGATCGGTTCGGTGCCGGCCCTACAGGGCGTGGGCGGCGAGCCGGTTGCCGAAGGCGCCCATCGAGCGGGCGCGGGTGATCAGCGGGGGAAAGGCCGTCGTGGGCTGGATCGGCTGAAGGTAGACACCGATGACCGGCAGCCGCATCGCCTCTCCGAGTGTTGAGCAGATGGGGTCGGTAATGGTCGAGGTCAGCACCACGTCGGTGCCCTGCTGTACGGCGTCGCAGACGCCGGCAGCCAGCCGGGGCATGAAGGCCCGTACCATCCGCATCAGACGAGCCATCGCCACCGCCGGGCTCATCGATCGGGCCAGGTCTTGGCCGGCCGCAGAAGCCAGTTCCTGCCTGGGATCTACGGGCAAGGGCCGAAAGTCCAGTCCGCAGGCCGTCACCGCGTCATGGAAGCGGTCGTGGGTGGCCACTGCCACCTCGTGTCCCGCGGAGTTCAGCCGTACTCCGAGTCCGGTGTAGGGAGCTACGTCCCCCCAGCTCCCTGCCGTCACGATAAGTACACGCATGGTGCCATTCTGTCATTCAGCAGAATCGCGCACAGCGATGTACTTGCTGCCCATCTTATGCCGTTCACTTTCGGAGGGACCGACGGTTGGTCCACGATCCGTGCAGCGTGCCCGAAGGTCACCTGCGCTCGACGGTGGAGCGTGCGCTGGACAGATTCGGTGCGCGTGGCGGTGGCGACCTGGTCGCGGATCTCGCGCTGCCGGTCTCGACGGCGGCGGTGGCGCAGCTGCTGGGTCTGACGGTGGAGCGGACCCGGGGCCTGGTCGAGCTGAGTCTGCGGCCGCGGCGGCCATGACCAAGCGGCTCACGGCTGCGGTGGCGCATGCGCGGCGGGACCCCGGGAACAACCTGACGACGGCCTTGCTGTCTGCGTATGCGAACCCCCTCGAGCTGTACCTGAGATCGATGGCCGGTGGCTGTCACCTCCGCTTCGACCTCACGCGGCGGTACGCACGCGGCAGCGTGGACGCGGCTGATGCGGCACGTGGTGCAGCTCTGCCGCAGCCCCTGGACAGCGCGTACCTGTTCGCGACGCTGTGCGGCTCGCTCGCACCCGGGACGGAGTTCGGCTCGGCCGTCGCGATGCCGGGCCGCTGCGACAAGACCCTCGACCTCGCCACCATGGCGGACGAGTAAGGAGCGCGACCGAACAGCGCCGCGTACACCGCGCACGAGCAAGCAGGCGGTGCGGGGCCTGATGAAGTCCGCGGCCCTCGCGTACGGGCCCAAGGGGAAGATGATCCAGCCGAGCAGGACGTGAGGGCTGCCCCCTCCCGGGAACGAGGCCCGCTGCCACCCCGGTCCTCTGCTCCCCGCACGCGCGGGGATGAGCGCGGTTGACCACCTGCTGCGGGCGCCTTCGGGTTCGGCGTCACTTCCCCGTCGGGGAGATGTCGGCGTACCCCTGTATGCCCTCCACCAAGTCACGGAGATACGTACACCAGTAGGGAGGCCGTGAGCCAGTCACGTCATCGCGCCGGCTTCGCGGCGGCAGGGCGGTGAACCTCCAGGATGACTGCGGTGCCGGCCACGGATCGGTCCTCATGCATGGTGATCTGCCGGCCGGGCTGGAGGTGCGTCCAATGGGAGGGGGTGAGGGGCAGGAGGCGAATCGTGGCCCGGCCGCCGGGCTCCAGCACGGGCATGTTCTCAACCCAGAGCGCGGCGACGCTGACCGCTCGTTCACCGGTGGGCGAGAGGTGTCCGATGTCCCACATCGGTCGCAGAACACCGGCGCCGGAGATTGGCGTCTTGCGTCGCGCCTCGGCGGCAGGGCGGAGTGTGAGGTCCGCGCGGATCATGCCGTTGCGGATCTCGGAGCACCGCCAATGGCACCAAGCCGCGCTCCGTTCCAGCCGGAGCTGCTCAGCCGCTTCGGCGAGCTTCTCCCAAAACGCCAGAGGAAGCGGGCGAGCGTCCGCGAGCTCCTCCAGCAGCGCCAGGGCAACATCCCATTCGTCGTGGACGAGGTAGTCCCAGATGTCTCCCACCGTGATGTCGTTCTCGGTGGCGGTCTCTTCCGGAACCAGCAGGGAAGCCGACTCGAGCAGCTCAGGGACGTCCATGCGGTCATTGTCGACCACATGAACTGTGAGGCTGCGCTTCCCTGGTCTCGCTCGATGGCAGCAATCAGGGTGCACGTCTGCTGGCTCGGGCTCGGGCTCGCCGAGGAATGCCTCACCACCGTCGTCTACGAACGCGCCCCGTGACGGCCCTTCGGCCAGGACCGAGGTGCTCGCGCCTGACCTGCGCCTCGGCCAGGCGATCACAGTCCGCCCGGGCGGGCGGGCTGTGATCGCCTCCGGCTGATCCCCGGCCGCAGGAGCAGCTGGTCAGCCAGGAACGGGTGGTCAGCAGTAATGGCTCCAGCCGCCGTAGCGGGCCAGGAGGGCGCGGGAGTCGTCGACGTTCAGCCCCAGGGCGGCGGCTACCTTGTCTGGGTCTTGCCCACGGGCGTCGTGGGCGGGCCCGTGCGCCGTGCGTCCGGCGATGAGCTCCAGAGTGCGGGCGGCTTTCAGGGCGGAGGTCGATGCGTCTTGGCCGAGCCGCTCGATGGCTTCGGCGACGTTCTGGAGGAGTGTCTCCAGTTCGGCGGGCAGGGGGACGGTGGTGGCGGCGACGGCTGTGATGTGCCGGTCCCAGTCGTCCTGGCATTCGCCGACTGTTTCCCAGCCGTGCTCGCGGAAGGGGAGATCGCCGGTCGTCGTCCAGTCCACGGTGCGGGGCTCGCCCCGCCAGCCGCACGAGCACTCCCCCTGCAGAGCGTCGGCTTGGGGGCGCCGGGGGTGGGTGCCGCCGTCGTAGACGGACCAGTGGCGGACTTCCCAACCGAAGCTGCCGGAGTTCGAGTCGAAGTACACCGGCTTGGGACTGCTTCCGTCTGCCAGGAGCGTCCCGACCCGACCCTCGTGCGACTTGCCGTACTCGTCAGACGTCCAGATCTCGTCCTTCTCCACCAGTACCTCCCACACCGCACCGTGGGCGGATTCCCCGCCCTCGTCGGACGATCTCGCACACCAGGCAGCCGTGTTGGCGAATCGGCCGAACCTGAGGACCTCTGCTGTGGGTGCGGGTCCGGAGCGTCCTCCATCGGGCAGGGCCATTCAGGGTGCAGGCCTTCTGCTCCCCGCACCCGCAGGGATGAACCGCCCACAGGTGTTGCCCGGTACCCGGGGCCCGCCCGTCTCCGGGGGTTATCCACAGGGCATGCGGCGGTGGGCTTCGGGCTGGGACGATCAGGCCTGTTCCGACACGAAGGAGGAGATGTCGATGTCCGCATGCGCGATGGAACAACTGGAAGACCGGCTGGGCTCCGAGGACGCGGCAGTGGTACTGGCGACGGCCTGGGACGCGCTCCGCATGGCGACCGAAGTATGCGACCGGATCACGTTCGAGGAGGGCAGCGACGAACTGCAGGCGATGGTGGCCGCGCAGCAGTGTGCGGAGGCCCGGGGTCTCCTTCCGCTGCCGGAGACCGGGCGGCCGGTCACGTTCTCGCCGCCGGCCCCTGGCACCGCCGGCCTCGTACCGTACGTACGGCTCCTGGAGCACGTCGGTGGGGCGCTGTCCGGGCTGCGTGGCGACGAGGCGGGAGCGCACGTTCTGGCTCGGGCTGCCGAGCTCGCGTCCGATGCGGCTGCGGCGCTGGCCAGGGTCCGGGAAGGCTGACGTGGCAACGACAACGATCGGGGACCTGTTCGACGTCGCCGTCACGCATCTGCGCCAAGTCGCGCGAACGCCGCTCGGATCCCTCCAGTCCGGTGAACGGTCCCTGCCCGCCAGGGAAGTGGACGGTCTGCTCTTACGCGTACAGGACGGCCTCGGCCCGCAGGCGTACACGCCGGTTCCCACGTCGGAGGAGCGGAAGCTGACCGACATGGAGCGGGACCTGAGGGGGTGGCTGGTGCAGGCCCGGGGTGCGCTGGGCACCGCGCGGCAGTACCTGTCCCCGCAGGCAGAAACGGGCGGCCCGGCAGCCAAGGGGGTTATTGCCGCGTCGCAGGCTGTGGGGGCCGTGCGGGACACGATCGGCAGTCATCTGGGCCCCGACCGGGCGCCACTGACTCCGTACGCCTACCTCCTGCGGGAACAGGACGCCTTCGATTACCTGGCGAGTCGGTACTCCGAAGTGGCCTGGGCCGCCGGTCAAGTAGTGCATCGGCTGGCTCAGGAAGCCGAATATCCACGGGCAGGCGCTGCCCTTGACCGGGCCTGGCGCTCCCTCGACCGCGCGTCCGTCAACGTGCGGGCCTCCTCCCCCGACACGGATCGCGTCTTCGGGAGTTTCTCAGCGGCCCTCCCGGTACGGCCCACCCATGCAGGCCGGCGGATCCGACCAGTGCCCTCACCAGCCTCCTTGCCGAGGACGGCGAACGCCTCTCTCGCGCCGCGTACGAAGCCCTCCACGACCGCGCCGAACAGCGGTTGAGCGGCACAGATCTCCAGCAGATCTCCCGCTGGAATGCCATGGGCCGGCTGCTGGCGGGGCGGACCCTGCTCCACGTCACCGCGGACATGCAGGAGGGAGCGGTGCGGGACGGCTTCAAGAACGCCGCAGCGGAGCTGAGGGCGGCCTCGCAGGCCTGGAGAACCGCCGCCCAAGGGTGGGAGGCCCTCGTGGACACGAGCCATCCGAAGGAGCCTTCCCGGGGCGAGGCCCAGGGCCTGAACGGGAAGCCGGTGTCCATTCCGACGACCGACCCGCATCCCGCCGTGGCGATCGCCCGGACGAGCGTGGTGCGTTCGGGGCAGCTGCTGTTCGGCCCGCGGTGGACCCCTGAGCAGCCGCCCGGAGCGGCCCGGCCGGCCGCCGACATCGTCGCGGACGCCGGCGGAGAAGGCGGGTTGGCCGCCTCCGCGTACCGGCTCTCCGCCACCGGATGGCAGATGGCCGCAGCCGCACCATGGGTCGTCCGGCGGGCTGCGGCCGGTGTCCCGGCCCAGTACGCGGACCTCATCCTGGAGGCGGCGGCAGCCTGCGATCAGGGCCTTCCTCCGTCGATCCTCGCCGCACAAATCTGGGCCGAGAGTCAGTTCGACCCGACGGCGGTGTCCCGGGACTCCGCCGGCAATCCGATCGCGAGCGGGATCGCCCAGTTCATCCCGGAGACCTGGGCCCGCCACGGGATCGACGGGGACCGCGACGGCGACAAGGACGTGTGGGACCCCAAGGACGCCATCCCGAGTCAGGGCCGCATGATGTGCGGCTTACTCAGGACGGCGAAGGCACATCCCCAGTACAACGGGTCGCCCATCGAGCTGGCCCTGGCCGGTTACAACGCGGGCTGGGGACGCGTCGACCAGTTCAAGGCGTGCCACCCATCGGGTTCGCGCAGGGACAGACGTACAAGTACGTCAAGGCGATCATGGCTCAGTCGGTGAAGTACACCGCTTCGGGAGTCGGCGGCAGCGGTGCGGCGGTCGAGCTGCCGGCCGGTTTCGAGCTCCCCTCGGACACCCCGCCGCAGGTCCGCACCACCGTGGCCTGGGCACTCGCGCAAAAGGGCGGCTGGTACCAGCTCGGCGGCGACTGCACCAACGCCCTCGGGGCGCTCCCGAAGCACTGGTGCGACTGCTCCTCCCTGATGCAACAGGCGTACAAGGCGGCGGGCATCGACATCCCCCGCGTCACCTTCGACCAGATCAACCTCCCCATCCAGGTCGGCCTGGACAACCCGAAGCCGGGCGACCTGGTCTTCAACGCAGGAAGCGACGGCTCTGCGGCCAGTCCCGGGCACGTGGGCATGTACATCGGGTCGGGTCTGCTGATCGAATCCCCGCGCACCGGGGTCCGGACGCGCATCGTCCCGTACAGCAGCTGGCGCAACTCGACCCACTACATGACCCGGGCCACGGGCATCCGCCGAGTGGTGGCCTGGTGACCGACACGAGCGACGGCGGAACTCCCATGGCCGATCAACCCCTCTTCCGCCCCTGGGGCGTCGTCGACCCGAGGTTCTGGGCGGGCGCGGAAGCCACCGAACCCACCGCGGGCTCCCCCGCCGCGGACTTCCCCGCCGAGGACTCCCTCGTAGAGGACGCGGTTGCCGTCGACAACACGGCCACCGTGAGCGATGACGTCGCCGGACACCTGGCCGAGATCCAGGCGGCCGCGGCCGTCGACCTCGCGCGGGCGAACATCCTCGCCGAGGAGCTCGACGCCACGACCACGGCCGCACGCGGCGAGGCGCACATCGAGACGATCCGGATCCGGGAGGTCCGCGCCTACCTCACGCTCATGACCGGTCACCACGAGAGCGCGGTGGCCTGGTACCTGCACGTGGTCCGCCTGCACGCAGGCCTCCACGGCCCCGAACACCCCGAGACGGACCTCGCGGTCCGCAGGGCCTACAGCATGTGGAAGGCACTGCCCGCCCCGGACGCGGTTCGGGTCGCCGGCGATCTCATCGAGGTCTTCACCGAGGTGCAGGGCGCCGGGACCCGGGCAGTCCCTCGGATGCGGGAGCATCTGCAACAGCTTCGGGAGACCGCCGACCCCGCTCCTCGGGGCAGTGCCTGCTGAGGACGGCGACGTGTTGGCGTGACGGATCGTCATCGCCCGGGCGACCGCGACCGCCCGAGAAATGGATTGGCCGGCCCTTGCCGAGCTGCGATGCTGCCTCTGTTTCCCAGACGGAGGACGTTTGTTCGTTTTCGTGTGTGCGGGGTGCGGCGCTGAGCTGACCACCGCGCTGTCCCAGGTGGCCCTGCCGGTCCATGCCCATCAGAAGTACGGGAACGGGACTCAGCTCCCGGTGCTCATGGAGTCGGGCACGTTCGCCCTCGACTCCGAGCCCTGGGGCCCGCCGTGGCGGACATGGGAGGACCTTGATCCGGACGAAGCCGCCGCCCGCGGTGTCCACGCGCCGGTCTACGCCCTGTCCGACGGCCTGCCGGGCGCAATCGCCATCGCTCCCGGCGATGCCCGCAACACCGTGCTGGTCCCGGAAGGTCGGGGAGGTGGCTACTGCTGCGGCCTCGACGGAGCCGACGGTCCCAACGTGGCCTGCGCGGAGTGCGCGCTGCCCGTGGCGAGCCGCATCGACGACTGCTCGCTCTGGCAGGCACTGTGGCTCGCCCCGAACGCCGTACACCGTCTACCCGTGGACGGAGCCGACGCTGTTCCGTCCTCCTGGGCGCAGCTGATGGCGGACGCAAGGGGCACTCCTCCCTTCGAGCCGCTCGCCGGGTGGGGGCTGCGGCTGAATGCGGGCCACTGGTCGAACCACGTGTGGTCGTGGAGCCCGCAGTGGGAGGCGGCAGCCGGCCGGGCGCTCGCCCATTTGCTGACGGCCTCGGAGGGCCGGCCGGTGGTCGTCCCGGACGGCTTGGCCGGGGAAGTGTTCCAGCGGGCGCTCGACACCATGCTGCCGGCGGGTTCGCAGGCGCGGCGCGCGGTGTTGGCCGGACCAGGACGACCAGTTCCCGACGGACAGGCCGACATCCTCCTCGTGCCGACCCATCCACAGACCGGCGTGGTGTGGGGTTCGGCCGACAGCACCGCGTACCTCGTACCGCTTCCGTTCGGCGTGTGGCTGTGGCTGGCCTTCCCCGAGCCCGAGCTGCCCGTGCCCGCCTCGGGCGTCCTACCCGACGGCGTCCTCCGCGACGACTTCGACTCCCCCGCGCCACACGCACGTCACCTCTTCCGGGCCGATCCGGGCACTTTCCAACACACGCTGGTTCGCCTGCCGGCCGTCCGCAGTCCTTGGCTGCGCGCGATCCTCGACGACCTCACGCAGCTCTTGCAGGCCGGCATCTTCTGATCGGAACTCCGTCCAGGCGACCTGTGGGCGTCCCGGCCCGGCCACGGTTCGGCGATGTGCGGGGGCCCGGCTGGGCAACATGGCGGGCGCCGGGTCTCACAGGGACCGCGTTGCCGAAGAATTGGGTTCTTCTGGTTCGGGTGAAGCGTTCGCGAGACAATGCGAAGTGGTGGGCCGTCAGTCATGTGGCGGTGAACATGTCTGGCGAGGGGAACCGTTGTGTCGCAGGGATGGAAGATCACGGTCATTTTGTTGGCGACGGTCGGTGTCCTGTCCACACCGGTGATCTGGCTTCTCGATGGCCCGGGTGCGGGGCAACTGGTCGGGGCCACTGTCCAGGCCGCCGCCGGCATCGCCGCCCTGGTCTGGGCTCTGTTTCAGCACCCGGAGAACCGTACGGACGACACTGCGAACCAGACCGGACGCGCACGAACGACCGACGGGGGCTCGGCTGTGACGGGTGTCAAGCGTCCCGGGGGTCAGGGGCTCGGGTCGGCAACCGCCGAGGGAACCGGTGACGCCACTGCCGACGGTAACGGCAGCAGCGCCGTCACCGGCATCGACTACAGCTGACCACCCAGCCGACAAGAGCACAGACGCAACGGGGAGACGGACGCGTGGGCACGGGAGACAAGAGCCGCCAACCAGCCGCGGACGTTGCCGGCGCAGCGGTCACGGTGACCGATACCGGAAACGCTGCATCCGGATCCGGGGCCAGCGCGTCGACCGGCTACCGCGGACCGGTGCCGGAAGCCGCTGCCGTGCGGGTGTCCGGCACCGGGAACGCCACCGGCTCGGAGGGCGCGGTCGTCAACACCGGTTACATCCACCGGGTGAGCATCGAAACGCTGACCGTAGGGCAGCGCCCACTGCGGGAGCCGGCCTCTTGGCCGCATCAGGTCGGTGTGATCCCGTCTCCGGCGCGGTCCTTCCAGTCCCGCGGGGAGGTGGGCCGGCTGCGATCGGCGGTCGAGGGAGGAGGGACCGCCGTACTGTCCCAGGTACTGACCGGGATGGGCGGGGTCGGAAAGACCCAACTCGCCGCAGACTACGCCCGCGCCGCTTGGGACGACGGAGGCCTGGACGTCCTGGTCTGGGTCACCGCAAGCGCCCAGTCGCCCGTGGTGAGCGGTTACGCGCAGGCCGGCGTCGCCCTGTGTCGGGCCGACCCCGAGGACACTGAGCAGGCCGCGAAACAATTCCTGGCCTGGCTGGCCCCCAAACCCGGGCAACGGCCCTGCCGGTGGCTGGTTGTCCTCGATGACGTCGCCGACCCCGGCGACCTCATCGTCCACCCGGACGACCCCGCCAACCGCTACAGCTTGTGGCCGCCGGCCAGTCCGCACGGCCGGACCCTGATCACCACCCGCCGCCGCGATGCAGCCCTGTTCGGAGAAGGCCGCCGCCGGATCGAGGTGGGCCTGTTCACCCCCGACGAATCGGTCGCCTATCTCACCGCGTCCCTGACCGCCCATGGCCGGATCGAGCCCGCTGACCAGCTCACCGCCCTTGCCCGCGACCTCGGGCACCTGCCGCTGGCCTTGGCCCAGGCCGCCGCCTATCTCGTCGACTCGGGCGAGACCGCCGCCGCCTACCGTGACCTGCTGGCCGACCGCGCCACGAAACTCGACCACCTCACCCCCGACGCCCTGCCCGATGAGCAGGCCACCGCCCTCGCCGCCGCCTGGTCCCTGTCCATCGACCGAGCCGACACGCTCCGCCCCGCCGGCCTGGCCCGGCCCATGCTTCACCTGGCCGCCCTGCTCGACGCCAACGGCATCCCCCAGGACGTCCTGACCAGCCAGAGTGCCCGAAACCACCTCGCCGCACACCGGAGAGCAACCAGCCCCGCCCCGCAACCGGACACCGTCTCCCCCGCCGACGCGGTACGCGCCCTGCGTGCCCTGGACCGGCTCAGCCTCATCGACCACCAACCGGACACCCCCCATCAAGCCGTCCGCGTACACCAGCTCATCCAGCGCGCCACGCGCGACACCCTCACCCCCCACCAGCACGACCAGGCCGCGCTCACCGCCGCCGACGCCCTCACGGCGGCTTGGCCCGAGATCGAACGCGACACCGACCTCGCCCAGACCCTGCGCACCAATACCGAAGCCCTCACCCGCCACGCCCAAGACGCCCTGTACCGGCCGGACGCGCACGCGGTGCTGTACCGCCTTGGCCACAGCCTCAGCGATTCCGGTCAGGTAACCGTCGCCATTGACCACTTCCAGCACCTCGCCGACACCGCCTCCAGCCGCCTGGGCCCCGACCATCCCGACACGCTCACCATTCGGGGCAATCTCGCCACCATGCTGGGGGATGCGGGAGATGCGGCCGGCGCTGTGCAGGCCTTCACCGACCTGCTGGAGTCCATGGTGCGGGTGCTGGGCGAAGACCACCCCAACACCCTCACCGCGCGGGGCAACCTCGCCACCATGCTGGGGGATGCGGGAGATGCGGCCGGCGCTGTGCAGGCCTTCACCGACCTGCTGGAGTCCATGGTGCGGGTGCTGGGCGAAGACCACCCCAACACCCTCACCGCGCGGGGCAACCTCGCCACCGTACTGGGGGAGGCGGGGGATGCGGCCAGCGCCGCGACCGCGTTCGGGGGCCTGCTGGAGTCCATGGTGCGGGTGCTGGGCGAAGACCACCCCAACACCTTCACCGCGCGGGGCAACCTGGCCACCTGGCGGGGGGAGGCGGGGGATGCGGCCGGCGCTGTGCAGGCCTTCACCGGCCTGCTGGAGTCCGTGGTGCGGGTGCTCGGCGAAGACCACCCCAACACCCTCACCACCCGGAACAACCTGGCCACCTGGCGGGGGCGATCGGGCGATGCGGCCGGAGCGGCGCAGGCCTTCACCGACCTACTGGCCGACCAGGTGCGGGTGCTGGGCGAAGACCACCCCGCCACCCTCACCACGCGGAACAACCTGGCCGCCTGGCGGGGGCGATCGGGCGACGCGGCCGGAGCGGCGCAGGCCCTCACCGGCCTTTTGGAGCCCATGATGCGGGTGCTCGGCGAAGGCCACCCCAACACCTTCACCGCGCGGAACAACCTGGCCGTCTGGCGGCGGCGGTCGGGGGACGCGGCCGGAGCGGCGCAGGCCTTCACCGACCTGCTGGAGTCCATGGTGCGGGTGCTCGGCGAAGACCACCCTCAAGTGCGGATCGTTCGACGGAACCTCGACCACTGGCGGACGGAAGCGGAGAGGACGCCCGGGGCATCGAGTATCGACACGTCTACGTAATGAACATTCTCATTCACGGTGGATGACAGAGTTCTGACGGGCGCCCCGGGGTAGTAAGCCCCCGGCTGCCGTCATTGACCGCACTGCGGCCGCCCGCACGAGCCGCCCGCTCCGGTCCGCGGCCACACGGACCGCGACCTGATTCTCGACGACGATCCCGAAGGCCAGCGCTCCCCTGGGAGCGGCAGCGCCCCAGGTCGTCGCCGGGCGAGCCCTCGGCCCCGGCGCCACCCCCGAGCCGTAAGACTGCTGCGGCTCTGCGCGTAGTTGCGCCTGGACCGTTTTCAGTAGCTCGCGCGAGGGCTTCGCTGCTGGGGTCCCAACGGAGTCGCCGGAGGGGCGTGCCGGCATGCGGCCTCCCGTTGGTCTGACCGCTCGGCCGCCGCCGCAGCCCGCTGCTGTCGAGCCACAGCGAGACGTGCGGCGGTCTCGTGCTCGTGTAGCTGCGGGAACCGTACGGCGATCTCCCGCCGCTGGGCCTGTTCGGTCATCGCCAACCGGGCGTGCCCGTGCCAGTAGGCGGCTTGTTCGGTTGCCCTGACGGCGTCGCCGTGGAGTCGGCCGGCCTTTCGCTCGTTGTCTCCGTCGATGTCCTGCGCGTGCTGGATGAGCCCTGCGCGCATCGCGGCGAGCCTCTCGCCGAGTTCGTGGGCGTCCCGGGGCGGGTAGCCGGTCGCGCCGAGCCGGCTCGCGTACGCGCCGGCACGGACGGTCTCCCAGGAGGCGAGCATCGCCTCGCGGCTCGCCTCCCGTGCCCGCTGGGTCTCCGCGTCGCCGGCTGCGGCCTGCCCCAGCTGATGTGCGTGCAGCTCGTCGAGCTCCTTGCGGCTGGTGCCGGCCAGGCGCAGGGCGAGCCACCCCGCGTTCCTGTGCTTCTCGGCCTCCCGGAGGGTCTCCCGGGCCTTCTGGGCGTTGTCGGCGCCCTTCTCGGCGTTCTGCGTTTCCTGGAGGTGGGTGCACAGCAGTGCGATGGCGGTGTGCAGGACGGCCTCGGCGTCCTTGGCCCACCGGAGCCCCCGGGTGGTGCCGATGGCCGCTTCCCGATCGAGCTGGTCCCTGAACGCCTGGTGTGCCTCCCGGGCGGCTGCGGCTTTCACCCGATAGTCCTCGGCCTGGGCGAGGAAGTAGGCGAGGTTCCCGGCGAGTTCCTCGTCGGTGCGCAGGCCGTACGGGCGCGCGGTGGCCGCGGGCACTTCCCGCATCTCCCGGTCCAGCTTGAGCTGGGCGACCTGCCCCTCCTGCTCGGTACTGAGGGCGGCATGGGCGGAGCCTTCCTTCTGTCTGCGGGCCGGCTCCTGGCTGGGCCGGGCGGCGAGCTTGTCGGCGAGGGCGGCCTGGCGGTCGGCGTCGCGCCTGCTCTCCTCCTCGGCCATCGTCCGCACGGACGGCGGCTTGGTCCGCGCGGCACTGGCCGAGGCTGCCTGTCGCACGTCGGCGTCGGTCTCCTCCCGGGTCGTACCGGGACGGCCGCCGGACTGGGGTGCGCGGTCCTGCGGGTCGCGTTCGGCTCGGCGCAGAGCGCCGGCGGCTCCGTCGCGCGCGGCGACGTGCTCGACCTGCTGCGGCAGGCGTACCGGCTCGGGGGCGGCCCGCAGCTCGTCGGAGATCATCCCGTCCGGGCGGGACTGCCCGAGGTACTGGGCGAAGGCGAGGACGGCGCGTTGGAGGAGTTCGGTCTCGGACCGGGCGGCGCCGAGGCGGGCCTGGGTGTCCTCGGTCTCGATGGCTTGCAAGGGGAGCCACAGGTGGTTGGCCCGCCGGGCGCGGGTGATGCCCGGGTACGTCGCGTACGCGTTCGCGCCGAGCCCGTACATCAGGGAGGTGTGGCAGGTCATGCCCTGCGAGGCGGCGATCGTCATCGCGTAGCCGAGGGAGAGGGAGCCGGCGGCGATGTCGTCGGGCCTCATCCACGCCGTCTCGGTCCGCCGGCCGCTCGACTCGGTGCGGTCCTTGGCCTCCCACTCGATCCGGACGCGGTGGTCGTCGGCGACCTCGGCGACGACGGCGCGGTAACCGTTGAGGACGTCGGGTCCCTCGCTGCGGCGGGAACGGTAGTCGTTGATCCGGACGCGGACGACGTCGCCCTCGGCGAGGGTCAGCCTGGTCCCGCCGGGCAGGGCGTAGGTGTGCTCCGTGCCGAGTTCACCGGCGGCCCGCCGGATCTGCTGGGCGCCCGCGTTCAGCGCGTCGACGTCGGCGTTGCGGGCCGCGAGGACGACCAGGTTCGCCAGGAGGTCCTGTTCGCCCGGCCACTGTCGGCGCAGTTCGTCCCACGCGGTGAGCATCTCGCAGCGGGCCTCGTCGGCGGTCTCCACAGCGTGGACCCGGCCGCCGGCGGCGAGCATCTCCAGCGCACCCTGGCGGTCGCCGGTGCGCCACACCTCCAGCGCGGACCGTTCGGCCTCGACTTCCTGGCGCCGGTTCTCGGTGAGGACCTCGCCATCGACCAGGCGGTGGACCTCGCGGAACCAACCGCCGACGCCGATCGCCTGGAGCTGCTGGGGGTCGCCGATCGCGATGATCTGGGTGCCGGTCCGCGCGGCCTCCGTCAGCAGTCGCGCCGCGGAGCGGTCGTCGGTCATCGCGGCCTCGTCGAGGACCATGACGTCGATCCCGGTGAGGCCGGTGCCGGTCTCGATCTGCCCGAGCCAGGCGGCGACGGTCCGCGAGGGGATCGCCGAGGCGTCCTGCAGGCCCTGGGCGCCGACCGCGGAGAGGCAGGCACCCGCGTACGTGGTGCCGGTGGCGTCCCACGCGATGCGGCAGGCGTCCATGAGCGTGCTCTTCCCCGCACCGGCCACGCCGATGACGGCCTCGATCCCGTGGCCGGCCGTCAGGAGTCGGGTCACCGCCTGGCGTTGCTGCCCGGACAGCGCGAACCCTGAGGCGACCTCGAACACGGACAGCGCCGCCGCAACCTGGTCCCGCGTCAGGACGACGCTGCGGTCCCCGAACCGGGACCTCGCCTGGGTGACGGCGACGTCCTCCGCGTCCAGGACGTCGCGGGTCGTGTACCGGTCGGTGGAGGACATGAAGGTGGCGCCGAGATGGGGCAGGGCGACCGCGTGCCCCTCGACGCGCAGGACCTCGTCGACGAGCCGGTCGAGGTCGCCGATGTCGGCTCCGATCCCGTACGGCAACGCGCCCGCGACGGCGGCCAGGAGCTGGGCGCGGTCGAAGTCCTTCCGGAACGCGGTCACCCCGGTGTCCGGGTCGAAGACGATCGCCGCGAGCTCTGCCGGCGGCGGGATGCGCGGGCCGCCCCCGACCGGGTCGATGCCGGCCCCGCCGTCCGGTCCGGGCGGTCCCGGCGCGGCCGCGGCGAGCAACGCCTCGACGTCGATGCCCCTCGACTCGGCCCGCGCCCGCCACGACTCCCGCATCGCCGCCGAGCCGGTCGGGTGTTTGGCTCGGCGCGTGGCCGCCGATGCCCGCGCCATCTCCTCCCGTCCCGCACCCTCGCCGGCGATCTCGACAACCGCCCTCGCCCGCCGCGAGTACATGTCCCGGACTCCGGCGGGGATCCCCGCGACCTCCCACGCCCCGGTCCGCTCCGCCTGCTCCCGCCGCACCCCGAACCGCTCGTACGTGAGCGCCCGCAGCCGCGCCTTGAAGAACCCGTCGATCGCGGACGCGTGCCGGTGCATGTCCCGGCCGCGGGCGGCGATCGAGCGCCAGACGCCGTCTTCGCACAGCCCGAGGTTCGCGATGCTGATGTGCAGATGCAGGTGGGGGTCCCCGGGGGTGCCGTCGCCGACCGGGCGGGCGCTGCGGTGCTCGGTCGACCAGGCGAGCAGACCGCCGGTCGCCAGCCGGACCATCTCGCCGTCCTCACCGCCGACGGAGTACCCGATCCACCGCTCGTACAGGGCGAGGGCGTCGCGGCCAGCCTTGTGGACCAGGGTCCGGTACGTGCGCTCGGCGTCGTCGGGGAGGAGCCCGGCGAGGACGCTGTCCGACTTGGGGATGTCCAGCACGAGGTCGAAGCCGCGGACGCGGGTGTCGACGCGCTCGTCCTGGTGTTCGCGCGCCGTCGCGAGTTCGGCCGCGGAGAACACGTCCGCGATGTCGATGCCTGCGGCCCCGGCGAGCTTCTGGAGTGTGGCGACCTGGAGTCGATGCCCCTCGCCGAAGCGGTGGACCATCCGCTGCTGCTGGGCCAGGAGCCGCTGCTGCTTCGCCTTGCCCGCCAAGAGCGCGGCCGGCTCGACACCCCTCTGGGCGGCGGCGGCCTCGATCGCGGCGGTGACCCGGGCGACCGTCAGCTTGGCCTTCGGGTGGGCGCGCGAGGCGTTCCGTGACGTGCACAGCCTGGCCCCGGTCCGGGGGTGACAGCCGTTCATCAGACGACGGGCCGCCGCCTTGCCCTCTTCATCCAGGACCTGCCCGGCGGACAGCCCCACGGCATCCAGACCGGAGCCCATCCACACCAGCGGGGTCTCCCCCTCTTGTCGCGTTCGGTAGTCGACCGCCCGGTCGGTGCCCTCGTCGAGTTCGGTCCGCTCCTCGACCAGCAGGTCACAGCCGGCTCGCTCCTTGAGCCGGTACTCGACCTGCTCGTCAGCGCCGATCGCCGTCAGCCACGCCACCCGAGATCCCCCACCGCTCGCGCCTTACCGGGCGCCCCGCAGTTCCCCCTGGCAGAGGGGAACTGCCTTTGTCCATCCTCTGTCTTTGATCATGCACCGGTCGAGACTCGACCGGTGCATGATCCTGTCGGGCGACACCAGGATTGTCGGACGACATGAGGATGGCAGTGGGTTCCGACAGGTGACGTCAGTAGTTCCGACATGAGGTGTGTCAGTAGGTAGTGGTCTCATCGGAGTCGATGAGACGTAGGCCGTACTGAACGTCGTCGGAGAGAACGGCGGTGTGGCCGTTGGTGTGCACGAGGAGGCCGGAGTCGATGAGCCCCGCGATGGCGGTGGCCCACTCCGGTGAGTCCCGGTCGTGCGGGGAGACGCTTCCGACATGGTGCGCATGGAAGAGCACCGCGGCGTCGAGGTCGGTGAGGACGTCGCGATCCGGGGGCCGGTGGGGGGTGCGCCAGGACCGGTCGTGGTCGGCGGGGTGGAGCCAATCCATCTGCTGGTCGGTGAGGACGTCGTTGCGCGGGCTCAGGGTGAAGTGGTGGGGTGCCGCGCGGCGCAGGGCGTACGGGCCGCCGAGCTCGGGGTGGGCCCAGGCGTGGGCGAGGGCGTCGGCGGTGCGGTCGTAGGTCCAGCGAAGTGACTCGGCGAGGTAGTCCGCGGTGAGCGGGCGGCCGGCGTGGGCGAGCGCGTTGAGGACGGCGGGCGCGTCCGCGTCGGCGCCGGGGTCCTGGGGCGGGTGCTCGGCGTCGCGGTAGCGGGGCAGGCGGTAGACGGCCTCTGCGTACGGGGTGAGGTCTGAGGGGTGCAGGTCCAGGCGCCGGGCCAGTTCGAGGACGACGTGCAGTGGCTGGTTGGGCAGGGCGTCCATGGTGATGGCGTTCTCGTGGACGCCGAGGAGGTCGGCGAGCTCCCACGCGGACAGGCCCGCGTTGTGCAGGCGGCGGCGCAGTTCCTTGCCCCAGCCCGAGGGCTTGTAGCGCGGGGGCGGGTGGAAGCGGTCGGTCACTGGTCGGGGCCGTCCTCGGAGAGGATCACCACGTCCATGCGGCGGGCGGTCATCCATTCGGTCAGGGGGGCGGGGCCGGCGCCGATCCCGGCGACTTCGCACATGCCGCGGTGGAGCCAGAACGGGTTGACGCCGATTCGGCGGCAGGTCCGTCCGATCGTCTCGACCAGAGAGCGGTAGGAGGCGTCGAGGGCGAGGTTCTTGGGGTCGGCGAAGTAGCGGCGGCGGGTGCCGGAGCCGTCCGCGCGGCGGTGGGCGAGGTGGGCGGCGAGGAGTTCGGCGGCGTACGGGGGCAGGGTCGTCTTGCCGGTGGTGTGCCCGTAGCTGGGGGTCTCGTCCTCGGGGCGCCGGTCGAGCTCGTGGGCCCAGTCGGCGCGGAGGAAGACGGCGGAGTCCGGATGCGTCGGCAGGTACAGGTACCGGCCGTGCTCGTCGATGTTGCGGCACAGCAGGTGGGAGAAGTGGTCGGGGGCGGCAGCCAGGTGCAGGGAGAGCACGGTGGCGGCGGCCGCGTGGGTGGAGACGGTGGCGCGCAGGGCCCGGCAGATGCCGGGGGTGAGCCAGGTGGTCAGCTTGTCCGGGGCGGCCGGCCCGAGCGCGGCGGACTGCCAACGCAGCAGGATGCCGCGGGTGAGCAGGGACGCCTGGATCGCGCGGAGCCGGATGAGGGCGAGGCGTCCGCCGGCGGCGGGGCCGAGGCGTTCGTCGCGCAGGTAGGCGTTCAGGGCCCGCTTGAAGGTGTTGCCGGTGCGGCCTTCGGCGAGTTCGTTGCGGTTGCGGCGTACGAAGGCGTCGGTGGCCTGGGCCTCCCTCCGGTAGGTGAGGTGGAGCTCCTCGAAGGTGTCCCCGGCCAGTCGGCGGCGGCAGGCGGCGAGGAAGAGGGGGAAGTCGGCGGCGGGCAGCGGGGGCCAGTCGCCGTCGGGGTCGGCGTGCTCGTCGGGTTGGAGAGGGAAGGAGAACGCCGGGGCCGGCAGCGGCAGGACGCGCTCGAAGGTGTCGCCGCCCATTGCCCGTACGGGCCGGTGTGGTCCGCCGAAGGGCATGTGCCCGCGGGCGGCGCCCTTGCGCTCGGATCGGCCCAGGCTCTCGATCGCGTTGCACAGCCGGGTCGGGCTGTTGGCGGAGGACCAGATCAGCCACAGGTCGGCGTCGGCCCGGTCGGCGAGTTCGGCGAGCTGGAGCGCCTCGCGGGAGCTGAGCCGGTGGGCGCGCTCGACGAGGATGTCGGTGATGTGCGCGGCGGTGATCCACGCCGTGGCGGCCTTCCAGGCGTCCGCGATGCTCAGGCGGCAGGTCCGTACGGCGGCCGGGTTCTTGCCCGAGCCGGCCAGGACGTCCCACACGAGGTCGTTGGCAGAGCGCACCGGGTTGGGGCGGACCACGATCCGGTCGGCGGACTCCAGCGCGGCCAGGCGGCGGGAGAGATTCGGATCGTCGTTGCCGTCGATGACGACGCGCACCGTGCGGTGCGGGGTGGGCGGGGCAGCGGCGGGATCGTCGGTGAGGGCGGTGTCCAGGGTTTCGGTCACTGGAGGCCGCCGCCGAGGAGGGCGTAGGCGTTGTGGACGGTGGCCTCGTCGACGGTGGTGATGCCCTGTTCCTCGCACAGGGAGGCGGCGGTGTGGGTGAAGACCGCCCAGTCGCGCATGGTGCCGTGGCCATACGAGCTGTCGACCTCGATGAGGAGATCGGCGTGGGCCTCGGCGTAGATGGGGTGGTAGCGGCGCATCAGGGCGGGGACCTTGAGGGGGTCGAGCGGGGAGAAGGGGAGGCGGCGGAAGACGCGGGAGCGGAGCATCGGCTCCTTGGACAGGACTTCCCAGCAGCCGTCGCCGCCGACGTAGAGCAGGGCGAAGCGGGTCTTGGGGTGGTCGTGGAGGTGGCGCAGCAGCTCGATGCAGTCGCCGGTCAGGCGCTGGGCCTCGTCGACGACGACCAGGCGCATCGGGGTGGCGAGCAGGCCGACGAGCTTGGTGGTGAGGTCGAAGCGGTTGCGGGAGGAGGGGTTCTCCGTGCCGGTGAGCTCGCGCAGCAGCTGGTCGGCGATCATCCGCATGGTGGGGCGGGCGGGGAAGGTCAGCACGGTCACCCGCGGCCGGGCGATCGGGTCGAGCAGGTCGAGGGCTTCCAGGGCGGCCTCGACGGCGAAGGTCTTGCCGGTGCCAGCCGGGCCGTGGACGACGCCGGTGGCGGCGTTGGCGACGAGGTCGCGGACGATGCGGGCGGTCATCTGGAAGTGGCCGGTGGGCAGGGCGGTGGCCCCGGTCAGGTCGACGAAGTGGCGCGGCATCAGCTCTCCGGGTCGGCGGTGGGGTCGATCAGTCCGAGCAGGCTCGTGCTGGCCCTGGCAGCGAGCGCCTGGTCGTGCTCGCGCTGCGTACGGGTACGGCCGTCGCCTTCGGGCACCAAGCGGGACTCGGCGGGCGGGGCGCCGTCGCCGGTCATCGGCGCGAGGGTGCGCCGGGCCTGGCGGGAGGCACGGCGCCGCTCGCGGCCGAGACGCTCGGCCTCCGCGCGGGCGTGCTCGCGGAAGGCGTCGGTCTGGGCCGCGGTGAGCTGCCCAGTCGGGAACGCGGTGCACAGGTGCGTCTCACCGTCGTAGACCTCGATGCTGCGGTCGTCGTGCGGCATGTACCGGATCTGGACCCGCTGTCCGCCGCGTCCGTACAGCTCGGGGGCGACGTAGGCCAGGCCGGCGAAGTTGATGCCGTCCTTCTGCACGGTCCGCTGCGCCCCGGCGAGCATGAGGTGGCGTAGCTGGTCGGCGCCGATCCGTCGCAGTGGCGCGGTGTCCTCGTTCCAGGCCGTCAGCGGGGTGCGTCCGGCCAGGGAGCGGTGCGGGCGCTCGGTGTTGTACCAGCGGGCCCAGGCGGCGAAGCGGTCCACGAACCGCTCGATACGCAACGGGCCGGCGCCTTCGGCGGCCGTCTTCGCGGCGCGCTGGGCGGCGACGGAGTCCTTCACCGGCCCGTACAGCTTCCCGCCGGCGTCGCGCGGGCCGCCGGTGAAGCCGGGGAGCTGGGAGATCAGCGTCTGCTCGATCGTGAGGTTCAGCCGCTCGACCTTGCCCTTGCGGTGCGGGGTGAACGCGGGCAGGCGGTGCATGACCACGGCCAGGCCGCCGAGGACCTCCTTCACGGAGCCGGCTGCGAACTCCAGGCCCCGGTCGATCCGTACGCGCTCGGGCACCGCGCCGAACGGCGAGCGGGCCGGGTCGTGGGTGAGCGCCATGCGCATCGCGGTCAGCACGGTGCCGGAGGTCGGGGTGACAGCAATGGCCCAGCCGAGCAGGGCCCGCGTGCCGTCGTCGACCACGGTGGTCAGCCAGGGTGCGAGCGCCTTGCCCTTGGGCGGCAGGACCAGGAGGGGGAGCTGCTTGTGGTCCATCTCCCAGGTCCGCCCGCGCAGCGCGTCCGGGCGGCGCAGGTAGACCGCGGCGGCCCGGCGTCCGGCCTCGCCGGTCCTCCACGCCGCCCGGTCGGCGGCGGTCATGTCGGCGATGAAGGCGCGTTGCAGCGTCCGCTCGGTGACGGCCTTCGCCCGCGCCCACCCCTCGGCGAGGAAGTCGGGCACCGGTGCCCCGGCGGTAGTGCCGTCTCCGGCGGTGACCGCGTGCCGGGCGCGGGCCAGGGCGGCGACGTTGCCCCGGTAGAACGCGAACGCCGCCCGGTCGGTGTCGCTCAGCTCGTAGCGGGGCCGCGCGGCCGGCTCATCGGGATTCGGCGGCGCGAGCCACCGCCACACCGTCCGCTCCGAGACCTCCAGCGCGTCCGCGACGGTACGGACATGCGCGGCGGTCAGCGCCTCGTCCTCCCGCAGCCGGGACAGCCGTTCGACGGCCGCCCGGCGCTTCTCCGCCGACACCCTCCCCATGAACCGAAGTGTCAGTGGTGTCGGCGCCGCCGTCCCCGAACATGCGCCCGCATCCACACGTCCGGATGGACCTTTGCCGAACCGGTGGGCGTGCGTGGGTCCGGCATGATTCAGATACGGCCGGAGGGACCCGGGTTCCCTCATCAAAGGGTGGTGCGGGCTTTCTGACGGGCCGGGGTTTTTGAGGGAGTTGTTGAAGGCTCTGGGGCCCCTTTCGGTGATCGTCGGCCGATCCTCAGAAAACGTTGGTTTCTTGACGACAGGAGGCCGTCTAGGCTGCGACAGTCGTTGGCCATCGAGGCCGGCGCGGCAAGGAAGGCAATCGATGCCGCAAGCGGGACACGCGATCGGCCCGGCGGACACGCCGGGGCGGCAGACGCTCAGTGCGGCAGAAGAAGCGGCCCGGATGGACGCGGTGCGCCGCTACGACATCCTCGACACCCCGCCCGACGGCGCGTTCGACCGCGTTGCGGCGATGGCGGCCCGGCTGTTCAAGGTGCCGGTGGCGAGCGTGACGATCGTGGATGAGGACCGGATCTGGTTCAAGGCCGCCCATGGGCTGGAAGGCGTCAGTGAGATCGGCCGGGAGCCGGGCCTGTGCGGATCGGCGATCCTCGCCGACGAGACACTGGTGATCCCGGACACGCTCACCGACCCCGTCGCCTTCAACAACGGCCTGGTCACCGGTCCGATGGCGGTCCGTTTCTACGCCGCAGCCCCGATCATCACCAGCGACGGGCACCGGCTGGGCACCGTCAACATCCTCGACAACAAGCCGCGCCTGATCACCGAGGACGACACCGCCACCCTCGCCGACCTGGCCGCGATCGTGCTGGATGAGCTGGAGATGCGCCTGGCGGCCTTGAACGCCCTGCGCACCGAGCAGGAACGGCGCATCGAGCAGGAGGCCGCCCGCGAGCGCGCGGAGCGCGACATGGCCGCCATCCAGGCGTTCGCCTCCACCCTCCAACGCACCCTGCTGCCCCCGGCACTGCCGGTGGTACCGGGGCTGGAGCTGGCCTGCCACTACGCCACCGCCTCCCCGCAGGACGTGGGCGGTGACTTCTACGACGTCTTCCCCCTGGACGGCACGAGGTGGGCGTTCTTCCTCGGAGACGTGTGCGGCAAAGGACCCGAAGCGGCCGCCGTCACCTCACTGACCCGCTACACCCTGCGCGCCGCCGCCCAGATCGACCCCGACCCCGAAAAAGTCCTCACCGCCCTGAACACGGCGCTGCTCCTCGACCCCGCCGTCGGTACCCGGTTCTGCACCGCCGTCTTCGGCATCCTCGAACCCCACGAGAAGGACGGGTTCACTGTCACGGTGGCCACCGGCGGGCACCCCCCCGCCTACCACCTGCGCGGCCAGGCGACAGTTGAAGCGGTGCGCCCCCCGGGCGGCATGCTCATCGGCGCCCTCGCCGAGGCGCGCTTCGCCTCCCACACCATCCACCTCGCCCCAGGCGAAGGACTGCTCCTCTACACCGACGGGCTGACCGAGGCCCGCACCCTGGGCGGCGGAATGATCGGAGAAGAGGGCCTGACCCGTTTCCTATCCGCACGCACCGGGCCCATCAGCGCGGCAGCGGTCATAGACGACACCGTCGACCTCATCAGCGCCACGCCCCACGGGGCCGGAGACGACGTCGCCCTGCTGGCCCTGTCCGTCCCCCTCACCGGCACCGCGGACGGCCTCACCGCCACCGCCACCGCCCACACCATCGCCCACACCATCGCCCCCGCCGACGAGATGTCGGAGAGCCGCCCGTGACCGACTTCCGCTTCACCGCACAGCACACCGACGGCGACCTCGCCCTGGCCCATGTCGTCGGAGACCTCGACATAACCACCGCCCCCCACCTTCGCGCTCAGGCACTGGCCCTGATCGACCAAGGTCACCGCCACCTGATCCTGGACCTCGGAGCCGTCACCTTCTGCGACTCCACGGGCTTCAGCGCTCTCGTCGGCATCTACCGCTGCGCCAAGACCGCCGACGGCACCCTGGCCCTTGCCGCCGTCCCTGACCGTCTTGAGCGGCTGCTGGACCTCACCGGCCTGAGCGCCCTGCTGCCCGCCCACCCCACCGCCGCCCACGCACTCGTCGCTCACACCCCCAGCCAGGACACGGCCACCGCGTAACCCCCTGCGGTGGCCGCCAGGCAAAGGCGGCCACCGCAGCGTCAAGAGAGGGCCCGATCGACACGTGGACAGCCTCACCAGCGCCCTCAACACAGTGGACGACGGCCCCCTGAGCGCCTTCCCCCTCCACCCAACCGAGATCCGCATCGGCTACGCCCGGATCTCCACCGGCGGACAGAAACTCGACCGTCAGATGGACGCCCTCACCCTCGCGCAATGCCGACGCATCTTCGCGGACAAGAAGTCCGGGAAGAACGACCTGCGCCCCGAACTCAAGGCATGCCACGCCTTCCTCCAGAGCGGGGACACCCTCGTCATCCCCTCCCTGGACCGGTACGGGCGCAGCCTCCAGGACCTCGTGAACATGGTCGCCGAGCTACGCGTACGCGGGATCGGCTTCACCTCGCTGCACGAGCGGCTCGACACCACCACCCCCGGCGGTCGCCTGATCTTCCACGTCTTCGCCGCGCTCGCGGAGTTCATCCGGGAGCTGATCGTGCAGGGCACCAACGAGGGCCTGGCCGCCGCGCGGGCCCGCGGCCGCGTCGGCGGCCGCCCCACCGTCGTCAACGACAAGCTGCTGCGCGCCGCCCGCGACATGCTGCCCAACCCGCAGAACAGCATCGAGACCATCGCCGCCCTGCTCGGCGTGTCGGTGGGCACCCTCTACAACCACATCCCCGACCTCAGGGAACTGCGGACCTCCCGCCTCCCCGCCGCAGCTCGAAAAAAGCACCCGGTAATCCCCGCCCCGCCGAAGAGACCGCGCCTTCTGGCCGTAGGCGACACCGAGAACGACGTCGACGAGCGGGACCAAGCGCACGCCGCGCCGGACAACGACCGTACGGACCACTGACACTTCCGGTGTCGGAAGCACTGACACTTCCGCGTCGGCCGACAAGGATTTCGGACGACAGTCGGATGTCAGTTATCGTGCGCAGGGTTGATGTCAGTGGGATGCGCAGGGTTATGACAATGGCGGCGCAGAGTCCGTGTCAGTAGGCGCTGGCGGCTCGGGGAGCATCCGCAGGCTGTAGAGCACGTTGTCGTGGAAGCGGTCGATGATCTCGCCGCGGGTGACCATCTCGGCGGCAGCGAGGTCTTCGAAGGCCTGTCGCTGGGCGGCGTCGTGTGTGTCGATTCCGCCGTCGACCCAGACACGGAGGAGTACCTCGGCCTCGGCGGGCTGGATGGGGCCGCGGATGTCGGGGCGGGGGTTCTTCCGTCCGGTGAGGGCATCGGCCTGGTGCGGGGCGAGGACGTCGAGGCGTGGGGTGACGGTGTACGCGTCGGGCGGAACGTGGCGTAGGGCGAGCACGCCGCCTGTGTCGGGGTGGGCGCGGGCGTGGTCAAGGGCGGCGTCGAGCCGGTGGCTAGTCCAGGACAGGGCGAGCGCGAGGGTGGCAGTGGTGAGGGGGCCGTCCGTGTACGCGAGTGCGGTGATGAGGGTGAGGGCGTCGTGGTCGGCGCCGGCTGGGCGGCGGTCAACGATCTGGCGGTGGCGGGGGCGCTCGAAGAGTTCGTCGGAGCCGGGCATCAGGTCAGCCGGGTTGATGTCGAGGCGGCGGGCGAGTTCGAGCAGGACGCGGACGGGCAGGTCGGGGAGTTCTTCGAGGTCGATCTGGTGCAAGTCGTACCCAGCGTTGAGAAATGCCCGCAGAGGTGGTGCGGCGTAGTCGTTGTCCTCGGTATCGGGCCAGATGAGCCAGATGGTGGCTGTGGTGCGGGCGCCGAGTTCGGCGAGGAGGTCGAGGGCGCCGTCGGGGAGGCAGTGGCTGCGGTCGATGACGATGTGGCGGACTTGGTCGGTGGTCAGCCAGGCGGCGGCCTGGCGCCAGGCGTCCGGGGTCGAGGGGCGATCGGCGAGCAGAGTGGCGGGACTGCGGCCGGTGGCGGTGAGGATGTCGAGGGCGAGGTCGCTGGTGCGGCCACCGGGGGTGGGCCGGACGACGAGCCGGCTGGGGCCTTCGATGGCGGCCAGACGGGGCACGACGCGGTGGTCGTCATCGCGATTGTGGACGAACACGAGCCGGGCCCGGCGACCCGGGCACGGTTGGGGGCTCCGGCGGGCTCCTCGGTGGGGGTGGTGTCAGGCATACACGCCGCCGCCGAGGAGGGTGAGGGAGTTCTCGATGACCTCGACGTCGATACGTGGGCGCCCGGCGGCCTGGCACAGTCCGGCGGCGGTGTGGGTGAAGGCGGCCCAGTCGCGCATGGTGCCCTGCCCGTACAGCTCGTCGATCTGGCGCAGCAGGGCGTCGTCGGCGTCCGCGTAGATGGGGTGGTAGTCCCGCATGAGAGTGGGGATCTCGCCGGTGGCCAGCGGGCGGAAGGGCAGACGGCGAAAGACGCGGGAGCGGAACATCGGTTCGCGGGAGAGGACCTCTCAGCAGCCGTTACCGCCGACGTAGAGCAGATGGACTTCGTCTTCGGCTCGTCGTGCAAATGCCGCAAGAGTTCGATGCAGTCGCTGTTGAGGCGCTGGGCTTCGTCGACGACGACCAGGCGCTTGGGGTGGGCGAGCAGGTCCAGGAGCCGGTTGGTGATGTGGAACCGGTTGCGGGACTTGGGGGCCTCGGTGCCGGTAAGCGCGGCCAGGAGGTGGTCGGCGACCAGGCGCATGGTCGGGCGGGCGGTGAAGGCGAGTGTGCACACGGTGGGCCCGCCGCGGGCGGCCTGGTATTCCAGGGCGGCTTCGACCGCGTACGTCTTGCCGGTGCTGGCCGGGCCATGGATGACGCCCGTGGCGTTGTTGGCGACCAGGTCGTCCACGATGCGGTGTGCGAGCTGGAAGGTGCCGGTCGGCAGCGTCGCGGCGCCGGTCAGGTCGGCGAAGTGCCGGGGCATTCAGCTCTCCTCGTTCTTGGTGATCGGGGTGATGCCGAGCAGGGAGGTCGATGAGCGGGCACGCAGGGCGGCGTCGAGTGCCTGGCGGGAGGAGCCGCGGCCGACTCTGCCCGTCACGAGCCGGGATTCGGTGGCCGGGCTGTCTCCAGTGATGGGTGCGAGTTCGCGGCGGGCCCGGCGGGAGGCCTTGCGGCGTTCGCGGCCGAGTCGGGCGGCTTCCTCGCGCTGCTGGGTGCGGAAGGCGTCGGTCTGTTCGGCGGTGAGCTGGCCGGTCGGCAGTGCGGTGCACAGGTGCTTGCCGCCCAGGTAGACCTCGATGGACCGGTCGTCGTGCGGCATGTAGCGGATCTGGACTACCTGGCCGACCCGTCCGTGGATCTCGGGCGCAACGTAGGCGTGGCCGCCCCGGTGGATGCCGTCCTTCTGGATCGTGCGCTCGTCGCCGGCCAGCAGCAGGTGGCGCAGCTTGTCCGCGTCGATCCGGTGCAGGGGTGCCTCGTGATCCGTACACGGCTCGGTACCGCGCCGAACGGGGAGACCTCGGGATCGTGGACCAGGGCCATGCGCATCGCGGTCAGGACCGTGCCCGCGTGCGGGCTCACCGCGAGCGACCAGCCCAGCAGGGTGCGGGTGCCGTCGTCGACGATCGTGGTCATCCACGGGGAGATCGGTTTGCCCTTGGGCGGGTGCACGAGGATCGGGAGCTGTTTGTGGTCCATTTCCCACACCCGGCCCCGGACCTCGTCAGGGCGCCGCAGGTGGACCGACTTCGCCCGGCGCCCGGACTCGCCGACCTTCCACGCGGCCCGCTGGGCCGGGGTCAGCTCACGGGCGAAGGCGACCTGCATCGTGCGCAGCGCGACGGGGGCGGCATCCGCCCAGCCCTCGCGCAGGAAGTCGGGGACCGGGGCGCCGGCGGTGGTGCCGTCGCCATCGACCACGGCCTGGCGGGCGCGGTGCACGGCGGCAACGTTGCCCCGGGAGAGGGCGTACGCCTCCCGGTCGGTCTCGCTCAGCACGTACGGCTCGGGCCCGCGGTGTTCGGGAACGCGGGTGCCGGCGGACAGCCACCGCCACACCGTGCGCTCGCTGACCCCCAGGCCCTCGGCGGCGAGGCGCACGTGCGCGGCCGACAGCTGCTCGGCGTCCCGCAGCTGGACCAGCCGGGCCACCACCGCAGCACGCTTCGAATCGTCCGCCCCCTCCATGATCGGAAGTCTCCGGCAGCATCCCGAAACGTGTTCAGGGCACCGGGCCCCTTCATCCGTACGAGCGAACGAGGGGTGATCGGCGGGCAGTCTCCCCGGCCGCGTCCACGCTGATCATGGCGGCGTGTGGTCCGGCCGGAGCTTTGCACGGCCGCCGTTCGCCCGTACGTCCCGGAAACGACCGAATCCGGGACGGCTGCCCGCCACGGCGACTGGAACGCGAGAGCCGTCCCGAAAGGCGTCCCGAAACCTGTGGGCGCGGCGGAGAAGCGGGACGGATATTCGGGACGGGCTGCTTCGAGCGGCCGGACGGGAGGGGAGCACGTGAACGGCGACCTGGACGAGATCGCCCGCGCCGAGCTCGTCGAGCGCGAACCTTGCCCGCGGTGCGGAGCGCCACCCGGCTCCCCATGCCGGACGAACTCCGGCGTCGTCGCCGTCGACTATCACACCGGCCGCTACGGCAAGATCCCCGCACTGAAGTCCGGGCCCGCGATCCGCATCCCCGCCGCGCGAGGGCCGGACCGGCCACGGCAGCCCGGCCCCGAACCCGACCTCGGCGTCGGCGTCGCACTCGCGCGGGCCGGCGACCGCATCGGCTACGCCCGCGTCTCCAGCAAGGGCCAGGACCTCGTCGGACAAGTCCGCCTCCTCAAGGAAGCCGGGTGCGTACGCATCTACGTCGAGAAGATCGGCACCCGGGAGAAGATCCGCCCCAAGTACAACGCCGCCCTCGCCGACCTCCGCCCAGCCGACACCCTCACCGTCACCATGCTCGACCGGCTCGGCCGCAACATGGTCGAGCTGATCACCTCTGCGCAGGACCTGGCCGAGCGCGACCACCGCCTGGAGATCCTCACCGGCCCACTGTCCGGCATGTACGACCCGCAGGGCGCCGGGAAGGTGCTGTTCGTGGTCTTCGCCGCCATGGCCGAGGTCGAGCGGGAGTTCACCCACGAACGGACCCTGGTCGGCCTGGACACCGCCGCGGCCAACGGCGACCACGGCGGACGCCCGCCCGCCATCGACGGCGACATGCTCGCTGTCGCCCTCCGCCGCCGCGACGCAGAAGAGTCCGTCACCGCCATCGCCAAGCACCTCGGCGTCGGCCGCTCCACCCTCTACCGCACCCTCGCCGCGTACGACGAAGCAATAACCACCGGCCGCGAGCCCGACAGTCCGAAAGGTTGAAACCATACCGTCTGAGCCAGGGGAACGAGAGTGCTTTCATGAGCCGTTCAAGCCGAGCGGAAGAGAATCAACAGCGATGCTGCACCACTTATATGCGCTTGGGAACACCTGCTCCTTCCCGGCGCTGTCTATGTAGCCCCAAGTAGAGCTGATCCCCGAAGCTACCTGTCCTGATGCGCCTCTAAGGGCCTCATTGAGCCCGACTGCTTTGGCGACCTCACCCCGTACGTACGATGCAGCCACATTCTGGAGGTTCAGTAGCTCGTATATTTTGTGGGATACCAGACCAGCACAGGTCTCCTTGAGAGCGTCGGCCGCCTCTTTGTCGTTCACTTTGCTGCTAGGCGACGAGTCGCCACAGTAACCGCCGTTTGAGGTCTTGACCCACAAACGTCCTACCTTGTCGCAAGCGCGTTTCAGATCAGCTGCGCCACCTCCATCATTACTGGACTGTCTATTGGTGTTGCCAGTCTGTTGATTGTCCGTGCTGTCGCCGTGCTTGGCGCCAGTGTCCTCGTTCGTGTTGCCGGTGTCCGTGCGCGAGTGACTGGCGTCCTCGTTCGTGTTGCCGGTGTCCGTGCGCGGGTGACTGGCGTCCTCGTTCGTGTTGCCGGTGTCCGATCCGGTGTCGGTGGAAGAGTCCGTTGTTTCTTGATCATCACCCGATGGATCCGAACTGCCGACCCGGGGAACCGCCGAAACCAATACATCCGAGGGTGACTGGGAGGCCGCTATGGCTGCGGTAGCTCCTCCGGAAACGAGGAGCAAGGCGCTAACGCCAGAAGTGCAGACTAGCCGGGGAATTCTCCGCCGGGCATTGGTAGTCATTACGATATCCATGTGCGTGTAGATGGTTAGCGCTTTATGTGAAGCGCTTTACCGCTTACCCCCAGGGGCTCAGCTTGTTGAAACAGTGACAAATTGCGGCGCCCGGACCAGAATTGAGCCGACGGTGTAAATGCCGCCCTGTGCAGCTCATACTCCTCCTCCTCGCCATGTTCCCGCAAATAGGTCTCGACCCATGCGGGACCGAAGAAAAAGGGTGAAGGGGCAACTTGTACACCGTGGTCGGCCGCCCAGCTCGCGCACCGTCGATAGCAGGAGCACAGCGCGCACGGCTTGCCCCAGCTACCCGGCGGCGACCCGCTACACCGAGCGCACCACGGCCAAGGCCGGTTGGCCCGATGATCTGTACGCGGGGGTTGCCGTGTTCTACGAGGTGCCTATAGGTCCCCGCCGGCGGCAAGCACGGCGACGCCAACCATGCCCTCCTCCGCTCGCATTACCAGCCCCGCCCCACGCCCGCAGTGATTCCCCGCGGGGCGTATTCGCGATCGATGGGACCGCTGACAAATCCCCCGCGTCTCACTGACATCTACTCTGCGCCCGACATCAGTGGCCGGCGAGCGGACTCCTCGACACCACCTAGCTTGACCTCGGATGCAGCTGGGCATGGCAGCACGTCCACCGCGTCCCGTCTCGTGTGGTCACTGCGGTCAACGGCCTGCGGGCTCCGTCAGCCTGATGGGTGCGGCGGTGCGGCGGCGTGGACGGCAGCCCGACCAGCCAAGACGACTTGCCCGCCGTGGCGAAGGCAACCGATCATTCGCCCATGAGACCCGAAGTACGGGCGTTCGTCGTCGATGGCCCGCTCCCCGACCGGGACGCAAGCGAAAAAGAGATCGACAGGTGCGCCGAGCAGCTCGAACAGATTCCGAAGCCGGTCACGAGCGAGGAAGCCCGAGCACTCGTCTCTTGCTTCGGCCCGCAGGACTGCTACGGCGTCGCCTGGGCGCTCATGCACCTCATAGAGACCGGTCCGAACCCTGTTCTGGCCACCGATCCCGGACCGGACGCCAACGAGTGGCACCAACGGCTCTTTCTTCGCGCCGTGAACGGAGGACTCATCCCCTGAACTTGACCTCGCCCAGCAGCGCGAAACACTTCGATCAATACGCGATCAACACGCAGCCTTCTCGGCCTCGGCCACCCAGGTCCCGCAGGCGACATGCGCGAGGTGGGCCCTTTGGCCAGCAGGGATGAGGCAAGAGCCAAGACCACACGGTGCTACCGCAGGACGGGGCAGTTCGCAGGGCCGGCCGGCGATGGCAGGTCGTGCTCAAGGATCAGCCGGTACCCCAGCTCGGTCCACGCTTCGGCGTCGTCCTCACGCTCCACCAGAGCCAGAAGCTCGGTAAGCGATTGCGGGACGGTCGCCCGATTCCGGGACGGCCGCCCGCCGCGTCACCATGCGGCATTGCCCCGGCTGGTGCGCCTCGCCTCGGGCAGCACGAAGGCACGACACCTGGCCGGAGCAATCATGGAGCGAGATCTCTGCGTCGAGCAGTCAACCGCTATCGCCTCCTCTCCCCCACGACCGCCGGCCGGTGTCAGCCGTTCCACCCAACCCGCATGGTGCACGCCTGACATCTACTCGGCACCCGACGGACTGCCCCGTCCAAAGTGGCCCGTCACAGCCGGCTCGACGAGCTGCGCGAGCTGGCCACCGAAGGCCGCCGAAGTTGCTCGCCCGCCAGGCAAGATCACCTCTAGGCTGGACGCGGCGGCAACCGCACTCCGGAACGCGGCCGACCGCTCGTCGATCAGTTGCAGCAGGGCGGAAAACTCAAGAAGCCGTCCCGGAAGGCGTCTCGCCACCGGCGGACGCGACGAAGAAGCGGGACGGGCATGCGGGACGGGCCATGCGGCGATGGCTTCGCGCATCAAGGTCTCGGCTTTCCCAGTTCACCACGTGGGCATTGAACAGTCCCGCGAGCTACGAGTCGACCCCCGTGACGAGCAGGTGCTGGCGCTCATCGCCCCACACGCCGACAGTGCGCGCCACGCCCGGGGCGAGAGCCGGTGGAACCACCCCTTCTCCAACGTGGCACGGTCTGCCGGCCCGGGCCCTGGATCGGGTCGGATCGGCCACGGATGAGGCCCGATCACGTCATGGCCCGGACGTCCGCAGGGGAAGACGGCTCTGGCTGCGTCAATGCGCCTCAGGAGCGGTCAGTGCCGGGGAGCCGGGACCGGTCTGCGTTCTCATGAGTGGGGGCTGGAGCAGGCGCACACAGCGTCGGTCCGCTGCCGGTCTCCGGGGAGGCCGGCAGGGACTCAGTGCTGCGGGCGTGCCGGTGGGCTGCGCGGGTCGTCGTCATCATGGTCAGCACGACGGTGACGAACTGCAGCGCCACCGTCAGCAAGGTCAGCCATTCCACAGTGCTCTGTGTATCGATGGCGGTCATCGGTTTCCCTCCCCGGGTCGGTTGTGACCATGACGCCTGTCCGGTGGGCATCCGGCAACGGATTGGGCGACGATCGGAATTCCGGGTGCTCAACGTTCGTCCGCCGTATCCGGCCGGATACGAGTTCAGCGAGAACCAGTGCCGGATGCGGTGGGGAGCTCTAGCGTTCTGGCCCAAGACCATCCAGTCATGGGGAGAAACTGTTGGACGAGAACGACCTGTACATGCGCCTGTCACGTCTGGAGACGGTGGAGGACCTGGCAGCCTGCTTGCAGGAATTACGCCACAGCGCCGGCGGCTGGCCGCTCAAGCGAATCGAAAAGTGGGGGGCAGAGCGGGGCAAGGAACTGGCTACGTCAACGGTGAGTGATGTGCTGCGGGCGAAGCGTCCGCCGCAACAGCGATTGCTCATGGATCTGCTGAAAGCATTTGGGGTAACCGACCCGGCCCACCTCAGCGTGTGGGTCCAGGCACTCGAACGCGTGACTCGTGATTCGAGTGCCACACCACAGAGCACATCTGCCCAGGCCGTCGGACAGGTGCCCGCAGCCATGTTCTTCGACCGGCGTGACGATCTCTTCGACATCAGCAAACAGATCAAAAGCGCACAGAGCGAGGTGTGGCTGTGGGGCGCCACACTGACGATGCACCTCGACTACCTCGTCAAGTACTTCGGCGCGGCAGCCGTGCGCGACGTGTCGATCAAGGTGTTGTTGATTACCCGTCAAGGGCGAGCCATGGACATGAACGCCTTCCGCATGTCGGGCCAACTGCGGCCCGCGGACGTGTCCCACCTCCAAGCGGGTCTCGACTACCACCTGGGGCTGCTCGCCCGCGTTGCGGGCAGCCACCCCAATCTCGAAGTACGGCAGGTCGACTACCTCGCCCCGTACACCCTGTACGCCTACGACCCCGGGCTTCCCTCCGGACGGATGGATCTGCGCCTGGGCTCGTTCCTGGGAGACCACGACATGCGCCCCACCTTCAGGCTGGCACGTGAAGGCGACGGTGAGTGGTTCGACTACTTCTGCGAGCAGTTCGTCCGTGTCTGGGACGTCGCCGAGCCCTATCGCGGCGCGGACTCGGGATGAGCAGGGGCCGCGACAGTCTGGAGCAGACCGGTCACCGGTCCTGCGCGCATGCCCCGCTAAGGCACGATTCGTACGCCCGGCAGATGCCGGCAGAGGGGGCGGAGGAGGCCCGGTTGTCTCCGCCGCAGCTGACAGCCCACCGCCGCTGGTGAATCCAGCAGTGGCGCGGCCTGGCCATGCGAACGGGACGAGCTCGCCATCTCCTACCAGGCCGCACTCCACCTCGCCGCCGCCCTAGCCTGGGCCCGGCGATGGCCTGCCCGGTGGGGTTCAGCTGCGGGGGTGTTTCACTTGCCGGACAGCTTGCGGCGCCGGGGAGGGTGTGTGGAGGAGCCAGGATTCCGAGTCCTGCTGACGGAGTCAGGAGACCGGAAGACAGACGTGATCCGTGCGATCCGAAAGGTCACCGGCCTCAGCCTCTGGAACAGCAGACTTCTGCTGAACAGTGCGCCCGTAGCGGTCACAGAAGCCGACTGGCTCGAAGCCGCCCAGGACGCGGCCGGTGTCCTTGAAGCCGCGGGTGCCCACGCGACAGTGCTCTGCGACTGGTGCGACCGCACCATCACGCGAGTTGCCGGCCCGCTTGACCCGGGTCCGTGTAGTGGGCCATGGCCTCCTCAGACCTGTCGGGCGGGTTACCCGCCGACGACGGACCGGACACGGCCACTGCTGACGGACTTACGGCCAAGCCTGAGGGACACGCTCCGAGCTTGAGTTTCAACCTCGCAGCATGCCTCTCCGAGTGGTGGCCCGGTGCGAGCCTGATGCGATGACCATGTCCGAAGCAGCGCGGGCGATCTGGCGCCGGTTGAGGAACACCGGCGACGAGGAAACTCGTCCCGCAGGTGTTCCACAACTCTCCCAGGGCGGAGGCGCCACCCGGTCTTCAGAGACCATCTCATGTGGCGAGTCTGCGGTAGCAGATGAGAGTGCAGGCGTGCTGGTGAAGGCCAGGAAGTGGTCGCCGCCGGCGGAGCAGGTGGGCACGACAGCGGCGCGCCCGGGCTCCGGCCGCGCCGCTGTCGAGCTGTGGTCAGCCCCGGGTCAGTGGAGCTTGTTGACGGCGGTCTTCGTCGTAGTGCGGAAGGCGGTCAGCGGGGCGTCCTCGAGGTCGCCCATCTGGCCCCAGCGGACGAGGGTGACGGTGCGGCCGTCGCGGCCGACGGAGAACAGGTGGATGTCGGAGATGCCGATCTGCGGGTCGGCGGTGTCCAGGCTGTAGACCCAGGCGCCCTCCTCGACCGCGAGCTTGCCGTGGGAGGCGCTGACGGCCTGCAGGCCCGGGTTCTGCTGCTCCAGCAGGGGGCCGCAGCCGGCGAGGGCCCCGCGGAGGGTGTCGACCAGCTTCACGGCGTCGGCCTCGGTACGGGCGACGGTGGTGACCTGGACGCCGTTGGTGTCGAGCTCGGTGCTGAACTCGCGGTAGCGGGTGTTCTGCGCCGGGATCTTGTACGGGGCGCAGAGGACGCCGCCGTTCTCCGGGACGCCGGTGAAGACCTGGGTGGCGGTCCACGGCGTCGACGACGGCGGCATCTGGGAGGCGGCGAGGAAGGCGGGCTGGGCAGCGGCCTGCGCCGGGGCTGTGGCGAGGGCCGCGAGGCCCAGTGCGGCAGCGGCTGCGGTGGCGAGTGCGGTGCGGAGCTTGTTCATGGTGGTGGATCCCCCGTCGGGTCGTTCGTTCGGTCTGTGCTCAACCAGCGTGGGGCCGACACCCGCCGGCTGCAACGATCACGCGCCCACCAGCCGTCCCGGAACCATTCCACCCCCGCTGACGTGCAAGGACGTGAAGGATGGGACGCAGGGGCGAGGGGGATGGAATGTCGAAGGATGCCGCCGTCGAGGAGTTCGCGGGGCTCGTGCGCGCGCTGAAGGCGCGGGACGGGAGGAGTTACGAGGCGCTGGGCCGGCGGCTGAGCGTCAGCGCGTCCACCCTCCACCGCTACTGCTCGGGCGCGACCGTCCCGGAGGAGTTCGCCGTGGTCGACCGCCTCGCCCTGCTGTGCGGGGCGGAAGAGGAGGAACGGCGGGTCCTGGAGGCGGCCTGGACGGAGGCGGACCGCGCCCGCCGCCGAGCGGCCTCGCTCGCGCCCACGCCTGTGCCGGCCGTGTCGGCCGCGCCGGAATCGAACCCGGACCCGACCGCCCCGGACCCGACCGCGCCGGAGGCGCCCCGCGCCCGCCCCCGTCGTGGCGCCCCCGCTCCCCTCCTCGTTGCCGCCGCCGTCGCCCTCGTCGTGCTCGCCCTCGCCGCCGCCCTGCTCAGCCACCCCACCCGTACGGCTTCCGCCCCCACTCCCGCTTCCACCGCTCCGGGGCGGACCGCGGCCCCCCTCCCCTTCACCTGGAGCACCGGTTCCCAGCTCTGGGAGGGCGGCTGCGGGCACACCTACCTCGTGGACCGGGCCCCCCGCGCGGTCGCCCCGCCGCCGGTCGCGGCCGACTCCGGGGCGTGGGCCGGGACGCACGGTGCCGTGCACGGCGGGGAGGCGATGGTGCGGATCACGGTCCAGGGCCGGTCGCCGTCCGACGCCGTCGTCCTCCATGCCCTGCACGTGCGCGTGGTCGACCGCGCCGCGCCGCTGCCGTGGAACGCGTACCGGATGGACAACGGCTGTGGCGGCGCCGTCACCCCGCGCCACTTCGCCGTGGACCTCGACCGGCCGCGCCCGCTCGCGAGGCCCGTCGACGGCCTTGACGCCTCCGGCGCCGAGGTCCGGAAGATCCCGGCCGTCTCCTTCCCGTATAAGGTCACCTCCTCCGACCCCGAGGAGCTGCTGGTCTCCGCGCGGACGGTGAGCTGCGACTGTCGCTGGTACCTGGAGCTGGAGTGGAGCGCCGGGGGCCGTACGGGGACGGTGCGGATCACGGACGGCGGGAAGCCGTTCCGCGCGAGCGGGACCAGGGGGAGGCCGGCGTACGTGCACGACTCCGCCGAAGGGCGCTGGATCACAGACTCGGACCTTGGACAGACCGGGTGACCGAGGTCCAGGGGTGGCGGCCCAGGCGTTGTGGGGACTCAACTCCCTTGCGGGAGATGCGTGGGTAATGCCTCGCCCGCGTAACCATCGTCGCAGGTGGTTGTAGTCGTAGCCCTTGTCGGCGTGGAGCGTGCCAGGCTTGCGCCGCCGTCGGCCACGGCGCGAGCGGATCGGCGGGATGCCCCTCACGAGAGGGATCAGGGCCGGCCGCGGATGGCGCCGGCACCGTAGCGCCCCACGGAGTCCTTGTAGTCGGTGGGGAACGAGTAGCCCCACGCCCGCTCGGCCTCGTCCCAGTCGACGTCCGAGCCCGCCCCGGCATGGGGAGGCATCAGTGACAACAGTTCATTGATCGGCATCCCGTCATGGCGCTCCATCTCGTTTCCCCGCCGGCTGTCGGCCGGCGCACGGTCGGAGTCGCCGTCTGCTCCCCGCTGTTAAGGGGCAGACCGGGTCGTATGCCGCCTGAAGCAGGCGTCCGCCGGACTGGTGGGAAGCCGTTCTCCCTCGCCGCGCTGAACGAGGCCGCCCAGGTCCGTAAACCACGGTCACATCTGAGACACCGCATCGCTACCGGTGGCCTCGGGTCCTGCTTGGCCCTGACCCTGGCGAATGGCTCTCCCGCCGAACCCCGGGAGCGCATACTCGGAGGATGGCCGACACCACCGCCTTCGAGGTCGACACCGCCGTGCACGAGCGTCTCACCGCACTCGCCACGGCAAGGGGCCTCAGCCTGCCCGCCTATCTCTCCGAACTCGTCGCCGCGCAGGAGAACGAGGCCGGACTTGTCCGCGCCGCCCAGGCGTTCGACGAAGCCGTCCGACGCCCCGGATTCCGCGAGGGATTCGAGCGCGACTTCGGCCCCGCCAAGGGCCGCACCAATGCCCGGGCGGCATGAGTGGAACTGCACATCGACCACCGTTGGCTGCTCGAACGGCAGGAAAGCCTGTTCAAGGACGTGGAGGTGGCCGACCACTCGGCGATGATCGCCGCGGTCGCCAGACACCGCGTGGACTCCCCCAGTCTCACCGTCGACCATCCCGACGCCTACTGGCGCGCAGCCGCCCTCCTCGAAGCGATGGTCCTCCTCCGCCCGCTCCCCGAGTCCAACGAGTATTTCGCCTACGGAGTGGCCGTCGCGTACATCGAGGCATCCGGCAAGTCGGTTGACGCCCCGTACGAACAGTGGCGCGAACTCATCGCCGACATCCGCGCGCTCCGCATCACCGTGTACGACGTCGCCGACCGTCTCCGCTCCTGGCAGCAGACGTAATGACGGAGGACGGCATTCGAGCGTTTTAGGGACTATGCCGGAATCTCAACAAGTGCGCGACACTGGGCCAGAGTCGAGACAGAACGGCAGGTCACGAAGCCTGCTCCCCGCACCTGCGGGGATGACCCCGATCTTCTTCTTCAGGGGCTGGACTCGCCCCTCTGCTCCCCGCACCCGCGGGGATGACCCCGGTGCGCCGCGTGGTCATAACGGTGGACTCCGCTGCTCCCCGCACCCGCGGGGATGCCCCCCCATTACCGTTTTCGTTGGCTCCGCAACGGGGCTCCCGGCCTCCGGGCCCGGCATGACTTCCCCCCTTTGTTAACCATGATCCGGGCGGTGGTGTCACCGGCCCCGGAGGCACTGGCTGAGCGCTGATTAGGGGCTTGACCACTGGCTTGTTCGCAGGTCGGGAGGCTCTTCGTAATGTGGATGTGGCGATCGGTGCCGTGGGTGAGGCCGGGCAGGAGCACGACCGGAGGGGCCTGCACGTGATCGACACCGGCGACATCGACGTCTTCCTCGGCCTGGACGTCGGCAAGGGAGAACACCACGCCACGGCTGTGACCCCGGCCAGGAAGAAGGCCTTCGACAAGCGGCTGCCCAACACCGAGCCCAAGCTCCGCGAGTTGTTCGCGAAACTGCAGGCCAAGCACGGGACCGTGCTGGTGGTCGTCGACCAGCCAGCCTCGATCGGCGCCCTGCCTCTGGCAGTGGCGAGGGACATGGGCTGCCCGGTCGCCTACCTGCCCGGTTAACGATGCGGCGGATCGCCGACCTCTACCCAGGCGAGGCCAAGACCGACGCGAAGGACGCGCTCATCATCGCGGACGCCGCCCGCGCGATGCCTCACACACTCCGGGCCATCGACCTCGAAGACGAGACGATCGCCGAGCTGCAAATGATCGTCGGCTTCGACGACGACCTGGCCGGCGAAGCGACTCGGGTCGCGAACCGGCTCCACGGCCTGCTCACGCAGATCCATCCGTCCCTGGAGCGGGTGTGGAGCCGCGGTTGCAGCACCCGGCAGTGCTAGCCCTGCTGGAACGGTTCGGGTCTCCGGCCCAGATCCGCAAAGCCGGCCGACGACGGCTGGTCACGCTGCTGCGGCCGAAGGCCCCGCGGATGGCAGAGCGGCTGGTCGAGGACATCTTCAACGCGCTGGACGAGCAGACCGTGGTGGTGCCCGGCACCGAGGCGGCCGCGCTGATCGTCCCGAGCCTCGCAGGCTCCCTGACCGCGGTCCTTGACCAGCGGAAGTTTTGGCCGGGCGGATCGAGGAACTGCTGGAAGCCCACCCTCCTTCGAAGGTCATGATCTCGATGCCGGGAGTCGGCATCAGGACCGGAGCCAGGATCCTCATCGACGTCGGCGACGGCAGCAATTTTCCATCCGCCGCCCACCTCGCAGCCTACGCAGGTCTCGCCCCAGCGTCCCGCAACTCCGGCTCCTCGATCCGAGGAGAACAGCCTTCCCGGAGGGGAAACAAGCAGCTCAAACGGGCCTTCTTTCTCTCCGCGTTCGCCGCCCTGGCCGACCCTGCCTCGCGGGCCTACTACGACAAGAAGATCAATCAGGGCAAGCACCACACCCAAGCCTTGCTCTGCCTCGCCCGCCGCAGGGCCGACGTCCTTTTCGCCATGCTCCGTGACGGCACCTTCTACGAACCCCGGCCAGCCACTGCCATCAGTCGCTCACCGAGTCGGCATGCCCCCATGCGGACTGTTCACGACCATGGCCAGTGACCCAGCGGCAAGGTAGTAGTGACCCGGGAAGTACTCGATGTGCTGGTGCCCGCCGTCGTCCATCTCCGCAATCGACCCAACCTCGTCAGCGAGAGCAGTCAAGCCCAGTCGGTCACCCTCAATGAGCAGAGCGCTGCGCTCCGAGTCAACTCTGATGTGGACACCCGGACCGCTGGTGCTTACCACCTTGACCGAAGCCAGTTCAGTGCCGCCGAAGCTCGGTTCAGCCGAGGCGGTGGCTTCCACGCTGCCCTTCCCCGCGACGAGGGCAAGCGCCAGGACGACGAGTTCCGCCGCATCGCCCGAGACGTCCAACCCTTCATCGGGCAAGAACAAAACCCTCATCCGCCACAACCCCTTCGGTTCCACAACGCCAGACTCAACGATCAAAGCCGTTGCCCCTGGTCAACCGGGCGTCCCCGACTCAAGGCCAACTGTCGCGGACGTTACCCACCGCTTGGCGAAACCCATAGGGGCACCCCCCCCGAGTTGTCGCCGCCCGGACTGCTCCCCGCACCCTCGGGGGATGACCCCTGATCATCGAGGTCCGAAATCCGTTCGGTCATCTGTTCCCCGCACCCGCGGGCGTGACTCCCGTCGAGCAGACGGCACCGGCACCGGCACCGTTTCCATCTGCTTCCCGCGCCGCGGGGATGACCCCCATCCCCGGCCGTCGACCAACACGACGTTCAAGATCTCCCCGGACCCGTTCCTGATCGACAAGGTCCGGGACGTCGTCGGCCTCTATCTCGCCCCGCCGGCGAATGCAGTGGTGTTCG
>NZ_JBIWLV010000015.1:0-164507 GCF_044766345.1 Streptomyces sp. NPDC102278 | reverse complement strand
CCCGCCGCCCCGCGCGGCCGCCCCCCCCCCCCCCCCCCCCCCCCGAACAATCACACCCCCCCCCCGCCCCCCGGGGGGGGGGGTGGGGGGGGGGGGGGGGGGCGGCGGGCCCCCCCCGCCCCTCCCACGTTTCATCGTCCGCGCGTGCCGGCGGCTACGGCGCCCGGTGGCGTCCTTCAGCCGAGCCCTTGGCCGCCTTGGCGACCGCCTTGGCCTCCTTCTCGGCGGCCTCCTCGGCCTCCCACTCCGCGATCACGTCGATCGGCGGCGGCGCCTTCGCGAGGAACACCCACGTGAAGTACACGGCGAGCACCATCGGCGGGAGCTTGAGCGCGATGAGCACCCACCCCAGCTGCGTCGCGTCGCCCCACCAGTACAGCGGGAAGAGGATCGCGTACTTGGCGAGGAAGATGAGCCCCCACGCCAGGCTGGCCTTGGTGTACGCCTTCTTGCGGCCCGGGTTGCGGGTCCGCCAGGACAGGTTCTCCTTGAAGACCGGTCCGAGGATCACGCCGAGCAGCGGGAAACCGACCAGCGCCGAGAGCGTGAACGCGAATCCCAGGCCGACGCCGTAGATCATGCCGGGCAGGTAGAAGCCCTTCGCGCTGCCCGTGAAGAGGGCGAAGGCGACGCCCACGCCCACGCCGAAGACCCCGCTGAAGGCGTGCTTCACGGTGTCCTTGCGCAGCAGCCGCACGATCACGAGCAGGACCGCGACGGCGCCCGCCGCGATGGCGGAGCTCTTCACGTCCTTGTTGATCGTGTAGATCATCACGAAGAGCAGGCCGGGGAGCATCGTCTCCACGGTGCCCCGGATGCCGCCGAAGGCGTCGAAGAGCGCTGCCTGCGTCACCGCCTTCTGGTCCGCCGCGGGCTCCGGCGGTTCCGCCGGCGTGGTCGGTTTGTCGAATGACGTCACCGGTTACTGCTCCTGTCCGAGCGGTCGGAGTTCGTACTTCGGGTTGAAGAGGACCCGACGCCCATGGCTCATCGAGATCCGGCCGGAGGCGATCATGCGCCGTCCGGGCTCGATTCCCACGATCGAGCGACGTCCGAGCCACACCACGTCCAGCGGGGCCGAGCCGTCGAACAGTTCCGCCTCCAGGGCGGGAACCCCCGCGCGCGGCCGCAGGGTCACGGTACGCAACGTTCCGGTCACCTTGACTATCTGGCGGTCGTCACAGTCGCAGATACGCGTGCATCCCGCGGCTTCTGCGTCCTCCTGCAGCTCCGCCGAATGCAGCTCCTCCTGCGAGGTGGAAAGCCGCTCTATCATCCGGCGGAACCGGCCCGCCGGCCTGGCCGGTTTCGCGGGCTTCTCGGGACGCGGTTCAGCACTCATACAGGAAGCGTACCGGCGCGCCCGCTACCTCTCGAAGCGGTATCCCATGCCCGGTTCGGTGATGAAGTGGCGGGGGTGCGAGGGGTCCGTCTCCAGCTTGCGCCGCAGTTGCGCCATGTAGACCCGCAGGTAGTTGGTCTCCGTGCCGTACGAGGGCCCCCAGACCTCCTGGAGCAGCTGCTTCTGGCTGACGAGCTTGCCGGCGTTGCGGACGAGCACCTCCAGCAGGTGCCACTCCGTGGGGGTGAGGCGTACGTCGCGCCCCGCGCGCACCGCCTTCTTGGCGGCCAGGTCCACGGTGAAGCCCTCGGTCTCCACCACGACCTCGTCCTCGCCGGCGCCCGCGCCCGGTTCGGCCCGACGGACGGCCGCCCGCAGCCGGGCCAGCAGCTCGTCCATGCCGAAGGGTTTGGTGACGTAGTCGTCGGCGCCGGCGTCCAGCGCCTCGACCTTCTCGTCGGAGCTGTGCCGGGCGGACAGGACCAGGATCGGCACGCGGGTCCATCCGCGCAGCCCCCTGATCACCTCGACGCCGTCCATGTCGGGCAGGCCGAGGTCGAGGACCACCACGTCGGGGTGGCGGGCGGCGGCGAGTTCCAGGGCGCTCGCCCCGTCGGCGGCGGCGTCGACCTCGTACCTGCGCGCCTTCAGGTTGATCACGAGGGCTCGGACGATCTGCGGTTCGTCGTCCACCACGAGCACCCGGGTCATTGAGGGCCTGCCTTCTGTCGTACGGAGGGATCGACCGGTCGATCGAAAGAGGAAGAGGGAGAGTGAGAGGAAGGGGTGTCGCCGGTCGGGCCGGTCCGGCCCGCGCCGTCCACCGTGACGGGCGAGGGCGCTCGTTCCCCCGTCACCGCGCGCAGGGTGAGCACCATGGTCAGCCCGCCGCCGGGCGTGTCCTCGACGTCGAGGGTGCCGTCCATGGCCTCCGCGAACCCGCGCGCCACGGCCAGGCCGAGGCCCACCCCGGCGCCGCGCGGGGAGTCGCCGTGGCGCTGGAAGGGGGCGAAGATCCGCTCCTTGGCCTCGTCGGGCACCCCGGGTCCGCGGTCGACGACCCGTACCTCGACCCGGTCGCCGAGGAAGCTGGCCGCGACCAGCACCCGCTCCCCCGCCGGGCTGTACTTGACGGCGTTCTCCACCACGTTGGCGACGGACCGCTCCAGCAGCCCGGGGTCCACGGCCACCATGGGCAGGGTCTCCGGGACGTCCAGCACCACGCTGTCCTCCGGTACGCCGCCCAGCGCCATCGGGACCACCTCGTCGAGGTCGATCTCGCGGATCAGGGGGGTCACCGTGCCGGTCTGGAGCCGGGACATGTCGAGCAGGTTGCCCACGAGGTGGTCGAGCCGGTCGGCGCCGTCCTCGATGCCTTCGAGGAGTTCGGCCCGGTCCTCCTCGGACCATTCGACGTCGTGGGAGCGCAGCGAGCTGACCGACGCCTTGATGGAGGCCAGGGGCGTGCGCAGGTCGTGGCTGACGGCGGCCAGCAGCGCGGTCCGGATCCGGTTGCCCTCGGCCATCCGGCGGGCGTCCTCGGCCTGTCCCACCAGTCGCTGCCGGTCCAGGACCACGGCGGCCTGGGCGGCGAAGGCGCCCAGTACCCGGCGGTCCTCCGCGGGCAGCACCCGCCCCGACAGGGCCAGGGCCATGTGTTCCCCGATCGGCATGTCCACGTCCGCGTCCTCGGGCCGGGTGGCGGGACGCGGGCCCACGCTGCCCGCCGGGGCCCAGGGCTCGACGTCGCTCTCCCGCTCCAGCAGGGCCACCGACTCCATGGCGAAGGTCTCGCGCACCCGCTCCAGCAGGGCGTCCAGGGTGGTTTCGCCGCGCAGGACGCTGCCCGCGAGGAAGGAGAGTATCTCGGACTCGGCGCGCAGACGGGCGGCCTGCTGGGTCCGCCGGGCCGCCACGTCCACGACGGAGGCGACGGCGACGGCCACCCCGAAGAAGACGGCGATGGCGACGATGTTCTTGGGGTCGGAGACCGTGAAGCGGTGCACCGGCGGTGCGAAGAAGTAGTTCAGCAGGAGAGAGCCGAAGGCCGCCGACGCCAGTGCGGGCACGAGTCCGCCGAGCAGCGCGGCGGCCACGGTCAGCGCCAGGAACAGCAGCATCTCGTTGGCGAGGCCGGGGTCGCCGTCGATGTTCGCCAGGACGAGGGCGAGCAGGGCCGGACAGAGCACGCCGACGATCCAACCGGCCACCACGCGGGGCCGGCCGAGTCGGGCGGCGGAGCGGACCACGGGCAGCCCGCGCCCCTTGGCGACCTCCTCGTGCGTGACGATGTGGACGTCGAGGTCGGGCCCGGAGTCCCGGGCGACGGTGACGCCCACGCCCGGTCCGAAGACGTACTGCCATGTCTTGCGGCGGCTGGAGCCGAGGACGATCTGGGTGGCGTTGACCCCGCGGGCGAAGGCGAGCAGGGCGTCGGGGATGTTGTCGCCGATGACGTGGTGGAACGTTCCGCCGAGGTCTTCCACCAGGGTGCGCTGGACCGCGAGTTCCTTCGGCGAGGCCGCGGTCAGCCCGTCGCTGCGGGCGATGTAGACGGCCATGATCTCGCTGCCCGAGCCCTTGGCCGCCATCCGCGAGGCGCGCCGGATCAGGGTGCGGCCCTCCGGACCGCCGGTGAGGCCGACGACGATCCGTTCGCGGGCCTGCCAGGTGGAGCGGATGTCGTGCTCGCCCCGGTACTGCTGGAGGTACTCGTCGGCCCGGTCGGCCACCCACAGCAGCGCGAGCTCGCGCAGGGCGGTGAGGTTGCCGGGGCGGAAGTGGTGGGACAGGGCCGCGTCGACCTTGTCGGACTTGTATATGTTGCCGTGCGCCATCCGGCGGCGCAGGGCCTGCGGGGACATGTCGACCAGCTCGACCTGGTCGGCCCGCCGGACCACCTCGTCCGGTACGGTCTCCCGCTGCCGCACGCCGGTGATCGACTCGACCACGTCGCCGAGGGACTCCAGGTGCTGGATGTTCACGGTGGACACGACGTCGATGCCCGCCCGGAGCAGCTCCTCCACGTCCTGCCAGCGCTTGGCGTTGCGCGAGCCCGGCACGTTGGTGTGCGCGAGCTCGTCCACCAGTGCCACGGCGGGGCCGCGGGCCAGCAGCGCGTCCACGTCCATCTCCGTGAACCCGGCGTCCCGGTAGGTCAACTCCCGGCGCGGCACCTGTTCGAGTCCGTGCAGCATCACCTCGGTGCGCGGCCGTCCGTGGTGCTCGACGAAGCCGACGACGCAGTCGCCGCCGCGCTCCACCCGACGGTGGCCCTCGGAGAGCATGGCGTACGTCTTGCCCACACCGGGTGCCGCGCCGAGGTATATCCGTAGCTTGCCGCGTCCCATGCGCCCATTCTCGGGGACGTCCCCGCAGTTCACGCGCCGATGTACGGCGATGGGCGCATCCCTGACGCTTCCCTGACGCGGTGGCCGGAAACGGCGGTGGGCCGTACCCCCGCGAGGGTACGGCCCACCGATCGGAGGTCCACACATCGGAGGTCCACCGACCGGAACCGGTCGTCGAGCGAGGTCAGCGGACCTCGGTGATCTCCGGACCGCGTTCCAGCTGGCCCATGCCGCCGCCGAAGCGGGAGCCCTCGGGCTCCTCGGTCGTCTGCACGCCGTCCGGCACCATCTGGGCGTCGTTCGGCAGCTTCAGGACGATGGGATCGCGGGGAGCCATCGGGCCGTCGCCGCGCAGGACGACGGTGTCCCGGAAGATCTGCTCCAGGACGCCGGCCGACTCCGGGCGCACCGCGCCCTGGCCGGAGATGACACCGCGCAGGAACCAACGGGGGCCGTCGACGCCGACGAAGCGCACGAGCTGGGCGCCGGTCTGGCCGTCGGGCAGCGGTACGGGGACCTGGGCGCGGAGCTCCCAACCCAGCGGGCCTTGGACCTCGTCGATGATGCCGCCCTGTTGGGTGATGCCCGTGGCGATCTCGTCGCGGACCTCGCCCCAGATGCCTTCCTTCTTGGGCGCCGCGAAGGCCTGCAGCTGCACGGCGCTGTCGCCGAGGACCACGGTCGCGGCCACGATCGCGTCACCGGCGACCTCGACGCGCAGTTCCATGCCCTCGACACCGGGTACGAGGATGCCGCCGAGGTCGACCCGGCCGTCCTCCGGATTGCCGATCACCTCGGAGACGTCCCAGGGGCCGTCCGGCCTCGGGGCCGGCGGCAGGTTCGTCCGGCGCGGCTTGGCGTCGTCGAGCGCCTCGGCGTCGTCCGGCTCATCGGCGCGTGCGCCGTCGACCTGCTCGGCCGCGCCGCCGTCCCTGACGGAGTCGTTCTTCTTGCGACGTCCGAACACGTCACTGTCCTTCCCGGTCGGTTACGACCGAAGCGTAGCCATTCCCACCCTGCTGACCAGCCTCGGATCCGGCCACGGCCGCATGACCGCCGGTGGAGCCGAAACCCCCCTCGGCCCGGGCCGAGCCGGGAAGTTCCGCCACCTCGTGGAAGCGCACCTTCTCGACCCGCTGGACAACCAGCTGGGCAATGCGGTCGAAACGCTCGAACCTGACGCTCTCGCGCGGGTCGAGATTGACCACGATCACCTTGATTTCCCCACGGTACCCGGCATCCACCGTCCCCGGGGCATTCACCAGCGCGAGGCCGCAACGGGCGGCCAGGCCCGAGCGCGGGTGCACGAAGGCGGCGTACCCGTCGGGCAGCGCGATGGAGACGCCGGTGGGCAGCACGATCCGCTCGCCGGGAGCGAGCTCGGCGGCCTCGGTGGTCACCAGGTCGCAGCCCGCGTCACCGGGGTGACCGTAGGCAGGCAGGGGCACCTCGGGGTCGACGCGGCGGATGAGCACGTCGACTTCCCGACGGGAGTCGTGGTTGTTCTGAGACATCAGGGGTTCACCTCGAAGGCGCGTGCGCGCCTGACCTGGTCCGGGTCGGCCATCGCCGCCCGGATCTCCTCGGGCCGTCCGTTGTCGATGAAGTGGTCGACCTTCACCTCGATGAAGAGGGCGTCCGCGCGTACGGCGACCGGTCCCTCGGGACCGCCTATTCGGCCGACCGCGGAGCAGTAGATCTTCCGCCCGGCCACGGCGGTCACCTCCGCCTCCAGGTACAGCACGGTGTCCACGGGGACGGGCCGTACGTAGTCGGTCTCCAGCCGGCCGGTCACCGCGATGACGCGCAGCAGCCAGTTCAGGGAGCCGAGCGTCTCGTCGAGCGCGGTGGCGAGGACGCCGCCGTGGGCGAGACCGGGGGCGCCCTGGTGGGCCTGCTTGACGGTGAACTCGGCGGTGACGCGCACGCCCTCGCCCGCCCGCGCCTCCAGGTGGAGCCCGTGGGGCTGTCCCCCGCCGCAGCCGAAACAGTGCTCGTAGTGCGCGCCGAGGAGTTCGCCGGGGCCCGGGGCGTCGGGATGCCGGACCGGCGCCGTGGCGTCGGCCGGCGGCGTCAACGCTGTGTTTCGTCCACTCACAGCCGCTGACCTTACCCGCGCGGCTAACCGCCGGTCGCCTCGTGGCAGGCTTGGACCCATGCAGCCCTCCCCCGCGCACCACGACGAACGCCTGACCGCTCCCCGCGCCTGGTGGGGCATCGCCGTGCTCCTCGGCGTCGCGTGCGCGCTGATGCTGTTGCCGCTGGGCACGCTGCCGATGCTGCTCGGTCTGGTGGGGGGCACCGTGCTGGCGGGGATGGTGGTGAGTTCGTACGGCTCCGCGCGCGTGCGCGTGGTCAACGGTGCGCTGGCGGCGGGCGACGCGCGGATCCCGGTGACGGCCCTGGGCGAGCCCGAGATCCTGGAGGCCGAGGAGGCCCGTGCCTGGCGCACGTACAAGGCCGACACCCGCGCCTTCATGCTGATGCGCAGCTACGTGCCGACGGCCGTCCGCGTCGAGATCACCGATCCGGCCGACCCGACTCCCTACGTGTACGTCTCCACGCGCGAGCCGCAGGCCCTGGTGGCGGCCGTCCGCGCGGCGAAGAACAGCCCGGCCGCGCCGGCCGCCGGCTGAGTCCGGGAGGTCGGGGACGACGCCCCGGGGGCGGTCGTCAGCCCCACCGTTGCGCGTCGGGACCCTCGATGGCCTCGTCGTTGGCCCCGGGAAGGGGCTGCGCGGGCTGCTCAAGGGGCGGCAACTGCGGGAGTGCGTCCCAGGCCACGGCGCGGGTCCGCAGGTCCGCACGCACCTTCTCGGCGAGTTTGCGGGTGTCCCGGCGGTTCATGACCGCGCCGACCGCGGCGCCCACCATGAACGGCATGAGGTTGGGCAGGTTGCGGAACATCCGCTTCATGATCTGTTGGCGCAGTTCGCGCTTCATCTGACCGCCGAGCGCCGCGTTCAGCGTGGTCGGCTTGGTCAGGTCGACCCCGCGTTCCTCCGTCCACGACGTGAGGTACGCGAAGCTGCGTTCTCGGAGGTTGCCGGGCGCCCGGAGCCCGTACACCTCGTGGAGTTCGGCGATGAGCTTCAGCTCGATCATCGCCACACCGGTGATCTCCGCGGCCAGTTCGGCCGGCATCGCGGGCGGCACCGGCAGCATCGCCGCCGCGCCGATGCCCGCGCCGACGGTGGACGTGGCGTTGGCGGCGCCGGTGATCAGTTTGTCGGCGAGCCGATCGGGGTCGAGGCCCGGGAACTGCGCGCGCAGGGTCGCGAGGTCCCGAACCGGAACGCGCGGTGCGTTCTCGATGATTCGGTCGGTGATGTACAGGGCGGCGGCCTTCGCACCTTCGCCGCCCTTGCGCACACCGTTCTTGACGGCTTGCACCCGACGAGCCCCGAACCACTGTCGGGACCCCTCGTCGGCCGCTGTGGCCGACGGCACCGCCGCGGCGGTGTCGGAGGGCACGGCGGGTACGCCGGGGGCTCCATGGCCCGTTGCCGGGTCCGTGGCTCCCACCTGCGTCTCCGCCGGATCACCAGATTTCCGGAAGCGTCGCTTCCGAAATGGCGTCGAGCCTGTCACGGCCGACGCCTCTCAGTCGCAGTCGCGACAGATCGGCTGACCGTTCTTCTCACGTGCCAGCTGGCTGCGGTGGTGCACCAGGAAGCAGCTCATGCAGGTGAACTCGTCGGCCTGCTTGGGCAGGACCCGTACGGCCAGCTCCTCATTGGAGAGGTCCGCACCGGGAAGCTCCATGCCTTCGGCGGCGTCGAAGTCGTCCACATCGACGTTCGACGACGACTTCTCGTTGCGCCGGGCCTTCAGCTCTTCGATGCTGTCGTTGTCAACGTCGTCGTCCGTCTTGCGTGGGGTGTCGTAGTCCGTTGCCATTGTTCGCTCTCCCCCTCTGGGATTTAGCGGTGTCTCAGCGCACGTAACGCGCGAGAGGCCGGACTTGTGCCCGACCTGAGGCGGAGATTTTGCCTCACATCAAGGTCTGTTACTCAATCGACACCCAGCCGCACGCCCGAAGGCGCATTTGGCTGGGATGACGACCGGGACCGTACACGGTCCGGGGGCCGTCTTGCACAAACGCCACCCCGTGTATTTCCCGCCATCATGGGGGCCGGAAACCCGGACTTCCCGGGCTTTCCGGCCTCCTCGGGGTCACCGAACGCACATGACCCGACACTCGACAATGTGATCGATCACACAGGCTCCCTCGCGTTCACCCCTGCCCCGTTCAGCCAACAGCGAACATGCGGGACCCCAGGTCACAGGGGCAGCGTGACACGCATCACGAGGCCACCGCCCTCGCGGGGCGTCGCCTGGATGCGGCCGCCGTGTGCGCGGGCCACGGAGCGCGCGATCGAGAGACCGAGCCCCACACCCTTGTCGCTGCCCGTTCGCTCGGTACGCAGCCGCCTGAAGGGCTCGAAGAGGTTCTCCACCTCGTACGCGGGAACAACGGGACCCGTGTTCGATACGAGCAGCACCGCGTGACCGTGCTGGACCTCGGTGGTGACCTCGACCCAGCCGCCCTCCGCGACGTTGTACCGGACGCCGTTCTGCACCAGGTTGAGGGCGATCCGCTCCAGCAGCACGCCGTTGCCCTGGACGACCGCCGGGGCGCGCTCGCCGCGGATCTCCACACCCTTGGCGCCGGCCTCGCCGCGCGCCTGCTCGATGGCCCGCGAGGCGACCTCGGCCAGGTCCACGGGCTTGCGTTCGATTATCTGGTTGTCGCTCCGGGCCAGCAGGAGCAGGCCCTCGACCAGCTGTTCGCTGCGCTCGTTGGTGGCGAGCAGCGTCTTCCCGAGCTGTTGGAGCTCGACCGGGGCCCCGGGATCGGAGAGGTGCACCTCCAGGAGCGTCCTGTTGATCGCGAGCGGTGTCCGCAGCTCGTGCGAGGCGTTGGCCACGAACCGCTGCTGGGCCGTGAAGGCCCGCTCCAGCCGGTCGAGCATCTCGTCGAAGGTGTCGGCCAGCTCCTTGAGCTCGTCGTCCGGGCCGTCCAGCTCGATCCGCCGGGTCAGGTCCGAGCCGACCACCCGGCGGGCGGTACGGGTGATCTTCCCCAGCGGCGAAAGCACCCGGCCGGCCATCGCGTAGCCGAAGGCGAAGGCGATGATGCTGAGTCCCAGCAGGGCCATCAGCGACCGGCTGAGCAGGTCGTCCAGGGCGTGCCTGCGCTGTTCCAGGACGCACGCGTTGATGGCGGCGTTGAACTGGTCGAGCGGCTGGCCCTTGCCGGCCACCCCGGGGCAGGTGTTGCTGATGACCGTGACGTCCGTCCCGTCCACGATCTTGAAGGGCGTGCCGTTGCCCTCGCGCAGCGCCTGCGCCGCCAGCAGGTAGATGATCGACAGCAGCAGGATGCCCGCGATCAGGAACATCCCGCCGTACAGCAGGGTGAGCCGTATCCGGATCGTCGGCCGCAGCCACGGGAAGGGAGCCTCGGCCTGTCCGGGGTCCCAGGTGGGTTTCGGTGGCGCCGCGGGCGGCGCCGGTGTCGCCGGCATCCCCGTCAGATCCGGTATCCGGAGCCCGGCACGGTGACGATCACGGGCGGCTCGCCGAGCTTGCGCCGCAGGGTCATGACGGTCACCCGGACCACGTTGGTGAAGGGGTCGGTGTTCTCGTCCCAGGCCTTCTCCAGCAGCTGCTCGGCGGAGACCACCGTGCCCTCGCTGCGCATGAGGACCTCCAGCACCGCGAACTCCTTCGGCGCCAGCTGCACCTCCTTGCCCTCGCGGAAGACCTCGCGGCGGTTCGGGTCCAGCTTGATGCCGGCCCGCTCCAGCACGGGCGGCAGGGCCACGGTCGTGCGCCGCCCCAGGGCCCGCACGCGGGCGGTGAGCTCGGTGAAGGCGAAGGGCTTGGGCAGGTAGTCGTCCGCGCCGAGTTCCAGTCCCTCGACCCGGTCGCTCACGTCGCCGGAGGCGGTGAGCATCAGCACGCGGGTGGGCATGCCGAGCTCGACGATCTTGCGGCAGACGTCGTCGCCGTGCACGAGCGGGAGGTCCCGGTCGAGCACGACCACGTCGTAGTCGTTCACTCCGACGCGCTCAAGGGCCGCGGCGCCGTCGTACACGACGTCCACGGCCATGGCCTCCCGGCGCAGGCCGGTGGCCACCGCATCGGCGAGCAGCTGCTCGTCCTCGACGACGAGTACGCGCACGTCGTTTCCTTCCTTCGAGCCCACGAGGGCACACCTGTATTGCGTCGACCATCCTGCCCGTTTCGGCGGTAAACCGGCTGTAAGGCGCCGCTCGGCCGCCTTCCCCCGGGTGGAAGTGAGGATTCCCCGGCCTCGCGAGGTTTCTGGGCCCGGGGCGCCGGGGAGGACGACTGCACACCCCGACCACTCCTGACGGCGGACTGCCACGTGCTCACCCGTCGACGACCCATGAAGAGGGGGCGCACCCACCATGGACGCATTCACCGCAGGCCTTCTGCAGCGCATCGAGGCCACGCAGTCCGACCTCAGCAAGGCCCGTGAGACGGGCGACGACCACCTCGCGGATGTGGAACAGGCGGAGTTGGAGGACCTCCAGCGCCTGGCCGCCGAACACGGGGTACCCGTGGAGCACGCCGTGTCCGTCACGGCCGCCTGAGCCCACCCCGCCCCGGACCCTCCGACCCCGGACCCGACCCCGGCCGCCCCTTCGGCGCCCGGGGTCTTTCCGTGGGCCCGCCCGCCCGAGGCCGACCGGGCCGCCGAGGACCCTCAGTCGCGCCAGGCCTGCGCCTCGTCCAGCAGCGGTTGCAGCGAGGCGAACACGGCCGGCGTGGCCGCGAGCGCCAGCTCGCCCGAGGCCGGCCGGCCCGGCCGGCCACCGGTCAGCGCCCCCGCCTCGCGCGCGATCAGTTCGCCCGCCGCCAGGTCCCAGGGGTTCAGCCCCCGCTCCCAGTACCCGTCCAGCCGCCCGGCGGCCACGTCGCACAGGTCCACGGCCGCCGAGCCGCCCCGCCGGATGTCCCGTACGAGCGGGATGATCCGCCGCGCGACCTCGGCCTGGTGCGCCCGCCGCGTCTGCACGTACGCGAACCCGGTCGCGACCAGCGCCTGGTCCAGCGGCGCCGCCGGCCGGCATGCCAGGCGGGTGTCGCCCAGCCACGCCCCGCCCCCGAGCACCGCGTGGTACGTCTCCCCGCGCATCGGGGCCGCGACGACCCCGACCACGGTCTCGCCCCGGTACTCGGCGGCCACGGACACGGACCAGCTCGGGAGTCCGTACAGGTAGTTCACGGTGCCGTCGAGCGGGTCCACGACCCAGCGCACGCCGCTGGTCCCCGGGGTGTCCGCGCCCTCCTCGCCGAGCAGCCCGTCCTCGGGGCGCCGCCGCCCGAGGATCTCGGTGATCAGCTTCTCCGCCGCGATGTCCATCTCGGTCACCACGTCGATCGGGCTGGACTTGGTCGCGGCCACCGCGAGGTCCGCCGGTCGCCCGTCGCGCAGCAGTTCACCCGCCCGGCGGGCCGCCTCCAGACCCACGTCGAGCAGTTCGGCCTTCAGTTCCGCGGAAATCATGGTCGTGCCACTCCCAGGGGTCAGGCGTACGGACTGTCCTCCCCCGCGGCGGCCGGCCGCGGGGCGCGCGCCGGGCAGCAGCCCACCGCGCACAGATCATGACTCGGGCCCAGCAGACCCAGCGCGCACCGCTCGACCGGCTCGCCGCGCTCGGTGGCGGCCCGCTCCAGCACCAGGTCCCGTACCGCCGCCGCGAACCGCGGGTCGGCGCCGACCGTCGCCGAGCGGGCGATCGGCAGGCCCAGCTCGGCGGCCTTGGCCGTGGCCTCCGTGTCGAGGTCGTAGAGGACCTCCATGTGGTCCGAGACGAACCCGATCGGCACCATCACCACCGCCGGCGTGTCCCCCGCGTGGAGGGCCTCCAGGTGGTCGCAGATGTCCGGCTCCAGCCACGGGATGTGCGGGGCGCCGCTGCGCGACTGGTAGACGAGGTCCCAGGGCAGTTCGGTGCCGGTCTCGGCGCGGACCGCGTCAGCGATCAACGCGGCCACGTCGAGGTGCTGGCGGACGTACGCACCACCCTCGCCGTGTTCGTCCACCGGGCCGGAGGTGTCCGCGGAGGCGGTCGGGATCGAGTGCGTGGTGAACACCAGGCGCGCTCCCGCCCGCACGTCGCCCGGCAGCTCGGCCAGGGAGGCGAGCACTCCGTCGATCATCGGCCGCACGAAGCCCGGGTGGTTGAAGTAGTGCCGCAGCTTGTCCACCCGGGGCAGCTCGCCCACCCCTTCCTCGGCCAACCGCGCCAAGGCGTCGGCGAGGTTCTCCCGGTACTGCCGGCAGCCGGAGTACGAGGCGTACGCGCTGGTCGCGAGCACCGCGATCCGGCGGCGCCCGTCGGCGGCCATCTCCCGCAGCACGTCGGTCAGGTACGGGGCCCAGTTCCGGTTGCCCCAGTAGACGGGCAGGTCCAGTCCGTGCTCCGCGAAGTCCTTGCGCAGCGCGTCCAGCAACTCGCGGTTCTGCCCGTTGATGGGGCTGACCCCGCCGAACCCGAAGTAGTGCTGTCCGACCTCTCTGAGCCGCTCGCGCGGGATGCCGCGCCCCCGCGTCACGTTCTCCAGGAACGGAACGACGTCGTCGGGGCCCTCGGGGCCGCCGAAGGAGAGCAACAGGAGGGCGTCGTAGGGGGCGGCGTGGCCCTCGGCCGCTCGGGGGGCGCTGGCGCGGAGCTGGTCAGACATGCTCGAATCCTGCCATTCGCCGGCCCGGGCCGGGGAAACGCCCCCGGCGCGTTCGCCACCGGCGATCGAAGGTAAGGTCACCTGACTTTCTGTCTGGATTTTTCCCCATGCGGTCGCCTTGTCGGCGGCCGTAATCTGTGGGGGCCACAGACGTCCCTTACGGAGCGCAACGTGCCCAGTCCCTACCGCGCGATCTTCGCGACCCCCGGCACCAAGGGGTTCACGGCCGCCGGCCTCATCGGTCGGATGCCCCTGTCCATGGTCGGCATCGGCGTGCTGACGATGATCACCGAGCTCGGCGGCAGCTACGGCCTCGCGGGCGGGATCACGGCGACCATCGCGCTGTCGGCCGCCGCCGTGGGCCCCCAGGTGTCCCGACTGGTGGACCAGTACGGACAGCGGCGGGTGCTGCGCCCGGCGACGCTCGTCGCGGCGGCGTCCGTGACCGGCCTGCTGCTCTCGGCGGCGAACGAATGGCCCACGTGGACCCTCTTCGTCTTCGCGGTCGTCGCGGGCTGCGTGCCCAGCGTCGGTTCGATGGTGCGCGCGCGGTGGACGGCCCTCTTCCGGGACACCCCGCAGCTGCACACCGCCTACTCGTTCGAGTCGATCGTCGACGAGCTGTGCTTCATCATCGGCCCGCCGCTCGCCGCGACCCTGTCCGCGAGCTGGTTCCCGGAGGCCGGGCCGGTGGTCGCGCTCGTCTGCCTGCTGACGGGCGTGTGGTGGCTGACCGCGCTCACCGCCACCGAGCCGAAGCCCCATCCGCGTCACCCGCACACGGACCGGTCCTCGGCGCTGCGCTCCCCCGGCCTCCAGGTCCTGGTCGCCACCTTCGCCGCCACCGGCGCGATCTTCGGGTCCGTGGACGTGGCCACGCTGGCCTTCGCCGAGGAGCAGGGCAACAAGTCCCTCGGCGGGGTGTTCCTGGCGATCTGGGCCTTCGGATCCTGCCTCGCGGGCATCGTCTTCGGCCTGCTGCACTTCAAGGGCAGGGCCGAACCTCGGTGGATGCTGGGCATCAGTGCGATGGCCGTGAGTATGATCCCCCTCCTACTGGCCGGGAACCTTCCGTTTCTGGCCGTGGCGCTCTTCGTCTCGGGCCTCGCCATCGCTCCCACGATGATCACGACGATGGCCCTGATCGAGGCGCACGTACCTCACGCGAAGCTGACCGAGGGCATGACCTGGATCAGCACCGGCCTCGCGGTCGGTGTCGCGCTCGGGTCCTCCGTGGCCGGCTGGGTCGTCGACGCGGCCGGCGCGCGGACCGGGTACGTCGTCTCGCTCTCGGCGGGGGTGACCGCGGCCGCGGTGGCGTTCGCGGGATTCCGTCGGCTGACGAGGCCGGCGCAAGGGGAGGAGCCAGGCACCGATGGGGACGGCGACAGCAGGGCAGAGCGGGTACGCCGGGACGGCGAGGACGCCGGCCACGTGGCGTAACTGGGCGGGGAACGTCAGTGCCACGCCCGCCCGCGTGGTGACCCCGACCTCGGTCGGGGAGCTTCAGGAGGCGGTCCGTCGGGCCGCCGAGGACGGATTGAAGGTGAAGGCGGTCGGCACCGGCCACTCCTTCACCGCGGCCGCCGCCACGGACGGCGTGCTGATACGCCCGCAGTCCCTGGCCGGCATCCGGTCGCTGGACAGGACGGCCGGCACCGTCACGGTGGCGGCGGGGACGGTCCTCAAGGACCTCAACCAGGCCTTGGCCAAGGAGGGCCTGTCGCTCACGAACATGGGCGACATCATGGAGCAGACGGTCTCCGGCGCCACCAGCACCGGCACCCACGGCACCGGGCGCGACTCGGCCTCCCTCTCCGCGCAGATCCGCGGGTTGGAGCTGGTCACGGCCGACGGCCGGCTGCTGACGTGCTCCGAGAAGGAGAACCCGGAGGTCTTCGCGGCGGCCCGCCTCGGCGTCGGCGCGCTCGGCGTCCTCACCTCGATCACCCTCGCCGTGGAGCCGATCTTCTTCCTGACCGCCCGCGAGGAGCCGATGCCCTTCGACCGGGTGACGGCCGAGTTCGACGAGCACTTCGCGGAGAACGAGCACTTCGAGTTCTACTGGTTCCCGCACACCGGGAACTGCAACACCAAGCGGAACAACCGCAGCCAGGGCCCCGCCGCCCCGCCCGGCGCGGTGAGCGCGTGGGTGGAGGACGAGCTGCTGTCCAACGGCGTCTTCCAGGCCGTCAACTCGCTGGGTCGCGCGATCCCGGCGGCCGTCCCGGGCATCGCCCGCATCGCCAGCCGGGCCCTGTCGGCGCGCACCTACACGGACATCCCGTACAAGGTGTTCACCAGCCCGCGCCGGGTGCGGTTCGTGGAGATGGAGTACGCGCTCGCGCGGGAGCACGTCGTCGGGGCGCTGCGCGAGCTGAAGGCGATGGTCGACGGATCCGACCTGCGCGTCAGCTTCCCGGTGGAGGTGCGGACGGCTCCGGCCGACGACATCACCCTGTCCACGGCGTCGGGCCGGGAGACGGCCTACGTGGCGGTCCACATGTACAGGGGCACCCCGTACCAGGCCTACTTCACGGCGGCGGAGCGCATCTTCACCGCGCACGGCGGACGACCGCACTGGGGCAAGGTGCACACGCGGGACGCGGAGTACCTCGCGGGGGTGTACCCGCGCTTCGGCGAGTTCACCGCCCTGCGGGACCGGCTGGACCCGGACCGGGTGTTCGGCAACGACTACCTGCGGCGCGTGCTGGGGAGCTGACCCCGGTTCAGGAGGGGTTCGGCGCGGGCCCGGTACCGGTGCCGGTCCCCCCGGAACCGGAGCCCGAACCGGACCCCGAACCACCGCTCGGCGTGCCCGGGGTGGGGGTCGGGGTGGGAGTGGGCGTCGGCTTCGGGTCGGGCCCGGGCGGCGTCGGCTCCGGGGTCGACTCCCCGGAACGGGAGGGCGTCGGGTCGGGTCGGGGGCTCTCGCCGCCACGGGAGGCCGAGGGTTCCGGGGAGCCCTTCCCGGTTCCGGGGCTCTCGCCGCCCTTGCCGTCCCGCTCGTCCTTGGCGCCGCCGTCGGTGTCGTCGGCGCCCCCACCGGGATCCTGTCGCGGCGTGCTCGGCTTGTGGTCGGCGGCCTTGCGGGTGCCCCCGGACAGGATGGTGCCGCCGCCCTGGCTGACCGAGGTGCCGGCGATCGCCTCGTAGGTGCCCAGCCCGCCGAGGGCGAGGGCGAAGGCGGCTCCGGAGGCGACGGCCGTGCGCTTCCAACCCCGCACCCGGGTGCCGTGCACGGTCGCCTCGCCGAACTCGTCGGCGGGCAGGGCCGCACCCGGCAACAGCGAGCCGTCCGCCGCCTGGTCCTTGTGCACCTCCGGCACCTGACGGGCCTTGGGGCGGGCGCTCTCGCGCAGCTGGTCGCCGGTACGACGGAACAGGTGCTGGACGACGGGCCCTCCCGCGGTGGCGACCACGCTCACCACGCCGGCTCCGAGGATCGTGCCGTAGACCCCCATCTGCGAGGCGAGCAGCGCCGCCGCGACGGTGGCGGTGGAGGTACCCGCGATCTGCGCCACGCTCAGATCGAGCTTCTTCTTCCCGGGTTCCGCGTCCACCGTGTCCCGCGTCGTCTTCTGACCCATCGCCATCCCCTGCGTGCCCTGCCTCTCGCGCTTCTCCTCTTCCAGCAGTTACTGACACCTGAGCGAAACAGAAAGTTCCGTTTCGGGGGATTCTGTGAAGCAGGACACCCGAAAACCGACCGGGGCGCAGGTCCGGCCGGATACCGACCGCATTCAGGGCAGCTCAACTCCCGCCGCCCGAGACAAGTTCGGCGGCGCGGCGGTCCACCTGCGTGGCCCGAATGGAGTACTGTGGCGAGCCCTGGGGCCGTCCTTCCTTTCGGATGTCCGGACCCGGGAGAGGGGGCCGGACGATGAAGAAACGGCACTCGAGACCGGCGATGCCGCGGTGTTGCACGGGTTCCTGCTGCACACAGTAATCACTTGGTCACTGTGCGTACCCAACAGGTAACCGTGCCATAACGGCGATCAAGGGCGCATGCCCGACACGCCGGTTTAACTCGGCAAGGTTGTGGCAGGCTGCACCCGGGCAGGCCACACTCGACTAGCGGAAGCAGCGACGCACGTGACGTCGGCAGGCACCACCCGGGAGGTCCCCATGCCCGAACTGCGTGTCGTGGCCGTCTCCAATGACGGCACACGACTGGTGCTCAAGGCTGCGGACAGCACGGAGTACACGCTTCCGATCGATGAGCGTCTCCGGGCTGCCGTGCGCAACGACCGTGCGCGCCTGAACCAGATCGAGATCGAGGTGGAGAGCCACCTCCGCCCTCGCGACATCCAGGCCCGCATACGAGCCGGCGCCTCCGCGGAGGAGGTCGCTCAACTCGCGGGCATCCCCGTCGACCGGGTACGCCGGTTCGAGGGCCCCGTGCTCGCGGAGCGCGCGTTCATGGCGGAGCGCGCCCGCAAGACTCCCGTGCGCCGCCCCGGCGAGAACACCGGTCCGCAGCTCGGCGAGGCCGTGCAGGAACGGCTGACGCTGCGCGGGGCCGACAAGGAGTCCGTGCAGTGGGACTCCTGGCGCCGTGACGACGGCACCTGGGAGGTCCTGCTGGTCTACCGGGTCGCGAGCGAGCCGCACTCGGCGAGCTGGACGTACGACCCGCCCCGCCGACTGGTCGTGGCCGTGGACGACGAGGCCCGCTCCCTGATCGGCGAATCGGACGACCTGCCCGCGACGCCCGAGCCCAGCTTCCCGTTCGTGCCGAGGATCGCGCGCCTGCCGCGCGACCGGCCGCTCGACCGTGCCCTCGACCGCCAGATGGAGCGACCCGCCCCACCGCCGGAACCGGAGGAGGAGCGGGACACCCTGACCAGTCTGCTGGAAGCGGTGCCGAGCTTCCGCGGCGACATGGTGGTTCCCGAACGCGTCGACCTGCCGGCCGAGGAGCCGGAGGTCGAGGAGGCGCCGGCCGCCTCGGCGGGAGCCGGCACCGCGTACGCCGACGTCCTGATGCCGCGTACGGTGGCGGGCCACCGCGATCGGCTGACCGGCATCACCGACCGGCAGGCCGAGGCGGACGGCGTCCGTCCGGGCCGGCGCGCCGCGGTGCCGAGTTGGGACGAGATCGTCTTCGGCACCCGGCGCAAGAAGCAGGAGTAGCCGTCGGGAGCGCGGCGTACGCGGCGCTCCCGATGCCGTACCTCCCCCGCTCAGGTCCCGTCGGGCGTCGGGCCCGTGGCCACCGGGCGGGCCGGGTCCGAGGACCAGTCCGACCAGCTGCCCGCGTACAGCGCGGACGGGATGCCGGCGACGTCCAGGGCCAGCACCTCGTGTGCGCCGGAGACCCCCGACCCGCAGTAGACCCCTACCGGGGCGTCTCCCGCTGCCCCGAGCGCCTCGAACCGCGCGCGCAGCGACGCCGCGGGCAGGAACCGTCCGTCCGCGTCCACGTTCTCCGAGGTCGGAGCGGACAGCGCGCCCGGTACGTGACCACCCACCCGGTCGATCGGCTCGACCTCGCCCCGGTACCGCTCCCCCGCCCTGGCGTCCAACAGGACACCCGAACGGGCCAGCGCGGCCGCCCCGTCCCCGTCGAGGACCTCCAGCGCGCCAGGGTTTGGCTTGAAATCACCCTCCGTGGGGGTGGCTGCGTCGGCCGTCACCGTACCTCCGGCCGCCGTCCAGGCCGACAGGCCCCCGTCCAGGACTCGAACGCCCGTGTGCCCCGCCCAGCGCAACAACCACCATGCCCGGGCGGCGGCCCAGCCCTGCCCGCCGTCGTACACGACCACCGGCACGCCGGCGCGCACCCCGGCCCGACGCATCACGGCGCCGAACTCCTCCGGGTCCGGCAGCGGATGGCGTCCGCCAAGTCCCGTCGTGCTCACGGGGCCTGCCAGTTCGCGGTCCAGGTCCACGTACACCGCGCCCGGCAGGTGTCCCGCCTCGTACGCGGGCCGCTGGTCGGGGCCGCCCAGTTGCCAACGGATGTCCAGGAGCACCGGTGGCGTGGTTCCGGCCAGTTCGCTCATCAGTTCGGAAGCCGAGAGAATCGCAGTCATGGGGCACATCCTCCTCCCCACCCCGGCACCCCGTGTAACAAGCCGGACATCAACGCGCCGCGACGGGCCGCACTGATTCGGTCATCTCTACTCCGCTCCCGGGAAACGCGGCCCGGTCGGGGCGCGCCGAACCCCTCGGAGTGGAAGCATCACTTCGAGGACAGGCCCACGACGGAGGAGACGGCTGACATGACCGAGGCAGCGAAGGCAACCAGGCGTGAGCCCGGTACACCGTGCTGGGTGAGCCTGATGGTGCACGGCCTCGGCCCCACCGAGGAGTTCTACGCCGACCTCTTCGGCTGGGAGTACCAACCGGGCCCGGAGCAGTTGGGGCCCTACGTCAGAGCGGTCCTCGACGGCCAAGAGGTGGCCGGCATCGGCGAGATGCCCCCGGACCGGCACCTGCCGGTCGCCTGGACCACGTACCTCGCCACGGACGACGCCGATGCCACGGCCGAGTCGATCCGCGCCTGCGGGGGGACGGTCGCGGTGGGCCCGCTGGACGCCGGCATCGCTGGCCGGGTGGCGATCTGCTCCGACCCGCTCGGCGCCATCTTCGGCATCTGGCAGGCCGGCAGCCACCTCGGCACGGCGCTGCACGGATCCCCCGGCACCCCGGTCTGGAACGAGTTGATCACGCAGGACACCACGGCGGTCGGCAAGTTCTACGAGCACGTATTCGGCCACGAAGCCCTCCAACACCCGGACGCGACGGATGACTTCGACTACCTGACGCTGCGCCTGGACGGCTTGCCGGTCGCCTCCGTGCACGGGGTGGGCCGCTCACTGCCGCACGACCGGGGCCCGCACTGGATGACGTACTTCGAGGTCGAGGACACCGACGCGGCCGCGGCCCGGGTGGCCGACCTCGGCGGCCGTGTCGTCCAACCGCCCCGCGAGGGGTTCAACGGCCGACTGGCCACGGTCGCGGACCCGGAGGGGGCCGTCTTCACCCTGATCCGCTCCCGCCACTGATGCCCCGCCGACCCCCCGGCGGCGCGGGCGCCCCGGGCCGCGCGCGGGTCAGGCGTGGTTGACCGGGAGGACGTCCGGGGAGAGGGCGCCGGCGTGGGCGGCGGCCGAGGTCATGCGCTTGCGGTGGTGGCGGCGGCAGAGGACCTCGTAGCCGATCTCTCCGGCCGGGCGGTTCACGTCGCCGACGACGACCTGGGCACCCTCGACGACCATCTCGCCGTCTATCGTCCGGGCGTTGTGGGTGGCGCGGGCCCCGCACCAGCACAGGGCCTCGACCTGGAGCTGCTCGATCCGGTCGGCGAGCTCGATGAGGCGCTGCGAGCCGGGGAAGAGTTTGGTGCGGAAGTCCGTGGTGATGCCGAAGGCGAAGACGTCCATGTCCAGGTCGTCCACGATGCGCGCGAGTTGGTCGATCTGGTCGGGCGCGAGGAACTGGGCCTCGTCCACGATCACGTAGTCCGCCTTGCCGCCCTTGGACAGCTGGTTCACGAGGTACGCGTACAGGTCCATGCCCTCGGTCGCCTCGACGGCCTCCGTGACCAGGCCCAGGCGGGAGGACAGCTTGCCCTCGCCCGCGCGGTCGTCACGGGTGAAGATCACGCCCTGGAGACCGCGCGCCGATCGGTTGTGTCCGATCTGGAGCGCCAAAGTACTCTTCCCGCAATCCATGGTGCCGGAGAAAAATACCAATTCGGACATCAGAGGAGGGTGACCTTTCGGGGCGGGCAGACCGTGGGGCAGCGGTGGTCGGCGGCCCCTGCGTGGGATGGCGGATTCCCCGGCGAGTCGGTGCTCTCTCCGCAGTCCGTCGTTCCGGAGGAGAACACCAGCTCGGGCATGGGAAGTACGGGACCTTTCGGGTCTGCGGCAGGGTAGCGGGGTGGGCGGTGGCGGTGGGGCGCGTGGGTCAGGTGCGGATTTCCAGGAGCGGGACCAGTTGCTCGGCCGCGGTCATGGAGCCGTGCATGCCGACGAGCGCCGACTCGTTGGGCTCGTTGCGGGACGCGGTGATCGCGACATCGGCGTGGGCGGCGGCGACGACGTCGCCGATCCGGCCGAGCACTCGGTCGTCGCACTCCCCCGGGGCGCCGAACCAGCCCAGTTCCAGGGCCTCTTCGCGGCTCGCGATCCAGAAGCGGTCCCCGAGCACCTCGCGCCACACGGTGAGCACGTCGGCTTCCGCGCCCGGCACCGCGTAGACGTGTCGGGCTCGTCCCTCGCCGCCCAGCAGGGCCACGCCCGCGCCCAGTTCCCAGTCCTCGTCGAAGTCGATCCGCGAGTCCTCGTCGAAGGGGACGTCCACCATGCCGTGGTCGGCGGTCACGTACAGGGCGGTGCGCGGCGGCAGTTGCTCCGCCAGGCGCTGCACCAGCCGGTCCACGTGCATGAGTTGGCCGCGCCAGACGTCGGAGTCGACGCCGTGCCGGTGACCGGCCCCGTCGAGTTCGCTGTAGTACGTGTAGACGAGCGAGCGTTCGCCGGCGGCCAGTTGGATGGCCGCGAGGTCCATCCGCTCCTCGCCGGTCATCCGGCCGTGGAAGGTGCCGCCGCTCAGCGCGATCTTGGTGAGCGGGGTGGACTGGAAGCCCGGCGCGGACACCTGCGCGGTGTGCACGCCTGCGGCGTCGGCGAGCTGGAAGACGGTGGGGTACGGCTGCCAGGTCTTGGGCTGGGTCCACGGCTGCCAGCGGAGCTGGTTCATCAGTTCGCCGGAGGCCGGGTTGCGCACGGCGTAGCCGGGCAGGCCGTGCCGGGCGGGCGGCAGACCCGTGCCGACGGAGGCCAGCGAGGTCGCGGTGGTCGCCGGAAAGCCCGAGGTGATCGGGAGACCGGTGCCGCCGCGCGAACCGGCGAGCAGGGAGGCCAGGTACGGGGCCTCCTGCGGGTGGGCCTTGATCTGCTCCCACCCCATGCCGTCGACCAGGAACACGCAGTTCCGGTCGGCCGGGGTCAGCTCGGCGATGCCGGCGGCGAGGCCGGGAACGCCCTGGCCGGCCGCGAGGGTCGGCAGCAGGTCGGCGAGCGAGCCGGTGCCGTAGTGCGGGACGGGGGCGCCGGCGAGGTCCAGCAGCTCGGGCTCGTCCCAGTTCGCGGGTGCGGAGGAGAACATCAGCGGCCGGCGGCGGGCGAGGCCGCGGTGGCCTCGGACAGTGCCTGGGCGAAGACCAGGGTCTGGCGGACCGTCTCCGGGCCGTCACCGGCCTCGCTGACCCGCAGGCTGAGGTCGTCCGCGGTGGAGTTGCCGGTGTAGCCGTGGTCGGAGTCGCAGTTCGGGTCGCCGCAGGCGGCGGGCTCCAGGTCGATGCGCGAGACCGCGCCCCAGCCGATGGTCAGCACGACCTCGCGCGGCAGGGTGCCGGCGGTGTACGACTCGGGGTTGGCCACGACGCGGCTGAGCACCACCGAGGAGATGCTGCCCAGCTTGACCGACTCGGTGGACGTCGTCGCGTACGGGGAGGGCGACCCGGCGTCGGCGGCCTGCTCGTCGGTGTGGCTCACGATGAAGCGGTTGCCGGTGAGGACCAGGACCGTGACGTGCCGGCGCACCTCATTGGAGTCGAACGTCGTCTCCTGGTGCACCAGGTACGACGAGATCGGCTCGCCACCCACCGCGGCCTCCACGGCCTCGGCCACGAGGGTCGGGTAGTAGCCGCTGCGCTCGATCGCCGCGCGCAGCCCCTGGGTCGTCGTACCGGATTTCGCCATGAGGTCCATCTTAAGGCCCGTCCGGGGCAGCCGGACCGCGCCGGACCGGTCCTAGTAGCTGGGGAGGGTCCGCGGTCCGAGGTCGGTGCGGGCGGGCGGTCGGGCCACGCGGACGGTGGCGCTCAGCACGGAGAGTCCCTCCGTGGCGACGACGACCGGTTCCAAGGACACTCCGATCACCTCGGGGTGGTCGTGGACCAGCCGGGACAGGCGCAGGAGCAGCTCCTCCAGCGCCGGGGTGTCGACGGGGTCGCTGCCGCGCCAGCCGAAGAGGAGGGGTGCGGCGCGGATGGACCGGATCAGGGCGGCCGCGTCCCGGTCGGTGGCCGGGACGAGGCGGTGGGCGGTGTCGCCGAGCAGCTCGGAGGGGACGCCGGCGAGGCCGAAGGAGAGGACGGCGCCGGCGGCGGGGTCGATGACGCAGCGCACGACGGTGTCGACGCCGCGGGGCACCATCGCCTGGACGACGGGGAGCAGCTCGGCGGGCTTGCCGAGGGCCTCGGTGAGTTCGTGGTAGGCGCGGCGCAGCTCCGCCTCGGTGGTCAGGCCCAGGCGTACGCCTCCCAGGTCCGCGCGGTGGCGCAGGTGCGGGGCGGTGGTCTTCAGCGCCACCGGGTAGCCGAGCGTGCGGGCGGCCCGCACGGCGGCGTCGGCGTCGGGCGCGGGCAGGGTGGGCAGCACCCGGATCCCGTAGCGGGCGAGGAGGGCTCGGGCGTCGGCCTCGTCGAGGGTGATCGCGGAGTCCGCGGCGCCGGCGAGCAGGGCGGCGAGCTGCGCGGCGGCCCCGGCCTCGTCGATGTCCTCGTACTCGGGCACCTGCCCGGCGTCGGCGAGGGAGCGCCGCCACTGTGCGTACCGCACGGCTTCGGCGACGGCGCGCACGGCCCGCTCGGCTGCGGGATAGGCCGGGATCCGCCCCTCGCCGGCGGTGCTGGGGCGGGCGGCGGGGTCGGCCGCCGAAGCGGCGTCGGCCGGTCGCGGGGCACTCGCGGACGCGGCCGGGGCGGCGGGGGCGGCGGGGGCTCCGGCGGCCGGTGTGGGCCGGCCGGGCACGGCCGGAGTGGTGGGGACTCCGGCGGCCGGTGTGGTCGGGCCGGGCGCGGGCGGGGTGGTCGGTGGGCGGGGCGCGACGGTGCCGGCGGCCGTCGAGAGGGCCTCGGCCAGCGCGCCCAGCTCGACGTGCACCACCGCCACCGGCTTGCCGGGGTGCCGGGCGACGGCGTCGCGCAGCGCGCCCGCGAGGTCGTCGGCCGGCGCGTTCTCCCCCACCCAGGGGATCGCCGTCACGACGACCGCGTCGCAGTCCGGCGAGGCCAGCGCGTCGGCGAGGGCCGTACGGAAGTCCTCGGGCGTGGCGGCGGTGGTCAGGTCCAGCGGCGGCAGCGGTCGCAGCCCCCGCGTCAGGCAGGCGTCGTAGGTGAGCACGCCCAGCGATTCGGAGTTCCCGAGGATCGCCACGCGCGGGCCGGCGGGCAGCGGCTGCCCGGCCAGCAGCAGCCCCACGTCGACCAGTTCCGTGACCGTGTCGACCCGGATGACGCCCGCCTGCCGGAGCAGTTCCGAGACGGTGGATTCGGGCAGCCGGGTCCCGGGGACCACGTGTCCGGCCGGGGTGTGCCGGCCGCCCCGGGCCACGACCACGGGCTTGACGGCGGCCGTGCGGCGGGCGAGGCGGGTGAACTTGCGGGGGTTGCCCAGGGTCTCCAGGTACATCAGGGCCACGTCGGTGGACTCGTCGTCGTACCAGTACTGGAGGATGTCGTTGCCGGACACGTCGGCCCTGTTGCCGGCCGAGACGAACGAGGACAGCCCCTCGCCGCGCCGCAGCAGTCCCGACAGCAGGGCGATGCCGATCGCGCCGGACTGGGTGAACAGGCCGATGCGGCCGCGGGCGGATGCCGGGGTGGGGGCCAGTGAGGCGTTCAGCTCCACGTCCGGCGCCGTGTTGATGACCCCGAACGCGTTCGGGCCGATCAGTCGCATCCCGTACGACCGGATTTGCCGGACCAGTTCGCGCTGCCGTTGCAGCCCGGCCGGGCCGCTCTCGCCGTATCCGGCGGACAGCACCACCAGCCCCTGCACGCCGTGCTCCCCGCACGCGCGGACCGCGTCCGGGACCCGGTGCGCCGGGACGGCGACGACGGCGAGGTCGACCGGACCGCCGATGTCGGCGACGGTGCGGTAGGCGCGTACGCCGTCCAGCAGATCGGCGGAGGCCGCCTCGTTGACCGCGTACAGGTGTCCGTGGAAGCCGGTGTCCCGCAGGTTGCGCAGCGCCGCGGCGCCCACGCCGCCGCCGGAGCGGCTGACTCCGATCACCGCCACCGAGCCGGGGGCCAGGAGCCTTTGGACGGAGCGGGCCTCGGCGCGCTGTTCGCGGGCGCGCTGCACGGCGAGGGACTCGGCGGTGGGTTCGAGGTCGAGGGTGAGGCGGACGGCGCCGTCCTCGAAGCTGCGCTTCTGCTGGTACCCGGCGTCCGTGAACACTTTGATCATCTTGCCGTTGGCGGGCAGCACCTCGGCGGCGAACCGGTGGATGCCGCGCTCCCTGGCCACCGCGCCGATGTGTTCGAGGAGGGCGGAGGCGACGCCGCGGCCCTGGTGCGCGTCCTGGACGAGGAAGGCGACCTCGGCCTCGTCGGCCGGTGCGGACGCGGGCCGGCCGTCGGGGCCGATGCGGTCGAAGCGGACGGTCGCGATGAACTCGCCGCCGATGGTCGCCGCGAGGCCGACGCGGTCCACGTGGTCGTGGTGGGTGAAGCGGTGCACGTCGCGGTCGGAGAGCCGGGGGTACGGGGCGAAGAACCGGTAGTACTTCGACTCGTCGGAGACCTGTTCGTAGAAGCTGACCAGGCGTCCCGCGTCCTCGGTGGTGATGGGCCGGATCCGGGCGGTGCCGCCGTCGCGCAGCACGACGTCCGCTTCCCAGTGGGCCGGGTAGGAGGGGTCCGACTCGATGGTCATGGGCACACCCTAAGGGGAGGACCGGCCGAACGGTGCGTGCGCGGCGTGTGCGGCACGGAGGGGCAAATCAGTGCAAGCTGGGGAGGGTCGAACGGCGGTGGATCCGGGTCGAAGGTCGGTCCGAGCATTCCGGGTGTCGTGAGAGACTGGTCTAGACAACCGCTAGCACCTGAAGGGCATCACCATGGCAGAGCGCCGCGTCAACGTCGGCTGGGCCGAGGGCCTGCACGCTCGTCCCGCCTCGATCTTCGTCCGCGCGACGACCGCTTCCGGCGTCCCGGTGACCATCGCGAAGGCCGGCGGCGACCCCGTCAACGCCGCTTCCATGCTGGCGGTTCTGGGCCTCGGTGCCCAGGGCGGCGAGGAGATCGTCCTCGCGTCCGAGGCCGAGGGCGCCGACGCCGCGCTGGACCGCCTCGCCAAGCTCGTCGCCGAGGGCCTCGACGAGCTCCCCGAGACGGTCTGACCCTTCGGGTCGTTCACACGTGGCGAAGCCGCGGCCCCCGACGCACCCGGGAGCCGCGGCTTCGTCGTTTCCGGCCCCGGGCCGGCGCGCCCGGCACGGCACGGCACGACCGGCGCGACACAGCACGACCGACACGACACGGCACGGCCAATGGCTCGCGGCGAATGCGGCACGCGGAATTCCGGGACGACGAATGGGGCGTCGCGCATTCCGTGGCGGAATCGACCCACGAAGACGACCCACCGAAATCGAGCGATGGAAATCGAGCGGCGGAAATCGAGCGACTGATTTCGGGGCACCCGGGCCCTCCGCATATCCGTCCTTTGTATACGGCTCCTGTTAATGCGGACCGCTCGCCATGTTTACGGCAGGTTGCGAAGTCCTCACGCGCCGCCGGTGCGCCCCGGCCGCGCGCTCGGTGTGCAGGGCCGTCAGGGACCGGGCCCGCTCGGCGTCGCCGCGCGCCACGGCGTCCACGATCGCGCCGTGCTCGGCCCAGGAGTCCACCGGGCGCGCCGGGGCCTCCACCGAGAACATCCAGGTGATCTTGTGGCGCGTCTGCGTCAGCAGGGCGATCAGGCCGGGACTCGCGGAGGCCTGGGACAACGTCTCGTGGAACCAGCCCCCCAGGGCCCGCAGATCCTCCCCCTGGCCCCTCCTGGCCCGCTCCTGGCCCAGCCTGACCAGGCCGCGCAGCACCTTCAGGTGCGCCTCGGTGCGACGGCGGGCGGCCCGCGCGGCGGCGAGGGGCTCCAGCAGGACGCGCAGTTCCAGGAGGTCCGCGGCCTCCTGCTCGGTCGGCTCGGCCACGCAGGCCCCGGCGTGCCGGCGGGTCGTTACGAAGCCCTCGGACTCCAGGGTGCGCAGGGCCTCGCGGACCGGGACGCGCGAAACGCCGTAACGACGGGCCAGCACCTCTTCGGTGAGGCGACCGCCGGGTCCGAAGACCCCGGAGATGATGTCGTCGCGGATTGCTGTGCATACCGCGTGCGCAGGAATTCGCAAGACCGGACCTCCGCTTGATTTCGTGACCGTGCCGCGACTCTATTGCAACACACGATAATTTCCGAGGACGGCCCTTGATGTGAAACATTTTCCCGCCAACGCGAAAGGCCCCGGCTCGATGAGCCGGGGCCTTCGACGAAGAGGTGCGGAGCGGGTCAGACGGTGACGCCGTGCGAGCGCAGGTACGCGAGCGGGTCGATGTCCGAACCGTACTGCGAGCCGGTGCGGGCCTCGAAGTGCAGGTGCGGGCCGCTGGAGTTGCCCGTGGAGCCCGACAGGCCGATCTGCTGGCCCGGGGTGACCTGCTGGCCGACGGAGACGTCCAGCGAGGACATGTGACCGTACTGGGTGTACGTGCCGTCGTTGTGCTTGATGACGACGTTGTTGCCGTACGCGCCGCCGTTGCCGGCCTCGACGACCGTGCCGGCGCCGACGGCGTGGACCGAGGTGCCGGACGCCGCGTGGAAGTCGATGCCCGTGTGGCTGCCGGAGGACCACATGCCGCCGCCCGCGTGGTACTGCGTGCTGACGTAGGAGCCGTCGACGGGAGCGACGAAGGTGTTGAGGCGCTTGCGCTCGGCCTCGCGGGCCGCACGCTCGGCGGCCTCGCGCTCGGCCTTCTCCTTGGCCTCGGCGAGGCGCTTGGACTCGGCGGCGCGCTGCTTGGCGTCGGCCTCGGCCTGGGCCTTCGCGGCGGTGATGTCGGCGGCGCGCTGCTGCGACTCGGCCTGGGTCTCGATCTCGCCCTGCAGGTCCTCGGCGACGACGACGGCGTTGAGGCCGGTGTCCTCCACCGTGGAGGCGGCGGGCTGGTCCGCGGCGAACGCGGGGCCGGCCAGCGTGCCCACGACGCCGGTGGTGGCGAGGGCGGCTATACCGGCGTAGCCGGCGGTCTTGCGGCTCAAACGGCTCGAACCACGGTGCTTACCGGCGACACGACTGCTGCCAAACGCCATGAAGAGGTTGATCCTTTCCTTCCTTCTCGCCTACCGGGTTAGCTGACGGGTTCGGAGCAGGAAGGTCTCCTACGGGCCCCCTCTTGCGAGGCGGTCCGATTCACCCCAGGGACACATGTGGGTCCCCGGCTCCCCAGGCTCGCGCCTGACGGGGACTCGGCGATCGCTGTCCGGTGCCGCGGGTGCGGCGGGCACAACTGACGAACAGCACGGCCGACGCTAGGCGGATCTTCAGTCAATCGCCAAACAGGTGCGCGCTTTTGTTACCTACGCCACACCACATACAAGCAACCTCACCACTAAATGGACAAAAGGGGCCCCGGCGACAAGTCGCCAGGGCCCCTTCGATTTCAGGTCAGTTGCCGACCACGGTCACATCGCCGATCCCCAGCGCCCGCACGGGCTCCGCGATCTGCGACGCGTCACCCACCAGGATCGTCACCAACCGGTCCACGGGGAAGGCGTTGACCACGGCCGACGTGGCCTCCACCGTGCCCGTCGCGGCGAGTTGGGCGTACAGCCGGGCCTGGTAGTCGTCCGGCAGCTCCTGCTCCACCTGGTCGGCCAGGGTGCCCGCGACCGAGGCGGCCGTCTCGAACTTCAGCGGGGCCACACCCACCAAGTTCTGTACCGCGACGTCCCGTTCGGCGTCGGTCAGACCCCCCTCGGCGAGGGTGCGCAGCACCGTCCAGAGATCGCCCAGCGCGGGGCCGGTGTTCGGGGTGTCCACCGAGCCGCTGATGGCCAGCATGGACGCGCCCTTGCCGTCGGCGGTGGAACGCAGCACCTGCCCGAAGGCGCGCACGCCGTAGGTGTACCCCTTCTCCTCGCGCAGCACCTTGTCCAGGCGGGAGGTGAGGGTGCCACCGAGGCAGTACGTGCCGAGCACCTGGGCCGCCCAGACGCGGTCGTGACGGTCCGCGCCGATCCGGCCGATGAGGAGCTGCGTCTGGACCGCTCCGGGGCGGTCCACGATCACCACGCGGCCCGTGTCGTCGGCCGTCACCGGCGGCACCGGCAGCGGATCGGCGGAATTGCCGGTCCAGGCGCCCAGGGTGTCCGCCAGCACGGCGTCCAGGTCGATCCCGGTCAGGTCGCCGACGACCACCGCGGTGGCGGTCGCGGGGCGTACGTGGGCCTCGTAGAAGGCGCGTACGGCACCGGAGTCGATGCGGGCGACCGTCTCCTCCGTGCCCTGGCGGGGCCGGGAGATCCGCAGGTCGGCCGGGAAGAGCTCCTTGGAGAGCTGCTTGGCGGCGCGGCGCTGCGGGTTGGCCGACTCGTGCGGGATCTCGTCGAGGCGGTTGCGCACCAGCCGGTCGACCTCGCTGTCGGCGAAGGCCGGTGCGCGCAGTGCCTCGGCGAGCAGGCCGAGGGCCTTCGCCAGGCGGGAGGCGGGAACCTCCAGCGAGACCCGCAGGCCCGGGTGGTCGGCGTGCGCGTCCAGGGTCGCGCCGCAGCGCTCCAGCTCCGCCGCGAACTCCTCGGCGGAGTGCTTGTCGGTGCCTTCGGACAGGGCGCGGGCCATGATCGTGGCCACCCCGTCCAGGCCCTCGGGCTCCGCGTCGAGCGGCGCGGCGAGGTTGATCTCGACGGCGATCACCTGCTGCCCCGGACGGTGGCAGCGCAGCAGGGTCAGGCCGTTGGAGAGCGTGCCGCGCTCGGGGGCCGGGAAGGCCCACGGCCTGGCCTCGCCGGCCTCCGGCCGGGGGTGGAAGCTCATCGTGACGGCTGCGGTGTCGCTCACTGCTCCGCCCCTTCGTTCTCGTCGGACTCGTCGTTCTCGTCGGACTCGTCGGTCGCCAGGGGCTCGTACACGAGCACCGCGCGGTTGTCCGGACGCAGTCGGGCGGCGGCCACGGCCTGCACCTCCTCGGCGGTGACGTCCAGGACGCGGCCGACGGCGGTCAGGGCGAGCTGCGGGTCGCCGAACAGCACCGCGAAGCGGCACAGTTCGTCGGCGCGGCCCGCGACCGTGCTCAGCCGGTCCAGCCACTCCCGCTCCAGCTGGGCCTGGGCGCGTTCCATCTCCTCGGCGGTGGGGCCCTCGGCGGCGAACCGCGCGAGTTCCTCGTCCACGGCCGCCTCGATGGCGGGCACCTCGACCCCGCTGGAGGTCTTGACGTCCAGCCAGCCGAGCGACGGCGCACCCGCCAGGCGCAGCATGCCGAATCCGGCGGCCACGGCGCTCTGGTCGCGGCGGACCAGGCGGTTGTGCAGCCGCGAGGACTCGCCGCCGCCGAGGACGGTCAGCGCCACGTCGGCGGCGTCGCACTCGCGGGTGCCGTCGTGCGGCAGCCGGTAGGCGGCCATCAACGCGCGGGCCGGGACCTCCTCGACGATCTCCTCGCGCAGCTGGCCGCCCATGACCTCGGGCAGCGAGCCGTCGCGCGGCGGCTGCTTGCCGTCGTGCGAGGGGATGGAGCCGAAGTACTTCTCGACCCAGGCGAGCGCCTGCTCGGGGTCGATGTCACCGACGACCGAGAGCACCGCGTTGTTGGGCGCGTAGTACGTGCGGAAGAAGTGGCGCGCGTCCTCCAGGGAGGCGGCGTCCAGGTCGGCCATGGAGCCGATCGGGGTGTGGTGGTACGGGTGGCCCTCGGGGTACGCGAGGGCGGTCAGCCGCTCGAACGCGGTCCCGTACGGCACGTTGTCGTACCGCTGGCGCCGCTCGTTCTTGACGACGTCGCGCTGGTTCTCCATGGACTCGTCGTCCAGGGCGGCCAACAGCGAGCCCATCCGGTCCGCCTCCAGCCAGAGGGCGAGCTCCAGCTGGTGGGCCGGCATCGTCTCGAAGTAGTTGGTGCGCTCGAAGCTGGTGGTGCCGTTCAGCGAACCGCCGGCGCCCTGGACGAGCTCGAAGTGCCCGTTGCCGGGTACGCTCGCGGACCCCTGGAACATCAGGTGCTCGAAGAGGTGAGCCAGACCGGTCCGGCCCTTGACTTCGTGGCGCGAGCCGACGTCGTACCAGAGGCAGACCGCGGCGACCGGGGTCAGGTGATCCTCGGAGAGCACCACGCGCAGGCCGTTGGCCAGCCGGTGCTCGGTCGCTGTCAGGCCGCCGGAGCCGGCCTGGGCTGTGGCCGTGTGACCCATGGGCATGTGGTCCCTTCGATCGCGATGCAGAGATTTCTGTCAGACCTGCCACTGTATGCAAGCGCGTCGACCACCGGAGAAGTTCCCGGGTTCACTCCTGGGTCGGAGTCGGCGTTGTCGGTGCCTCGGGACACAATGGTCCGCGTCACCACCGTCCGGAAGACCGACCCAGCCTTCCGGCCACAGCCCGTCAGTCCCCGTCAGACCCCGAGTACACCCCCCTTTCATGGTTAAGGAGCCGCGCAGCGATGGCCCGCCGCAGCACGAAGACCCCGCCGCCGGAGGATTTCGAGGAGAAGATCCTCGACATCGACGTCGTCGACGAAATGCAGGGCTCCTTCCTCGAGTACGCGTACTCGGTGATCTACTCCCGCGCCCTGCCCGACGCCCGTGACGGCATGAAGCCGGTGCACCGGCGCATCGTCTACCAGATGAACGAGATGGGCCTGCGCCCCGACCGCGGCTACGTGAAGTGCGCGCGCGTCGTCGGCGAGGTCATGGGCAAGCTGCACCCCCACGGTGACGCGTCGATCTACGACGCACTGGTGCGCATGGCCCAGCCCTTCTCCATGCGGCTGCCGCTGGTCGACGGCCACGGCAACTTCGGTTCGCTCGGCAACGACGATCCGCCGGCCGCGATGCGTTACACCGAGTCGAAGATGGCCGACGCCGCGTCACTGATGACGGACGGCATCGACGAGAACACCGTCGACTTCGCCGCGAACTACGACGGTCAGGAGCGCGAGCCGGCCGTCCTGCCGGCCGCGTACCCGAACCTGCTGGTCAACGGCGCCTCCGGGATCGCCGTCGGCATGGCCACCAACATGGCCCCGCACAACCTCGGCGAGGTCATCGCGGCCGCCCGCCACCTGATCCGGTACCCCGAGGCGGACCTGGAGGCGCTGATGCGCTTCGTGCCGGGTCCCGACCTGCCGACCGGCGGTCGCATCGTGGGCCTCGCCGGCATCAAGGACGCCTACGAGAACGGTCGAGGCACCTTCAAGATCCGCGCGACCGTGGCCGTGGAGGACGTGACCCCGCGCCGCAAGGGCCTGGTCGTCACCGAACTGCCCTTCACGGTCGGCCCCGAGAAGGTCATCGCGAAGATCAAGGACCTGGTCGGGTCCAAGAAGCTCCAGGGCATCGCGGACGTCAAGGACCTCACCGACCGTTCGCACGGCCTGCGCCTGGTCATCGAGATCAAGAACGGCTTCCACCCCGAGGCCGTCCTGGAGCAGCTCTACAAGCTGACGCCGATGGAGGAGTCCTTCGGCATCAACAACGTCGCGCTGGTCGACGGCCAGCCGCTGACGCTGGGCCTCAAGGAACTGCTGGAGGTCTACCTCGACCACCGCTTCGAGGTCGTCCGGCGGCGCAGCGAGTTCCGGCGGGGCAAGCGGCGCGACCGACTGCACCTGGTCGAGGGGCTCCTCGTGGCGCTCCTCGACATCGACGAGGTCATCCGCCTCATCCGGGACAGCGACAACTCCGCCCGGGCGAAGGAGCGCCTGATCGAGCGCTTCTCGCTCAGCGAGATCCAGACCCAGTACATCCTGGACACCCCGCTGCGCCGGCTCACCCGCTTCGACCGGATCGAGCTGGAGTCCGAGCGCGACCGGCTGGCCGGCGAGATCGACGAACTGACCGGCATCCTGGACTCCGACAACGAGCTGCGCAAGCTCGTCTCCTCGGAACTGGCGGCGGTGGCCAAGAAGTTCGGCACCGAACGCCGGACGGTGCTGCTGGAGTCGGCGGGCACGGCCATCGCGACGGTTCCGCTGGAGGTCGCCGACGACCCGTGCCGGGTCCTGCTGTCGTCCACGGGTCTGGTGGCCCGTACGGCGAACGCCGAGCCGCTGCCCGAGGAGGAGGGCGGGTCCCGTGCGAAGCACGACCTGATCATCTCGCAGGTGACCGCGACCGCCCGCGCCGACGTGGGCGTCGTCACCTCCTACGGTCGTCTGCTGAGGCTGTCGGTGATCGACCTGCCGCAGTTGCCGGACACCCACGCCGCACCGAACCTGGCGGGCGGCGCACCCGTCACGGAGTTCCTCACCGGGCTGGAGGCGGACGAGACGGTGGTCTGCCTGCTCTCGCTGGACGAGTCCTCCCAGGGCCTGGCCCTGGGCACGGAGCAGGGCGTGGTCAAGCGGGTCGTGCCGGACTATCCGGCGAACAAGGACGAGCTGGAGGTCATCACCCTCAAGGAGGGCGACCGGATCGTCGGAGCGGTCGAGTTGCGCACGGGCGAGGAGGACCTGGTCTTCATCACCGACGACGCCCAACTGTTGCGCTACCCGGCGTCCCAGGTCCGTCCGCAGGGCCGTCCGGCGGGCGGCATGGCGGGCATCAAGCTCGCCGACAACGCCAAGGTGATCCACTTCTCCGCCGTGGACCCGGCCCGGGACGCCGTGGTGTTCACGGTGGCGGGCTCGCACGGCACGCTGGACGATTCGCTGTTGTCGGCGAAGCTGACCCCCTTCGACCAGTACCCGCGCAAGGGCCGGGCCACCGGCGGCGTGCGCTGCCAGCGGTTCCTGAAGGGCGAGGACGTGTTGGTGCTCGCGTGGGCCGGAGGCGCCCCGGTCCGGGCGTCCTCCAAGAACGGGGCACCGGCGGCGCTGCCGGCCGTCGACCCGCGCCGTGACGGGTCCGGTACGGCGTTGCCCGCTCCCGTGGGGGCGCTGGCGGGCGGCGCCCTGTAGGGCCCCTCGCGAGGTGCGGCGACTGACGTGTCAGGCGCCGGGGCGTGCGCGGTGCGGGGTCTTCGGACCGCGCACCCCGCACGCCCATTAGTGTTTTCTTGATACATGCCGGTGGGGGCGGGAGAGCGGATCTGATGAGTCGTCGGTCGAGCGGGTTGATCGGGGTCTGGGCCGAGGCCCAGCGCCAACAGCAGCGGACTCAACTGATCCAGCAGCGCGAGGCCGAGCGCAGGCAGCGCGCCCACGAGCGGGACGTGGCCCGCGGGCAGCGGGAACAGCAGGCCGCGTACAAGCAGCACCGCGAGGCCGAGGCCCGGCGCCGGACCGAGCGGCTCGACGCGGAAGTGGCCGTGCTGCAAGGGCTGTTGGCGGCCGGCTGCCGGGCGCCGGCGTTCCGTATGGCCGCCCTGGTCCGCTCCGAACGACTGGAGCCCTTCAACCCGGGCACGCTCGCCCACCCCGTGCCGATGCCACACCTCCAACAGTTCCAGCAGCAGAACGGCGGCTGGGGCATCGGCTCGAACCGGCGGGTGCAGGCGGAACGCGAGGCGCACGAGCGGTACACCCAGGCCTGGCAGGCGGCCCACGCCGCGGAGCAGCGACGCCTGGAACAGCTGGCCGCCTACCGACGGCAGTACGACGAGTGGGCGGCCGGGCAACTCGTCGACATCCGCGCGCACAACAGCGGACTGGGCGAACTGGCCGATGCCCTGCGGGCCGGGGACGCCGAGGCCGCGGTGGAGTACTTCTCGGCGGCGCTCTACTCCTCCACGGCGTGGCCCGAGGACCTGCCGAGGCAGGTGTCCGCCGCGTACGACCCGGCGGCGCGGCAGCTGGTGCTGGACTGGGAACTGCCCCGTCACCAGGTGGTGCCCGAGGCCAAGTCGGTGCGTTACGTGCCGAGCACGGACCAGGACAAGGAGACCGCCAGGCCGGCCGGCCAACGCCGGGCCGTGTACCGGGACCTGCTGGCGCAGTGCGTGCTGCTGGTGCTGCGCGAGCTGTACGCGGCGGACGAGTTCGGCGCGCTGGACTCCGTGGTGGTCAACGGTTTCGTGGACGACCACGATCCGGTGACCGGCCGAGAGGCGCAGATCGTCCTGGCCACCGTGCTCGCGGCGCGCTCCGACTTCACCGGGCTGCGCCTGGAGCAAGTCAGCGCGGTGGACTGCCTCGTCGACGGGCTGCGCGGACAGCTGTCGACACGGCCCGACCAGCCGGCCGCCGTACGGGCGGGCCGCAGGCCGGGCGAGGTCGGCGCGGTCGTCAGCCACGGCGGGCACGCGGGCGGCGGCGCGGAGGAACCGGACCTCTTCACGATGGACCCCATCGCCTTCGAGAACCTGGTCGCCGAACTGTTCCGGGCGATGGGCATGGAGGCGGTGACCACACAGCGGTCCGGAGACGGCGGGGTCGACGTGGAGGCACTGGATCCGGCCCCGATCCGCGGCGGTCGGATCGTCGTGCAGGTCAAGCGCTACCGGAACACGGTCCCGCCGACGGCGGTGCGGGACCTGTACGGCACGGTTCAGGACGCGGGGGCGAACAAGGGGGTGCTGGTCACCACCTCGTCCTTCGGACCCGGGTCGTACGCCTTTGCCAACGGCAAGCCGCTGGAGTTGGTTCCCGGGGTGGAACTGGTGGACCTGTTGCACCGGTACGGGCTCCGGGGGCGCCTCGGCGGAGCGGCGACCGGCCCGGCGGCGCGGACGTCGGCCGCGGCCGCGGCCTCTCCTTCGGATCCGGCCCCGGCTTCTGCCTCTGCCTCTGCTTCTGCTTCTGCTTCTGCTTCTGCTTCAGAGGCGGTCACGGTCGCCGTCTCGATGCCCGCGTCGGTACCCGCCCAACGCTCGGCCGCGGCCTCGGCGAGCGATCACAACATCCTCGGCATGGTCTGGTCGGGCGGCGTCGCGCTGGATGTGTGCGCGCTCGTCTGCGAGGGGAACCGGGTGCTGAGCGAGGACCACTTCGTGTTCTTCAACAACCCGCGCACACCGGACGGTTCGGTCCGCTCCCGCGACCGGGCCGCCCCCGACAAGGCCGCGGTCGAGGTCGACTTCGACGGGCTGCCGGGGCGCGCCGACCGCCTGGTGCTCGCTGCCGCCATCGACCCGCAGGTCAACCCGGACGCCGACCTGGCGGGCTTCACCGACGCCCGGATCCGCCTCCTGGCCCCGGACGGCCGGGAGATCGACCAGTTGGAGGTCTCCGACGGCCGGGCGGGCGAGACCGCCCTGGTGCTCGGTTCGTTCCGGCGCCGACCCAACGGCGACTGGAAGTTCGTGATCGGCGGCAAGGGTTACCGGGGCGGTCTGGAGGACCTCTTGCGCGAGTACGGCATCGAGGTCGCCTAGGACCCGGGCACGGAATCGGGGGCGGGGTCGGGGTCGGGGTCGGTCGCGAGGGTCGGGTCCGGGTCGACCGCCGGGTCCGGGTCGACCGCGGGGTCGGCCGCGGGGCCCCGGTCCTCGCCCCGCGGGGGCCGGGCCACGTAGCGCAGGACGCCCCACATGCTCTCCGGGCCCGCGAGATGTGGTCGCGGCTCGCGGCAGGCCTCCAGTTCGCGGAGCAGGGCGGGGCCGTCCGTGCCCGAGCCGATCAGGACGAGCCGGGTGAGCCGTGGTTCGCCCCGCCCCCAGGGGCCGGGGGCGAAGCGGAGGAAACGGCCGACCGCGTGGACCTCGTAGCGCTCCTCGTGGCCGGGGACGCCGAAGTGGACGAAGCCCTTGATCCGGTAGAGCCCGGCGGGACGACGGTCCAGGAAGTCGATGAACCGGCGTGGGCTCAGGGCCTGCTCGGAGACGAACTCGACGCTCTGGTAGGCGGCGTGCGCGTGACCCGCGTGGTCGCCGTGTTCCCGTGAGCCGTGCTCCCGCTCGCCGTCGGCCGCCTCCGCCAGCAGGTCCTCGAAGGAGAGCTGGCCGCGCGTTCGCGTCCAGGGGCGGCCGTCGAAGAGCAGCTCCGGGTCGATGCGCCCGTGATCCGCGCCGATCACGGGGGTTCCGGGCGCGCAGAGGCCGGCCAGTTCTGCTTCGATGCGGGCGCGCTCGGCCGGGTCCACCCGGTCGATCTTGTTGAGCACCACCAGGTCGGCGACGCCGAGGTGGCGGTCGGTCTCCGGGTGCCGGGCCCGGGTGGCGTCGAACTCCGCCGCGTCGACGACCTCCACCATCCCGCCGTAGCGGATGGCCGGGTTCTCGCTCGCCATCAGCATGCGGATCAGCTCCTGGGGCTCGGCCAGCCCGCTCGCCTCGATGACGATGACGTCGATCCGGTGGACGGGCGCGGAGAGCTTCTCCAGGTAGGCGTCCAACTCGCTGCCGTCGACGGCGCAGCACAGGCATCCGCCGCCGAGCGAGACCATGGAGTCGCCGAGCTGACCGGCCACCGACATGGCGTCGATCTCGATGGAGCCGAAGTCGTTGACGACCACCCCGATCCGGGTGCCGCCCCGGTTGGCGAGGAGGTGGTTGAGCAGGGTGGTCTTGCCGGATCCGAGGAATCCGGCGAGGACCACGACGGGGATGGTGGGGTGGGACTGCCTGCTGTTCACCCGGTCGATGGTAGCCGGCGGGGAGCGGTGACGGCTCAGCCGAGCGTCGGGACCGGTTGCGGCGGGGTCGGCCCGGTGTAGCGGGCGGCCGGGCGGATGATCTTCGAGTCGGCGGCCTGTTCGAGGATGTTGGCGCTCCAGCCGACCACACGGGCGGCGCAGAAGGTGGGGGTGAACATCTCGCGCGGGAGCCCGCAGAGTTCCATGACCACGCCCGCGTAGAACTCCACGTTGGTGTGCAGTTCCCGACCCGGCTTCAGCTCGGCCAGGATCGCCTCCACCTGCTGTTCGACCTCGACGGCGAAGTCGACGAGGGGGCCGCCGAACCGGTGCGCGATGCCGCGCAGCATGCGCGAGCGCGGGTCCTCGGTGCGGTAGACGGGGTGCCCGAAGCCCATGATCCGGTCGCCGGCGCGGACCCGTTCGCGGATCCAGGGCTGGATCCGGTCGGCCGTGCCGATGGCGTCGAGCGTGTCGAGGGCCCGGCTGGGGGCGCCACCGTGCAGCGGCCCGGACAGGGCTCCGATCGCCCCGGTCAGGCAGGCCGCGACGTCGGCGCCGGTGGAGGCGATCACGCGGGCGGTGAAGGTCGAGGCGTTGAACCCGTGGTCGATGGTGGAGATCAGGTACTGCTCCACCGCGCGGGCCGCGACCGGGTCGGGTTCGTGCCCGGTGAGCATGTACAGGTAGTTGGCCGCGTACGGGAGGTCGTCGCGCGGTTCCACCGGCTCCAGCCCCTGCCCGAGCCGGTGCAGGGCGGTGAGCAGGGTCGGGACCGCCGCGCAGGCGGCAAGGGCGTCGGCGGCCCGGCGGGCGGGGTCGAGGTCGTAGACCGGGCGGAAGCCGGCGGACGCGCCCAGCAGCGAGAGCGCGGTGCGGAGCCCGGCGAGCGGCCCGGACAGGGCGGTGGCGCGGGCGAGGCCGGGCAGGGCGCCCCGCACCTCGGCGGGGAGTCGGCGCAGGGGGGCGATCTCGGCGGCGAAGGCGTCCCGCTCGGCGAGGTCGGCGGGCAGCGTGCCGCGGAACATCAGGTGCCACACGTCCTCGAAGCTGCGGTTCTCCGCGAGCTCGACGGCCGAGTACTGGCGGTAGTGGTAGAAGCCTTCACGGCCTCGGACGTCACCCAGTGCGGTTTCGGTGACGACGACTCCCGCGAGACCGCGGGGTACTTCGACGGTGGTGTTCATGGATCGACCATCGATGATGGATTGAATCCTTGTCAATATTGATTTAATCAACCTATGTAGGGTGTGCGTCATGAATGCCGAGAACGACGAGGCGGACGGCCCGCGCCGGATCAACACGCGGGAGGCGGCGCGACTGCTGGGAGTGAGGCCCGCGACCGTGTACGCGTACGTCAGCCGCGGCCGGCTCGGTAGTCGCCGCGATCCGGTCGGCCGCGGCAGCAGCTTCGACGCGGCCGAGGTGGAGGCGCTGGCCCGGCGGAGCCGGCGCGAGGCGGCGGGCCCCGCCGGGAGCCAGGCCGGGGAGCTGTCCGTTCGCACCACGCTCACGCTCATCGAGCCCGACCGCTACTACTTCCGCGGGGTGGACGCCGTAGAGCTGGCCTCGCGGTACCGCTTCGAGGAGGTGGCGGAGTGGCTGTGGACGGGGTCGCTGAAGCACGGCGCCCGGTTCCCCGCTCCGCCGGAGCCGCTGGCCGCCGCCCGTCGGGCGGTGGCCGCCCTGCCGGAGCACGGCGGGCCGCTGGATCGGCTGCGGGTGGCCGTAGCCGCCGCCGCGGTGGCGGATCCGCTGCGGTTCGACCTGTCCGAGGAGGCCGTACTGGGCTCCGCCCGCTGTCTGATCCCGACGCTGGTCGGCGCCCTGCCCGAGCTGGGACCCGCCCGGTGGGCCGGCGACACCCGGTTGGCCCGCGTGCTGTGGTCGCGGCTGACGGCGCTGGACCCCGACCCGGACGCGCTGTCCCTGTTGGACCTGGCCCTCGGGCTGCTGGTCGACCACGACCTGGCCGCCTCGACGCTGGCCGTACGGGTCGCCGCGTCGGCGCGGGCCCATCCGTACGCGGTGGTCTCGGCCGGACTCGGCGCGCTCGAAGGCCCGCTGCACGGCGCGGCCGGGCGGCTCGCGCACCGAATGCTGGTCGAGGTCCTGGAACGGGGCGGGGCCGCGCCCGTGGTGTCGGAGTACCTGCGCGCGGGACGTCGGGTTCCGGGACTGGGGCACCGGCTGTACCGGGGCGAGGACCCTCGCGCCACGGCCTTGTTCGCCCGGCTGGAGGCGCTGGAGCAGGCCGGCCCGGCGCTGGGCGCGGCCCGCGACGTGGCCGCGGTGATGGCCCGGCACGGGGGTGGACTGCACGCCAACGTGGACTTGGCGCTGGCGGTGCTGACGGTGTCCTGCGCCATGCCCGCGGAGGCCGGGGAAACGGTGTTCGCGGTGGCCCGGACGGCGGGGTGGATCGCGCACGCGCTGGAGGAGTACCAGGAGCGGCCGTTGCGGATGCGGCCGAGCGGACAGTACGACGGCCCCCGCCCGCCGCGGCCGATGCCGTGACGGGCGGGGGGTCGGGGGGCGGGGCTCAGACAGGGACGGGACGGCCCCGGCTCAACCCGCGTACGCCTCGAACTCGCCGATCTGCCCGGCCGGCCAGCCGGTGTTGCCGGTGACGGTCACCCGCAGGTGGCGCAGGCTCGTACCGCCCGGGAGGGTGAGCGTCGCCCTGTTCCCGGTCGCGGGATCGAAGCGCAGGGCCTGGGAGGCGGCCACCGTGCTGAAGTGCGTGCCGTCGGTGCTGCCGAGGACGGAGAGCGTCTGCGTCCTGGCCGTCCAGGCGGCCGGCGGCGGTAGTCTCAGGACGACCCGTCCGACGGTGCTCGTGGCGCCGAGGTCGACGGTGACGGACTGTGGGAAGGCGTTGTTGGCGCTCTCCCAGTAGGTGTTCGGGTCACCGTCCACCGCTTTGGCCGCGTCGTACACCTGGGTGTGGGAGGTCTCGGTCACCGGCCGGCCCTGGGCGAGGTTCCGCGTGGGATCGGGGGTCGGGGTGGGTGTCGGAGTCGGGGTGGGCGTAGGCGTCGGCGTGGGCGTCGGGGTCGGGGTCGGCGTGGGGTCCGGTACCGGCTGCGTGGCGGCCGGCGGGAAGGGCCCGCAGTAGGTCTGGGGAAGCTTGGTGTTCCAGCCGGAGTTCCCGGTTCCCTGGGTCAGCTTCAACTGGGCGCCGAGGCAGCTGTAGATCGGTTCCGCGAATCCCATCCGAGTGGCCCGGACATTGCTCATCGACAGTTCGGCCGGGTCGTTGAACTGCAACGCGAACGTCCCGGTCCCGTCGATGTCGATGTCGTCGAAGTGGACGCCCTTGGTGGACCCGGACACGAAGTGGATGGCCGCGTAGGAGCTGTCGAGGATGTCGCTGTCGGTGACGTTGATCGTCGCCTTGTCGATCGAGCTCGCCCGGCTGTCGAACCAGATCGCCCCGATCGGGAAGTTCCAGCCGTAGTCCGTGTTACCGGTCCGGATGAGCGTGTTGCGGGCCAGGGTGAACGTGCCCTGTACGTCGGTGCCCTGGCCGGGCGTCACCCCCGGGTATCGGTTGCCGACGTGCAGCCCACCGCCGTTGGACAGGGACTCCGCGACGACGTTGTCGGTCACCGAGATGTCCTTGCCGCCGTAGATCGCGATGTTGTTGGCCAGGATCGGCAGGACGACCGTGTTCCGGGCGAACGAGTTGGCCACGTTGTTGCGGGTGTCGGCCCACATCGCCAGTCCGTCGTCACCGAGGTTGCGCAGGAAGGTGTTCTCGACCGAGGAGTTCGTGACGCCCCAGTGGAAGTTCACCCCGTCCGCCGTCTGGTCCAGGATCCGGCTGTTCCTGATGTGGAAGTTGTCCATCGGACCGTCCATCCAGGCCCCGACCTTGGTGCGTTGCATCCACACGTTGTCCACGACGGAGTCGCTCATCGCGCCACCGATCGCGTTGACCTGGTCGTCGTCGATCCGGTCGGCGATCTCGCCGATGACGGCGAAGTCCTTCAGCGTGACGTTCCTGCTCGGTCCGCCCGCCTCGTGAGCCCGTATCTGGCCGCCGTAGCCACCGCCTTGTACGTACTTCCCGTAGATCCCGACGGCCCGGTTGCGGTCGGTGGCGTGGCGGCCGGTGAGGACGGAGTACCAGGGGCCGGCGCCGCGCAGGGTGACCTTGTCCACCACCACGTGGTCGGTGAGCCTGAAGGTGCCCTGGGGGATCCACACCTCCTTCGCCTGGGTTCGGCCCGCGTCGACGGCCTGCTGGAAGGCCGTCGTGGAGTCGGTGGTCCCGTTCGGGTCTGCGCCGAAGTCGGTGACCGACAGGGAGCCGGACGGGCGGGCCACCGGGGCCCCGACCTGCTCGAAGTCGGCCAGGTCCACGACGGCCCACGGGGTGGCGGCGACCGAGGGCAGGGTGATGCGCACCTTGGCGCCCGCCGGGAGGGTCCTCCCGAAGAGCGTGCGGGTCTCCTCGTAGAAGTGGTGTGGTTTGTCCCCGGGCTGGTTGGTGAAGGGGTAGCTGCCGTAGAACCAGCTGTACTTGGAGGTGAAGTCCAGGTCCTTGGCCCTGGTCCCGTCCAGCCTCAGTTCCATCGGCGCGCTGATCCCGGTGCCGGCGGCGTTGTCCGGTACGGAGTACCGCACGCTCATCGCGTTCGCGGGTTTGGTCAGGGTGAACTCGACGTACTCCCCCGCCGCGTCGAGCCGGACGGCGCTGCGCCCGGACGCCTCGGCGGGCAGGCTCGTGTAGGTGCGATCCGGCCCGATCGGCGATCCGGTGCCGGCCGCCCGCTCCGCCTCCTGCTCGGTGAAGGGGACGCCGGCCCCGCGCCCCGGTACGTCCAGCGGCGACAGGGCCGCCGGTACGGCATGCGCGGTCAGGGCCGGTGCGGCTTGGGCCGTCGGCAGGGACAGGACGGCGGCGGTCCCGAGGACCGCGCCGGCGGCCAGGGCGGCGACCACCGCGCGTGCCGGTCTGCCGCGTGCTGCGATGCGTGCTGCGCTCATGACGGTGGGACCTCTCCATGCGTGGGGGGGGTGGCACGGGCGGCGGTGCGGAGTCGTACGGGATGCGCGCACGGCGGTGCGGCCGTGCGGGCGGTCCGGCCGGCCGGGCGGCCGGTGGTCCCGTACGGGCGGTGGTGCCGGGCGGTCCGGCCGCGGCGTCAGGTCCGCAGCCAGACCGCCGTGTCCCGCGGAAGCAGCCCCGCGTCGTCCAGGGCGGAACTGCTCAGCAGGAGTCTCGTGTTGTCCGGCAGGGGGACCGGACCGTCGGACAGGTTGGCCACGCAGACCAGCCCGTCGGGGCGGGTGAAGGCGAGCACCCCGGGCGGCGCGTGCAGCCACTCCAGCCAGCCGCCGCCGAAGCCGGCCGCTGCCCGACGCAACGCGAGGGCCGTCCGGTAGAGGGTGAGCATCGAGTCCGGATCGCCGTCCTGTCGGTCCGCGGCGTACCTCCCCCAGTCCGCGGGCTGCGGCAGCCACGGGTCGGTCCACGGCTCGGCGGTCCACGGCAGCGGCACCCGGCACCCGTCCCGCCCGGGGTCGGTTCCGCCGGACCGGAAGTGCATCGGGTCCTGGATGCGGTCGAGCGGCACCTCGGCCTCCGGCAGGCCCAGCTCCTCGCCCTGGTAGACGTACACCGCGCCGGGCAGTGCGAGGGTCAGCAGGGCGGCGGCGCGGGCCCGCCGGGTGCCGAGTTCCAGGTCGGTCGGTGTCCCGAAGGCCTTGGTCGCGAAGTCGAAGCCGGTGTCGGCCCGGCCGTAGCGGGTCACGGTGCGGGTGACGTCGTGGTTGCACAGAACCCAGGTGGCGGGTGCTCCGACCGGGGCGTGCTCGGCGAGGGTCTCCTCGATGGAGGTGCGGAGCCGGTCCGCGTCCCACGGGCAGCTGAGGAAGGAGAAGTTGAAGGCGGTGTGCAGTTCGTCGGGGCGCAGGTAGCGGGCGAAGCGTTCGGAGTCGGGCAGCCAGACCTCCCCGACGAAGACGGCCCCGTACTCGTCGGCGACGGCGCGCCAGGAGCGGTAGACGTCGTGGAGTTCGTCGCGGTCGATGTACGGGTGGATCTCGCCGGGCCAGGGTTCGGGCGAACGCCCCGCCAGGTCGGGCAGCGCAGGGTCCTTCACGAGCAGCGCCGCCGAGTCGATCCGTACGCCGGCCACCCCGCGCTCGAACCAGAAGCGCAGCACCTCCTCGTGCTCGCGGCGTACGGCGGGGTGGTCCCAGTTCAGGTCGGGCTGCTGCGGGGTGAAGAGGTGCAGGTACCACTCCCCGTCCGGTACCTGCGTCCAGGTGGCGGCGCCGTTGAACTGTGAGGGCCAGTCCCCGGGCGGGAGTTCGCCGTGTTCCCCGCGCCCGGGCCGGAAGTGGAACAGCTCCCGCTCGGGGCTCCCCGGGCCGGCGGCGAGGGCCGCCCTGAACCAGACGTGTTGGTCGGACACGTGGTTCGGGACGACGTCGACGATGGTCCGGACGCCCAGCTCACGGGCTTCCACGATGAGCTTCTCGGCCTCCGCCAGCGTGCCGAAGGCGGGGTCGATGGTGCGGTAGTCGGCGACGTCGTAGCCTCCGTCCGCGAGTGGGGAGAGGTACCAGGGGGTGAACCACAGGGCGTCCACACCCAGTTCGGCGAGGTACGGGAGGCGGGCCCGGACACCTGCGAGGTCACCGGTGCCGTCTCCGTCGCCGTCCGCGAAACTGCGTACGTACACCTGGTAGATGGCGGCCGAGCGCCACCAGTCGGCGTCGTGTGCGGGCAGGGGAAAGTCAGCCACGAGGGGTCCTTTCACAGGGGGCGGCCGGGCACGGCGGTGCGCGTCCCGCGGGCGGCTGGTCAGCCCTTGAGGGAGCCTGCCGTCAGGCCGCTCATGATGTTGCGCTGGAAGATCAGGAAGATGACGAGCGTGGGGGCGGAGGCCATCGCGAGCGCGGCGATGAGATGGTTCTCCGGCACTCCCGTGGAGAGCGAGTAGATCCCGACGTTGAGCGTTTGCAGTGCCGGGTCGGGGAGGGTGAGCATCGGCCAGAGGAAGTCCTTCCACACCCCGACGATCGCGAAGATCGACACGACGCCGAGGATGGGCCGGCTCATCGGCAGGACCACGGAGCGCAGGGAACGCAGGGCGCCCGCGCCGTCGATGGAGGCGGCGTCGAGGATCTCCTGGGGGATCGAGTCGAAGAAGCGCTTCAGCAGGAAGATGTTGAAGGCGTTGGTGACGGACGGCAGCCAGATCACCCAGGGCGAGTTGAGCAGGTTGCGCTCGATGATCGGCATGTCCAGGACCGTGAGGTACTGCGGTACGACCAGGACGGTGGCCGGGATCATCAGGGTGGCCAACATCATCCCGAGGACGGCCTTGCCGAAGACGGGCCTCAACCTGGAGAGCGAGTAGGCGGCGGCGACGTCGAGGACGAGTTGGAAGGCGAGCGCCCCGAAGGCGTAGTAGAGGGTGTTGAACAGCAGCTTGGCCAGATCCATGACCTGCCAGGCGGCCGTGTAGTTGGCGGTGTGGAGGGAGTCGGGCACCAGGGTCGGCGGGACCTTGGCGAACTCCTCGGTGCTCTTGAGGCCGTTCGCGACCATCCAGTAGAGCGGGCCGAGGAAGACGACGGTGAACCCGACGACGACCAGGCCGAGGAGGGCCCAGTAGAGGACCTTCCCCCGGGTGCGGCCCAACTGGGCGGGCGATATCAGCGTGCGCTCTGCCATGGGGGCTCCAGGTCAGCTCTCGTTGTCGCGACTGAGGCGGACGTACAGCGCGGAGAAGCCCGCGAGCAGGACGAGCAGGCACAGCCCCAGGGCCGCGGCGCCGCCGTACTGGTTGAAGTTGAAGGCGTACTGGTAGATGAGGACGACCACGGTGGTGGTCGATCCCTCCGGTCCGGCGCCGCCGGTCAGCAGGAACGGTTCGACGAACACCTGCATCGTCGCGATGATCTGCATCAGCAACAGGAGCGAGAGGATCAGCCGGGTCTGCGGGATCGTGATGTGCCAGACCTTGCGCAGCAGTCCCGCTCCGTCGAGTTCGGCCGCCTCGTAGAGCTCTCCGGGGATGCCCTGGAGAGCGGCCAGGTAGATCAGGGTCGCGCCGCCCATGTTCATCCAGGTCGAGGCCAGGACCACGGAGAGCATCGCGGTGTCGGTGGACTGGAGCCAGTCCTGCGCCGGCAGGTGCAGGAACTCCAGCACCCGGTTGAAGAGGCCGTAGCCCGGGTCGTAGAAGTACTTGAACAGCAGGATCGAGGCCACCGGGGGCATCATCACCGGGAGGTAGACCAGCATGCGCAGGTAGCCCTGGGCGTGCCGGAACTCGTTGAGGACGACGGCGACCACGAAGGGCACGGCGAAGCCGAAGACCAGGGCGAGCCCCGTGAAGAGCAGGGTGTTGCGCCAGGCCTGCCAGAAGTTCGGATCGTTGAAGACGTAGGTGAAGTTGTCCCAGCCCACCCAGCGGGTGGCGCCGCCCTCCGTCTTCTGGAAGGCCAGCAGGAACTCCCGGACCATCGGGTACCAGGAGAAGAAGGAGAAGCACAGGACGGCGCCGATCAGGAAGCCGTGGGCCGTGAGGTTCCGCTTGACCGTCCGCCGGAACGCGTCGCGCGAGGGTCCGTCGGCGCGGGACTCGCGGGGACGGGTTCCCGGATCCCGGGGTCCGGCGGTCTTCCCGGTGGATCCGGGCAGGGTGGGGGCCGACATCGCCGCTCGCTCCTTGGTGGGTCGTCGCCATCGATACGCGGGGCCGGTGGCCCGGGGGTGCGGGTCCGCGGGGGTTCGGGGAAGGGGTGCGCGGGTGCCCGGGGGTGCGGGGAAGGGGTGCGCGGGGCCGCGGGGCCGGGCGGGCGGTGCCGGGCCGGGGAGGCGCGCCCGGCGCCGCCCGGCGGCGCTACTGGTTGGCCAGTACCTGGTTGACCGCCTTCTCGGCCTCGCCCAGCAACTGCGCCGCGTCCGCGCCCTTGTTCGTGAGCACCCCCGACATCACCTTGTCGAGGACCTTGTAGACCTCCTGGGCCTTCGGCGGCTCCGCCTTGCCGGGCACCGGGTTGTCCAGGAAGGGCTTGAAGTTGGCGACCGGCATGGTGGCGCTCGCCGCCTTCAGCTCGTCGTCCTTGGCCTTGCTCGCGCCGGTGAAGAAGGCGGGCTGCGGGAGTCCGACCGGCAGGCCGTCGGTCTTGCTGCGGTCGTACTGGAACTGGCCCTTGCCGACCGCGAGGGTCTTGAAGTTCAGCCAGGCGATGGCAGCCTTGACCTTGTCGGGCGAGCTGCCCTTCTTGATCATGTAGCCGTTGCCGCCGGCGAGCGTGGACGCGCCACCGGGGATCGGACCCATGCCGAAGTTCTCGTACGTGGCGCCGAGTTGCTGGACCATGTAGGTGATGTCATCGGGAGCGGCGAGGAACATGCCGAGCTTGTCCGAGGCCATCTGCTTCTGCAGGTCGCCCCACTTGAGCAGCTGGGTCTTGCCCATGCTGTCGTCCTCCCAGCGCATCGCGTGGAGGTTGTCGACGATCTGCTTGCCCGTGGCGTTGTTGAACGCGGCCTTGCCGTCGGCGCCGACGATGTCGCCGCCCAGGCCGTACATGGCGGCCGTGTAGTGCCAGCCGCCGGTGTTCTCGACGCTGTACTCGCCGTATCCGGCGACTCCGTTGCCGAGGCCGGCGATCTTCTTCGCGGCGGCCCGGACCTCCTCCCAGGTGCGGGGCGGGGTGTCGGGGTTGAGGCCGGCCTGCTGGAAGAGCTTGCGGTTGACGAGCAGACCCATCGTGTAGTTGCTGGTGGGGACGCCGTACAGCTTGCCGTCGGTCTTGAGGACGTTCAGGACGTTCTTGTCGATGTCGTCGAACGCGGGGACCGTCCTGGGGGTCACGTACGCCGTGATGTCCTCGGCCCCGTCGTTGTCGAGCACCTGCTTCAGGTCGGTGAAGTAGGCGTAGAAGACGTCGGGTTGGGACTTGGCTTTGAGCATCGCGGTGAAGCGCGGGGGCTCCAGGCACTGGCCGGGCGTCGAGCGGCCCTCGACGGTGACGTTCGGATAGGTCTTGTTGAACTCGGCCACGTCCTCCTTCCACTCCTTGAGCTCGGCCGCCTTGGCCGCGGGCGGCATGCAGTCGATGGAGAGGGTGACCTTGGTCTTCGGGTCGAGCGGGGCGGAGACGTCGGTGACACCACCGCTCGGCTGCGGCTTCGGGTCGTCTCCGCTGCTGCTCGTACCGCACGCCGCGAGGGCGGAGACGGCGAGCGCGGAGACGAGGGCGGCCGCGACGTTGCGGCGGACGTGGGTTCTCATCGGTGGTCCCCTTCGAGCATCGAACAGAAGGCGTGGGGGCGAGCGGGGCACACTCAACCACCGCCCACAGATGAACGCAATATCTCGCGCAGATTTCGTAAGACTCTGACATTGGCGCGTACGACAGGTGGGACACAGGACGCAAAAAGGGCCCCGGAACGTCCATGGGACGTTCCGGGGCCTCGGCCGAGCGCGCGGGGGCGGTACGGGCTACCTGCGGGGCGCTTGCGCGGTGGACCCGCGGACCACCAGCTCCGGCTCGAAGAGCAGCTCGCCGGGCTGTACGGCGGCTCCCTGGATCTGGGCGGTGAGCAGCTCCACGGCCGCCCGGCCCATGGCCTCGATGGGCTGCCGGACGGTGGTCAGCGGGGGCTCGGTGCAGTTCATGAACGCCGAGTCGTCGTAGCCGACCACGGAGATCTCCCGCGGTACGTCCAGCCCCCGGCGGCGTGCGGCCCGTACGGCACCCAGCGCCAAGGGGTCGCTCGCGCAGATGATGCCGGTGACCCCCCGGTCCAGCAGGCGGGAGGCGGCCGCGTGCCCGCCCTCCAGGGAGAACAGGGTCCGCTCCACGTGGGCGGCCGGCAGTTCGGCACCCGCAGCGGCGACCACGGCCTGGGCGGCCACCAGCTTGCGCAACGAGGGCATGTGGTCGGGCGGGCCCAGCACGAGCCCGATCCGCTCGTGCCCCAGGGAGGCCAGGTGCCGCCAGGCCTGCTCGACGGCCACGGCGTCGTCGCAGGCCACGCACGGGAATCCGAGGTCCTCGATGGAGGCGTTGATGAGCACCACCGGAACCTTGCGCTCGGACAGCAGCCGGTAGTGCTCGTGCGGGGCGTCGGCCTGCGCGAAGAGCCCGCCCGCGAAGACCACGCCCGACACCTGTTGCTGGAGCAGGAGCTCCACGTAGTCGGCCTCGGAGACCCCGCCGGTGGTCTGGGTGCACAGCACGGGGGTCAGCCCCTGCTGCGCCAGCGCGCCCCCGATGACCTCGGCGAAGGCCGGGAAGATGGGGTTCTGGAGCTCGGGCAGCACCAAGCCGACCAGCCGGGCGCGTTCGCCGCGCAACTGGGTGGGGCGCTCGTAGCCGAGCACGTCGAGAGCGGTGAGCACGGACTGTCGGGTCGCCTCCGAGACGCCCGGCTTGCCGTTGAGCACCCGGCTGACCGTTGCCTCGCTGACTCCCACCTTCTTCGCCACTTGAGCAAGTCGTCGCGTCATGAGCGCAAGAGTAGCGCAAGGAACGCAAGTGGCTTGCAGTTCCATTACGGCCAGTTTGGGTCATGCGGACCCCGTCTGTGAAGGCCCCGTACCGCGTGCGCCCGGGCGGGCTCCACGATCAGGCCGGTGGCCCGGAGCACACTTGCGGCAGAGCTCCCCGCATCCCCACCGCATCCCCGCGACGCAGGAGGAACAGCCATGACCACGCCCGAGAAGGCGGTCCGCGTCAACGGCGTCACCCTCGCCACACAGGCCTTCGGCGACTCGACCGACCCGGCGGTGCTGCTCGTCTCGGGCGCCGAGGCCACCATGGACTGGTGGGACGAGGAGTTCCTCGCCCGGCTCACCGCCGCCGGCCGCCACGTCATCCGCTACGACACCCGCGACACCGGCCGCTCCACCGTCTTCCCGATCGGCGAGCCCCCGTACACGGGTGACGATCTCCTGCTCGACGCGCTGGGGGTCCTGGACGCCCACGGCGTCGCCGCGGCCCATGTCGTCGGCGTCTCCATGGGCGGCGCACTCGCGCAACGCCTGGCCGTCCTGCACCCCGAGCGCCTCGTCACACTGACCCTGATGTCCACCAGCCCCGACGGTCCCGGCGGCCCCGGCCGACCCGATCTGCCGCCCGTGGACGAAGCCCTGGCCCAGTGGTTCGCCGAGCCCCGGCCCGGCCCCGACTGGGCCGACCGCGACTCGGTGATCGCGTACTTCCTCGCGGCCGAGCACGCCTTCGCCGGTCGGATCCCGGTGGACGAGGAGCGCCTGCGGGGCACCGCCGGGCGCGCGTACGACCGCAGCCCGGCGCCGGCCGCCGCGTCCAACCACTGGCGCGTCGAGGGGGGCGAACCGGTTCGGGCGCGCCTCGGCGAGATCACCGCGCCGACGTTGGTCCTGCACGGCACGCACGACCCGCTCTTCCCCTACGGTCACGCCGAGGCCCTGGCCCGGGAGATCCCCGGCGCCACGCTCGTCCCGCTCGCCGGGATGGGCCACCAGATGCCCGTACCGGAGGTCTGGGACACGGTGGTCCCCGCGCTCGTACGCCACACGGCCCCCCTGTGACCACGCCCACGCCGCGCGCACCCGGGCCGGCGCCCGCACCCGAACGGGCGGGGCGCCCCGGAGGGAACGCCCCGCCCACCGATGCGCTGCCCGCTACGGCAGCCGGTTGATCCTGAACGTCGAGGTCGTGTTCCGCACGTCCACGGCGTTGTCGTTCATGCGCAGGTTCTGGATCGTGACCTCGCCGACCGCCGGTCCCTGGCCCGCCTCGGGCATCTCGTTCGCCCAGAGTCCGAAGCCCGACTTGGCGTCGAAGGCGTCGCCGCTCTTCTTCGCCCCGGTGATGGTGATGTCCTTGAGGATGGTGTCCTTGATCGGATTGACCGGTTGGCCTCCCACGTACTGGGTCTGGAACATGATTCCGCTGTACGTCGGATCGACGATGTCGACGTTGTTGATCCTGATCCCCTGGAACACCTTCGAGGCCGAGAAGACCCAGATCCCGGGGAAGGTCTGCGCGCCCCAGAAGTGGCCGCCGGAGCGGACGATCGAGATGTTCTCGAAGGTCGTCGGATCGGTGCCGAACCCGTTCATCGGATACCCGAAGTCCAGGGAGCTGATGGTGATGCCGGAGTAGACGAGCGTGTCCGCGATGTGGATGTTGCGGAAGGTGTTGTTGAAGCCGCCGTAGACGGCGACGCCGGCCGCCCGCCAGGTCAGGATCGTGGTCAGGTTCTCGTAGACGTTGTTCTTCATGTCCGCGCCACCCGCGTCGATCGCGGAGAACAGCGCGAAGCTGTCGTCGCCCGTGGCCCGCGCCTCGTTGTTGGTCACGAGGTTGTCCGTGCTGCCGTTGGTCATGTTGATGCCGTCGGCGAACATGTCACGGATGCGGGAGTTCTTGATGGTGATCCGGTCGGTGTTGGCACCCCAGTAGAGGCACACCATGTGCTCGTTCCAGATGTTGTCGATGGTGATGTCGGAGACGTTCGCGAAGTCGAAGACCTTGCCCGGTCCGTCGATGCGCGAGGTGTAGTTGCCGAAGTAGGCGAAGCCCGAGAAGGACGAGCCCTTCGCGGTGCCCTCCGCCCGCCAGCCGATGTCGGTGTTGTCCTGGGACGACGGGGCCTGGAAGCGGGTGAACCATGGTCCGGCGCCGACGACCTGCACGGCCTTGCCGTACACCTGGAACTTGCTCGCCGTCTGGTAGTCGCCCGGCGGCAGGTACACGCCGACGAGCTTGCCGGTGGTGTCCATCCGGACCTTGTCCAGGGCGTTCTGTACGTCCTGGTGCGTGAAGCCGGCGGGCACGGTGTACGTCGCCGGGTCGGGGTTGGCGATCGCCGCGGCCTGCTCCAGGCTGACGAAGTCGATGGCGTACGTGCTGGTGTTGGCCGCGTCCTTCTGGAGGCGGATCCTGCTGCCCGCCGGGACGGTCTCACCCAGCAGGATGTTCGCCTCGTCGTAGATGTGGCGCGGGGCGCCGGAGCCGGGCGAGTTGCCCGGGGAGGCCTCGGCGCCGTACAGCCAGGCGTACTTGGAGGTCAGCGGCAGGGCCTTCCTGAGGGTGCCGTTGACGTACACGTTGATCGTGGAGTCGATGCCGCCGCCGCCCGGGGCGTCGGGGATCGAGAAGCGGGTGACCAGGGTGTTGGTGGCGGCCCGGGTGGTGAACTCGACGTACTCGCCGGTCGCGTCGAGGTTCACGGCCCTGCGGCCCGAGGCCTCGCCCGCGATGTCGCCGATGGTCCGGTTGGGTCCGACGACACTCGCCCCGCCGCCGACCGCCCCGTCCTCGGCCTCGTAGGTGTCGAAGGGCATGTTCGCCCCACGGCCGACGAAGAAGGACTTGGTGGAGGTGTTGTTGGCCCGCTTGACCGGCAGTTCGTTGGAGTCGTCGGCGAGGACCACCTTGACGGTGTACTTGCCGTTCGCCGCCGGCCAGCTGCCGAGCGCGATCGGCGCCGAGGAGGCGCCGGCCGCGAGGGCGCCGCTGAAGGATCCCGTCAGCGTCCGTACGGTCGCGCCGCCCGCGTCCTGCAGCGTGAGGGTGACGCCGTGCGCACCGGGGGCCGCCGCGACGGAGCCCTGGTTCTTGACCGTGACGGTGAAGTTCACCGTCTGACCGGCGGACGGTGAACCCGGCGACCAACCGACCGCGGAGGCCACCAGGTCGGAGCTGTCCACCGGGCGGACGACGAGCGGGGTCCCGGTGAAGGTGTTGTTGGTGTCGTTCTGCTCGATGACCGTGTCGGCCTCGTCGACGACCGCGCCGAGCGGGTACGTCCCGGCGTCCCGCGCGCCGATCCCCGCGCCGACGGTGGCGCTCGCGCCGGCGGCGAGCGCCGGCACGGAGGCCGTACCGACCATCGTGCCACCGAGCCGGAAGGTGACGGCGGTGGCGGCGGCCGGGGCGGGGCCGCTGTTCTTGACGGTGGCGGACAGCGTCACGGGGTCCGACTCGACCGGCGTGGCGGGCGCGGCGCTCAGGCCGGTGATCACCAGGTCGGGATTGGGCGCGGGAACGCCGATGACCTGGAACTCCGCGATCTGCCCGTTTCCGGAGCCGGTGTTGGAGGTGAAGCGCAACTGGATGTCGGCGACGCGGGAGCCGACCGGGATGGAGACCGTGTTGCCGCCGGACGCCGGGTTGAAGGTGTAGTCCTTCGCGGCGACCAGGCCCGTGAACCCGGAGGCCCCCTGCTCCCTGCCGAGGACCTGGATGTTCTGGGTGCGGGTGCCCCAGGCACTGTCCGGATTGATCTTGAGTACCAGACGGTCCACGTCGGCGTTGGCGCCGAGCCTGACGGTCAGCGTGCTCGGGTAGGCCCCGGCCGCGCCTTCCCAATAGGTGCTGGTGTTGTTGTCGTTGGCGTTCTCCGCGACGAAGGTGTGGATGACCGACGAACCGGTGATGGGTTTGCCGACGGCCAGGTTGGAACCACCGCCTCCGCTGCCGTTGCGGGTCACGGTGTTGCTGTCGCCCGAGCGGTTGCCGGCCGCGTCCTTGGCCCGCACGAAGTAGCTGACGGTGGCGGTCGCCGGTTGGGTGTCCGTGTAGCCGGTGACGTTGCCCGCGACCGTCGTGCGCAGCACGTTGTTCGCGTACACCTCGTAGCCGGTGACGGCCACGTTGTCGGTGGAGGCCTGCCAGGCCAGTCTGACCTGGTCGGCGGCCGGCTCGGTGAGGGTCAGCGAGCCCGGGGAGGTCGGGGCCTGGGTGTCACCGGTGTCCCCGGCGCGGGTGACGGTGTTGCTGTTCGGCGATTGGTTGCCGGCGGCGTCCTTGGCCCGGACGTGGTAGGTGACGTTCGCGCCGGTCGGCTGGGTGTCGGTGTAGGTGGTGACGTTGCCCGCGACGCTCGTGCGCAGCTGGTTGTTGGCGTAGACGTCGTAGCCGGTGACGGCCACGTTGTCGGTGGCCGCCTTCCAGGTCAGCTTGATCTGGCCGGTTGCCGGCTCGGTGTAGGCGAGCTCGGTGGGGGCGCCGGGCGCCTGGGTGTCACCGCTCTGCGGACCGTAGATCTCCAGCTCGGAGAGCTGCCCGCCGGGCTGTACGGAGTTCGCCGATATCCACACGCGCAGGTGGCGGGTGGTGGCGGCGTCGAAGGCGAGGGTGACGGCGTTGCCGCCCGCGGCGTTGAACTCGTACGCCTTGGAGGCGGTCAAGTCGGTGTAGTCCGTGCCGTTGGCGCTGCCCTGGATCTTCAGGGTCTGGGTGCGCGCGCCCCAGTTCTCGGGCAGTCGCAGCACCACGCGGTCGACGCGTACCGAGGCGCCGAGGTCGGCCTTGATCCATTGAGGCAGCGCGTCGTTGACGCTCTCCCAGTAGCTGGCCGTGTTGCCGTCGTTGGCGTTGGCCGGCACGTACACCTGGGTGTTACTGCTCGCGGTGAGGGTCTTCCCGAGCGCCAGGTTGACGGAGGACTCGCCGGGGGCGCGCACCTCCAGTTCGGAGAGCTGGGCGGCCTGCCAGCCGGAGTTCGCCGTGACGGCGATCCGCACGAAGCGGGTCTGGGTGGCCGGGAGGGTGATGGTCACCGTGTTCCCGTCGCCCTGGCCGAAGGAGTACGTGGCGGAGTTCACCAGGGTGGCGAAGCTCGTGCCGTCGGCACTGCCCTGGACCGACAGGGTCTGGCTGCGGCTCTCCCAGGCGGCGGGCAGCTTCAGCACCACCTGGTCGATGCGGGTGGTGACCCCGAGGTCGGTCTGCACCCATTGCGGAAAGGTGCCGCCGGCGCTCTCCCAGTACGTGGACTGGTTGCCGTCGGTGACGTTGGCCGCGGTGTAGGAACCGTTGGCACTGCTCGCGGCCGCGGGCCTGCCCGCGGCGATGCTCGGACCGCCGGCGGCCGCGGCGGTCAGGGCGGGCCAAGCGATCATCATCAGCGCCGTGCTGAGGAGGGCGGCCAGGACCCGCCATCTCCAGTTGTGCCTTCTCATATGTCCTCGTCCCTCGACATGAGTTTTCTGAACCAGGTGAGACAGGAATTTGCGGTGTGCCGTGCGAGAGTTGCAGAGCTTTGGCGAGTCGTCTACCGCTCTGACCGCACTTTTGTGCCGTCATCGCTTGCGCAAGCTGGGCGCAAGTAACGCAAGGGATTTGCGTGCCGGGAAGAATTCCGCTCAGGCCGAAGCCGACCTACGGTTGCTGGTCATGCGGTTCCCCCACATGAGCGCTCGGCGCCTCGGGCTGCCCAGAAGGGCCGTCTCCCAGATCCTGCTCACCCAGCTCGCCATCGCGGCGGGTGTGGTGGCCCTGGCCACCGGTCTCTTCCTGGCGCCGCTCGGCGCGCAGCTGGACGACCAGGCCATGCGGCGCGCCCTGGCGATCGCCCAGAGCGCCGCCGCCGACCCCTCGCTGGCCACGGACCTGCTGGACTCGGGACCGGACCGCGACAGCCCGGTGCAATCCGCCGCCGAACGCGTCCGCAGCGCCACCGGAGCCGAGTACGTCGTGGTCGTCGACCTGCGGGGCATCCGACGCTCCCACCCCGACCCCCGCCGGATCGGCCTGGCCGTCTCCACGGACCCCGGCGACGCCCTGGCGGGCCGCGAGGTGATGGAGATCGACGACGGCACCCTGGGCCGCTCCGCCCGCGGCAAGGTCCCGCTCCTGGCCGCCGACGGGGAGATCGTCGGCGCGGTCTCCGTCGGCATCGCCTACGACAGCGTCCGCGACCGGCTGCTGGGAGCCATCCCCGGCCTGCTCGCCTACGCGGGCGGCGCCCTGGCGGCGGGCGCTCTCGCCGCCTACCTGCTCTCCCGCCGGATCCAGCGGCAGACCCGCGACCTGGCCTTCTCCGATATCGCCGGTCTCCTCGCGGAGCGGGAGGCGATGCTGCACTCCATCCGCGAGGGCGTGATCGCCCTCGACCGGCACGGGCGGATCCGGCTGGTCAACGACGAGGCCGCCCGGCTGCTGGGCCTCGACCCCGACGCCCCGGCAGCCGTCGCGGGACGCGCGCTGGACGACGTCCTCGGCGCGGGCCGGACCACCGACGTCCTCACGGGCCGGGTCGGTGGCCGGGACCTGCTCACCGTCCAGGGGCCCCGCGTGCTGGTCGCCAACCGGATGCCCACCGAGGACGGCGGAGCCGTCGCCACCCTGCGCGACCGCACCGAACTGGAACACCTCGGACGCGAGCTGGACTCCACCCGCGGTCTGATCGACGCCCTGCGCGCCCAGGACCACGAGCACGCGAACCGGCTCCACACCCTGCTCGGTCTCCTGGAGCTCGACCTGTACGAGGAGGCCGTGGAGTTCGTGACCGAGGTCGTCGGGGTGCACCGCACCACCGCGGAGCAGGTCACCGAGAGGATCCGGGATCCGCTGCTGGCGGCCCTCCTGGTCGGCAAGGCGACCGTCGCCGCGGAGCGCGGCGTCCCGCTCCGCCTGGCCGACGCCACCCGACTGCCCGACCGGGTGGTGGACCCCGGCGGTCTCGTCACCATCACGGGCAACCTGGTGGACAACGCCCTCGACGCGGCCGCCGGCTCGACCGCCCCGCTGGTCGAGGTCGAGCTGCGCGCCGAGGGGCGTACGGCGATCCTCCGGGTCCGGGACAGCGGCCCCGGCGTACCCGCCGAGCGGCGCGAGGAGATCTTCACCGAGGGCTGGTCGACGAAACAGCCCAGGGCCCACCGCGAGCGCGGACTGGGACTCGCGCTCGTACGCCGTCTCGCGGAGCGGCAGGGCGGTACGGTCCGGGCCGGCGAGACAGCGGACGGAGGGGCGGAATTCTCCGTCGTACTCCCGGAGGCCCTGCGATGAACGAGTCCCCGATTCACGTATTGGTCGTCGACGACGACATGCGTGTTGCCCGGATCAACGCGGCGTACGTGGCGAAGGTTCCCGGATTCCAGGTGATCGCCCAAGCACATTCGGCAACCGAGGCGTTGGCCTTCCTGGAAAGCCACGACGTGGACCTGATCCTGCTGGACCACTACCTCCCCGACGAGAACGGCCTCGACCTGGTCCGCCGGCTGCGCCAACAGGGCCACCACACCGACGTCATCATGGTGACGGCCGCCCGCGATCTCGCCACCGTGCAGGCCGCCATGCGGCTCGGCGCCCTCCAGTACATGGTGAAGCCGTTCGCGTTCGCCGGGCTGCGGGCCCGCCTGGAGGCCTACGGCAGCCTGCGGCGCGCCCTGGAGACCGGAGGCGAGGCGGAACAGGCCGAAGTGGACCGCCTCTTCGGCGCCCTGGCATCGGCCGGCGCCCCGAACGACCTGCCCAAAGGCCACTCCCCCCCGACCGCCGACCTGGTCCGCCAGGTCCTGCGCACGGCCGAGGGCCCGCTCTCCACCCAGCAGATCGCCGATCGCGCCGGCATCAGCCGCCAGACGGCCCAGCGCTATCTCAAGCTCCTCGACCGCACCGGGCGCGTCACCCTCGCCCTGCGCTACGGCGAGACGGGCCGGCCGGAACACCGCTACTCCTGGCGCCACTCCGAGCCCGGCGCCGCCCACTGACCCCGCAGGCCGCCATCACCGACCGGCAGGGTCACACCGCCCCGGCGCCGGTCAGCGACCGCACTTCCGTCTCCGCGTGCTTGCGCACGTCCGGCTCTTCCGCCGAGGTGACCGTGCCGAGCCACCCCGCCAGGAAACCCAGCGGGATCGAGACGATCCCGGGGTTCTGGAGGGGGAAGTACTGGAAGTCCACACCCGGGAAGATCGACTCCGGGCTGCCGGACACCACGGGCGACAGCACCACCAGCAGCACCGCCGGCACCAGCCCCCCGTACACGGACCAGACGGCCCCGCGGGTGGTGAACGCCCGCCAGAACAGCGAGTACAACAGGACCGGCAGGTTCGCCGAGGCGGCCACGGCGAAGGCCAACCCCACCAGGAACGCCACGTTCAGGTTCTGCGCGACCAACCCGAGCGCGATCGCCGCCGCGCCGATCCCGACGGCGGCGACCCGCGCCACCGCGACCTCGCTGCGCTGCTTGGCGTGCCGGCGCTTGAGCGAGGCGTACAGGTCGTGTGCCACGGAAGCCGAGGACGCCAGGGTGATTCCGGCGACCACCGCGAGGATCGTCGCGAAGGCGATCGCCGCCACGAAGGCGAACAGGACCGCGCCCCCGGTGCTCTCGGCGCCCCCTCCCAGGAACGCCGCCAGCAGCGGAACCGCCGTGTTTCCGGCGGCGTTGGAGGCCCGGACCTGCTCGGGACCCAGCAGGGCGGCGGCCCCGAAGCCGAGCACGATGGTCATCAGGTAGAAGCCGCCGATCAGCCCGATCGCCCAGACCACGGACCGCCGGGCCGCGCGCGCCGTCGGCACCGTGTAGAAGCGCGACAGGATGTGCGGCAACCCGGCCGTGCCCAGGACCAGGGCGAGGCCGAGGCTCATGAAGTCGAAGCGGGCGGCCCAGTCGCCCCCGTACTTGAGTCCGGGGTTCAGGAACTTGGCTCCGTGTCCACTGCGTTCGGCGGCGGTGGCCAACAGCTGGTCGAAGTTCCCGTGGAAGCGCAGCAGCACCAGCACGGTCAACGTCACGGCGCCGCCCATCAGCAGCACGGCCTTCACGATCTGGATCCAGGTGGTGGCCCGCATCCCCCCGAAGGACACGTAGACCACCATCAGCGCGCCGACGCCGACCACCGTCAAGGTGCGCGCGCCGGCGCTCGAATTCCCGAGCAGCAGGCCCACCAGGCTGCCCGCGCCGACCATTTGCGCCACGAGGTACAGCACGGACACCACCACCGAGGAAGCCCCGGCCGCGATCCGCACGGGCCGCTCGCTCATCCGGGCGGCGACCACGTCGGCGAGGGTGAACCGGCCGCAGTTGCGGACCAGTTCGGCGACCAGGAAGAGCACGACCAGCCACGCCACGAGGAAGCCGACCGAGTACAGCAGGCCGTCGTATCCGAAGAGGGCGATCAGGCCGGAGATGCCGAGGAAGGAGGCCGCGGACATGTAGTCGCCCGCGATGGCGAAGCCGTTCTCCATCGGGGAGAACAATCGCCCACCCGCGTAGAACTCTTCGGCCGATCCGTGTCGGTTGCGGCTGACCCAGGTGGTGATGCCCAGCGTGACCGCGATGAAGACGCTGAACAGGATCAGCGCGAGGGTCTGGTGTTCGGTGGTCACCGGCCCGCCTCCCAGGTCCGGATCCGCTCCTGGTCCCGCTCCTGTTCGAAGACCGTCCAGCGCAGGTCGAGCGCGGCGCGGTCCCGGCGCAGCCGCGCGTGCCGCGCGTACGCCCAGGTGAGGAGGAACGTACTCAGGAACTGGCCCAGCCCCGCCAGCAGGGCCACGTTGATCGACCCCATCACCGGCCGGGACATGATCCCCGGCGCCGCGGTCGCCGCGACCACGTAGGCGACGTACCAGAGGAAGAAGCCGGCGGTCGCGGGGACGACGAACCTCCGGTAGCGGCTGCGTACCTCCTGGAAGGCGGCACTTCGCTGCACTTCCAGGTAGATGTCCGAGGCCCCGGATGCGGGCCGGTCGCCGGCGACCGGGCGCGGAGCGGCCGTTTGCGCCACCTCGCCCTCCCCCCAGCCGACCGCCAACGCGTCGTACCAGGGGTCGTCGAGCCGGATCGTTCCGGCATCACGACCTTCGTGCTTCTCCACCGAACTCTCCTTGTCCGCCGCCGCATTGGCCGCGTGGTGACAAGGATGGGTGGAATCGACGTTTTCCGGACTGGTGTACCGGTGCTCTTCACTCCATCAGGTGATGAAGTGAAGAGCATTGGTGTGTAAGGGCGTTCAGCGAGTGGACGCCCGGGCCGCTCAGGCGTCGATGCGCGAGCGGTCCAACGTCGCGGCGGAGCTGGTGATGAACTCCTTGCGCGGGGCCACCTCGTTGCCCATGAGCAGATCGAAGACGGACTCGGCCGAGTCCAGGTCCCCGATGTTGATCCGGCGCAGCGTGCGGAACCGCGGATCCATCGTGGTCTCCGCGAGCTGGTCGGCGTCCATCTCGCCGAGGCCCTTGTAACGCTGGATGGTGTCCTTGTAGCGGATGTTCTTGCGCTGGTACTCCAGCAGCGTCTGGCGCAGCTCGTTGTCGGAGTACGTGTAGACGTACTTGTCCTGGCCCTTCTTCGGCTGGACGAGCTCGATCCGGTGCAGCGGCGGCACGGCCGCGAAGACCCGGCCCGCCTCGACCATCGGCCGCATGTAGCGCTGGAAGAGCGTGAGCAGCAGACAGCGGATGTGCGCGCCGTCCACATCTGCGTCGACGAGCAGGACGATCTTGCCGTATCGGGCGGTGTCGAGATCGAAGGTCCGACCCGAGCCGGCTCCTATGACCTGGATGATCGCGCCGCACTCGGCGTTCTTGAGCATGTCCGAGACCGAGGACTTCTGGACGTTGAGGATCTTGCCCCGGATCGGCAGCAACGCCTGGAACTCGGAGTTCCGGGCGAGCTTGGCCGTGCCGAGCGCCGAGTCGCCCTCGACGATGAAGAGCTCGCTGCGGTCCACGTCGTCACTGCGGCAGTCGGCCAGCTTGGCCGGCAGCGAGGAGGACTCCAGAGCGGTCTTGCGACGCTGCGCCTCCTTGTGCTGACGTGCGGCGATCCGGGTACGGGCGGCCGCGACGATCTTCTCCATCACGGAGCGCGCCTGCTGCTTGTCGTCGCGCTTGGTCGAGGTCAGGAACGCCTTGAGTTCCTTGGCGACCACGGCGGCGACGATCCGGGTGGCCGCGGAGGTGCCGAGCACCTCCTTGGTCTGGCCCTCGAACTGCGGCTCGGCGAGGCGGACGGTGACGACGGCCGTCATGCCCTCCATCGCGTCGTCCTTGACCACGTCGTCCTCGGCCACGCGCAGCAGCTTCGCCGAGCGCAGCACCTCGTTCACGGTCTTGGCCACCGAGCGCTCGAAGCCGGACACGTGGGTGCCGCCCTTGGGGGTGGCGATGATGTTCACGAAGGACTTGACGTTGGTCTCGTAGCCCGTGCCCCAGCGCAGGGCGATGTCCACGCCCAGCTCTCGGGTGACCTCGGTGGGGGTCATGTGGCCGCGGTCGTCCAGGACCGGAACGGTCTCCTTGAAGGTGCCCGTGCCGGTCAGGCGCAGCACGTCGCAGACGCCCTTGTCCTGCGCCAGGTACTCGCAGAACTCGCTGATGCCCCCGTCGAAGCGGAAGGTCTCCTCGGTCTTGCCCGCGCCGTCGATGCCGCGCTCGTCGCGGACGACGAGGGTGAGCCCGGGCACGAGGAAGGCCGTCTGGCGGGCGCGCTGGTACAGCGTCTCCAGGTTGAGCTTGGCGTCCTTGAGGAAGATCTGGCGGTCGGCCCAGTAGCGGACGCGGGTGCCGGTCTTGCCCTTGGCGACCCGCTTGACCTTGCGCAGGCCGTTGGCGGGGTCGAAGGGGCTGTCGGGCCCCTGCTCCGTGAACATGCCGGGGACGCCGCGGCGGAAGCTGATGCCGTGCGTCGAGCTGTTGCGGTCCACCTCGACGTCGAGGCGGGCGGAGAGGGCGTTGACCACGGAGGCGCCGACGCCGTGCAGGCCGCCGGAGGCCGCGTAGGAGCCGCCTCCGAACTTGCCGCCGGCGTGCAGCTTGGTCATGACGACCTCGATGCCGGACAGGCCCGTCTTGGGCTCGACGTCCACGGGGATGCCGCGGCCGTTGTCCCGGACCTCGACGGAGGAGTCCTCGTGGAGGATCACCTCGATGTGGTCGCAGTAGCCGCCCAGGGCCTCGTCGACGGAATTGTCGATGATCTCCCAGAGGCAGTGCATCAGGCCACGACTGTCGGTGGACCCGATATACATCCCCGGGCGCTTGCGGACGGCCTCGAGGCCCTCGAGGACGAGCAGGTGCCGCGCGGTGTAGTTGGAACCGTCCCGGTCTGCTCCGGACAGCAGCGCGCTGGAAGGCACGGACGTGTCGGCGGTCACGCAGTTCGCTCCTCGCTGAATTTCTTTTCTGGCCCGGTCGGGCTCAGGGGTGGCTCGGTTGCCGGTCCGAGGGTACCGAGGCCTGGTAGAGCCGATGCAACGCCACCCTCGCGGCTTCCACAGCCTAGTGCAGGCCCGCACGGGTGTTCGATCTCCCGTAGGGGTGAAGCAAACATCACGTTCCCTTCCAGGCATGAACCATTTAGTGTTCGGGCACGTCCTCATGAACAACCGGCACTCACGCCGGGGGGACTGAACTGCGACAAGCGAACGACTGACAACGCGAAACCGTAAAGCAACGCAATACGGCTCCTTCGCCGCCAACCGGCAACAGCCGGCCAGCTTCGGAAGGAAGTTTCGAAAGAAAGCCGCGAGCGGGAACGTTTTCGGCCTGGTTGGATGTTGACCCTGGTACGACAGCTCGTCGAGCTAGAGAAGAGGCGACGTGACTACTGTTCTGACACCCGCGACCCCGCTGACGGCCGCTGACCGATGCGACCGTTGCGGCGCCCAGGCATATCTGCGCGTCGTCCTGCTGAGCGGCGGTGAACTGCTCTTCTGCGCCCACCACGGGCGTAAGTTCGAGCCGGAACTCAAGAAGATCGCCGCGGAAATACAGGATGAGACCGAGCGGCTCACGTCCGCTCCGGCTGCGAATGCCGCCGACACCGAGGACCGCTGACACAGGCCTAGACCTCGCATCCGACGAGCAAGGACCGGCCAGGCCGGTCGACGGGCGACACCTCTGTGACCCAGGGGTGCCGCCCGTCCTCATGTCCGCCCCGCGTACAAGCCCTGCTCCCACCCCATGCCAGGATCCGGCGCTCGGACCCCCTTGCCCCTCTGCGGGCCACACGGGGCCCGAGGAGCCCCTGGGGGCTCCCTAGCGGGACTCCCACTCCCCCTCGGAGTGCGCGGCCCTCTCGGAGCCGCTCACGAAGGCGACCAGTGGAGAGATCCGGGTGTAGACGCCCGGACTGTCGGCCCGGCCGCAGCCGCGCCCCCAGGACACGACCCCGATGAGCCGCCCCCGCGCCACCAGCGGCCCGCCGCTGTCGCCCTGGCAGGCGTCCTTGCCGCCGCCCCCGTCTCCCGCGCACACCATGGAGGCGGATCGGTACTGTCCGTCCGCGTCCCCCGGATACGCGGCCTCGCAGACCCGGTCCGCGAGCACCTCGACGCGCGCCGCCCGCAGTCCGTAGGCGTAGTCGCCGAATCCGCTGGTGTCCCCCCAGCCGTACACGGACGCCTCGGTACCGGCCTCGTAGGCCGGGTGGCCCTTCTCCGCCATGGGGAGCACGTGGTTCGCCGGCACGGCCTCCGCGAGTTCCAGGACGGCGAGGTCGCCGGCGTTGCTGGCGGAGTCGTACGCCGGGTTCACCCGCGCCGCGCGCACCGCGATCTCCCGCCCGTCCGTGGCGCGGAGCTCGGTGCGGCCCGCGATCACGCGGAGGTCCGGCACGGATTCGACCGTGCCGCCCAGCACCTGGCGACCCAGGCAGTGGGCCGCCGTCACCACGGTCGTCGGGGCGACGATCACGCCCCCGCAGAACTGGCCGCCCCGGGTACCCCCGAACCGGTCACGGCTGGCCAGGGCCACGACCCAGGGGCTGTCCGCCACCTTCACCGGCTGCCCGCCGATCACCACGCTGTCCGCGGCCGCCTGCGGCATCCCGGCCGACGGCGCGGCGGCCGTTCCCGCCACCAGGGTCAGCGCGCCCGCCAGGGCACGGGCAAAGGGACGACGCATGAGGCCTCCTGACTCCGAGTGTTCATGACTCCACCCAGAGTGGGATGCCCGGTGGCCGTGCGCACCCGCGCGGCCACCGGGCGTACGCCCCTCGGCGTCGGGTCCCGTCAGTCGAGGTAGTCGCGCAGGACCTGCGAACGCGACGGGTGACGCAGCTTCGACATCGTCTTCGACTCGATCTGCCGGATGCGCTCGCGGGTGACCCCGTAGACCTTGCCGATCTCGTCGAGCGTCTTGGGCTGCCCGTCCGTCAGGCCGAAGCGCATCGAGACCACGCCCGCCTCGCGCTCGCTCAGGGTGTCGAGCACCGAGTGCAGCTGTTCCTGCAGGAGCGTGAAGCTCACCGCGTCGGCCGGGACGACCGCCTCGGAGTCCTCGATGAGGTCGCCGAACTCGCTGTCGCCGTCCTCGCCGAGCGGGGTGTGCAGGGAGATCGGCTCGCGCCCGTACTTCTGGACCTCGATGACCTTCTCGGGGGTCATGTCGAGTTCCTTGGCCAGCTCCTCCGGGGTGGGCTCGCGGCCCAGGTCTTGGAGCATCTGCCGCTGGACTCGGGCCAGCTTGTTGATCACTTCGACCATGTGCACCGGGATGCGGATGGTGCGGGCCTGGTCGGCCATGGCGCGGGTGATCGCCTGCCGGATCCACCAGGTGGCGTACGTGGAGAACTTGTAGCCCTTGGTGTAGTCGAACTTCTCGACCGCGCGGATCAGGCCCAGGTTGCCTTCCTGGATCAGGTCCAGGAAGAGCATGCCGCGGCCGGTGTAGCGCTTGGCGAGGGAGACCACGAGGCGGAGGTTGGCCTCCAGCAGGTGGTTCTTGGCCCGGCGCCCGTCCTCGGCGATGATCTCCAGTTCTCGCTTGAGCTTGGGCGCGAGCTTGTCGGAGTTCGCCAGCTTGTCCTCGGCGAACAGGCCCGCCTCGATGCGCTTGGCGAGCTCGACCTCCTGCTCGGCGTTGAGGAGCGGAACCTTGCCGATCTGCTTGAGGTAGTCCTTGACCGGGTCGGCGGTGGCTCCCGCCACGGCGACCTGCTGGGCCGGGGCGTCGTCCTCGTCGTCCGAGATGACGAAGCCCTTGTTCTCGCCGCCCTCCTCCTCCTCGGATTCGGACTCGGCCTTGACTCCGCCGGCGCCTTCCTCGGTCGACTCCTCGTCGGCCTCGTCGGAGCCCTTCTTGGCGGCGGTCTTCTTCGCCGCCGTCTTCTTCGCGGCGGTCTTCTTGGCAGGGGCGGTCTTCTTGGCCGCCGTCTTCTTCGCCGCGGTCTTCTTGGCGGCGGGCTCGGTTCCGGGCTCCTCCGCGAGGGCGTCCACGGGGTCCGGTTCCGCCGTCACCGCCTCCGGGGCGGCGTCGGTGCCGGTCCGGGCGACGGTCGTCTTGGCCGCGACGGTCTTGGTGGCCGTCCGCTTCGCCGGGCTCTTCGCTGCGACGCTCTTTCGGGTGGTGCGCTTGGGCGACTCCGCGGCACTGACCATCAGCGTCACACCCTCTTCCTCGAGGATCTGGTTGAGGCTGCGCAGAACATTCTTCCACTGGGTCGCAGGAATCTGGTCAGCCTCGAAGGCCCGACGCACGTCATCGCCGGCGATCTGCCCCTCGGCCTTGCCCCGCTCGATGAGCGCCATCACAGACTCGGAATCGGCGATCTCCGGCGGGAGCGTACGGGATGTGCTGGCCGACACGAACAACCTCTCGGAACGATGGGAACGGCTTCCGACCCCGGGCCTGGTGGTGCTGGACCGGAGCCGACGACCACCGACTGGGGATGGGCCGGGGGCGCGGGCAGGGGCCGGGGAGCTCTACAGCACCCGCAAGGGCTGCTGTCTTCCCTCCGTCGGCCATCACCTCTTAAGTCATCGCGTGACGTCGCGGAGCGTTACGCCCAATCTTCGTGGCCCGAGTCACACCACTTTTCCGCCATTGCCGGGCATACGGTCATACGCACGGATTCAGGGGCTTCGAACGTCCCCCGCACACGGGTGTCGCCGGACCCGAACCGGGCCCGGCGACACGTGGTGCACCCCCGCGCCTGCGCGCGTCGAACCCGTCAGTGCTCGCGCGGGGCCGGGACCACACGCTCGACCTCCGGATGCACCGTCAGGAGCTGACGCATGGCGTTCTCGGCGCCCAGGGCGTCGCCGGCTGCGATGGCCTCGACCATCCGCGCGTGGTGCGCGACGCAGGTTTCACTGGGACGGTCGCACGCGGTGATGGGGCTGCCGGAGACCTGGAGGGCGGAGGAGACGATGCCCGAGAGGTGTTCCAGCATGCGGTTGCCCGCGACCTGGATCAGCAGCGCGTGGAACTCGTTGTCGGCACGCGCGAAGGTGATCGAGTCACCCTGCCCGAGGGCGTGGCCCATGATCTCGACCATGTCGGCGAGGCGTTGTTGGATGTCGGGGCGGCCGTGTCCGGCGGCGAGGCGGGCGGCCAGCGGTTCGATGGTCCAGCGGAGCTCGTTGAGCTCGCGGCGCTGGTCGTCGCGCTGGGGGCCGAAAGCCCGCCATTCGATGATGTCGGGGTCGAGCAGGTTCCAGTCGGCGACCGGACGGACCCGGGTGCCGACGTTGGGTCGGGCGCTGACGAGGCCCTTGGCCTCCAGAACGCGCAGGGATTCGCGGACGACCGTGCGGGAGACCTCGAAGCGCTGGCCGATCTCCTCGGGGACCAGCGGGCGATCCGCGCCTAGGTCGCCGGAAACGATCATCTGTCCCAGTTGCTGGACGAGTTGGCCGTGCAGTCCGCGGCCGCGGCTCCCGGTGGCGCGGCGGCCCACGCGGCTCAACTCGATGTCGGCGCCGTCCCAGTGGGGCGGTCCGACCCGGTCGGCCCCCGGGGTCTCCGCGTAGGGGTAGCGGTCGCGTTCGCCCGAGCCGGCGAGGCCGGAGTCGGCATGGCGGGCGGCGGTCATCATGGTGTGCGCAAGGGTACTCACGAATCCTTTGTCGGTCGTGCCCCCATCACCCTTGAGGTCTTTGGTGAAAAGCACACGAAAGGGTGATCGGTGCCACCTACGCAATTGACGACTTATCGTAAAGAACCGGGCCTTTTGCGGGGAGTTGCGGTCCTGTCAGGTTGATACGGAACAAGTCGGTCACCTTGGCGATCGCTTCGCTCCGAAGCGATCGCCAACTGTCATTCACCAGCGGACTCGACTGCGCAGTCCTGTGAACCCATAGGCGCACAACAGGACCATCAACGACAACACCAGCGCCGTGCCCACGGGTTGGGCCATCACCCGCAGGGCGCCCAGTACCAGCCGGTCCGCCTCCGGTGGCCACTGGGCCCAGGACAGCTCGCGCAGGCGGGAGGCGAGGCCGTCCGTCGGGTAGGCGGACGGTCCGTGCAGCGACTTGCGGACCAGCGGTACGACCATCACCGGTACGACGAGCACGGCCGCCAGGCCGGCCGCAGCGGATCGGAAGACACCGGAGGCCAACACCCCGGCCCAGGCGCAGCCGATGAGGAGACCGGCCCAATTCGCCGCCGGGGCGATCCACTGCGCCGGCGGGCGGAGCGGGCCGGAGTCGAAGACGAGCCGGAGGGCCGCGGCGTCCGCGGTGACGGCCAGGCCCCCGAGCAGCAGGGCGAGTACGGCGCAGACTCCGAGTTTGGCGGCGAGCAGGCCCATCCGGCGCGCGGCCGTACCGCGGTCCGCCGCCAAGGTCGGGTAGCGGTACTCCTCGCCGAAGGCCAGGGCGCCGAGCAGCCCGGCGCCGAGCGCGGCGGGCGGCAGCGGCAACGACTGCGGCCAGGCGGCGAGGAGCCGGTTCTGCGGGGTGTGTCCGGTCCGGGCGAGGACGAGCGCGATCGCGACGGAGACGATCACGACCGCGGCCGAGGTCAGGAGCGGGGTCGCGGTGCCGAACACGCGGAGCAGTTCGTAGCGCAGGGGGCGCAGCGGGCCGCCGACCCGACGCACCGCCCGGGCGGATCGCCCGGGGCCGGTGCGCGGGGGCCGAGCATGCCCTGCCCCGCCCTCGGCGGCGGGGAACGGGGCGGCCCCCGCTCCCCGCCCGGTCCCCGGCTCCGGCCGCACTCCGGCTCCGGGTCCCGGCGCCGGCTCGGCCTCCGGTCCGGGTTCGGACCCCGGGCCGGTGGTGGAGCCCGCTTCCACGGCGCCCGATTCGGCGTGGGCAGCCGCCACGGCCGAGGCGTGGGCGGCCGTACGGGCCTCGGAGCGCGCCTGGGGGACGGGTGGGACCGGCGTTCCGGTGTCTCCGGTCTCGTCCGCGAGTTGGTGGACGAGCACTCCGTGCCGGAACGCCGCCTCCCCCACCTCCGCGCAGTTGCTGCCGTAGACCGACAGGCGGCTGCCGCTCTCCGCGACGATCTCGACGGCGCGCCGCGCCGCTCGGGCCTCACGGCCCAGGACATCGGCGAGTCGGGCCGCGTGCGGGGTGCGCACGGCGACCCGGGGGCGCAGTCGGGTGCGTGCGAACTCGGTGGCTTCCTGGTCCGCGACGAGCCGCCCGGCCTTGATGGAGACCACCCGGTCGGCGTTGCGGGCGGCTTCCTTCGCGTCGTCGGTGGTGAAGAGGACCGCGCCCCCGAGGGCGGCGTGCCCACGCAACAGTTCGTACATCCAGATTCGTTCGCGTGGGGAGAGCCCCGCGGCGGGCTCGTCGAGGAGCAGGGTGCAGGGGTCCGCCAACAGCGCGGCGGCGAGAGCGACGCGACGCTCCATGCCGAGCGAGAGCGCGCCGAGCCGTTGGTCGCGCAGGCCGCCGATGCCGACGACCTCCAGCATGGTCTCGGCTCGCGACGCCGGGACCCCGTAGGCGGCGCACAGCATCCGCAACTGGTTGAGGACCGTACGCGCCGGGTTGCCGGGGACGTCCCCGAGCAGCACGCCGACCTCATGGCCGGGATGCGCGATCCGGTGCAGCGGACGGCCGCGGAAGTAGGTGATGCCGCGGCCCGGTTCGAGTTCGAGCATGAGCCGCAGCGCGGTGGTCTTGCCCGAGCCCGGGTCACCGAGCAGGGCGGTCACGCACCCGGGGCGGGCCTCGAAGGTGAGGTCGTCCACCAGGGGCGGGAGTTCTCGACGGGGTGTACTGGTGAGTCCGATGGCCTGGAGCATCGCTTCTCTCGCGGGGTGTGAGACCGCTCTGCGGCAGCATGAGTACCGCAAGCAAGATAACGCGATATGTCCGATTTTCAACGCAACGGGATCTCAGGCGCGTCGGTGTCGGCGGCCTCGCCGACGACGCCCACACCCGGTTCCCGTCCGGGGCGGGGCCCCTGGCCCGGGGCCGCGGCCCGGCCCTGGGCGACGGGGTGTCAGACCTCCGGGCGCAGCATCGGCGGGTTGAGCAGGGTCGCTCCACCGGCTCGGAACAGTTGGGCCGGCCGACCGCCCTGACGGGTCGTCGTCCCCCCGGCCGGCACCAGGAACCCGGGGGTCCCGGTGACCTTGCGATGGAAGTTGCGCGGGTCGAGCGCCACGCCCCACACGGCCTCGTACACCCTTCGCAGCTCGCCGACGGTGAACTCGGGAGGGCAGAAGGCGGTGGCCAGGGAGGAGTACTCGATCTTGCTTCTCGCCCGCTCGACTCCGTCGGCGAGGATGCGCTCGTGGTCGAAGGCGAGTCCGGCGGAAGCCGGCTCGGCCGGCGCGAGGAGTTCGTCGACGGGGGCCCAGCGGGCGCTGTTCGCGTCACCGCCCGCCCGCGGCGCGGGGAGATCCGGAGCCAGCACCAGGTGAGCCACGCTGACCACCCGCATCCGCGGGTCGCGCTTCGGGTCTCCGTACGTGGCGAGCTGTTCGAGGTGCGCACCGTTGCCCACATCAGGCACGGCCGGGTCGTGAGCGCACAGCCCGGTTTCCTCGGCGAGCTCCCTGGCCGCCGCTCCGGCGAGGTCCTCGTCATCGCGCACGAAGCCTCCGGGCAGTGCCCAGCGTCCTTGGAACGGCTGCTCACCCCGTCGGACGACCAGCGCGCAGAGCGCGTGACGCTGCACGGTGAGCACGACCAGATCGACGGTGACGGCAAAGGGCGGAAAGGCCGACGGGTCGTAGGGCGACATGCGGCGATCATAGTCGTCTGCCTGACGATAAACAGAGCTTTGGGGATCCCGCCGACAGTGATCCGAAACTCAGCCTCCCAGTTGGAGCGCATCAGCGGCCTCCTCCACCATTCCGAGGCCGAGGCGGCTGACGCGGACGCCGAACGGCTGCTCCGACACCCGCAGCCCCGAGAGCCTCAGGGCGCCGAGCGGGGCGCCGGGAAGCGGGTGCAGCGCGACCGTGCCGGCGGGGGCGTCCGGGCGGATCCCGGCGAGGGCGATCAGCGCGTGGACACCGGCAGCGGCGGCCACCGCTGCCGGACGGCAGGCCGCGGGGTGCGGGAGTGGTGCGCTGCCCGTGGTGCGCTGCCCGGCGGCGTACATCTCCGGCAACCGGTACCCGAAGGTCTCGGCGGCGTCGAGCAGTCCCCGCAGCAGGCCGCCGGCCTCCTTCTCGAAGCCCGCCTGGGCCAGGCCGGAGAACGCGACGACGCTCTCGTGGACCCGTACCGCCCCCGAGCGGTGCCCGAACGGATTGTGGCCGGGCTCTCGGCTCGCCATGCTCCGCAGGCCCCATCCCGAATCCATCGCGGGTGCTCCGAGCAGGCGGGCCAGTTGCTCGGTGCGTGCCCGGTCCAGCAGGCCGGGCGCCGCCCGGCCCCCGCTGAGCAGCCCGGTGTCCAGGAGGTGCGCGGCAGCGCCCGTCAGCCGGGGCAGGGGACGGCCGTCGGGATGCAGGGCCGCCGCGGGGCGTCCGCCGTCCGGGCCGTCGATCCAGAACTCCGCCCGGAACCGCTCTCGCAGTCGGGCCGCCCTGTCTCTCCATTCCTCGGCGCCGGGCCGCCCGCATCCGGCGAGGAGGTCGGCGCCGAGCAGCGCGGCCCGGTGCGCGTGGGCCTGGGTCTCGCAGCGCCGTGGGCCCGGGTCGGGGTCGGCCAGGAAGCCGTCCTCCCCCAGGGCTCCGCGGAGCCATTCCAGGCAGCGTTCGGCGGCGGGCAGCAGCCGGGCCACCTCCTCCTCCGGCAGACCCCAGAGGCGGGCTTCGGCGAGGACCGCGGGGAAGGCGAGCGTGGCCTCGGTCCCGGTGCAGCCCGGCGGCAGCTGTGGTCCGGTCCCGCGCAGCGGTCCCGGGATCATCCCGGCTCCGGGGCCGCGCCCGTCGACCTGGCTCCTGGCCAGGACGCGCAGGGTGGCCGCGGCGAGCCCGGTACCGAGCGGCAACGCCATCCGAGCCGCCCACAGCGACTCCGCCTGGGCCAGGCCGAGCCGCCAGGGCGCTCCCGCCGCGGCGAAGGCGTCGCCCGGCTGCTCGGGGTCCCTCAGGAGCAGCGCGCCGAGGTCTTCCACACTCGTCCGAAACCATGCCTCGACCCTCGGGTCGTCCCCCTCGGCCCGGGCTTCGGCGAGGGGGTTGGCCACGTGGCCGGCCGACGCCCGCGCGGTGCGGTCCCGGCCGGTCCGCAGTTCGATGGTGCGGGCCTCGCCGGGGCCCAGTTCGAGTTGCCAGCGCAGCAGTCCGGACGAGGCGAGCGCGTCGTCGGGGGCCGGTTCGGCGGTGACGACGGCCTGGGTGTCGCCGGTGCTCCAGCGCAACCCGGCGGCGTGCACGGCGGCGGGGAGCTCCGGCCCGGCTCGGCCCGCCGCGATCGCGGCCAGTTCGGCCAGGTCGGTACCGAGCGCCAGCTCGACGGGGAGGCGCAGGGAACGGCTCGCGTAGCTGCGCAGGGTGATCCGTTCCGTGCCGTCGGCGTGGCGGACGCGCTCGACGCCGATGTCCGGGTCGGGGCCGGACTCGGCTCCGGTACGGACCGTGGCGGTGAAGGCGGCCCGGTCGGCGCCGAGGCTGCGTCCCTGCACGGCGACCGGGTCCCGGCCGCCGACGCGCAGTACGCAGCGGGAGAGCAGCCGTAGTCCGGCGCGGTAGACCCCGTCGATCCCGCGCCCGGTCAGCTGGCCGTGTTCGGGCGAGATGGCCAGGCACGGCGCGGCGAGACAGATGACGGCTCCGTGCACGGGCGGCAGCTCGGGCCTGCGGGCGGGTGGTACGGGGTGGGCCATGCGTCGCCTTGTCTGCGCTCCGGCCGGTTTCGCTGGGCGGCGGCGCGGCCGGGCCCCCACCGCCCCACAGCTGAACGCCCTCACCCCCGCCCGGGTCACGGGCCACGGCGGCGGCTGTCCCCGGCGGCGTGGGCCCGGTGGGTGGCCGAGCGCGCCGCGGAGCCGCCGGAGGAGGCCCCGGTCGCGGGTCACTGTTCGCTCCGCGTGGTGCGGCGGGCGGCCCCGCGCTCGGCCTTGGTCCGCCGGCCGGGCGGGCGGCCGGCTCCGACCGGTCGCTTGCGGCGGGGTTCCCTGCGCCGCCGTTCCTCGCGCAGACACTGGCGCAGTCCCTCCGGGTCGATGCCCTCGTTGCAGGCGTGGTGGAGCAGTTGGGCGAAGCGGTAGTCGGCGTCCGCCCGCAGGGCCAGGTCGAGCGCGATGCGGGCGGACGGTTCGTCCCCGGTGGACCAGGAGACCCAGCCGGCGAGGGTGAGTGGAGCCGCCGCGTGCTCCGCGTAGATCCCGACGCAGCGCCGGGCCAGGGCGCGCCACAGACGCAGCGCCGGAGCGGCCTCCTCGCCCTCCATCCATTCGGCGGCGATGTCGCGGATCTCGCGGTCCTGCAGGCCGATGATCACGGCGGCCGCCTCGTCGTGCCCCAGCAAGGCGTCGTCCCAGTCGTCCCCGCCGGGGCACGACCCGGCCGGCGGCGGGGGCGACGTCATGCGCCGCATGAGCGTCCGGGCCAGGGCGATGGTCTCGGCGCCGACCTCCTCGCGCGTGGCCCCGTCGAGGATCTTCGGCACCAGTGCGACGGCGGCCCGTTCCAGCGCCGCCTCCTGTTCCCTGGCCGCTGCTCCGCGCAGTGGACTCAGCCTTCCCTCGATCTCCCTCAGGGAGCCCCGAACCTGGAGTCCGGCGAAGGTGGCCGCGGCCGCCATCACGGAGGTGCCGGGCATGACCAGCGGTGTGCCCTCGGCCGGGCAGCAACGCGTGTCGGGGCAGATGTAGGACCAGTAGCGGCCTTCGGAGAGGCACAGGGCCTCCAGGACGGGCACCTCCAGCGCTCCGCAGGCAAGGCGGAGCCGTTGGGCGAGGGGCCGCAGCCGGGTCATCACGCGTTGTCCGCTCTCCGCGTCGCGCGGATCCTGGCAGAGGAAGACGACGATGCCGTCGGGCTTGCCGCCCCGTCGTTCGCTGCCTCGGACCAGGGTTTCGGCGACTTGTCGGGCGGTCTCCTCCCATTCCGCCGGAGCGGCGGGAATCCCGACGCGCAGCCGACCTCCGAAGCGCCCGCCCTCGCCGTGGACGGCGACCATGACGAGGGAGTCGGTCGGGTGGAAGCCGAGCATGTAGGGCAGCGCGTCGGCCAGCTCCGCCGGGCTGCGCAGGGTGATCTGGGATTCGATGGACGCTCCGGACGGGCCTGCGGACGGCCGGTCGGACGGGCTCGGTGATGCGTGGTTCTTCGTCATGCGTCGACGGTCCCGTGCCTGGGCGAATCGCGAAACCCCTGTGGATAACTCACCGAACCGGCCCTAACTGGTCCAATCTTCAATATCCACAGGTCCAGGGCGGCATTGGCGCGATGTCGGCGCCATCAGGTTGCATGGGGGGCATGAACCCAGACCTGAGGTCCTCAGCCGATTCCGTACTCGCCCGACTGGTGGGCGATCCGACGGGCACCGCTCGGCTGCGCGAGGACCAGTGGCGGGCGATCGAGGCCCTCGTCGCGCACAAGCGACGGGCGCTGGTGGTGCAGCGCACGGGGTGGGGCAAGTCCGCCGTGTATTTCGTCGCCACTTCCCTCCTGCGGGCGAGCGGCGCCGGCCCCACCGTGATCGTCTCGCCGCTGCTCGCGCTGATGCGCAATCAGGTCGAGGCCGCCGCCCGGGCCGGAATCCGCGCCCGCACGATCAACTCGGCCAACCCCGAGGAGTGGGAGGGCATCCAGGCCGAGGTCGCCGCCGGCGAGGTCGACGTCCTGCTGGTGAGCCCCGAGCGCCTCAACAACCCGGACTTCCGCGACCAGGTCCTCCCCAAGCTCTCGGCCGCCACGGGCCTGCTCGTGGTCGACGAGGCCCACTGCATCTCCGACTGGGGCCACGATTTCCGCCCCGACTACCGCCGGCTGCGCACCATGCTGGCCGATCTCCCGCCGGGGGTTCCGGTACTGGCCACGACCGCCACGGCCAATGCCCGGGTGACCGCCGACGTCGCGGAGCAACTGGGCACCGGCGCCGGCACCGACGCGCTCGTGCTGCGGGGCGCGCTGGACCGGGAGAGCCTGAGCCTTTCGGTCCTCGCCCTGCCCGACGCGGCACACCGACTGGCCTGGCTCGCCGACCACCTCACCGACCTGCCGGGTTCCGGGATCATCTACACCCTGACGGTGGCCGCCGCCGAGGAGGTCACCGCCTACTTGCGCCACCGCGGTCACACCGTCTCCTCGTACACCGGCAAGACCGAGAACGCCGACCGCGAACAGGCGGAGAACGACCTCCAGGCCAACCGGGTCAAGGCGCTGGTGGCCACCTCCGCCCTGGGCATGGGCTTCGACAAGCCCGACCTGGGCTTCGTGGTGCACCTGGGGTCGCCGTCCTCCCCCATCGCGTACTACCAACAGGTCGGCCGCGCCGGCCGCGGTGTGGAGCACGCGGAGGTCCTCCTGCTGCCAGGCCGGGAGGACGAGGCCATCTGGCAGTACTTCGCCTCCGTCGCCTTCCCGCCGGAGGAGCAGGTCCGCCGCACGCTCGACGTGCTGGCCCAGGCGGGCCGACCGCTGTCGCTGCCCGCCCTGGAGCCGCTGGTCGATCTGCGCCGCACCCGCCTGGAGACGATGCTCAAGGTCCTCGACGTGGACGGCGCGGTGCACCGGGTCAAGGGCGGTTGGACCTCGACGGGCGAACCGTGGGCGTACGACGCCGAGCGCTACGCGTGGGTGGCCCGTCAGCGTTCCGCCGAGCAGCAGGCCATGCGCGACTACGCGGCGACCGACGGCTGCCGCATGGAGTTCCTGCGCCGCCAGCTCGACGACGAGGAGGCCGCAGCCTGCGGGCGCTGCGACAACTGCGCCGGCGCCCGGTTCACCGCCGAGGTCTCCGGCACGGCCCTGGACACCGCCCGGGGCGAGTTGGGTCGTCCGGGCGTGGAATTGGATCCGCGCAAGATGTGGCCGACCGGGCTCGTGGCGGTGGGCGTGGACCTCAAGGGCCGGATCCCCGTCGGGGAACAGTCCGCCACCGGCCGGGCCCTGGGCCGCCTCTCCGACATCGGCTGGGGCAACCGACTCCGCCCGATGCTGGCCCCGCAGGCACCCGACCAGCCCGTCCCGGACGACGTCGCGCAGGCCGTCGTGGCCGTCCTGGCCGACTGGGCACGGGGGCCGGGCGGCTGGGCCTCCGGAGCGGCGGACGCACCCGCACGCCCCGCGGGCGTGGTCTGCCTGCCGTCGCGCTCCCGTCCCCAGCTGGTCGGCTCGCTCGCCGCGCGGATCGCGGAGATCGGTCGGATGCCCTTGCTGGGCTCGCTCGCGTACACCGATCAGGCACCGGAGTTCGGCTTGCCTTCGTCGAACAGTGCCCAACGCGTCCGGGGACTCCACCAGGCCTTGACAGTGCCTGCGGCCCTCGCGGCGACACTGGCCGAGACTCCGGGTCCGGTTCTCCTCGTGGACGACCGGGCCGAGAGCGGTTGGACGCTCGCGGTGGCCGCCAGGCTGCTCCGGCGGGCCGGTGCGAAGGGGGTGTTTCCGCTGGTACTCGCGCTCCAGCCGTAACGGATGCGTCATCCTCGGCGTGGCGGGGCAAGGATATGAGCGGCATACCGGCGAATTCCGGTCGGCAGCCACAAATGCTCATTGCCCCATCCTCGCGGGCCACGCGAGAATCGGAGTGCTCCCGCTCGGCTCGCCGGCACTCTCCAGGGCCGTGCTGCGGCGCGCCCGCATCCCAGCCGTGCCCGTACGCGGGCGTGTACCCGAAGGGAGGACCGTGACCTTCGGTTTCGCCCCGACCTCCACCACGTCCCTGACAACGGCCACCGGCGGCGCCATCCGGCACGGGAGACTTCTCGAACCAGCCGAGTGGACGTCGGCGGGGGTGCCCCTGCTGACCAATCCCCGCGAACTCGTCACCGGTCTGCACGCCCGGCACGGTCCGGTCCCGACCACCGCCGTGATCGCCGTTCTCGGCCCCGAGGAACGCCTCGTCGCCAGCGCCTCGTTCGTCCAACGGTCGTCCTCGGCCGACGGCTGGGAGTACCGCAACGCCCTGCTGTCGCGGTTGCGCCGGGTACTCCCGCACGACCTGCGCCGACGAACTCCGGTGCGGACGGCGGTACTGATGTACTGCCGTGACGGCGACGAGCGGTGGACCGAGGAGGACGGGGCCTGGATGTGGGGGCTGCGGGATGCCTGCACCCTGCACGGGCTGCGTTGCGGCGCCTACATCACGCTGACCCCTGGCGGCTGGCAGGTACTGGGCGAGGATCGCGGCGGGCGGCGGCCCGGATCGGACTCCCGGCCGGAGCCGCTGGGCTCGACCGCGGCGGAGTTCGCGCCGATGAGCCTGCGGACCGGCGGCGGCGCGACCGAGGCACTGCGCCGTACCGTCGCGCGCTGATCGCGCGCGTACCGCGCGTCACCCGCCGGGATCAGGTACCCATCCCACCGCGCCCGGGTGCGCGTACACCCGGCGCACGCGGGTGCACCCGCGTGCGCGAATGCCGCGTGCGCGGATCCCGCCGGGCCACAGACCATTGGCCTGCGACCCGGTGGGGTGCGCGCACGCGTGCGGACCCACGGCGCCACGCGGCACCGCGAGCTGTCCGGGGCGCGTGCGGAACACCGCACCCGCGGGCGGCCCTCACGGCCGTACCCGAGGATCCGGGCGTACGGCAGGTCGGGCCCCGGACGTCAGCGGGGCCGCCTCACGGCGCCCCCCGCCCTCGTCCGCACCGGAAGACGGGGCGTCAGACGCCCGCGCCCAGAACGGAGTTGATCCGCTGCGCGTCGCCGCACACGATCAGCAGCGTGCCGGCCCGGGTGAGTGCGACCGGCAGCGTGCGGGCGGCGGCCTCGACCGATCCGCCGTTGACCGCGAAGACCACGACGGGGCGGCTGCCGGCGCGCTGGACCTGCGCCGCGTCCGCGTAGAAGACGTCGTCCCCGGCATCGTGCTGGGCCCAGTACGCGGCCTCGCCGAAGGACAGTTCGTGCGCGGCCCACGGGTGCGGGTCGCCGGTGGTCAGGACCAGGATGTCGCCGGGCGCGCGCCCGGTGTCGAGCAGCAGGTCCACGGCCTCCTCGGCCGCGTCCAGCGCGCCCTCGGCGGATGCCGGGATCAGCTGGACCTGCGGGACCGCCTCGGAGACGGACGGGACGGTGGCCTCGGGGGCCGGGGGAACGGGTCCGGGGGTGGCCTGCGCCGCGCGCTGCGCGGGCGGGGCGGGTCGGACGGGACCGGGGCGCCCGGGCCGGGGTACGGCGGCGGGACGCGGACCAGGTACGGGGCGGGGGGTCTGCGCGGTGCGGCTCGCGGCCGGAGTGACGCGGGGACCCTGGGCACTCTCGTGAATCTGAGGCTCCTCGGTTGAGAGGCTTGAGTTGACATCTTTCAAACACCGGTACGAAACGTACCGGCGGGTGGCACGTGGACGCGATCAGAAATCGAACCCGAGTTGGCCTCCGTCTTCCAGCTCCACGCTCTCCTCGCTGCGACGCACCTTTTTGAGGTGCCGCCAACGAGGCAGCGCGTCGAGGTACGACCACGAGAGCCGGTGGTACGGGGTGGGCCCCAGCTCCTCCAGCGCCGCCCGGTGGACGGGCGAGGGATAGCCGGCGTTCGCGGCGAAAGCGAAGTCCTCGATTCCGCCGCCCTGTTCGGCCAGGTCGGCCATCATCCTGTCGCGCCGGACCTTGGCGATCACCGAGGCGGCGGCGACGGCGACGCAGGACTGGTCGCCCTTGATCACCGTCCGGACCCGCCAGGGCGATCCGAGGTAGTCGTGCTTGCCGTCGAGGATCACCGCGTCGGGCCGCACCGGCAGGGACTCCAGGGCCCGCACCGCGGCGAGCCGCAGGGCCGCCGTCATGCCGAGGGTGTCGATCTCCTCGGGGGAGGCGTGCCCGAGCGCGTGCGCGGTCACCCAGCCCTCCAGAACGTCGATGAGTGCGTCGCGTCGCTTGGGGGTGAGCAGTTTGGAGTCGGTGAGTCCCGAGGGCGGTCGGCGCAGACCGGTGATCGCCGCGCACACGGTGACGGGTCCGGCCCAGGCCCCTCGTCCGACTTCGTCGACCCCGGCTATGACCTTGGCGCCGGTGGTTGCACGGAGGGAGCGTTCGACGGCGTGTGTGGGTGCTTCGTACGGCATGGCGCCAGCAAGGGTACGCCGCCCCGCGCCCCCTGCACACCCCGCCCCGGGCGGGGGCGACCGTCGGGACCGACCGGCCGGGTCACGGCCGGAGCATGGGCACCATCACACGGTCGATCAGTTCCGCGATATCAGGGTCACCCCATTCGCTTCCGTACACCTTTGCGCGGTACATGAACATGGCCGGGATCACATCGGTGACGAACGGAGTAGCCGCGTCGCCACGAACGTCACCCCGCTTGATTCCCCGCTCCACCAAGTCCCTGATCAGGTCCTGAGCGGGTTCGTGCAGCCCCTTCCAGATCACCCCCCGAAAGCGGTCGGCATGCGTGTGATCGCATTCGTGAAGTACGGCGCGCAAGGCTTCACCGGCTCTCGACCTCATCACGTCACGCATCCGCACACACAGCCGATGGAGGTCCTCGCGCATCGAACCGTGATCCTCGATCTCACCCAGTGACGGCAATCCGGCACGCAGCACCTCCACGACCAGTTCCGTCTTCGACGGCCAGCGCCGATATACGGCCGCCTTCCCGGTGCGCGCGCCCGCCGCGACGCCCTCCATCGTGAGCGCGTTCCAGCCCACGGTGCTCAGCTGCTCGAGGGCCGCGTCGAGAATCGCCCTTTCGAGCTCCGGACCCCGCCGGCGCCCCGGCGCCGCCTCCGACCAGCGTGAACCCGTCATGCCCCACACCCCCGCCGCCCGTGCGCGCCCGTCGCACGAATTTTCAGCCTTAGTGAACGCTTGTGTTCACTAAGCGCCGACTCCTACCGTGGACCCGCAGTGAACGAATGCGTTCACTATTTCACTTTGGGGGGGATCCTCAGTGACAAGCACTCAACTGGCCACGCCACGAATACCCGGCGCCGCCCGACACCCCGGGCGCCCGGGAGTGGCGCTCACGGTCATCGCCGCCTGCCAGCTCATGGTGGTTCTCGACGCGACGATCGTGAACATCGCGCTCCCCCACATCCAGACCGCGCTCTCCTTCTCCACCACCGACCTGTCCTGGGTGATCAGCGCGTACACCCTGGCCTTCGGCGGCCTGCTCCTGCTCGGCGGCCGGGCCGGCGACATCCTGGGGCGGCGCCGCGTGTTCATCACCGGCATCCTCCTCTTCACCCTCGCCTCGCTCCTCGGCGGTTTCGCCCAGGAGCCGTGGCAACTCCTCGCGGCCCGCGCCCTCCAGGGAGTCGGCGGGGCGATCGCCTCACCGACCTCGCTGGCCCTGATCACCACGACCTTCGCCGAGGGCCCGGAACGCAATCGCGCCTTCGGCGTGTTCGCCGCCGTGTCGGCGGGTGGGGGCGCGATCGGCCTGCTGACTGGCGGCATGCTCACCGAGTGGCTGGACTGGCGGTGGGTCCTCTTCGTCAACGTGCCGATCGGCATCCTGATCGCCGTCCTCGCGCCGCTCTACATCAGCGAGTCCGAACGTCATCCCGGTCGCTTCGACATCGCCGGCGCCCTCACCTCCACCGGCGGCATGGCCTCGCTCGTCTACGGGTTCATCCGCGCGTCGGAGGACGGCTGGCGCGACGCGCTCACCCTCGGCTCCTTCGCGGCCGCCGTCGTGCTCCTCGGACTGTTCGTGGTCGTCGAGTCGCGGGCACGCGAGCCGATCATCCCGTTGCGGATGTTCGCCGATCGCAACCGCGCCGGCACCTACGTGATCATGCTCGGTCTCGCCGCCGCGATGTTCGGCATGTTCTTCTTCATCGTCCAGTTCGTCCAGAACGTGCTCGGCTTCTCCCCGATCCGTTCCGGGCTCGGCTTCCTGCCGGTCACCGTCGCCATCGTCACGGCCGCCGGACTCTCCCAGCGTTTCCTGCCCCGATTCGGGCCCAAGCCGTTCATGGTCCTCGGGTCCGCGCTCACCGGGGCCGGCCTGACCTGGTTGACGTTCATCCGGACGGACAGTGCCTACGTGTCCGGAGTGTTGGGTCCGATGCTCCTCTTCGGCTTCGGCATGGGGCTCAACTTCGTGACGCTCACCCTCACCGCCGTCTCCGGAGTGGCGCCGAGGGAGGCCGGCGCGGCCTCCGGTCTGCTCAACGCCGCCCAGCAGGTCGGTGGCTCGCTCGGGCTGTCCATCCTGGTCACCGTCTTCGGTACGGCCGGTCGCGACGAGGCCGGGAAGCAGGTCCCCGCGTTCCTGGCGCAGGCGGAACCGGAGCAGTTGGCGGCCTTCGAGGCGACCGGCCGGCTACCCGATCCGTGGGGCGACATCGTCCTCACCCAGGGCATCTCCACCGCGTTCATCGCCGCCGTGGCGATGGCCGGACTCGCGCTGGCGACCGCGCTGTTGGTGATCCGCGTGCGCAAGAGCGACCTGGAGGCCCTCAACGGAACCGCCGAGAAGGCCGGCCCCGTGGGTTGAGCACGGCCCGTCGCACGAAGGCCGGGGTGTGCGCGAGCGACGCGTACACCCCGGCCGGTACGGGTGCGCCGGAATCGGCGCGCACCCGGCGCTCGCCCCGACAGGGGCTAGTACTCGCTTCGGCCGCCGTAGAGGCCGAGCTGTACGCATTCGTGGGCGGTGATCGTGACCGGACGCTCGTCGAGGATCCGGCGTGCTCGGGACTCCGCCAGGCTCGTCGCGTACCAGGGCGCGTCCCCGGATCCCGCCAGGTCGTCGCGGACCCCGAGCAATGCGCAGGAGCGTCGGGGTTCGGGCAGGCGGTCCAAGGCGGGAGCCGCGTCGGCCGACAGGAAGCGGAAGTACTCCACGTCGATCTTGCTGTCCGACGCGTACCGGGCGACGTTGACCTCGGCGATGATCCCGTCCGGGGACAGCAGCCCGAAGACCAGGACGGTCGCGGCGGCGCTGCCTGCCACCGCGCGGGCCAGCCAGCGCCCGCCGAACGCGCCGGCCGCCATGAGCAGCACGATCACCAGCCCGAGCCACAGTTCCATGGTGACGACCGACAGTCGCAGCCGGGTCAGCCCGTACGCGTCCACGTACAGGTCCATCCGCCGCACCGCGGAGGCGACCACGACCAGGGTCAGCAGGCACAGGGTTCCCAGGACCAGCCGGACGAAGCGGCGGTCGCCCGCACCGCCCCGAGGCGCCCAGCGCAGGGCGAGGGCGATCACGGCGAGGACGAACACGGTGGCCCAGAGCAGCTGCCAAAAGCCCTGGCGGGCGTACTCGGCGTAGGTCAGGCCCGTGCGCTCCAGGACCTTGTCGTACCCGCCGAACAGCACGGCCAGTTGCACCGCGATGAAGCCGGCGAACAGCAGGTTGAGCACAACGAGCGGAAGCGCCCACTCCACTCGGGGGCGCGGCTTGCCCGGTGTCGTCGTGACGCGGTCCCAGCGCAGTGGGGCCGCGGCGGTCCGGGCGACCGACAGGGCGCAGAGCGCGCCCAGCAGGAACAGCGCGACGCGGAGGGGGCTGCGCCCCACGGAGACGTCCGGGGTCAGTCCTCCGAGCAGATCGGCGAAGGCCGCGTCGGCGGAGGCGAACAGCGCCCCGAACACGAGCAGCAGCGCGACGGCCACCACGGCCGCCTTCGCGATGGGCAGCCAGCGGGTACGGTCCACCCCGCCCCCGCGCGAACGCACCCCCGCCCAGGCCCAGCCGACGCCGGTGACCGCGGTGTCGACGAACCCGAGCGGGCTGAGCAGTACGCCCGGCCAGCGGCGGCTCCCGTGCAGGGCCAGCGCGGCGAGGAAGACGGCGGCGAGGATCGCGAGCGTGGACGGCCACGCGGAGTCGCGCAGGGCCGGGACCGCGAGCAGGGCCACGCAGCCGAGGGACCACACCACGGTCCAGGGTCGGACCGTTCGGCCTGCGGCACGGGCGGAGACGTACGCGGCGACCATGGCGGGCAGCGCGGCGATGAGCAGCCCGGGGCCGACGCCGTCACCGAGGAAGACGGCGGTGGCGACGCCGGCGACGAGCACGGCGACCAGGGTGGCGGTGCGGATCGGTGCGGCCTGGGCGGAACGGACCCGCCGGGCCGACGAAGCCTGCGCCTTGGCCGCGGCGCCGGCTTGGGCCTGCTGTCCCCGCGGGTTCTTCTGCTGGGCCACCCAGGTGTGCCAGGCCACGGAATCGAAGCCCGGCGATCCGGGAGCGGCCGGAGGCGCGGCCGCGGGAGCACCCGCCCCGGGTGCACCGGCACCGGGCGCACCGGCGCCGCCGCCGGACTGCGCGGACCGCTCGGCACCGGCCCCGGACTTCGCGAGCCGCTCGGCGCCGGCATCGCCTCCGGCCGCATCGCGTGTCGCCTTGTCGGCGTTCTCAGACATCAGGTCCCTCCCCAATCAGCCGCTCCCGGGGTGCAGGAGATGAGAGCGGCGAAGCGGACAGGGTAGGCCGGGGTCGGGCAGTTTTGAACATATTCAAGAAAGCCTTGTGTCAGGACCGTGACAATCGAACGGCCCGCCCGACCCGCCGAGTTCGCTCGCCGAAGGCACCGGGCCATCGCCGGACGACACAAAGGGGCGCCCGAGTACCGGAGAGGTACTCGGGCGCCCCTGGTCCGACACGATCCGAACCGGACGAGCTAGCGCGCCGCGTCCGGCAACCACGCCGGAAGGTCTTCGGTGCGCGACAGCCACGCCGCCGGCAGCACCGCGTCCCCGCGCGCGCCCAGTACTCCGCCGACGATCGCGCACGTCGTGTCCACGTCCCCGCCCACCTGCGCGGTGGTCCAGAACGCCCGCTCGTAGTCGTCCAGTGCCCGGGCCGCCGACCACAGCGCGAACGGCACCGTGTCGTGCGCGCTCGTACGGCGCCCGCATCCCAGGACCGCCGCCACCGTGGTCGCGTCGTCGTAGTCGAGCATCCCGCGCGCCCGCCGCAGCCCGGCGCCCACCGCACTGCGCGGCACCAGCGCGATCACCGCGTCCAACAGGTCCGCCGCCTTCGGCGGGCCGGCCGGAGCCGCCGCCAGCGAGGCGGCCGCGGCGACGGCCATCGCTCCGCACACCGCCTCGCGGTGCTGGTGGGTGGTGTACGCCGAGATCTCGGCCTGGTGCGTGGCCTGCTCGGGATCGTCCGCGTACCAGGCGCCCAGGGGCGCGATCCGCATGGCGGCCCCGTTGCCCCAGGAGCCCTGGCCGTTGAACAGCTCGGCCGCTTGCGTGCGCCAGTCCGCGCCTTCTCGGATCAGCCGCAGCATCCGGTTCACGGCGGGGCCGTAGCCGCGGTCGAAGTCGTGGTGGTGCGCGAAGGACAGCGCGAGCGCGTCCTGGTCGATGCGTCCGTGCTCGGCGAGCACGGCCACTACCGAACAGGCCATCTCGGTGTCGTCGGTCCATTGCCAGGGCTCGGTGCCGGCGGGGACCTCACGCCGCTTGAGTTGTGGATAGTTCACGGGAACGAAGTACTGGGAGCCCAGAGCGTCACCCAGTGCCAGCCCTCGGAGGCTGGACATGGCGCGTGCGTAGCGCCGTTCGGAGGAGGAGTCAGCGGTCATCGCGCGCCACTCTAGCCGTCCAGGTCATAAGGCTCGGGTGTGGTCCACCGCTCAAACGGGCGGTCCATCCGGTACCGGCCGTCCGAGCCCAGCAGCAACACGCGGAATTCTCCGTTCCCGGGGTTGGACAGGCACTCGAACTCGGCCACCGACCAGTGGAACCAGCGCATGCAGAACAGCCGCATGGTCAGCCCGTGGGTCACCACCAGAACGTTCTCCGGGTGATCCTCCGCCTCGAAGCTGCGGTAGAGGCTCTCCAGGAAGGCGCCGACCCGGTCGTAGACGTCCGCGCCCGATTCACCCTGGGCGAATCGGTAGAAGAAGTGCCCGTAGGCGTCCCGGTACGCCTTCTGCAACCGCACGTCGTCCCGGTCCTGCCAGTTGCCCCAGTCCTGTTCACGCAGCCGTGGTTCCTCGCGCATCCGGACCCGGGTCGGATCCAACCGCAGCTCGCGGAAGGTCTGCAGGGTCCTGCGGTACGGGGAGACGTAGGCACTGATGGACTCGTCGCCGAAGAGCTCACGCAGCCGTACGCCGGCCTCGGCGGCCTGGTGCCGCCCGGTCCGGGTCAGGCGCAGGGCGTGGTCGGGCTCTCGCTCGTACACCGTGTCGTCGGCGTTTCCCTCCGACTCCCCGTGTCGGACAAGAACGATGCGCCGTGGTCGAACCATTCCCCGACCCTATTCGGACATCTTGTCCTCCGCGCACCGGGCTCGCCGCTCGCGCCGGCGGTCGTCGTACGGTCATACCGTCCAGGAGGGTTCGAGGTCGACGACGTCTCCGGTGAGCGCCTCCACGTCGGCCTCCGTCTGGGCGCGCAGCGACAGCCGCTCCACCCGTTCCTGGCGGTACTTGCCGTGCTCGGCGGCCGCGCGCCACATCGACAGCACGAGGAACTCGCGGCCCGGGGCCTCCCCGAACAGACCCCGAATCATGCCGGGCGAACCCGCCATGGCCGGGTTCCACACCTTCTCCTGCATGAGCGCGAAGTGGTCCACGCGTCCCTCGCGTACCCGGGTGTGGGCGACGCGGACGACGTCGGCGTCGGAGAAGCGCGGCTCGAAGCCCGTCTTCACGTCGAAGCGGTGGTCGAAGAGCGTGATCCGCGCGTCGGTGAAGGTGCCGTTCTGGGAGGCGGCCAGGCGGTCGTGCGAGCGGGCCATGAAGGAGTCGTAGAAGGAGCGGCTCTCCCAGAACGCGAAGACGTGCGCGACCCCTTGCCGGCCCCGGCTCCAGCCGCCGCCCTGCCCCCGGAAGCCCGGCTCCCCCGGAAGCCCCGCCCATTTGCGCTGCCCACGCTCGAACCCGCGTCGGTCCGTCACCGTGCAGCGAATCCACTTGACCAGCACCGCGCCATCGTACGGTCCCGGCGCGCCCCGGGTCAGTCCCCGGCGGGGTACATCCGCACCAGTTCCGCGGTGTCTCGCTCGGGCAGGCTAAGCCCGAACTCCCGGTCGAGCAGGGTGATCAGCTCGTCCGGTGCCACGGTCTCCCGAGCGAGGCGTCCGTCCGGGTACAACCGGGTGAGCTCCCTTCCCACGAGGGCCAGGCGTACGGACTCTCCCGGGTACTGCACGATGACCTTGCCGACGAACGCGGAGCGCGGGTGCGAGGAGCTGTAGTGGTTCAGCACCACGTAGTCGACGGGATGGTAGGCCTGTGGCGAGAAGGCGTAGAGGTCACGCCACTCTTCCCCGCGCAGTGAGCGCAGCACCAGGTCACCGTCCTCCTCCGCTCGGACGCAGTACGTCCACTGCCCCTGCCGCACCTCGACACCGGTACGCGCGAGCGGTACGGGTTCGCGCGGTCCGGCGTGGCCGAACCCGGCGTCGCACAGCCACGGTTCGCCGTCGACGGTGACGACGAGGACGGCGTGCGTCACCGCGAGCAGCGTGTCGCCCCGGGTGCGGTTGCGGGCTCCGCGCCCGGCGACCTCGAAGCCGATCCGCTCCAGGGCGGCGGCCAGCAGCGAGTTCTGTTCGTAGCAGTAGCCGCCTCGGCGGCCGTGCACGATCTTGTCTTGCAGTGCCTTGACGTCCAGCGCGACGGGGCGGCCGAGTGTGACGTCCAGGCTCTCGAAGGGAATGGCGGCGATGTGCGCCCGGGTCACTGCGTACAACGTCTCGACGTCGGGACGGAGTTCCCGGTCGCCCGCCCCGATCTCCAGACCGATCCTCGCCAGATAGGCGTCCAGGTCCAGCTCGTCAGAACTCCACACGGCTCCCCGCTCCCCCGCACATTCCACGGCACCCGATCGGTGCGCCCCGCACAATGATCGCCATCTCCGCCGTCCACACCAACCCGCCCGGTCATCCCGCGCCGCGCGCACGCCGAAGGGGACCGACCACCAGGTCGGTCCCCTTCGTGAGCTACCGCTGCGCCGGCCGCGCGGATCGCACGGGACGACCGTCCCGCGCGATCAGGCCCGGTGTCAGCTGCAGCCGCTGGTGGATCCGCAGCCCTCGCAGATGTAGCAGGAGCCGGCGCGCTGCATCTTCGTACCGCAGGAGAAGCACAGCGGGGCGTCGGCGGAGACACCCAGCTGCATCTCGACGAGTTCGGCGCTGGAGTGCGCCGTCCTCGGCGCCGGCGCCGTGCCGGAGGTGACCGGCTTCGGAGCCGGGACGGCCGCGAGCGGGGCCGACTGGGCCAGCGTCTCGGTGTCGATCTGCTCGTCGTCCAGCGGCTCGTAGGAACCGGTGTCCAGGTGACGCTGACGCTCCTCGGCGGAGTGGATGCCGAGGGCGGAGCGGGTCTCGAAGGGCAGGAAGTCGAGCGCCACGCGACGGAAGATGTAGTCGACGATCGACTGCGCCATCCGCACGTCCGGGTCGTCCGTCATGCCGGCCGGCTCGAAGCGCATGTTCGTGAACTTCGAGACGTAGGTCTCCAGCGGGACGCCGTACTGCAGACCGACCGAGACGGCGATGGAGAAGGCGTCCATCATGCCCGCGAGGGTCGAGCCCTGCTTGGACATCTTCAGGAAGACCTCGCCCAGACCGTCGTCCGGGTAGGAGTTCGCCGTCATGTAGCCCTCGGCGCCACCGACCGTGAAGGAGGTGGTGATCCCCGGGCGGCCCTTGGGAAGGCGCTTGCGGACCGGGCGGTACTCGATGACCTTCTCGACCGCCGCGCGGATGGTCTCCTCGGCCTTCTCGGTGACCTCGACCTTCTCCGTTTCCTTCTTCTTCGCGGAGAGGGGCTGACCGACCTTGCAGTTGTCGCGGTAGATCGCCAGCGCCTTGACGCCCAGCTTCCACGCCTCGAAGTAGATCTCCTCGATCTCCTCGACGGTCGCCGTCTCCGGCATGTTGACCGTCTTCGAGATCGCGCCGGAGATCCAGGGCTGGATCGCGGCCATCATGCGGACGTGGCCCATCGCGGAGATGGAACGCTCGCCCATGGCGCAGTCGAAGACCGAGTAGTGCTCCGGCTTCAGACCGGGGGCGTCGACGACCACACCGTGCTCGGCGATGTGGGTGACGATCGCCTCGATCTGCTCCTCCTGGTAGCCCATGCGGCGCAGGGCTTGCGGAACGGTGCCGTTGACGATCTGCATCGAGCCGCCGCCGACGAGCTTCTTGAACTTGACCAGGGCCAGGTCCGGCTCGACACCGGTGGTGTCGCAGGACATCGCGAGACCGATGGTGCCGGTCGGCGCGAGGACGGAGGCCTGGGAGTTGCGGAAGCCGTTCTTCTCGCCGAGGCGCAGGACGTCCTGCCAGGCCTCGGTGGCCGCGGCCCAGATCGAGTTGTCCAGGTCCTGGGTGCGCGGTGCGACGGCGTTGGCGTCGGCGTGCTGCTTCATGACGCGCTTGTGCGAGTCGGCGTTGCGGGCGTAGCCGTCGTACGGACCGACGATCGCGGCCAGCTCGGCGGAGCGCTTGTACGCGGTACCCGTCATCAGCGAGGTGATCGAGGCGGCGAGGGTGCGGCCGCCGTCCGAGTCGTACGCGTGACCTGTGGCCATCAGCAGGGCGCCGAGGTTGGCGTAGCCGATGCCCAGCTGACGGAAGGCGCGGGTGTTCTCGCCGATCTTCTGGGTCGGGAAGTCCGCGAAGCAGATGGAGATGTCCATCGCGGTGATGACGAGCTCGACGACCTTGGCGAAGCGCTCGGCGTCGAAGGCCTGGTTGCCCTTGCCGTCGTCGTCGAGGAACTTCATGAGGTTCAGCGAGGCGAGGTTGCAGGACGTGTTGTCCAGGTGCATGTACTCGCTGCACGGGTTGGACGCGGTGATGCGGCCGGACTCGGGGCAGGTGTGCCAGTTGTTGATCACGCCGTCGTACTGGATGCCCGGGTCGGCGCAGGCCCACGCGGCCTCGGCGAGCTTGCGGAAGAGCGCCTTGGCGTCGACCTTCTCGATGACCTCGCCGGTCATGCGGGCCCGCAGGCCGAACTGGGTGCCGTTCTCGACGGCCGTCATGAACTCGTCGTTCACGCGGACGGAGTTGTTGGCGTTCTGGTACTGGACGGACGTGATGTCGTCGCCGCCCAGGTCCATGTCGAAGCCCGCGTCGCGCAGGGCGCGGATCTTCTCCTCTTCCTTCACCTTGGTGGCGATGAAGTCCTCGACGTCCGGGTGGTCCACGTCCAGGACGACCATCTTGGCGGCGCGACGGGTGGCACCACCGGACTTGATCGTTCCTGCGGACGCGTCCGCGCCCCGCATGAAGGAGACCGGACCGGAGGCGTTGCCGCCGGAGGAGAGGAGCTCCTTGGAGGAGCGGATGCGGGAGAGGTTCAGGCCGGCGCCGGAGCCGCCCTTGAAGATCATGCCCTCTTCCTTGTACCAGTCGAGGATCGACTCCATGGAGTCGTCGACGGCCAGGATGAAGCAGGCGGAGACCTGCTGCGGCTGGGGCGTGCCGACGTTGAACCACACCGGCGAGTTGAAGCTGAAGATCTGGTGCAGGAGCGCGTACGTCAGCTCGTGCTCGAAGATCTCCGCGTCCGCGGGAGAGGAGAAGTAGTCGAAGTCCTCGCCGGCCTTCGTGTACGTCTTCACGATCCGGTCGATCAGCTGCTTCAGGCCGGTCTCGCGCTGCGGGCTGCCGACCGCGCCGCGGAAGTACTTGCTGGTGACGATGTTGACCGCGTTCACCGACCAGAAGTCGGGGAACTCGACGCCACGCTGCTCGAAGTTGACCGAACCGTCGCGCCAGTTGGTCATGACGACGTCACGACGCTCCCAGCTCACCTCGTCGTACGGGTGCACGCCCGGGGTGGTGTGGATGCGCTCGATCCGCAGGCCGCTCTTGGTGGCCTTGGTTCCCTTGGCTCGGGAACCTCGCGCCGAGCTGCTCGCCGTCTCTGTCATGGCCGCCTCCCATATGCGGGCAAAAACGCCCTAAAGTGCCATCGCTATTCCGCGGCACGGTGCTGTGTGTCTTGTATCTACGAATCTGTCCCCGGCTACCGCCGGGAGGCGCCACGGATCGACCGGGCAAACCGAGCTTCTGCGCGGCTGCCAGGTCAGTCGGAGGCGGAGGCGGGCACGGGGACGACCGAAACGGTCCCACCGGGCTCGACCTCAAGGGGGTGAGGCCGCCGCTCGCGCAATTCCACGATGGCGGTCTCGAAGTCTTCAAGGGTGTCGAACGCTTTGTAAACGGATGCGAACCGCAGGTAGGCGACCAGGTCGAGTTCCTGCAACGGGCCGAGTATGGCCAGACCCACGTCGTGGGTGGTCAGCTCGGCGCTCCCGGTGGCGCGCACCGCCTCTTCGACCCGCTGGCCGAGCTTGGCGAGGGCGTCCTCGGTGACCGGCCGCCCCTGGCACGCCTTGCGGACGCCAGAGATGACCTTGGAACGACTGAAGGGTTCGGTCACCCCGCTGCGCTTGATCACCATCAGCGAGGCCGTCTCCACCGTCGTGAAGCGACGGGAGCAGTCGGGGCACTGACGGCGCCGCCGGATCGACGTGCCGTCGTCCGTGGTGCGGCTGTCGACTACGCGGCTGTCGGGGTGCCTGCAGAAGGGGCAGTGCATGGTTCCCTCACCCTCCTTCTCGGCACGACTGGATCACCCCACGGAGCCCCTGAACGGCGGGGAAAACGTCCCGCCGGGGGCTCGTGAAGCAGCCACCAGCATATGCGATGTCGTGGGCTTCGGCGGACCGGGGACCACAACTTCTGGGCGGCGACGCTCATCCAACCACTAGATCTTGGGTTGCGGTGGATTTACATGGCTCAGCGTGTCGCAGCGTGAGCCGACCGCGTTCGGGTGCCCTCGGTGCCACACTGGACGCCGACCCGGACCCTGGCGATCAGCCCCGGAAGGGTACCGTAAGCAGCGAATGCGGGGCCGAATCCGCGTTCGACGGATGGTCTGCCTATACACCTCTCGCAGCACCTCAAGTGAACGATCCTTGCTTTTTCACTCGAACGTGTGTTTGGCGCAACCTTTCGAAAGCAACTACCGTTGTCCAACTAGGGAGAACATTTCGAGAGGGGCCGACGACGTGACCACGACCGCAGACAGTGCCACCATCACTGCCCAGAACCGCTCCCAGAGCCGACTTGAGCCGGTGCATGCCATGAATGACGCAAGTCAGAATCCGGAGACGGAGCCCGCACGCCCCGCTCGCTCGCTGCCGGGCCGACCTCCAGGCATCCGCGCCGACAGTTCCGGACTCACGGATCGGCAGCGCAGGGTCATCGAGGTCATCCGCGACTCCGTGCAGCGCAGGGGGTACCCGCCGTCGATGCGGGAGATCGGCCAGGCGGTGGGACTGTCCAGCACCTCGTCGGTCGCGCACCAGCTGATGGCCCTGGAGCGCAAGGGCTTCCTGCGCCGCGACCCGCACCGCCCCCGGGCGTACGAGGTGCGCGGCTCGGACCAGCCCAGCTCGCAGCCCACGGACACCACCGGCAAGCCCGCCGCGTCGTATGTTCCCCTGGTGGGTCGGATCGCGGCCGGCGGCCCGATCCTCGCCGAGGAGTCGGTCGAGGACGTGTTCCCCCTCCCCCGCCAGCTGGTGGGTGACGGCGAACTCTTCGTCCTCAAGGTCGTCGGCGACTCGATGATCGAGGCCGCGATCTGTGACGGTGACTGGGTCACCGTCCGCCGCCAGCCCGTCGCGGAGAACGGCGACATCGTCGCCGCGATGCTGGACGGCGAGGCCACGGTCAAGCGGTTCAAGCGCGAGGACGGCCATGTCTGGCTGCTCCCGCACAACGCCGCCTACCAGCCCATTCCGGGTGACGAGGCGACCATCCTCGGCAAGGTCGTCGCCGTACTGCGCAGGGTCTGACCCTCGCACCCTCAGCCAGCTCCGGGACCTACTGCGCCGGTCCCGGAGCTGCTTCGTGTCCGGATTCGCATCGCCGCCACTGCCGCTTTCCGAGTACGGCTACTTGCCGTCCGCCTGAGCGGTCGCGTCGATCGCGGCCAGCGAGCGACGGACCTGGTTGCGGTCGGTGGTGTACCAGAAGTCCGGGAGCGTGGCCCGCAGGAAGCTGCCGTAGCGAGCCGTCGCCAGTCGGGGATCCAGCACCGCGACCACACCCTTGTCGCCGGTGGCCCGGACGAGCCGGCCCGCGCCCTGGGCCATCAGCAGCGCCGCGTGTGTGGCGGCCACCGCCATGAAGCCATTGCCGCCACGCTCCTCGACCGACTTCTGTCGCGCGCTCATCAGCGGGTCGTCGGGACGCGGGAACGGAATCCGATCCATGATCACGAGCTGACAGCTGGACCCCGGCACGTCGACGCCCTGCCACAGTGAGAGCGTCCCGAACAGGCAGGTCCTGGGGTCCGCGGCGAAGGCCTTGATCAACTCGCCGAGGGTCTCCTCGCCCTGGAGCAGGATCGGGTGGTCGAGTCGCTCGCGCAGTTCCTCGGCGGCGGCCTTGGCGCCCCGCATGGAGGAGAAGAGGCCGAGGGTGCGGCCGCCGGCCGCTTCGATCAGCTCGGCGAGCTCGTCCATCATGTCGCCGCGGGTGCCCTCCCGGCCGGGTGTGGCCAGGTGCTTGGCGACGTACAGGATGCCCTGCTTGGGGTAGTCGAACGGGGAGCCGACGTCCAGGCCCCGCCAGACGGGTGCGTCGTCGCCCTCCACTCCTTCCGGGGACAGGCCCATCGACGCGGCGACCCCGTTGAAGTCTCCGCCCAGCTTGAGGGTGGCGGAGGTGAGGACCACTGAGCGGTCCTCGAACAGCTTCTCGCGCAGCAGCCCGGACACCGACAGCGGTGCGACGCGCAGGGTGGCACCGAACCGGTCGTGCCGCTCGTACCAGACGACGTCGTACTCGGATCCGAGGACGATCCGCTCCGCCACGCCATGGATGCTCTCCACGGCGGCGAGGGCCTGCTTGCGCACGGCGTCCTCGTCTTGAACGGACTTGTCGCGGGTGTTGCCGATCGCCGAGATCACGTTGCGCGCGGAATCCCGCAGGGACATCAGTGCGTAGCCGAGGTCTTCGGGGACCGTCTCCAGCCGGCCCGGGAGCGCCAGTTCCATGACGCGCTCGAACGACTCGGAGGCGGTCTGCAGGGCGTCGGCCGTCTTCTCGTCCACGAGCTTCGCGGCGCGCTTCACGGCCCGGTTCACCTGCCCCGGGGTGAGCTCGCCGGTCGCGACGCCCGTCACCCGGGAGACCAGTTCGTGGGCCTCGTCCACGATCAACACCTCGTGCTGCGGCAGCACCGGGGCGCCTTGAATGGCGTCGATGGCGAGCAGTGCGTGGTTGGTGACGACCACGTCGGCGAGCTTGGCCCGTTCACGGGCGGCCTCGGCGAAACATTCGGCGCCGTAGGCGCATTTCGTCGCACCCAGGCACTCGCTGGACGAGACGGAGATCTGCTGCCACGCCTTGTCGGAGACGCCGGGCGTCAGGTCGTCACGGTCACCCGTCTCGGTCTCGTCCGCCCAGTCGCGCAGACGCAGCAGGTCCTTGCCGAGCTTGCTGCTGGGGGTGGCCGCCTCGAACTGGTCGAAGAGGCCCTCCTCCTCGTCCTGCGGCGCGCCCTCGTGCAGGCGATGCAGGCACAGGTAGTTGGAGCGGCCCTTGAGCATGGCGAACTGCGGGCGGCGCCGGAGCTGCGGATGCAATGCCTCCACCGTCCGGGGCAGGTCGCGCTCGACGAGCTGGCGCTGGAGGGCCAGGGTCGCGGTGGCAACGACCACGCGCTCGCCGTGCGCGAGGGCGGGCACCAGGTAGCCGAGGGACTTGCCGGTGCCGGTGCCTGCCTGGATCAGCCGGTGGGAGTTCTCGTCGATCGCTTCGGCAACGGCTTCGGCCATGGCCACCTGGCCGGGCCGCTCCGTGCCGCCGACGGCGGAGACGGCGGCATGCAGCAGGTCGGGGAGGGAGGGCTTCGTCATAGCACTGCCAACCCTACGGGGCGCCACTGACAGTGCCCGCATCGGCGAGTGATCACGACCGGTGGAGGGGATTGGGGACGGTGCCGTACGTGACGGCGTGCGGGCGGTCCGGTCGGTCGCGGTAGCCGTCCTCGTGGAGCCGGTTCCGGTTGAGGCAGAGCCGGTCGATCCGCTCGCTGAGCAGGTCGAAGAGCTCGAAGCGCTCCTTGAGGTCCGGGAAGCGGGACTGGTGGTGGAGGATTTCCGCCCGGACGAGGGACCAGAAGTCGTCCTCGGGCACCCCGAGCCGGTCGTCGCAGATCGCGGACAGGTACCGGAACACACCGATGAACAGTCCCGAGTGGATGAACTGGGTGAGGAAGGCCGGCGGCTCGGTGAGGAGGGCGGCGCGAACCTCGGCGGGCATCGACTCGTGTTCGGGCAGCGGCTCGCGGCTGATGTTGATGTCGTCCACGAAGTCCTTGACCGCCAGCCGTACGGGGACGTCGTTCTCGTCGAAGACCACGATGGCGTTCTCTCCGTGCGGCGAGAAGACGGTCCCGTAGCGGTAGAGGAAGTGGAGCAGCGGGGGCAGCAGGGCCGAGAAGAGGCGCTGTAGCCACACGGTCGGGGTGAGCCCGGAGCGGGCGACCAGCTCCGCGGTGAAGGAGCGGCCGCGCGGGTCGGTGTGGAGGAGCGAGGCCAGGGTGCGGGCCCGCTCGCCGGGGGCGAGGCGGCCGGTCAGCGGCTCGCGCCAGATCGCCCCGAGGAGCTCCTTGTACTGGTAGGGGACCTCGGGGAGCCGGTCGTAGACGGCATGGCGGACGGTGACGGACGCGACCTCGCCGAGCAGGATGACCCCGCAATCGTCGCGCAAGAAGGGATCGGAGTCGCGGAGGGAGTGGATCCATCCGGTGACGGCGGGTGCCGCGAGCGCGAGGTCCGAGGGCAGGCCCCGCCAGACCATGGTGTTGAAGACGGAGAGCGGCAGTTTGACGCTGTGCCGGTCGGGGCGGGTGAGGTTGAGGAAGGTGCGGATCGACTGCTGCGGGAGACGCATGTCGAGGTCAGCGGGCAACGGCACCAAGGCACCTGACGCGAGGGCCGGCGCGAACAGGGGCAGGACGATCTCGTCCCACTGCCAGGGGTGCACGGGGAGGTAGAGGTAGCCGAGCGGGTCGAGACCGCGCTCGCGCAGGACCTGGTCGAAGCCGGCCCGGGTGACGGGGTCGAGTTCGGCGGAGTAGAGGCGTGCGGGGTCTTCCAGACCGGCTGTGCCGCGGTACTCCGCCAGGGAGGTGTGCGCGGCGAGCCAGGGCAGCCGCTGCCGGGTGCGGGCCTCGGGGGCCCAGGTGGCGGTGTCGGAGGCGGACAGTCCGATGCGGCCCTTGTTGAGGACGAGCCAGGGGTGGCCCGTCTGGTGTCCTTCGAGCGCGGCGTAGTCGAGGTCGGCGAGTACGTCGGCGGTCAGGGCGTGGTGGTCGAGCCGGGCGTCGGCGGCGAGCGTGGCGCTCAGCTCGCGGACCAGGTGACCGAGGGTCTCCCCGTCGACCCGGAGGAGGGTGCGGGCTCGGACCAGGAACTCGTACGGGTCCCCGAACGCGGTCGAGATCTCCGTGGAGGGGGGCGGCGGTGTGAGTGTGACGGTGTCGGGCGCGACCTGCCAGCTCCCGTACGAGCGGCGGCGCGCTCGGAAACCGAGGCGTGCACCGTCGTCGAGGGTCAGGGTCCAGGCGTCACCCGCTGCGGACGGAGCCGGGACGGGACTGACGATCTCCTCGTACGCGAATTCGCCGAGCATCTTGGCGAGCAGCCTGCGGGCCGCGAAACCCCAGGTCGATCCGTTGATCTCGGGCGGCGTGGCCGGGTGCTGGGGCGACGGGGGCAGAGCGGGCTCCGCGGAGTCGGGGGCTTCGGGGAAATTCGGCACGGGACTCCTCGGAGATCGGGAACTTTGCTGCGTGACGCAGAGTTTTCGAAGGGAGAGGCGTGCGGCGGAAGCGGAAGCGGACGCGGACGCGGATGCGACTGCGGATGCGGATCCTTCGGAGCGATGGGGCGGCGATCAGATGAGATTGCGCAGCGCCCGCTCCCGGATCATCAGTGCCGCGCGCTTGTCGGGAAGGTCGATCTCGGCTGAATAGCGAAAGCCGGAGTTCAAGAAGGCGGATACGGAGGGGGTGTTGCGGATGTCCGGTTCGGCGATGACGCGTGTGCAGCGCGGACGGTTGTCGAGCAGCAGGTCGGCGACGGCACGCAGCAGGGTGGTTCCCAGACCTCTGCCGCGGTTCGTGCCCTCCCCGATGAGCAGATGGATACCGGTGTCGTGCGGGCGCGCCGGGTAGTACCGGGCGAGCGGGTCGAGGTCGGCCCGGTAGATCTCCCAGTAGCTCATCGGCGTGCCGTCGAGGAGACCGAGACAGGGAAGGCTGTGGCCGTCGCCGTCGAGTTGGGCGCGCAAGTGATCGGCGGTGGTTGAGGCGGGGCCGGCGAGTTCCCAATGGGCGGCCACCTTTGGGTCGTTCATCCAACCCACGAGGAGGTCCAGGTCTCGACGGGGGCGTACGGGTTCGAGGCGGAAGGCACCGGCAGAGGTGGGTACGGCGCCCCACGCGGCCGGCGAGTCGAGCAGGTCGGCTTCGGCGAGCAGGGGCCACCGCTGCTGGGGGCGGCGCGTTTCGCCGAGGTAGTAGCCGGTGGTGGCGAGAGCTGAACCGACGGGACCGGTCGAGGTGTCGGTGGAGGGCATGGGGGCTCTTCTCCGTGTCGGTGCGGGCGCGTCAGTCGTGAAGGGGGTTGGTGATGGTGACGTAGACGGATTGGGTGTCGACGGGTCCGACGAGTTCGTCGAGGCCGCCCAGGCGGGTGAGCAGGTTGGCTTTGCAGCGGAGGGTGGGTGAGTCGAGCAGCTGGGCGGGGAGCGGGCCGAGGCCCGAGTTCTTGCCGAGGAAGCGACGGAAGGCGGCAAGCAGTACGCGTTCGTCGGCGAGGTGTTGGGATCCGAAGGCGCCGATGAGACCGAGCACGTTGTTGATGCCGAGGTAGTAGGCGAAGCGTTCGTCGGTGACGGCGTCGGAGACGAAGGTGTCGCTGGCGCTGCCGATACCGGGGAGCCGGTGCTGCAGTTCCGCGCGGTGGGAGTCGCGGAAGTAGTAGCCCTGGTTGTCGCGGTAGCGGCCGCCGATCGGCCAGCCGGCCGGGTCGAGGAGCACCAGGGTGTTCTGTTGGTGTGCTTCGAGGGCGACACCGGCGAGCGCGTCGAGGGCGAGGATCGGCAGGACGACGTGGTCGAGGTAGCGCAGGAACCACTCGGCGGCGACGGCGGGGACCGGCCGCCCGGTGGAGGTGGCGAGCCGAGCGACGGTCTCGGCGAGCGGGGAGCGCATCGTGGTCCGACCGGGCCACGGGCGCGGGGTGGTGAGCGCGGCGATGCAGAGGGCGTCGTCGCCGGAGCGGAAGGGGTTGTGACGGAGCAGGGCGTCGAGTCCCGGGACGGGGGCGCCGTCCGGGGAGTCGACGGCGACCCAGGCGGGGTCGCGGACGATGTCGAAACCGGGATGGGTGGCCTGCCATTGCTCGGCGAGGCCGGTGCGGAGGAGGCGGTGGACCTCCACGCCGCGGTGGAGTTCCTTGCGGAGGTTCTCCCTGCGGGAGTTGGTGATGCGCAGGCCCAGGGACAGCTTGAGCATCGCGGGGGAACCGGGGCGGTGGACGGTGCGAATGGAGGAGGTGGGGTACCAGGGGTCGCCGTACGGGCCCAGGTCGGTCAGAAGTCCGGCGTCGAACAGGGCCGCTACGTCAGGACGTTGAAGCAGGTCGCGGGCCTGCCAGGGGTGCAGCGGAAGAGGGGTGGTGCCGGCGGGCGGTTGGAGGCCGGGGGCGAGGCGTTCGAGTAGCCGGGCGGCGGAGGCGGGGCGGCCGCGTTCGGTCCATGCGGAGTCGGTGGCGAGCGCGGCGGGTGCGACCGCGAACCAGTGCAGGGGGAAGGAGCCGTGGAGTTCGGGTGAGTAGCGGCGCACCTCGGCTTCGGAGAGCCCTTCGCGGCTCTTCGGGGTCGGGTGCAGGGGATGACCGAGAAGGAGGGACTGTTCGGCGGTGAGGAATCGGTCCGCGGCGACGGGGGCGGGGGCCGCGGGGCGGGCCCGCCGGTCGGCGATGAACTCGGCCGTGCGCCGGACAGAGTCGGCGACCCGGCCGACCAGATCGGCGCCGCCACGGCCGGTGCCCTCGCGGGCGATGAGCGCGGCGAGGGTCACGGCGTCCAGGGCGGGGGCTTCGGCCGGGGCCCCTTCGATCCGGGCGGGGGCAAACCGATGCCAACCGGCCGGGGACCAGTGACGGACAGGAACGAGCACCGCCGTGCCGGATGCGGGGAGGGGGATGCGGAGGGGCGTCGCGGCGGACCCGTCGGGGCGGCCGAGACCGCTTTCGCGGACCCAGCACCGCAGCAGGTTCTCCACGGCGGCGGCCTCGGCGGCGATGGCCGGGTCGGGGTGGTCGAGCGGATCGGCGGGCATCGAGGACTCCGATCCGACCGGGCCGCCTCCTCCGGCTCCAGACCTGCCAATCCCGCCCAGCTGCCTGGGCACGCCGACGACGGGAGACAGCGTGGTGTGGTGCGAATCGGACGACGCCTCGGCCGGGGCTGGCGCCTCGGGCGGGTGCGGCGCCTCGGCCGGGTGCGGCACCTCGGCCGGGTGCGGCACCTCGGCCGGGTGCGGCACCTCGGGCGGGGACGTCGGATCCGCCGGGACCGGCGCCTCGGCCGGGGGCGTCGGATCCGCTGCGGGCATCGGGTCGGCCTCGGACGCGGGGGTGGCTGATGCGGGATAGCGTTCCGGGTCGGTTGGGGCGCGGTCGGGCTTTGCGACGCCCGAGGCGCGGTGGGATCCCGGCAGGTCTGGCGCGCGGCCGGGCTGTGGGGAAGCTGAGGCACCCTCGGGCTCCGGCACGGTTGGGGCGCGGAGGTACCCCGGCACGTCCTGGGCGGTGTCGGGCTCCGAGGCGGGTGGAGCGGCGTTGGGCGCCGAGGCGGTGTCGGGGCCGGGTGCGGTGTGGGGGCGGGGTGCGGTGTGGGGGCGGGGCGGGGTCGGGGAAGTACTGGCTGCCGGTGCCGGCTCCGGACGGGCGATCGGGGCCGGTAGGGCGGGTTCCGGTTGCGGAGCGGGGGCGCGTACCGGGGAGGGGGCGAGGCGCGGTGAAGGTGCTTCCTCCCGGGGCGGTCCGGAACTCGGGAAGGCCGCCTGGCTCGGGCCGGGGCCGCCCTCTCCCGGGTCAAGGGACCGGGCCGCGACCGAAGCGGGCCCCGATCCGGCGAGCGGGGTGGGCGCGAGCCAGAGCAGCGGGGTGAGGTCTCGGTCGGTGACTCCCTGTGCGGGCGTGCCTTGTGGGGGCCGGGCGGCGAGCCCTGAGCCGTGGTTCGGGGCCGGCCGAGCCGGGGTCCTCCCCTGGGAGGGATCCGGGGCCGGCCAGGACGCGAGGGTGGCCGGCGCGGGGGTCGGGCGTCCCGTTGCCGGACCCGGCGTGTGCGGCTGTGCCCCCATAGGCCCGTGAGTTGAGGTCCGGTCGCCGAGGGGCTCGGTCCGTACCGGGCCGACCGGGTGGGCATGGAGGGGGGCCTGGGCGGGACGTGCCGCTGTCCAGTCCAGACCCGCCGTCGGTGCCAGGGGCGGCGCCGACCAAGCCTCCGGTGCCGAGGCCTTCTGGGCCTGCGTCCATCCCGAATCCGAGGCCCGGGCCGGGGCGGGCGATTGCGGAGTCCAAGCCGAAGTCGGGGCCGAAGCCCAGGCCGAAGTGGGCGCTGAGCGGACCAGGTCCCCGGCCGCCGGGCCGCTGATCAGACCCGTGGTCGGGTCTACCGACCCTGGGACCGGTGACGAGGCCGGGACGGTCGAAAGGGCCGGGGCCGGGGTTGGTCCCAAACCCGGGGCCCTGACCGAGTCGGCCGAAACTGAGGTGGACGAACCCGACTCGGCCAGGGCTGAGGCCGCCGCGCCGCCGGCCGGACCGGCGGTCGGGCCTGCCGGGGCCGCGCGGTCGACAGGAGACGGGGTGGGTTCCGGACTCTGATGGCGATGGCCGCCCGGGCTGAACTCCAGGGCCGGGAGTCCGGCCAGGCTGGGGCCCACGTCAGGGTAGCGGCTCACGTGCCTCTTGGACTCGTCGCTCGCGCTCTCCCCAGCCTGGAGGCTCAAGCCAGGGTGGCGGCTCTTGTGCCCGCTGAACCCGGGGCTCGGGGTCGCCCCCGGGCTGAACTCCGGCCCCGGGCTCAGGCTCGACGCCGGGTCGCACCTCAGAGCCGGGCTCGGCGCCGGGGTGAGCCTTGCCTCCAGGCTCGGACTCGGCGCCGAGGTGAGCCCCTCCTCCCAGCCCGGACTCGGCGCCGGGGTGGGGCCCGGACTCGGCGCCGAGGTAAGCCCCGGAGTCGGACCCGAACTCAGGCTCGACGCCGGCTCGCGGCTCAGAGCCGGGCTCGGCGCCGGGGTGAGCCTTGCCTCCAGGCTCGGACTCGGCGCCGGAGTGAGCCTGGTCTCCGGGCCCCGGTCCGGGCCAGACGCCGGGCCCGGGCCCGGCAAAGAGGTGAGCCCCGGAGTCTGGCCCGGGCTCGACGACCGGGTGAGGCTCGGCGCCGGGCCGCCGGCGCTCGGGGGCGGGGTGGGGTGGGGGGTGGAGGAGTCCGGCATCGGGGGTCCTTGGGGTGCGGGTGGGGTCAGTGGGGCCGTCGGGAGGCGGCGGCGATGGCGTCGGCGAGCCGGTCCAGGACGGCGGCGGCCTGCTCGTCGGTCAAGGTCAGCGGGGGGAGCAGGCGGACCACGCAGGAGTGGCGGCCGCCGAGTTCGACGATCAGCCCGCGGTCCAGGCATTCCTGGCGGACCGTGGCGGCGAGGTCCGGGGCGGCGTCACCGGTGTCCGGGTCGACGAGTTCGACGCCGAGCATCAGGCCTCGGCCCCGTACGTCGCCGATGCACGGATGATCGGCGGCCAGTCCGCGCAGGGACGTCAGCATGCGTTCGCCCAGCAACCCGGCGCGTTCCGCGAGGTTGTTGCGGCGGACGTAGGCCAGGGTGGCGGTGCCCGCGGCCATGGCCAGTTGGTTGCCGCGGAACGTGCCGGCGTGGGCACCGGGGGCCCAGACGTCGAGTTCGGCCCGGTAGACGATCACCGCGAGCGGCAGGCTGCCGCCGATCGCCTTGGACAGCACCATCACGTCGGGCACCACTTCCGCGTGGTCCACCCCCCAGAAGGCGCCGGTGCGCCCCACGCCCGTCTGGACCTCGTCCGCGATCAGCGGGATCCCGCGGGCCTCGGTGATCTCGCGCATCCGCCGAAGCCAGTCGTCCGGGGCGGGGTGGACGCCGCCCTCGCCCTGTACGGGTTCGACGATGAGTCCGGCGGGGGTGGGCACCCCGCCCTTGGGGTCGTCGAGCAGGCTCTCGGTCCAACGGGCGCCGAGCCGGGCGCCCTCGGCCCCGCCGACACCGAACGGGCAGCGGTGGTCCTGCGGGTACGGGAGTCGGGTGACCCGTACGTCGGGGGCTCCGCCGGAGGCGTCCAGCGCCCCCGCGGTCATGCCGTGGTACGCGCCCGTGAAGGCCATCAGCCCGGAACGGCCGGTGGCGGTGCGGACCAGTTTGAGCGCGGCTTCCACGGCGTCCGTCCCGGCCGGGCCGCAGAACTGGATCCGCGCGTCGGCCGCGAGCGCCGCCGGCAGGTTCGCGAACAACTCGGTGGTGAAGGCGTCCTTGACCGGGGTCGCCAGGTCGAGGACGTGCAAGGGTGCCCCGGAGTCGAGGACGCCGCGGATGGCTTCGAGCACCACGGGGTGGTTGTGTCCGAGGGCCAGGGTGCCCGCGCCGGAGAGGCAGTCGAGGTAACGCCGCCCGTCCGCGCCCTCGATCGTGAGGCCCCGGGCGCGTACCGGGACGATGGGCAGCGAGCGCGCGTACGTCCGGGCGGCGGACTCCCGTTGCGCCTGCCGGCGCAGGATGGTTTCGGCCGCGACGGGCCCTCTGGTTCCTTGCGGCGGGATCTGCTCCGCGGCCGCGGCCGACTCGGTGAAAGCCTCGCTCAAAGCCACGAGTGTCGGTCCTCCCGCACGGATTCTCTTCCGGATTGCGTCTCGAACATGAACGCTGCTCCCCCGTCCCCCGTACGTACCAACGACGGTGACGGCCGCGGATCACGGGTGGGCCGAAGATCCTTGTTCGCCGGGCGCCGCCCGTCGGATGTCTGCCGGGGTCCGCCGGGATGTCCGTCGGATGCCCGACAGGCGTCCGCCGGGGTGTCCGTCGGATGTCCACCGGGATGTCCGAATCGAACAGGTTCCAAGGACGGTTCGAGGGGCAGGAACCGCGGCCCCGGGCTGTGCCGTCCTTGGGAGCAGCGGCATAGTGGGGTGCTGCGCTTGCCGCACAACTGTGCGGCGACCGCACTCCACCCCGTTCAACGCCTCGAAACACCAGGGGGATTTACGACATGCGACCGATCCGACCGGTCACCGCGATCCTGTGCGCGGCCGCGCTCGCGCTGACCGCCACAGCCTGCGGCCCCGGCGACGGGGAGGCCGGCGGCGACGCCAAGCCGACCGTGGCTGCGAGCCTTCCGTCCGGCGCCACGGACGGGATCACCATCCCGGACGAGCTCAGGGACAAGCTCAAGGAGCACGGCGTCGACCTGGAGAAGTGGCGGGGAGGTGCGTGGAAGAACTGGAAGCAGGAGGACTGGCTGCGCGAGGCGGGCGACTACATCAATCCGGTCATCGAGGGCCTGTGGGACCCCGACCGGATGCGTGACGCCGACAAGACTCCGCAGCCTCCGGCCGTGGACCCGGACGCGGGCAAGGACCAGGGCGTCACGGACCCGACCCCCGTGCCGGTGCGGGCGAAGGGGGCGGCGGCGCCGTACCACTCCAGCGTTCCGGCGTCCGGCAAGGTCTTCTTCGACGGCCCCGAGGGCTCGATGGTCTGCTCGGCGACCGTGGTGAAGGACCCCGCGCACCCGGGCAAGTCCAACATGGTCTGGACGGCGGGCCACTGCGTCCACGCGGGCAAGGCGGGCGGCTGGTACCGCAACATCGCCTTCGTCCCGTCCTACAACAACGCGGGCAAGGCATCGGCGCAGCTCAAGGGCGCGCCGCGCGAGCAGGTCGCCCCGTACGGCGTGTGGTGGAGCGACTGGGCGCAGACCTCGGACCAGTGGATCGCTTCGGGTGGTCCCACCGGTGGCGCGGGCGCCCCGTACGACTTCGCGGTGCTGCACGTCGCTCCGGAGAAGGGCAGCGGCAAGTCGCTGGAGGAGACGGTCGGTTCGGCGCTGCCGGTGGAGTTCAACGCGCCGGCGGTGGGCAAGGTCGCGGGCATCACGGCGACGGGCTACCCGGCGGCGGCTCCGTTCGACGGCCAGCGGGCGTTCCAGTGCACGGACAGGCCCGGTCGTCTGTCGTTGAGGGCGGCCGATCCGGTGATGTACCGCATCGGGTGCACCATGACCGGCGGTTCCTCGGGTGGCGGTTGGGTCGCGGCGGGCGCCGACGGCAGGCCTGCGCTGGTGTCGAACACCTCGATCGGCCCGGCCAAGGCCGGTTGGCTGGCCGGTCCGCGCCTGGGCCCCGAGGCCAAGGGCATCTACTCCGCGGTGAGCGCCAAGTTCAAGTAGCGGGTGAGCCGGGCGCCCGATGAGGCGTCCGGCCCCACGCGGAGCAGGCGCCGCAGGCGCAGCAGGCGCAGCAGGCCGGACGCCTCGTCGGCGTGGAGCAGCACGTGACGGAGGGCCCCCGCGATCGCGGGGGCCCTCCGTCACGTGCTGTCGAGCCGTGTCACCTGCTGTTGCGCCGTGTCACGTGTGCCGGCGCTGCACCGACCCGTGCGCCGGCGCCTCACCGATCCGCGGGCCGGCGCCGGCACCGACGCGCCCGTCAGTGCTTCGCCTGCGCGCCCGTCAGTGCTTCGCCGGCACGTACGGTGCCAGGTCCGCGGCCAGTTCCTGGTGGACCCGCGCCTTGAGCAGGGTGCCCTCCGGGGTGTGCTCCTCGGAGATGACCTCGCCCTCGGCGTGTGCCCGGGCGATCAGCGAGCCGCGGGTGTACGGCACGAGTGCCTCCACCTCGACCTCGGGCCGCGGCAGCTCGGTGTCGATGAGCGTCAGCAGCTCCTCGATGCCCATGCCGGTGCGGGCCGAGACGGCGATGGAGTGCCGCTCGATGCGCAGCAGCCGCTGGAGGACGAGCGGGTCCGCCGCGTCCGCCTTGTTGATCACGACGATCTCGGGCACGTTGACCGCGCCGACCTCGCGGATGACCTCGCGCACGGCCGCCAGCTGCTCCTCCGGGGCCGGGTGCGAGCCGTCCACGATGTGCAGGATGAGGTCGGAGTCGCCGACCTCCTCCATCGTGGAGCGGAACGCCTCGACCAGGTGGTGGGGCAGGTGCCGGACGAAGCCGACCGTGTCGGCCAGGGTGTAGACCCGGCCGGAAGGCGTCTCGGCCCGGCGCACGGTCGGGTCGAGGGTGGCGAACAGCGAGTTCTCCACCAGGACGCCCGCGCCCGTGAGGCGGTTGAGCAGCGAGGACTTGCCCGCGTTGGTGTAGCCGGCGATGGCGACCGAGGGCACCTTGTTGCGCCGGCGTTCCTGGCGCTTGATGTCGCGGCCGGTCTTCATGTCCGCGATCTCCCGGCGCATCTTCGCCATCTTCTCGCGGATCCGACGCCGGTCGGTCTCGATCTTGGTTTCACCGGGGCCTCGGGTGGCCATGCCGCCACCGCCGCCGCCACCCATCTGACGGGACAGCGACGCGCCCCAGCCGCGCAGACGCGGCAGCATGTACTGCATCTGCGCGAGGGCGACCTGGGCCTTGCCCTCTCGGGACTTCGCGTGCTGGGCGAAGATGTCGAGGATGAGCGCGGTCCGGTCGACGACCTTGACCTTGACCACGTCTTCGAGGGCGATGAGCTGGCCGGGGCTGAGCTCGCCGTCGCAGACGACGGTGTCGGCGCCGCTCTCCATGACGATGTCGCGCAGCTCGCGGGCCTTGCCGGAACCGATGAAGGTGGCCGGGTCGGGCTTGTCGCGCCGCTGGATCACACCGTCGAGGACGAGGGCGCCCGCCGTCTCGGCGAGGGCGGCGAGCTCCGCGAGGGAGTTCTCGGCGTCCGTCACCGTGCCGGAGGTCCAGACACCGACGAGGACGACGCGCTCCAGGCGGAGCTGTCGGTACTCGACTTCGGTGACGTCTTCGAGCTCGGTGGAGAGGCCGACCACGCGCCGCAGGGCCGCGCGCTCGGAGCGCTCGAACTGCTCGCCGTCCCGGTCTCCGTCGATCTCGTGGCTCCAGGCGACGTCCTCTTCCATCAGGGCATCGGCCCGAAGGCTCTCGGTGAAGCTCTGCGGTTCACGCACGTCCTGTGCGTCCCGCGCGTCCTGGGAAGGGGAAGAAGAGGAGGTCATTGGATCCTTACGTCGATTCGAATGCGTCGCGCCCGGCAATGGCCAACGCTACCGCCGAACGTGACATAACACTGTCACGTCCAACGCGTCACACCGCCCGGTGATTCCCGGAAGCCGAGCCCCGGCCCCGATCGGTCGCCGAACGGCCTCGTTGATGGTGACATGCCCGTTCCGGGCCCGTCACACGCTTTTCGGGCCGCCCCATTCCGGGTGCCCCGGCATCGCGGGGGTGGTCGTGCCGTACAGCCAGGGCTTGAGGAACGCCGTCAGGTCGCGCCCCGCCTCCTGTGACGCCAGGCGTACGAAGTCGTCCGTGCCGGCCGTGGAATCCGAGTGCTCGGCCACCCAGCGCCGCTCGATCCGGTCGAAGGCCGGGGCGCCGACCTCTTGGCGCAGGGCGTACAGGATCAGCGCGGCCCCGTCGTAGACCACGGGCCGGAAGAGCCCGATCTTCTCCCCGGGGGCCGCGGCCTTCGGGGCTGCCGGGGGGCCGCCGGCGGTCCGCCACTGGTCGGAGCGCTGGTACGCCTCGCGCATGCGCCGCTCCAGGGAGTACGTGCCGAGCCCGTCGGCGTACAGGGCCTCGTACCAGGTCGCGTGTCCTTCGTTGAGCCACAGGTCGGACCAGGTGCGGGGGCTCACGCTGTCGCCGAACCACTGGTGTGCGAGCTCGTGGACCATCACCGATTCGACGTACCACTGCGGGTAGCCGCCGTTCCCGGAGAACAGCCCGTGCTCGAAGAGCGAGAGGGTCTGCGTCTCCAGCTCGAAGCCGGTCGTGGCCCGGGCGATCAGCACCCCGTAGTTCTCGAAGGGATAGCGCCCGACGCGGTCCTCCATCCACTGGACGTGACCCGCGGTCTTCTTCAGCCAGGGTTCCAGCCGCGTCCGGTCGGCGGCGGGCACGACGTCGCGCAGCGGCAGCCCGTGCGGACCGGTGTGGTGGACGACCTCCGAGGTTCCGACGGAGACCTGGGCCAGCTCCGTGGCCATGGGGTGCAGGGTGCGGTAGGTCCAGGTGGTGGGGCCCGCCGCGCTCCGGGCCGGGAGCGCGCCCGGGATCCCGTTGGCGACGGCCGTGAGCCCGGCCGGGGCGGTGATCCGGAAGGTGAAGTACGCCTTGTCGGCGGGGTGGTCGTTGCACGGGAAGACGCGGTGGGCGGCGTCGGCCTGGTTGGCCATGGCCAGGCCGTCCTCGGTGGGTACCCAGCCGCCGTCGCCGCGTCCGCGCGGGTCGCTGGTGTGGCGCACGGTGATGCTCAGCACGGATCCCTGTGTCACCGGGCGCGCGGGGGTCAGCACGAGGTCCTCTCCGGCGCTCTCGAACCGCGCCGGCTCCCCGTTGACCTCGGCGGACGCCACCTGCCCGTGGGTGAAGTCGAGGTTGATGCGTTCCAGCGCGTGCAGGGTGCGGGCGCTGATGACGGTGACGGCGTCGAGCGGGGTCCGGTTGTCCTTGTACGTGAAGGACAGGTCGTACGAGAGGACGTCGTACCCGGGGTTGCCGAGCTCGGGGAAGAGCCGGTCGCCGATGCCCAGCGACCGGGGCGGGGGCAGGACGGCGGCGACGAGGGTGAGCGAGGCGGCGGCGAGCAGGGCGGCACGCAGGCGGGGGGAGGTGAGCTGCATCCCCCATCGCTTACCAGCGCCCGGCGGCGGCCCGCGAACGGCGCGCGTCGGGTGCACCCGAACGAGGGCGTCGGACGCCGCGGCGCGACCGACGTGCGTTCCACCCCCGGATCTCCGTTCCCCGAACCCCCGGCCCCCTGTCTTCCCCGCCGGGCCCGGCTGTCCCGCTACGCCCGGCTGACGTCGTACACGCCCGGTACGTCCCTCATCGCCCGCATCAGGGCCGGCAGTCCCGTGGCGTCGGGCAGTTGGAGGGTGTACGAGTGCCGGACCCGTTGTTCGACGGGGGGTTCCACGGTCGCGGAGACCACCTCGACCCCTTCGCGGGCGATCGCTTCGGTCAGGTCGGCCAGGAGGTGCGGGCGGCCGAACGATTCGGCGAGCAGCGTCACGCGGCAGTCCGCGGTGGCCCGCCAGCGCACGGCGACGGACGTACGGCCGACGGCGCGCATCTGGGCCACCGCCGGGCAGTGGACGCGGTGCACGGTGACGGCGCCCCCGCGTACGACGAACCCGGCGACGGCGTCCGGCGGCACCGGGGTACAACAACCGGCCAGCCGTACGTGTGCGTCCGGCAGGTCGGCGACGGCGTTCGCCCCGCCGCCCCGCGCCCCCACGACGGAGAGCGGGGCCCGGGCGGCTGTGGTGGTGGCGGCCGCGGAGTCGGGGTGGGCCTGGAGCCAGCCGCTGATGGCGATCCGGGCGGCCGGGGTCCTGGCGTGGTCGAGCCAGTCGGCCGCGGGCCCGGAGGAGGCGTCGTGCGCGAGGAGGAGTTGCACGGTGTCGCCGTCGGACAGCCGGGAGGAGAGGGAGGTGAGGCGCCCGTTGACCCGGGCGCCGATACAGCCGTGGGCCGCCTCCCCGTACTGGGCGTAGGCGGCGTCGATGCAGCTCGCCCCGCCCGGCAGGCCCAGTGTCCCGCCGTCGGCCCGGAAGACGGTGATCTCGCGGTCCTGGGCCAGTTCGGCGCGCAGCACCGTCCAGAACGTGTCGGGGTCGGGTGCGGACTGCTGCCAGTCGAGCAGTCGGGACAGCCAGCCGGGTCTCGTGGGGTCGATCCGCTCCTCGTCGCCTTCGGCCGCGTCGACCGGCGGGGTGGTGTACGGATTGCCGAGCGCCACCACGCCGGCCTCCGCGACGCGGTGCATCTGCCGGGTGCGGACGATGACCTCGGCCACCTGCCCCTCGGCGGTGGCGACGGCGGTGTGCAGCGACTGGTAGAGGTTGAACTTCGGGGAGGCGATGAAGTCCTTGAACTCCGATACCACCGGGGTGAAACAGGTGTGGAGTTCGCCGAGGACCGCGTAGCAGTCGGCGTTCTCGCCGACGAGGATGAGGACCCGCCCGAAGTCGGAGCCGCGCAGTTCGCCGCGCTTGCGGGAGATGCGGTGCACGGAGACGAAGTGGCGGGGTCGGACCACGACCTCCGCGGCGATGCCGGCGTCGCGCAGGACGCCGCGCACGGAGTCCGCGATGCCGGGCAGCGGGTCGCGTTCCCCCGCGTGGGCGGCGATGAGGGCGCGCGTCTCCTCGTACTCCTCGGGATGCAGGATCGCGAAGACGAGGTCTTCCAGTTCGGTCTTGAGGGCCTGTACGCCGAGTCGTTCGGCGAGCGGGATGAGGACGTCGCGGGTGACTTTGGCGATGCGCGCCTGTTTGTCGGGGCGCATCACGCCGAGCGTGCGCATGTTGTGCAGTCGGTCGGCGAGTTTGATGGACATGACGCGGACGTCGTTGCCGGTGGCGACGAGCATCTTGCGGAAGGTCTCGGGTTCGGCGGCGGCGCCGTAGTCGATCTTCTCCACCTTGGTGACGCCGTCCACGATGAAGCAGACCTCGTCGCCGAACTCCTCGCGTACCTGATCGAGGGTCACGTCCGTGTCCTCGACCGTGTCGTGGAGCAGGGACGCCGTCAACGTCGTTGTCTCCGCGCCGAGTTCGGCGAGGATCAGGGTCACGGCGAGCGGATGTGTGATGTACGGCTCACCACTTTTTCGCATCTGGCCGCGGTGAGAGGTCTCGGCGAGCAGATATGCGCGCCGCAGAATGGACAGATCGGCGTCCGGATGGTGGGCACGGTGCGCTTCCGCCACGTGTCCGATGGCGTCCGGAAGGCGGTCCCGGGACGTGGGCCCGAGCAGGGCCGCGCGCCCGAGCCGGCGCAGATCCAGCCTGCTCCGGCCCCGTCTACGCAGCTCAGGGCGCGCTTCGGGGTGTGCTTCGGGGTTCGTGGCCTCTGCACTCATGGGCACCTCCGGCGGCTTCGACCGGCGGTGGTGGGCATGGGGTGAGCCCTCAGGGCCGGTGCCTGATGTTACCGACCCCACCACGTGGCGCAGTCCACCTCTCGCTCAGCGTGAAACGGATCACCCATTGGAGGGAACCTTCACGCGAAAGCCGTTTCGGTGAGCCAGGTCGGATCGAGCTCGCCCTCGGCCACGATGACGGCCGGCCCGGTCATGTCGATCTGCCCGTCGGGGTGCTCGGTGATGACGAGTCGGCCGCCGGGCAGGTCGACGGTGTACGTGACCGGTTCGCCGGTCTCGGCCGGGTCGAGGCCGTCGCGTCGGATGGCCGCCACGGCCACGGCGCAGGCGCCGGTGCCGCAGGAGCGGGTCTCGCCGGAGCCGCGCTCGTGGACGCGCATCGCGACGTGTCGGGGGCCCCGGTCGACGACGAACTCGACGTTGACTCCGGTCGGGTACGCGGACGCGGGGCTGAACGGCGGTGCCGTGTAGAGGTTTCCGGCGTCGTCGAGGCTGTCGACGAAGGCAACGGCGTGCGGGTTGCCCATGTTGACGTTCCGCGCGGGCCACGCACGCTCGCCGACGGAGACGGTGACGTCCCCGACGGGCAGTTCGGCGCGGCCCATGGAGACCGTGACGTCGCCGCTCTTGTCGAGGTGGACGCGCTTGACGCCGCCCCGGGTGGCGACGGCGAGGTCGCCGGGCTCGACGTGGCCGGCGTGCAGGAGGTAGCGGGCGAAGACCCGTACCCCGTTGCCGCACATCTCGGCGATGGATCCGTCGCTGTTGCGGTAGTCCATGAACCACTCGGCCTCGTCGGCCAGGTGCGCCGTGTCGGGGTGGGCGGCGGAGCGCACGACGTGCAGCACCCCGTCGGCCCCGATGCCGGCCCGTCGGTCGCACAGCCTCGCGACGGCGGTCGCGGGCAGCTCGATGGCGTTGTCCGGGTCGGGGACGATCACGAAGTCGTTCTCGGTCCCGTGGCCCTTGAGGAAGGAGAGGGTGCGGTGCGTCACCAGGTCATCGTACCTTCGGGGCTCTTTCGCCACGGGCCGGGCGAAACCGTGACGACAGGGGCTAGCGCAGGCGCGCGACCCGGTACACGGCCAGGGCCACGAGGGCGAGGGCCGTCACCGCGTACAGGGCGGCCATGCGCCAGTCGGGGCGGCGGCCGCTGCCGCGGGGCGGAAGGCCGGGCCAGGAGTAGCCGACGCGGCGCGCGGCCATCATGGCCCACCCGCCGGCGCAGCAGCTGATGAGGAAGCCCAGCATGGCGACCACGGCTCCGCCGTCACCGAACTCGAAGGCGAGCGGGAAGGCGAACATCAGGGAGCCGGCGGCGGCGAGCATCACGATGGGGGCGATCTGCCAGATGCGCAGGCGGCGCTGGGGGCGCAGTTCGACCTCGAACTCGGGGCCGGAGGCGTCCAGGGCGGCGGTGTCCGGGGCGTCCGGGCCGTCGGGGGTCAGCCGCGCCGGGTCGGCGGGCAGGCCGAGGGTTCCCGGGCCGTCCGACCCGATCGGCTCCGCGGTCCCGCTGTGAAGCATCGGGTCCGCTTCCCGTCTGGTGTCGTCCCGCCCGGTGTCACGAGGGCCGGCCTCCATAGCCACGCGCCCTCCCCACTCGGACTTCGTACGCCGCTGTTCAGAAGTTTGATGATGGCACGGCCTCGGCCCCGGTACGGGCGCACGGGGCGTCCCGATGCCATCACGTGATCAGGCTGTGACCGCTCGTTCGACCAACGACTGCGCGAGTCCGGCGAGTTCCCCGCGGTCGGCCAGGGCGCCGCTCAGCCAGTGCACGCGCGGGTCGCGCCGGAACCACGAGTCCTGCCGGCGGGCGAACCGCTTGGTGGCCCGCACGGTTTCGGCCCTGGCCTCGTCCTCGGTGCACGCGCCCGCCAGGGCGGACAACACCTGCTGGTAGCCGAGCGCGCGGGAGGCGGTGATCCCTTCGCGCAGGCCCCGGGCCTCCAGATCGCGGACCTCGGCCACGAGTCCGTCCTCCCACATCCGGTCGACCCGCAGCGCGATCCGCTCGTCGAGTTCCGGCCGGCCCACGTCGACGCCGATCTGGACGGTGTCGTAGACGGACTCGTGGCCGGGCAGGTTCGCGGTGTACGGGCGCCCGGTGATCTCGATGACCTCCAGGGCGCGGACGATGCGGCGGCCGTTGCTGGGGAGGATCGCCTGGGCGGCGATCGGGTCGGCGGCGGCGAGCCGGGCGTGCAGGGCGCCGGGGCCGCGCAGGGTGGCCTCTTCCTCCAGGCGGGCCCGTACCTCGGGGTCGGTGCCGGGGAACTCCATGGCGTCGAGCGCGCCGCGGACGTACAGCCCGGAGCCGCCGACGAGGACGGGCGTACGGCCCTGCGCGAGGAGCCGGTCGATCTCGGCGCGGGCGAGGCGCTGGTACTCGGCGACGCTCGCGGTCTCGGTGACGTCCCAGACGTCGAGGAGGTGGTGCGGGACTCCGCCACGCTCCTCCAGCGTCAGTTTCGCGGTGCCGATGTCCATCCCCCGGTACAGCTGCATGGAGTCGGCGTTGACGACCTCGCCGTCGAAATGGCGGGCCAGGGCGACGCCCAGGTCGGACTTTCCGGCCGCGGTGGGACCGACGACGGCGATGACCAGCGGGGTGGTGGCTGCATTCCTCACCGACACAGTCTCGCAAACCCGGCGGCCGGCACCCGATCGAGCGACGTGACGGGGCGCGGCCGGGGTCGTTGCCCTGGCGAGGTTCCGGCCCGGCGCGCACCCGGCGAAGGCCGTTTCGGCCACGGCGGAACTTCATTCGCACGAGTAACGTTACGGGAGTAGACATGGGCGTTTTCAGCCGGTTTTTTGGCCGTAAGGAGCAGGGCGTGACCGATGAGGTCGTGTCCGAGGACCTGACGGTCTCGTCCGAGGAAGCGACGAGCGAGACGACTGGGGTGGAGGCACCCGCGGCTGCGGCCGCGGAGATTCCGCAGCAGAAGTCGGCGGAGGTTTCCCTGGACAGCGAGGCCGGCGAGGGCGCCCGTACGTAGCCATCGCCACTGAAGGGTGACCCATGGGCCTGCTGGACAATCTGAAGGCCAAGCTCGCTCCGGCCAAGGACAAGGTCGGCGACCTCGCGCAGCAGCACGAGGGCAAGATCTCCGACGGTCTGGAGAAGGTCGCGAAGGCCGTGGACTCCAAGACCAAGGGCAAGTACAGCGGTCAGATCACGAGCGGGACGGGCAAGGCGAAGGACGCCCTGGGCAAGATCGCGCACAAGGACGCTCCCGGCGGGCCGACGCCGCCGGCCACTTCCTGACGCGGTCGCCGGAGCGGGGCGCGCGGGTTCGATGAACCCCGCGCCCCTTTCTCGTGCCCGGACGCGGGCGCCCGGTGTCGATACGCGGGTGCCGGGTATCGGTACGCGGGTGTCGGTACGCGGTTGTCGGTACGCGGTTGTCCGGGTGCGTGCCGAGCCGTGTCGTGCCGGGCCGGCGTCAGGACCAGGCGGCGACGAAGTAGCTCACGCCGTACGGGGCGTCCTCGTACAGCAGCCGGCCGTCGAGGCCCGCGCCTTCGGCGGCGCCCGCGAGGACCTGCCAGGGAGCCCGGCCGGCGGCCTTGAGCCGGCGGGCGAGGTCCACGTCGAGGGCGGCCAGCGCGGTCGTGTCGGCGGATCCGAGGGCGCGGGCGGCGGCCGCGTCGAAGCCGGCGGCCCGCTCGTCGAGGTAGCCGGGGGCCTTGAGCGTGCGGCAGGCGCTGCCGTCCCCCATCACGAGCAGGGCGACGCGTGCGTCGCGGGCGGCGAGGTCCCGGCCGGCCCGCAGGCACTGTTCGGCTTCGAGCTCCGCGACCCCGAGCCCCTCGACGGGGGCGGCGCCCCAGCGGGCGCGGCGGAGCAGCCAGGCGCCGACGGCCAGCGAGGTCGGCAGCACGCGCGGCCCCTCGTCGCCGTCGCCCAGTTGTACGTTGAGCTCCACGCCGTGGCCGCGGAAGCTGCCCCGGGCGCCCTCGGGGTAGGGCCCGCCGTGGTCCTGGTCGGCGGCGCCGACGACGACCAGCAGGTCGGGGCGGGAGGCGGCGAGCACGGCGAGCGCGTCGGAGCAGGCGGTGCGGGCGTCGCCCAGTTCGGCGGCGGCCCCCGCGGCGACCTCCGGCACGAGGAGCGGCGGGGCGGGACAGACGGCGGCGGCTACGAGCATGATCCGCAGCCTAGCCGTCGCCGGCCGGCGCCGGGTGGCTCGGCCGGAGCATCCGTCGGAGTACAGAGCATCCGTCGGAGTACGGAGCATCCGTCGGAGTACTGACCCCATGGCGCCGGCGCCCCCGGGCCGGCCCGTCGGGGTCGGACCCGGGGTGGCGACCTCGTGTCAGGCGGACGCCGGGGCCGCGCAGCCCGAGACGGCGGCCGGGAGGGGGGCCGGGACTCCGAGGGTGGGGATGCCGAGCATGACGCCCGCCGGCTGCGCCGGGGCCGCGTTGCGCTTCTCCCAGGCGTCGCCCGCGCGGGTCCTGCGCACGGCCGACGTCGGCCCCTCGGCGAGCAGGTGGTGCGGGGCCGCGTACGTGATGTCCACGGTCACCACGTCACCCGGGCGCACGTCCTCGTCCGGCTTCGTGAAGTGGACGAGACGGTTGTCGGGCGCACGGCCGGACAGGCGGTGCGTGGCGCCGTCCTTGCGGCCCTCGCCCTCCGCGACCATGACCTCCAGGGTGCGGCCGACCTGCTTCTTGTTCTCCTCCCAGGAGATCTCCTCCTGGAGGGCGACCAGGCGCATGTAGCGCTCCTGGACGACTTCCTTGGGGATCTGGCCGTCCATGTCGGCGGCCGGGGTGCCGGGGCGCTTGGAGTACTGGAAGGTGAACGCGTTCGCGAAGCGGGCCTCCCGCACGGCGTGCATCGTCTGCTGGAAGTCCTCCTCGGTCTCGCCGGGGAAGCCCACGATGATGTCGGTGGAGATCGCCGCGTGCGGGATGGCGGCCCGGACCTTCTCGATGATCCCGAGGAAGCGCTCCTGGCGGTACGAGCGGCGCATCGCCTTGAGGATGGTGTCCGATCCGGACTGCATCGGCATGTGCAGCTGCGGCATCACGTTCGGGGTCTCGGCCATGGCCGCGATCACGTCGTCGGTGAAGTCGCGCGGGTGCGGGGAGGTGAAGCGGACCCGCTCCAGGCCCTCGATCTGCCCGCAGGCGCGCAGCAGCTTGCTGAACGCCTCGCGGTCCCCCAGGTCGGAGCCGTAGGCGTTCACGTTCTGGCCGAGCAGGGTGATCTCGGAAACGCCCTCGGCGACCAGGGCCTCGACCTCGGCGAGGATGTCGCCGGGGCGACGGTCCTCCTCCTTGCCGCGCAGCGCCGGAACGATGCAGAAGGTGCAGGTGTTGTTGCAGCCGACGGAGATGGACACCCAGGCGGCGTACGCGGACTCGCGGCGGGTCGGCAGCGTCGACGGGAAGGCCTCCAGCGACTCGGCGATCTCGACCTGCGCCTCTTCCTGGACGCGGGCGCGCTCCAGGAGGACGGGGAGCTTGCCGATGTTGTGCGTGCCGAAGACGACGTCGACCCAGGGGGCGCGCTTGACGATCGTGTCGCGGTCCTTCTGGGCCAGGCAGCCGCCGACGGCGATCTGCATGCCGGGGCGCTTGGTCTTCATCGGGGCGAGCCGGCCGAGGTTGCCGTACAGCTTGTTGTCGGCGTTCTCGCGGACGGCGCAGGTGTTGAACACGACGACGTCGGCGTCACCGTCGGAGCCCTCGGGCGCACGCGTGTAGCCCGCGCCCTCCAGCAGACCGGACAGTCGCTCGGAGTCGTGCACGTTCATCTGGCACCCGTAGGTGCGCACCTCGTAAGTTCCCTTGACGTCCACTGCCGTGCTCCGGTCGCTGCTGCTGGTCATGCAACAAGGGTAGGCGGTACCCGGGAGCCCTCCGCCCCGAGTGGCCGCCCGGCCGGGAGCCGTCGGCCGGAGAGGACGAGCAGCGGTTCCGGCGCGGCCCGGTGGACGGGGCTCCCGGTGCCCCGCGACCGGTCGAGGCCGGCGACGCGGCGGGGAGGGCGGGCTCGGGTCGCTGTGGGTCGTGCCGCTGCCGCCCCGGGGGCGGGACGGGCCCGAAGGTAGGATCGCGGGCATGCCGCTCCTGCCGTCCCGAGTGCCCCGGATCAGCCGGCGCCGCGCCCTGTGGGGCCTGGCGGCCGTACTGGCGGTGTTCGGCGTGCTGACCTGGTGGCTGAGGCCGTTCGGGGAGCCGGAGCTCAAGGGTGACCTCGCGTTCAGCACGGGCGTCCCCACCGGTGTCTACCACCGCTACGGGCAGCTCCTGAAGGAGGACCTCGCCGCGGACATCCCCGGCGTGAAGGTGCGGTTGGACCCCAGCGAGGGTTCGCAGCAGAACCTCCAGCGGGTGGCCGCCGGGCAGGCCGACTTCACGGTGGCGACGGCGGACGCGGTGTCCAAGTACCGGCTCGACGGGAAGCCGGGCGCCGACCGGCTGCGGGGGGTCGCCCGGCTGTACGACGACTACGTGCAGCTGGTGGTGCCCGCCGGGTCCTCGGTGCAGTCGACGCGGGACCTGCGGGGCAAGCGGGTGGCGGTCGGCCAGGACGGCTCCGGCGTCCGGCTGATCTCGGAGCGGCTGCTGACGGCGGCCAAACTGAACCCGCGCAAGGACATCACCCCGGTGTCCATAGGCATCGACACCATGCCGGCCGAACTGGAGGCGGGGCGGATCGACGCCTTCTTCTGGTCCGGCGGCCTCCCCACGAACGCGGTGCGCGAACTGTCGGAGCGCTTCGAGATCCGGCTCGTACCGCTGGGCGACCTGGTGGAGAAGCTCCAGGGCAGTGGCAGTCCCGCCCGCTACTACCGGGCGGCGGTCATGCCGCAGGACGCGTACGCGCGGGCCCGCAACACCGCGGCGGTGGCCACGCTCGCCGTGCCGAACCTGCTCGTGACCCGCGAGGACACGAGCGCGGAGCTGACGGAACAGTTCACCCGGACCGTGATCAACAGCCGCGACCGGATCGGGCACGCGGTGCACGCCGCGCAGCTGGTGGATCTGCGGACGGCGATCTACACGGATCCGTTGGACCTGCACGAAGGCGCCCGGCGGTACTACCGCTCGGTCAAGCCGTAGCCCACGTTCCCGCCGGAACCCACGTTCCCGCCGGAGCGCCGGAGCACGGGAGCACCGGAGTGCCTGGGTTCAGGCCGTGGCGCCCTCGGGCAGCAGCATCGCGGCGGCGGCCGCCCCGATGAGCCCCGCGTCGGTACCCAGGCTCGCCGGGACGACCTCGATGTCCCGCACGAACGACAGGGTCGCGTACGAGGCCAGGTGCCGCCGGATCGGCGCGAAGAGGGTGTCGCCCGAGGCGGCGACGCCGCCGCCGATGACCGCGATGCGCGTCTCGACCAGGGTGGCGGTGGCGGCGATGGCGGCGGCCAGGGCGCGGCCCGCCCGGTCGAAGGCGGCCTCGGCGACGGGGTCGCCCGCCTTGGCGGCGGCCGCGACGCCCGCGGCGGTGGCCTCTTGGTCCTCGTTCGGAGTCCAGCCCTGGTCGAGGGCCCAGGCGGCGATGGCGGTGCCGGAGGCGAGGGACTCGACGCAGCCGCGGCCGCCGCAGACGCAGGGCTCCCCGTCGAAGGCGACGCTGATGTGTCCGATGTGGCCCGCGTTGCCGGTGGGGCCGGGGTGGAGCCGGTTGTTCAGGACGAGGCCGCCGCCGACGCCGGTGGAGACGACCATGCACAGGGCGTTGGCGTGTCCCTTGGCGGCGCCCAGCCAGTGTTCGGCGGCCGTCATCGCGACCCCGTCGCCCGCCAGGACGGTCGGGATCCGGGCCCCGTGGGCGGCCAGTTCCGCCGCGATCCGGGCCTGGACGGGGAACTCCCGCCAGGCGCCGATGTTCACCGGGCTGACCGTGCCCCGGGAGGTGTCCACCGGGCCCGCGCTGCCCACGCCGCAGCGGACCACCGAGGGCCACAGCGGGCTGCGGGCCAGGTCCGCGACGACCTCGGCGACCGCCGCCATCACCGCGTCGGCGCTCGCCGCGCGCGGCGTGGGGCGACGGGTTCCGGCCGTCATCGATCCGTCCGGGTGCACCAGGGCGCCGGCGATCTTTGTTCCGCCGATGTCGATCGCCACGGTCGGGCCGGTGCTCGGGGCGGCGGCCCGGAGGGTGGGGAAGGAGGTGGAACTGGTCACGGCGGCGCTCCAGGAAGGGGTCGGAACTCAGTATGCGGTCGGGGGTGGCGCCGTACTCTCGCGGGGCTCCAGTCGCGGCAACTCGCTCTGCCGGGTGCGGGGCACGCCTCCGGCGAGGACCGCCATCAGCTCCTCGGCGGCGAGCCGCCCGAACGCGGCCGTGTCACGGACCAGGGCGGTGAGCCGGGGGTGGGTGACCCGGCAGAGGGCGGAGTCGTCCCAGGCGACGATCGAGAGCCGAGCGGGGACCGGGATGCCCAGCTCGGTGGCGACGGCGAGGCCCGCCAGCGCCATCACGTCGTTGTCGAAGACCAGGGCGGTGGGGGGCGCCGGCTCGGCGAGGATCCGACGGGTCGCGGCCGCGCCCTCGGTGTCGGAGTAGTCCGTCACCACCGAGCGCACCCGGTCCGGGCCCAGCCCGCGCCCCTCGGACCAGGTGCGCAGCGAGGCCATCCGGCGGGCGGTGTGGGCGAGGCCGGGGAGGCCGGCGAGGTGGGTGATCCGGCGGTGGCCGAGTCCGTGGAGGTGCTCCAGCACCTGGATCATGGCGCCGGCGTCGTCGGCCCGGATGGTGGACGGCAGGCGGGCCGAGGGGACGGCCGGCCCGGTGAGCTCCGGTCGCGCGGGTTCCGTACCGGCGGGCTCCGTCCCGGGGGGTTCCGTCCCGGGGGGCTCCGTACCGGCGGGCCCCGTCCCGGGGGGTTCCGTACCGGCCGGCCCGGTGAGCTCCGGTCGCGCGGGTTCCGTACCGGCGGGCTCCGTCCCGGGGGGTTCCGTCCCGGGGACGTCCGGCCCGCCCACCATCACGGCCGGCAACCCCAACCCGGCGAGGAGTTCCGGTCGCGGGTCGTCGATGCGGGGGTCGACGACGATGACCCCGTCCACCCTCCGTTCGGCCCACCACCGGCGGTACACGGCACACTCCGCGTCCACGTCCTCCACCACCTGGAAGAGCAGCGCGATCCGTCCCGCCGACAGCACCTCCTGGACACCGGAGACGAGTCGGAGGAAGAACGACTCCGCGCCGAGGGTGCGCGCGGGTCGGGCGAGGACCAGCCCGACGGCGCCGGAGCGCTCCCCGGACAGCGCGCGGGCGGCGCTGTTGGGCTGCCAGCCGAGCTCTTCCGCGATCCGACGGACACGGGCCCGGGTGTCCTCGGACACTCCCGGGCGGTCGTTGAGCGCGAAGGAGACGGCGCTCTCCGACACCCCCGACCGGCGGGCGATGTCCTTGATGGTGGGTCTGCGCGCCATGCCTGCCTCATCCTTCGCCGCCGAGGACTCCGATGGCCGGACCGTACGCGATCCGCCCCCGGCGGGCGGCCGCCGGTGTCTGCCGGCGCCGGATGAACTCCGTTTCGCAGGGCCTGTGTTCGCACTGCTTCGACGCCTTACCGGATTGCACGCACGGACGTCAACGCCCCCGTTTCCGACGTTGGCCATTTCCGTACCCTTTCCCGCGGCGCCATGGCGATCGACTCGAACTAAACCGCATTAGTGCGGTCGTCGTGATCGTCAACTTCCCTGCTGCGGCAGGGACTGAAGCGCATAAGTGGGCAACTCCCGCACGTGCACGGCGCATTCTCCGTACACACGTCGCAATCGACCGCGCCGCGCCTGTTGACTTTCTCTCGGAACGGGCGGCAGGTTGTGGGGCGTCCGGTGAATTCCCCTGAACTCCAGGATCATTCATGCACGACGGAACCGCTCCCCCTCCCGTCCCCCGCCGGCTCCGGTTCGGCGCCAACTACACGCCGACGCGCGGGTGGTTCCACCACTGGCTCGACTTCGATCTCGACGAGGTCCGGGCCGACCTGGACTCGATCGCCGCGCTCGGGCTGGACCACGTACGGGTCTTCCCGCTGTGGCCGTTGTTCCAGCCCAACCGCACGCTCATCCGCCCGCGCGCCGTCGAGCAGCTCGTCGCGCTCGCCGACGCGGCCGGCGAACGCGGGCTCGACGTCACCGTGGACGGATTGCAGGGGCACGTGTCGAGCTTCGACTTCCTGCCCGCCTGGACCGGGACCTGGCACCGGCGCAACATCTTCGGCGACCCCCTCGTGGTGCAGGCGCAGGAGGAGTACCTGTGCACGCTGGCCGGCGCCCTGGCCGACCGGCCGAACTTCCTGGGGATGACCGTCGGCAACGAGATCAACCAGTTCTCCGACTCCCCGCACCCCGACCCCGACCGGATCACCCAGGCGCAGGCGCAGCGGTGGCTGGAGCGGATGCTGGCCGCGTGCGAGAAGGGGGCCCCGGGCCGGTTCCACCTGCACGCCGAGTACGACGCGGCCTGGTACCGGGACGGGCACCCCTTCACGGCGGCCCAGGCGGCCCGGCTGGGCGCGGCCACGGCCGTGCACTCCTGGGTGTTCAACGGGACCGCCCAGCGTCACGGGCGCACCGGGACGGCCACCGAACACCACGCCGCCTACCTGGTCGAGCTGTCGAAGGCCTGGGCCCCGGACCCGCAACGCCCGGTGTGGCTCCAGGAGGTGGGGGCTCCGGCGCCGCTGATCCAGCCGGAGCACGCGGCGGAGTTCACCGAGGCGACCGTGGCCAACGTGCTGGACTGCCCGGACGTGTGGGGCGTGACCTGGTGGTGTTCGCACGACGTGTCCCGGGACCTCGCGGACTTCCCCGAGCTGGAGTACGGCCTGGGGCTGCTGACCAACGACCGTCGGGTCAAGCCCCAGGGGGCCGCCATCGCCCGGATCGCCGGATGGTGGCGGGGGCGCGAGCACCGCCCGCCCGTCCGGTCCACCGCGCTCGTCGTGGACGTCGGCGGGGCGGACAGCGCGCCCGAGCGGTCGGTGTGCGCCCCGGGCGGGTCCTTCTTCGAGGCGTGGGCCGCGCTGACCGCGCAGGGGGTGCGGCCGGCGGTGGTCCTGGCCGAGCACGCCGAGGACCGGGCGCACCTGTCCGCGCGCGGCATCACCGAGGTGCTGCGCGTGTCCGAGGTGACCGAGGTCTGACCCGCCATCCCTTCCGCAGAGGAGCCCCGCATGTCCGAGCCCGATCACGGTGTCGACCCGCGCACTCCCCCGCTCTCCCGCACGTCCCCCGCCCGGCCGACCCGGCGGGCCCTGCTCACCGCCGGGGCGGCGACCGCCGCCGCGGCCGCGTGGCCCGCGCGGGCCCTGGCCGCCGGGGAAGGGGTGGCCGGCGGCCGTACTCCCCCGGCCGACCTCACCCCGTACGCCTCGTACTGGTTCCCGGACTCGCTCCCGGAGGGAACGCCCGGGCCCGGGATCACCTGGCGCTCCCTCAGCCGGTGGAGTCCCACCACCGATCCCGACCTGGCCCACAACACCGCGACGGTGCCCCTCGCGCCCCGTTTCACGCCCGTGCCCCCGCATCCGGGCGCCCGGGCCGGGCAGGCCCGGATCTCCTCGCTGGTGTCCTTCGGACCGACCGCGGGGAACCCGTCGCAGGGGTCCGCGACCGCCGACCACTACGCGCTCACGCACTGGGCGTACATCGACGAGCTGGTCTTCTGGGGCGGCTCGGCCGGCGAGGGGATCGTGCTGGCCCCGAACGCGCCGGTGGTCGACGCGGCCCACCGCAACGGGGTCCGGGTGCTGGGCAACGTGTTCCTGCCGCCCGTCGCGTACGGCGGTGACCTGCGGTGGACCCGTGACCTGGTGCGGCGGGAGGCCTCGGGGCGGTATCCGATCGCGGAGCAACTCGTCCGGGTGGCGCGGACGTACGGTTTCGACGGCTGGTTCGTCAACGCCGAGACGGACGGCGGCGACAGCGCGCTCGCGAACCGGACGCGGGGTTTCCTGCGCGCCCTGCGGGCGGCGGGGGAACCGCACGGGCTGCGTGTCACGTGGTACGACGCGATGAACACCACTGGTCGGGTCGGGTGGCAGGGCGCGCTGAACGAGCTGAACCGGGACTTCTTCGAGGACCGGTCCGGGAAGGTCGCGGACACCATGTTCGTGGACTTCCGCTGGACGGCTCGGACCCTGGCGGAATCCGGCGCCCTCGCCGAACGGCTCGGCCGCAGCCGCCACGAACTGTGGGCGGCGGTGGACACGGAGTCCCGCGGCTGGGACGCGGACGTCGACTGGGACGCGATCGTTCCGCGCGGGCGGGACCACGTCGTGGGCTACGGGCTCTACCGGCCCGAGTGGACCCGCAACCACCTCACCGACCGGTCCCCGGGCGCCTTCCACCGGGCCGACGACCGGTTCTGGACGGGCGAGTCCCTGGACCCGGCCCGCCCGGCGCCGGAGTGCGGCTGGCGCGCGCCCGCCACCGTCGTCGCCGACCGCTCCACGGTCACCGCCCTCCCCTTCGGTTGCTCGTTCAACACGGGTCACGGGGAGCGCTGGTACGAGGCCGGCGCGGTCACCTCGTCGGCGCCCTGGAACCAGCTCGGCCTCCAGGACGTCCTGCCCGGACGCCGTTGGGTGATCGACACCGACGGCCGGCGCCCCTCGGTCACCCTGGACTTCGACGAGGCGTGGCGCGGCGGCTCCAGTCTGCTGGTCGAGGGCGTCCTCACCGCGCCCGCCGTCGTCGGCCTGCACGCCACCCGGCTGCCCCTGACCCGCACCACCGTCCTGGACCTGGTCCACTCCCGTGATCCGGGCGGCGGCCCGGTCGCCGTGGAGGTCGGCGTCGCCGTGCGCGAGCCCGCCGCCCCGGGCGAGCCGGTGCCGTACACCTGGTTCGGGGTCCAGGGCCCCGGCGCGGCCCCCGGCTGGCGCACCACCCGGGTCGACGTCGGGACGCGGGCCGGGAGAACCGCGTACGCGCTGGCCGTACGGATCACGGCCCGCGGGACGGGACCGGTGCGCTGGCGGCTCGGGGCCCTGGCGGTACACGACACCGCCGCGCGGCGGAGGCCGGCCGCCCCCGGCGCGCTGAGGGTGGAGGCGTCGGACCAGTGGGACGGTCAGGCCTCGGTCCGCCTGTCGTGGCGCCGCGCGCCCGGGCCGGTCCGTCACCACGAGGTGTACCGCCTGCTCCCGGACGGCGCCCGCCGCTTCCTCGGCGGTACCTGCGGCGCCGCCCTCCACCTGCCCGCCGTCACCCGCGCCGGGCGGGAGCGCGCGGCCGCCTTCGAGGTCCGGGCCGTGGACGAGCTGTACACGCTGTCCGACGCGGCCCGCACCACCCTGACCTGGAAAGACAGGCTCTAGTCCGCGTGGGGGTCGGTGTGCGGCACGGCCACCGTCACCCGCAGCCCGTGCGGCGGGTTCGTCTCGTACGCGAGGGACCCGCCGCCCGAGGCGAGCAGGGCGCGGGAGATGGACAGGCCCAGTCCGGATCCCTTGACGTTCTGGTGGCGTCCGCTGCGCCAGAAGCGGTCGCCGACGCGCAGCAGTTCCTCGGGGGTGAGCCCGGGGCCCCGGTCGGCGACGGTGACGAGCGCGGAGCGTCCCTCGGTGCGGACCTCGACCTCGACGCGTTCTCCCCGGGGGGTGAACTTGAGGGCGTTGTCGATGACGGCGTCGAGGGCACTGGACAGGGCGATGGGGTCGGCCCAGCCGGTGACGGCCTCCGGGCCGGGTTCGGTGAGTTCCACGCCCTTCTCCTCGGCGAAGGGGCGCCACGCGGTGACCCGCTCGGCGGCCAGCCCGCCGATGTCGATCAGGCGGATCTCGGCGGCGGCGTGCTCGGCCAGCGCCAGGTCGAGGAGGTCGTCGAGGACCTGGGTCAGGCGTTTGCCCTCGGTGCGCACGGAGGCGATCTCCTCGTTTCCCTCGGGCAGTTCGAGGGCGAGGAGTTCGATCCGCAGGAGCAGCGCGGCGAGCGGATTGCGCAGTTGGTGGGAGGCGTCCGCGACGAACGCCCGCTGCTGCTCCAACACCTCTTCGACGTTGTCCGCCATCTCGTTGAACGAGTGCGCCAGGCGCCGTAGTTCCGGCGGCCCGCTGTCGGCCGCGACCCGGGAGTTCATCTTGCCCGTGGAGATGCCGTGGGCGGCCGCGTCCAGGGTCTGGACGGGCTTGAGCACCCAACTGGTGAGCCGGAGGGCGGCTCCGAAGGCGAGCAGCATGGCGGCGGCGAGGCCGCCCGCGATGAAGAGCCAGCCCTCCAGGATCCGGCCGCGCATCTGGTCGGTGGGGGACTCGGTGGCGACGACGGCGACGACGTCACCGTCGAGGACGACCGGGGAGACGACGAGGAGCCTGCCGTCGGTCTGCCAGGGCCACACCTGGCCCGGGTCGTGGCTGCGGCGGCCGGCGAGGGCCTCGTCGAAGGCGCGACGCCCTTCCCCGGACTCGGGGAGCTGCCACCAGCCGGGGGCGCGGGCCATGGCGTTGTCGTCGCGGTAGAAGATGCCGACGCGGATCCCGTAAAGCTCCTGGTAGCGGGCAAGTTCCAGTTGGAGGGTGTCGCGGCGTTCGTCGGCCCCGGTGGAGCCGGAGCCCTCGGCGTCGATGACGAACTGGGAGAGGGCGGCGAAGCGGGCGCTGTCGTCGATCCGGTCGACCACCACCCGCTGCTGCTGTCCGGCGGCGAGGCTGACGGCGAGCGGGAAGCCGAGCGCGAGCAGCACGCCCGCCATCAGGACGACGAGGAGCGGGAGCAGTCGGGCGCGCACGACGGGGCCCCGCTAGGGGCCGGCCGGGGTGACGAGCCGGTAGCCCACCCCGCGGACGGTCTCGATGAGCGCGGGCATGCTCAGCTTGGAGCGCAGCGAGGCGACGTGGACCTCCAGGGTCCTGCCGGTTCCTTCCCAGCTGGTGCGCCACACCTCGCTGATGATCTGTTCGCGGCGGAAGACGACGCCGGGCCGCTGCGCGAGGAGGGCCAGCAGGTCGAATTCCTTGCGGGTGAGGGGTACGTCGGCGCCGTCGACGATGACCCGGCGGGTGGGCAGCTCGATGCTGACCGGGCCGAGCCGGACGACGGAGGGGGCACCGGTGCCGGTGGCGGCGGCTTCCTCGGAGGCGCCGGTGCGCCGGGCGACGGCGTGGATGCGGGCGAGGAGCTCGCCGGTGTCGTAGGGCTTGACCACGTAGTCGTCGGCGCCCATGTTCAGGCCGTGGATGCGGGAGCGCACGTCACCGCGCGCGGTCACCATGATCACGGGGGTGGCGGTGCGCTTGCGGATCTTGCCGCACACCTCGTAGCCGTCCTGGTCGGGCAGTCCCAGGTCGAGCAGGACCACGCCGAAGGGCGGGGCGTCGGCCGGCAGCAGTGCCTGCAGCGCTTCCTCGCCGTTGCGGGCGTGCGTCACGCGGAAGCCGTGACGGGCGAGGATCGCGGACAGCGCGGCGGCGACGTGGTCGTCGTCCTCGACGAGCAGCAGTCTCACTGCGTCACCCTCTCCTCGTCCGTCCCGTCCGGTCGGCGGGTGGCGCCGTTGTGGCGGTCTCATTGCGGCGTCATGTCGGTTTCATGGCCACCATGCATCCACGCTGATGCAGAGTCCCACGTCAAGGGACTTCCGCTCCCGCGCGTCTTCCGTTATGCACCCGGTACGAGTACACAGGCGCCGTTGCGGGCGTCGCGCACGGAGCGTATCCGGGCGAGGCCGGATCGTTATGCTCAATTCTCCCTCAGATGTGATGACGGTGTGCGTACCTCGTCACTACTGTCCTCCCAACCGACGGAGGACGGAGCAAGAAGCCGATGAGCGGAGTATCAGTGACCAAGGACGTGCAGGACGCGGCCGCTGCCGCGGACAGCCTGGTCGTACTGAGCAACGTCAACAAGCACTTCGGCGCGCTGCACGTGCTTCAGGACATCGATCTGAGCATTGCCCGCGGTGAGGTCGTCGTGGTGATCGGTCCCTCGGGATCGGGCAAGTCCACGCTGTGCCGGACGATCAACAGGCTGGAGACCATCGACTCGGGAACCATCACGGTCGACGGCAAGGAACTGCCCTCCGAGGGCAAGGAATTGGCGCGACTGCGAGCCGATGTCGGCATGGTCTTCCAGTCGTTCAACCTGTTCGCGCACAAGACGGTCCTGCAGAACGTCATGTTGGGCCAGCTGAAGGTCCGCAAGACGAACGCGGCGGAGGCGACGGAGAAGGCGAAGGCGCTGCTCGACCGCGTCGGCGTCGGCTCCCAGGCGGACAAGTACCCGGCACAGCTCTCCGGTGGTCAGCAGCAGCGCGTGGCGATCGCCCGCGCGCTGGCGATGGACCCGAAGGTGATGCTGTTCGACGAGCCGACGTCGGCTCTCGACCCGGAGATGATCAACGAGGTGCTGGAGGTCATGCAGCAGCTCGCCCGCGAGGGGATGACCATGGTGGTCGTCACGCACGAGATGGGCTTCGCCCGCTCCGCCGCCAACCGGGTCGTCTTCATGGCCGACGGGAAGATCGTCGAAGAGGCGGTGCCCGAGCAGTTCTTCAGCAACCCCCGCAGCGACCGCGCGAAGGACTTCCTGTCGAAGATCCTGCATCACTGACGGTCGCGTCTGGTAGTGATCCGGTGTCAGAACCCTGACACGACCGGGCCCGCCGACGCAGCACGTCGTGCTCGGCGTTCAACCACGTCTCATCCGAGGGAAGTTCACCATGAAGCTTTACAAGGCCGGTGCGGCCGTCGCCGCGGCCGTGGCTCTCGCCCTGACCGCGACCGCCTGTGGCGGCAGCGGCGACAAGACGTCCGGCGACGCCGGTTCGAGCGGTGGCGCCAAGAAGGACAAGGTCGTCATCGGCATCAAGTTCGACCAGCCCGGTGTCGGTCTGAAGACCCCCGACGGCAAGTTCACCGGTTTCGATGTCGACGTGGCGACGTACGTGGCCAAGGAACTCGGCTACCAGCCCGACCAGATCGAGTTCAAGCAGGCCATCAGCGCCGAGCGCGAGAACCTGATCTCCAACGGTGACGTGAAGTTCGTCGTCGCGAGCTACTCGATCAACGAGAAGCGCAAGGCGAAGGTCGACTTCGCCGGCCCGTACCTCCTCGCGCACCAGGACCTGCTGGTCCGTGCCGACGACACCTCGATCACCAAGCCCGAGGACCTGAACAAGAAGAAGCTCTGCTCGGTCACCGGCTCCACCTCGGCGCAGAACGTCAAGGAGAAGCTGGCCCCGGAGGCCGACCTCAAGCAGAACGCGGGCTACTCCGAGTGCCTGACCGCTCTGGAGAGCAAGGCCGTCGACGCCCTGACCACGGACAACTCGATCCTGGCCGGCTACGCCGCGCAGGAGAAGAACAAGGGCAAGTTCAAGCTGGTCGGGCTGAGCCTGAGCAACGAGAACTACGGCATCGGTCTGAAGAAGGGCGACAAGGACCTTCAGACCAAGATCAACGCCGCGCTCAAGAAGATGGTCTCGGACGGCGCCTGGGAGGCGGCCGTGAAGAAGAACTTCGGCCCCGCCGGCTACAAGAACGAGCCTGCCCCGCAGATCACCGAAGGCAGCTGATTCCTCGGTGAGGAGCGTCGCCGCCCGCCTGCCGCGGGCGGCGGCGCCCCTCACCGGCCATCCTGGGGAGAGCGCAGGGCAACGTGTTCGACTTTCTTGATTCCGGGCAGTACGACGTGCTCGGAGCCTTCTGGGTGACGGTTCAGCTCACCCTCTACTCGGCGATCGGGTCCCTGATATGGGGCACCGCCCTGGCGGGGATGCGGGTCAGCCCGGTCCCGCTGATGCGCGGTTTCGGCACCACCTACGTCAACGTGGTGCGCAACACCCCGCTGACCCTGGTGATCATCGGGTGCTCGCTGGGTCTCAGCGAGACCCTCGGCATCACCCTGGGCGGCGACACGTTCAAGGAGACCGGTTTCCGACTGGCGGTCCTCGGACTGACGGCCTACACCGGCACCTTCGTCTGCGAGGCACTGCGCTCGGGCATCAACACGGTTCCCGTGGGCCAGGCCGAAGCGGCGCGCGCGCTGGGCCTGAGCTTCTTCCAGGTGCTCCGGCTGATCGTGCTCCCCCAGGCCTTCCGGGCGGTCATCGCGCCGCTCACCAACGTACTGATCGCACTCACCAAGAACACCACGGTGGCTGCGGCCATCGGCGTGGCCGAAGCGGCCCTGCTGATGAAGGAAATGATCGAGAACGAGGCAGACGCGCTCTTCGCCGTCTTCGGGGTCTTCGCCCTGGGCTTCGTCCTGCTGACCCTGCCCACCGGCCTGCTGCTGGGCTGGGTGGCCAAGCGAGCGGCGGTGAAGCGATGACGTCCGTGCTGTACGACGCACCGGGTCCGAAGGCGAAGGCCCGGAACTGGATCTACTCCGGCGTCTTCGTCGTGCTCCTCGGCCTCGCCCTGTGGTGGGCGCTGGGGCTCATGGCCGACAAGAACCAGCTCGACGCCGACAAGTGGAGCCCCTTCGTCACCGACAGCCAGATCTGGACGACGTTCCTGATCCCCGGCCTGCTGGAGACCCTCAAGGCCGGCGTGATCGCCATGGTGATCGCCCTGCCGCTGGGCGCCCTGCTGGGCATCGGCCGGCTGTCCGACCACGCCTGGGTCCGGGTGCCCGTCGGGGCGTTCGTCGAGTTCTTCCGCGCCATCCCGGTGCTGATGCTGATGCTGTTCGGCTACGCCCTGTACGTCCAGTACACGGGCGTGTCCTCCGACTTCCGCCCGCTGTACGCGGTGGTCACGGGGCTGGTGCTGTACAACGCCTCGGTCATCGCCGAGATCGTCCGGGCCGGCGTCCTGTCCCTCCCGAACGGGCAGACCGACGCCGCCAAGGCGATCGGCATGCGCAAGGGCCAGACCATGGTCCACGTGCTGATCCCGCAGGCCGTCACCGCGATGTTGCCGGCCCTGGTCAGCCAGCTGGTCGTGATCCTCAAGGACACGGCCCTCGGCGGCACCGTGCTCGGCCTCGGCGAGCTGATGTCGATGTCCCGGCAGATCTCGGCGAACTACAGCAACACGATCGCGACCTTCGTGGTGATCGCGCTGGTCTACGTCGCGGTGAACTTCGCCCTCACCTCCTTCGCGTCCTGGCTGGAAGGCCGTCAGCGCAAGTCGAAGCGCGGAACCGGCGCCGTGGTCGGCGTCGCGGAGGTCGACGACCTCGCCACCGGCGCGAACAGTGGTGGCGCCTGACCGACGGGTCGACTGACACCAAGTCAGTCATGGTGCGTAGCCTGTGTGGTGCGGCGGAGACCTTCCGCCGCACCACACCGCGTTGCCCCGACGAGTGTCACTTGACGCAGGCACTTCCAGTCGGTTGCATACGTTGTGTGATCACATACCGGACATCGGGAGCCGCGTCATGGACCCGGTGATCGTCGTCGGCGCGGGCCCCGTCGGGCTCGCGCTGTCCCTCGCCCTGGCCGGCGCGGGCGTACCCACCGTCGTACTCGACGAGGGCCCGGGCAAGGACGACCCGCGCCCGGCCCGCTCCGTCGTCCTGCACGCCGACACCGCCGCGATGGCGCACCGCCTCGGTTGTACGACGCTGCGCGACGAGGGCGCCCACTTCGCCGCGTGGCGCACCTCGCGGCGCGGCCGGGATTCGCGCCGGATCACCTTCGAGGACCACCCGGCCCCGCTGCACCTGCCCCAGCACGCCCTGACGCGCGGACTGCGCGACGCCGCCGGCGCGCACCCGCTGGTCCGGCTGGTGACCGACTGCCGACTGGACGCCCTGGAACAGGACGAGCGCGGCGTCACCGCGCACACCCGGGGCGGCGAGACGACCTGGTGGCGCGGCAGTCACCTCGTGGGCTGCGACGGGGCCCGTTCCACCGTCCGCAAGCTCCTCGGGATCCGCTTCCCCGGCCGGACGTCCGTGGAGCGACACGCGGTGGCCGCGCTCCGTACCGAACTCCCCTGGCCCGGCGAGGCGTTGCTGCACCGCGGCGCGCACCACGAGGTCACCGCCCGCCCGTTGCCCGACGGGGTGTGGCGGCTGGACTGGCTGCTCCCGGCGCGCGGCGAACTCGTCACCCCGGACGCCCTGGTGACCCTCATCCGGGACACCCTCGCGGCGTGGTGCGGGGGGACGACTCCCCCGTACGACCTGATCGACACCGGCGTCCACACCCTGCACCACCGGCTCGCCCGGCGCTGGCGCGACGGCCGGGCCTACCTCGCCGGGGACGCGGCGCACCTGCTGGGCGCGCTCGGCACCCAGGGCGTCGAGGAGGGGCTGCGGGACGCCGAGAACCTGGCCTGGAAGCTGGCCCTGGACTGGCACCAGGGCGCCTCCGAGGCCCTGTTGGACAGTTACGAGGCCGAGCGGCGCACCGCGGTCGCCGCCCGGCTGCGCGCCGCCGACCAGGCGATGCCGGGGCTGCGCGGCGGGAACGGCCTGCGCACCTACCTCCCCGGCGCGGCCCGGTCCGCCGAGGACCGGCTCACCGACGGCCACCTCGGCCGGGGACAGCTGGGCGCGGAGCCCTCGTACGCCCCTCCGGTGGCCGTACGGGAGGTCCCGACGGCCACCGAACCGGGCGGGCCGGTGGCCGACGTCCCGGTGACGGCGCCCGACGGCACCACGGTGCCGCTGCGCGACCTGCTCGGGCGGGGCCGGCTACTGGTGCTCCTCGTCGCTCCGGGCACCGGGGTGTGGGACCGCCGCCACTGGCTCGGCGCCGGTCTGATGCCCCGGCTGGCGGCGGCGGTCAGCGCGCTCCCGACCCGCGCGGACCTGCTGGTCGCGGACAGCTACCCGGGGGCCCCGGCGCACACCGTGCTGCTGGTACGGCCCGACGGGCACCTGGCGGCGACCTTCGCGGGGGTCCGGCCGGCGGAGCTGTACGAGGCGGCGGACGCCGTCCGGGGCGGGGCGCCCGGACCGGCGCGCGCGCCCTCCGTCACCCCCGCCGTGACCACACCCACCTCCGTGATCGATTGACCGGTCTTGCGTCCACGTGCTTCACTCGCGGACATGACCGGCAACGACGTACGCCTGTGGCGGAGGGTTCACATGGACCTGCTCCGCTACGCGGGCTGCGTGTGTCGCCCTTCCTGTTGATTCGCCCTTTCCCCCGCGCGCCCCGTGCCCTCGCAGGCCCGCGCGCACCTTCGCGAACATCCAGGACGGTCATTCCATGTCTTCCCCCACCCTGATCTCGGCCGGTCCGACGACCGCCGAGCTTCTCGACTTCGCGCTGCGCACGGCGGCGGACCCCGAGATCGTGGGCTCGCTCCCGCTCGACCCCGAGGGCCGTACGTGGGTCCGGCTGGACGGTCCCGGCGGCAGCGAGGCCTGGCTGATCGGCTGGCCTCCGGGCACCGGTACCGGCTGGCACGACCACGCCGAGTCGCGCGGCGCGTTCGCCACCGCGCGCGGCCGGCTCACCGAACACTCCCTGGCCGTCCGGCTTCCCGCCGAGGGCTGGCAGTCCCTCGAACTGGCCCCGGACGTGGACCGCAGGCGTGATCTGACGGAGGGCACGGGCCGCGGCTTCGGTCTGCACCACGTGCACGAGGTGCTCAACGAGTCCCCCGGCGAGCACGCCGTCTCCGTCCACGCGTACTACCCGCCGCTCCCGTTGATCCGCCGCTACAGCCGCAGCGGGCCCGTGTTGCGGCTGGAGCACGTCGAGCGCCCGTCGGACTGGCAGTGAGCGCGGCGCCGGAGGGCATCGACGCCCTCGTCGACCGCCTCAGGACCACCTACACCCGGGTCTCGCCGGAACAGGCGCACGCCGCCGCCCGCGAGGGCTCGCTCCTCGTGGACATCCGGTACCAGGCGCTGCGCGACCGTGACGGCCTGATCCCGGGGGCGCTGGTCGTCGAACGCAACGAACTGGAATGGCGTCTCGACCCCCAGGGCTCCCACCGGCTGCCCGAGGCGACGGGCCATGACATCGAGGTCGTCGTCATCTGCAACGAGGGCTACGCCTCCACCCTGGCCGCGGTCTCCCTCCACGCCTTGGGGCTGCACCGGGCGACGGACCTGACGGGCGGGTTCCAGGCCTGGAAGTCGGCCGGCCTCCCCACCACCGCCGCCTGACGCACCCCACCCCGTCCCGGCCGCCGCACCGGCCCACCGCCCGTCCCCCCGCGGTACGGGCCGGGGGACGGTCAGCCGCCGGGGTACCCCGGGGCGTCCGCCTCGTCGGCGTCCTCCGCCTCCAACGCGCGGCGGACCACCCGCAGGGCCATGCCCTCCGGGTACCCCTTGCGGGCCAGCATCCCGGCGAGCCGCCGGATCCGCTTGTCCCGCTCCAGGCCCCGGGTCGAGCGGAGCTTGCGCTCCACGAGCTCCCGGGCCGTCTCTTCCTCCTGCTCGGAGTCCAGTTGTTCCAGCGCCTCCTGCACGAGGGTGGCGTGTACTCCCTTGGTCCGCAGTTCCTGCGCGAGCGCCCGTCGCGCCAGACCGCGGCCCCGGTGGCGGGACTCGACCCAGGCGCCGGCGAAGGCGGCGTCGTCGATCAGGCCCACCTCCTCGTACCGGGAGAGGACCTCCTGCGACACCTCCTCGGGGATGCCCCGCTTCTCCAGGGCGTCCGCGAGCTGCCGCCGGGTTCGCGGCATCCCGGTGAGCAGGCGCAGACAGATCGCCCGCGCCTGCTCCTCGGGACTCTGGGGCGGCAGCGCACCGCGGGCTTCACGACCGCCCTCCCGGCGGCCCTCCCGACCGGCTCCGCCGCCCCTTTCCTGCTCCCGCACGGGTCAGCTCTTGGCTACGGCGGCCTTGGCCGTCGTCTTCGCCTTCGATGCCGGCGCGGGCACGGCCGCGGCATCGGCGGGAGCGTCCGCGCCGGCCTCGGCGGGGGCCGCCTCGGCGTCCTTGCGCACGCCCACGCCCAGCTTCTCCTTGATCTTCCGCTCGATCTCGTCGGCGAGAGCCGGGTTGTCCTTCAGGAAGTTGCGGGCGTTCTCCTTGCCCTGGCCGAGCTGGTCGCCCTCGTACGTGTACCAGGCGCCGGCCTTGCGCACGAAGCCGTGCTCCACGCCCATGTCGATCAGGCCGCCCTCGCGGCTGATGCCCTGGCCGTAGAGGATGTCGAACTCGGCCTGCTTGAACGGCGGCGCGACCTTGTTCTTGACGACCTTGACGCGGGTGCGGTTGCCGACCGCGTCCGTGCCGTCCTTCAGGGTCTCGATACGGCGGATGTCCAGACGCACCGAGGCGTAGAACTTCAGCGCGCGACCACCGGTGGTGGTCTCCGGCGAGCCGAACATCACGCCGATCTTCTCGCGGAGCTGGTTGATGAAGATCGCGGTGGTCTTGGACTGGTTGAGGGCACCGGTGATCTTCCGGAGTGCCTGGCTCATCAGTCGGGCCTGGAGACCCACGTGGGAGTCACCCATCTCGCCCTCGATCTCCGCGCGCGGCACGAGCGCCGCGACGGAGTCGATGACGATCAGGTCGAGAGCACCGGAGCGGACCAGCATGTCCACGATCTCCAGCGCCTGCTCGCCGGTGTCGGGCTGGGAAAGGATGAGGTTGTCGGTGTCGACGCCGAGGGCCTTGGCGTACTCGGGGTCCAGCGCGTGCTCGGCGTCCACGAAGGCGACGGTGCCGCCGGCCTTCTGGGCGTTGGCCACGGCGTGCAGGGTCAGGGTGGTCTTACCGGAGGACTCCGGTCCGTACACCTCGATCACACGGCCGCGGGGGAGTCCGCCGACGCCCAGGGCGATGTCCAGCGCGGTCGAGCCGGTGGGGATGACCTCGATGGGGTCGTTCGGCTTGTCGCCGAGGCGCATGACCGCACCCTTGCCGAATTGCCGTTCAATCTGTGCGAGAGCGGCGTCTAGAGCCTTCTCGCGGTCGGTGCCTGCCATGGGTTCCACCCGATTTGCTTGAGTCGATCGCTTCACGCCATTGACGCTAACGCCTGCCACTGACAATGCGCTCCCACGCACTGCTCAGCTGTGGATAACTCATGAGAATGGATGTTCGATTTCCCTGTCAAGCGCACCACGCCCACCCCGCCCCACCCGCCCCCGACCTGGTGTGACGGCGGCTGCGGCCGCGGGGAGGGCGCGCCGACCCACCCCGCGGAACGGCCGGCGAACAAGGATCCGGAAGCATCCGCACCCCCGCAGCCGGCACCGGCGGGCGGACGAAGGACGGACGGAGGACGGACGGGTGGACGAGCAGACGGAGAGCGGACGGGCGGACGGAGAGCGGCCGCGCGACCGGACGGGCGAGCGGCCCGGACACCTTCCGTCCAGGTCGGGTCATTAGGCTCGCGACATGGCCAACGATCTCGGATTCACGTGTTCACGCTGCGGCGGGCACCACGCGGAGCTCCCCCTGAGCTACTCGACGATGGCACCCGACGCCTGGAACCCCGGCTTCGAAGCCGATCCGGACAGCTCGCTGTCGTCCGAGCAGTGCGTCATCCAGGGTCGCCACTTCTTCATCAGGGGTCTGATCGAGATACCCGTGGTCGACAGCGGCGACGTCTTCTCTTGGGGCGTCTGGGTCTCGTTGAGCAAGGACAACTTCGGCCGCGCCCTCGAGCTGTGGCACGCGGAGGGCCGCGAGGCCGAGAAGCCGTACTTCGGCTGGCTCAGCACGGAGCTCGCGCTCTACTCCCCCGGGACGGTCAACCTGAAGACGACCTGCCACACGCGCCCGGTCGGGCGGCGCCCCTTCATCGAGCTGGAGCCCACCGCGCACCCGCTCGCCGTCGAACAGCGCACCGGGATCACCCTCGACCGGGTGCGTGAGATCGCCGCGGCCGTGCTGCACCCGGCCTGACCGGTCCGACCGCGCGGCCGACGACGCGACGCGCGCCCGACGACGCGCGGCCGACACCCGACGCGCCCCCGGCGACGCGCAATCGGCGACACGCGCCCGACGACGCGCAATCGGCGACGCCCGCGGCCGCCCGCCCCGCGCGCACGCCGCCGAGGCGGCGGACACACGGCGACGGGCGGCCGCGGGACCGTTACGGCTTGGGCAGTGCGCAGCCGGGGCGGTTCAGGTCGATCACGTTGCCGGCGCCTATGCAGGGGACGATCGTGTAGGTCTGCTGGGCGTAGTTGATGCCCCGACGGACCGTCACGTTGCCGTTCTGGTCCACCTCACACGGGTTGTTGTCGGTGCACCGGCCGCCGTCCTCGTTGCCGGTGTTGTTGACGGCGACGACCTTGCCCGTCGTCGTGTCGATCACCGGCGAGCCCGAGGTGCCGCCGATGGTGTTGCAGGCCGAGGTGTAGCGGACCGAGTCCTTCCAGGTCCACTCGCCCTCCTTGAGCCGGTAGGCGAACCCGTCGACGTTGCAGCTGTAGGTGCGCTTCCAGTACCCCGACACCACCTTGATCGCCGAGCCCTGTACGGGGCGGACGTCGTTGAGGGTGAGCGCGCCGATGCCGTACTGGCTCTGTATCTGCGCGTAGGTCTTGGTGAGTTGGTAGATCGACACGTCCGTGTCGGTCATCGTGGCGTACGCGATCTTGCTCGCCCGGAGGGTCGCCACCTTGGAGCCCGAGGCGTTGAGCAACGAGAAGGAGCGGCTGGACGCCTGGTCCTTGACGACCTCGCCGGCCGCCGGGAAACCGGTCTCCAGGCAGTGTCCGTTGGAGAGGACCAGGGCGGGGTCGTTCGGCTGGGAGGCGGGGGCGCGGACGACGGAGCCGGAACAGTTGCTGAGCGCGACCGTTCCCGCGAAGGTGACCGCGGCGGCCGGGGCCGCCTTCTCCTCCAAGGGTACGGAGGCCACGGCCGGGGCCGCCGCCGCTCCCATGAGGAGCACGGAGAGCAGGGCGCCGGCGAGAGGCTTGTTCACGTGGGGGGTTCCCCTCTCGAATCGTGGGCTGGGTTCGCCCGTGACAATGCGACCGAAGATCCTTCGGTTGTCATGCGCATTGTTGAGAGGTCCCGCCCAACCCACAAGAGGGCATGGGGAGTTGACGAAAGCCGTTATCACCGGGTGGGTGGCCGGATCCGAGCCCCCACCTCACACGCTCCTCGCGCGATCCCCCGGCGCGCGACGCGACGCCACACGACGCGAGAAGACCGGCCGATCCACCCCTCGGGCGGATCGGCCGGTCACCGGGCGGACGTCGCCGCCCCTCCTATCTCCGGGACTTGGGGGTGGTGAGCCTGGCTCCGGCCCAGCGCTTGGTCACACTGACCGGCCGGGCCTGCGAGAGGCCGGCCGTCGTGACGGCCTCGGCGATGTCGCTGGGCTCGACGTGTCCGTCCAGTCCGACCTTCGGGGTGAGGAGCCAGATCACGCCACCGTCCTCCAGCAGCGCGATGCAGTCGACGAGCCCGTCGGTGAGGTCGCCATCCTCCTCCCGGAACCACAGGAGGACGACGTCCACGACGTCGTCGTAGTCCTCTCCGACCAGTTCCTGACCGATGACCCGCGCGATGCCCGCGCGCAGCTCCTCGTCGACGTCGTCGCCCAGGCCGATCTCCTGGACGACCTGGCCGGGCTCGAATCCGAGCCGGGCCTCGGGGCCGCCCGTCCGCTCGTCTTCCGATGTCGTCACCGCGGTCTCCTCCACTTCGGGCGCGCCCATCGCGCACGTGCGTAACGTAGCCGATCCGATACGGAACGTGGCGCCCCGAACGCGGCAGTCGGCCCTGTGGGACGCCGGCTCCCCCGCCCCGGGGCGATCCACCGGCGGCGACGGAAGCCGCGCACGCACGAGCGAGTGACAACCCAGGGTTGACACTCGCTCGACTGTCAACCTACGGTTGCCTCCATGACGAACCCTCCCGTGGAACCCGTTCGCATGACGAATCCGGTACGACTCGACGACCTCATCGAGGCCATCAAGAAGGTCCACTCCGACACCCTGGAGCAGCTCAGCGGGGCCGTCGTCGCCGCCGAGGCCCTCGGTGACGTGGCCGATCACCTCATCGGCCACTTCGTCGACCAGGCCCGCCGCTCGGGCGCCTCCTGGACCGACATCGGCCGCAGCATGGGCGTCACCCGCCAGGCCGCGCAGAAGCGCTTCGTCCCCAAGAGCGACAAGGGCGACGGCGCCGACGGCGACCTCGACGCCGCGCAGGGCTTCGCCCGCTTCACCCCCCGCGCCCGCAACGTCGTGATGACCGCGCAGAACGAGGCCCGCGCCGCGGGCAACACCGAGATCCGCACCGAGCACCTGGTCCTCGGCCTGCTCGCCGATCCCGGGTCGCTCGCCGGTCAGGCCCTGCGCGCCCAGCGGATCGCGGCGGACGACGTCCGCGCCGCGGCCGGCGCCGCGCTGCCGCAGGCCGTCGCGGAGGTACCCGACCTCGTCCCCTTCGACGCCGGCGCCAAGAAGGCCCTGGAGCTCACCTTCCGCGAGGCCCTGCGGCTCGGCCACAACTTCGTCGGCACCGAGCACCTCCTGCTCGCCCTGCTGGAGCTGGAGAACGGCGAGGGCGTGCTGAGCGGCCTGGGCGTCGACAAGGCCGGCGTCGAGGCGACCGTCACCGAAGTCCTGGCAGCCGTACTCGTCGACGCGGACGGGAAGAAGTAGACGCGTCCGCGCCCTCCGTCAGCTCGTACCGCTTCACGTACGCGCCGAGGAAGGCCTGCAGCGTGGCGACGGCCGGGATCGCGATGAGCGCCCCGACCGCGCCGAGCAGGGCGGTGCCCGCGATGACCGAGCCGAAGGCGACCGCGGGATGGATGTCCACGGTCCGCGACGTCAGCTTGGGCTGGAGCACGTAGTTCTCGAACTGCTGGTAGACCACCACGAACCCGAGGACGTACAGCGCGTACCAGGGATCGATGGTGAAGGCGATCAGCATCGGCAGCGCGCCCGCCAGGTAGGTGCCGATGGTGGGGATGAACTGGGACACCAGCCCCACCCACACCGCGAGGGCGGGCGCGTACGGCACGCCCAGGACCGCGAACAGGATGTAGTGCGCGACCCCGGAGATCAGCGCCATCAGCCCGCGCGAGTAGAGGTACCCGCCCGTCTTGGCGACGGCGATCTCCCAGGCGCGCAGCACCTCCGACTGCTTGCCGGGCGGCAGCACGGAGCACAGCGCGCGGCGCAGCCGCGGGCCGTCGGCGGCGAAGTAGAAGGAGAACAGCCCGACCGTCAGCAGCCTGAAGAGTCCGCCGAGGACGGTGGCGGACACGTCGAGCACGCCGGTCGCGCTGTTCTGCACGTACTTCTGCAACCAGTCCGAATGCAGGAGGCTGTCCTGGATCGACAACCGGGACAGTTCGGTGTGGAAGGTGTCGTTGATCGATCTGATCACCGAGTCCAGGTACTTCGGGAAGCTCCCCACCATGTCCACGATCTGCCCGGCGAGCATCGAGCCGAGCAGCGCGACGAATCCGGCGGTCGCCACGAGGACGCCCAGGTAGACCAGGAAGGTGGCGAACCCGCGGCGCATGCCGCGGGCCGCCATCCGCGCCACCGCCGGCTCTATGGCGAGGGCGAGGAAGAAGGCGATCAGGATGTTGACGAGCAGCCCGATCAGCTGGTGGAAGGCCCAGCTGCCGAGCTGGAAACAGGCGACGAGGGCCAGTACGAGGATCACCGCGCGCGGCAACCACCGCGGCATCCGCGCCTCGGCCGGGCCCCGCGCGGGCGGGGGCACCCGGTCCGGGCCGCCGTCGTCGCGCGGCCGGCCCCCGGGATCGGCGGGGGTCCGCGCGGGCTGTTCGGTCGTCTCTTCTGTCGCTGCCACGCCGCCCAGTGTGTCCCACCTGCGGCGCCGCCGAGGAAACGGGCGGCGGGCTCAGCGCAGCGAGGCCGGTACGTCCATCGCCGCGCACACCGCGCGCCACACGTCCTTGGCCTCCCAGCCGGCGTCGAGGGCCTGGTGGACGGTGCGCCCGCCGAGTTCGGTCATGACGTGGTCCCGCGCGAAGGAATCCGCGTAGCCCGCGCCGAAGTGCTCGGCCATCCGTTCCCAGAAAATCGTCAACCGCATGCCACCAGTATCGCGCCCCGGAGAGTGCACCGACCGCGTTCGTGCCCGTCGCCGCATCCGTGCGCCCTACGGTTTCACGCATGCCCGGAGACGAAGCTTCCTCGCCGGCCCCGGCGGCCTCACCGGCCCCGGCCGCCCCGCTGGCCCGGGCCGAGCAGTTCATCTGGCTCACCGCCCGGGTCCTGGAGCAGCGCCGGTTCGCGTTCCACTTCCTCGGCGGGGACGCCGACGCGGTGGACGCCGCCCTCGGCGCGTACCTGGGCGCCGACGGGGGCTACGGACACGCGCTGGACCCGGATCTGCGCGGCCCGCTGAGCCAGCCCCTGCACACCGCGCACGCCCTGCGCGTCCTCGACGCCCTGGGCCGCTGCACGGGTCGGCGCATCGAACGGCTCTGCCGCCACCTCACCCTGGTCTCCACCCCGGAGGGCGCCCTGCCCCTGGTCTTCCCGGCCCCGCGCGACTATCCGGCGGCCCCCTACCACCCGGTGCGCGACGATCCCCCGAGCGAGCTGTTGACCACCGGGCCGATCGTCGGCCTCCTCCACCGCAACCGGGTCTGGCACGCCTGGCTGTTCCGGGCCACGGACTTCTGTTGGGACCGGGTCGAGACCCTGCGCCACTCGCATCCGTACGAGATCCAGAGCGCGGTGGCCTTCCTCGACGGGGCGCCCGACCGGGGGCGCGCGGCGGCGGCCGCGGACCGGCTCGGGCGGCTGGTGCGGGAGCGGGGGTTCGTCGTGCTGGATCCGGAGCGCCGCGACGAGCGGCCGCCGGCCGCGGGCTACGCGCCGGGCGAGCGGCTGTTCCCGTACGACTTCGCGCGCCGCCCCGAGTCGCTGGCGCGCGGGTGGTTCACCGACGCGGAGATGGAGCGCGCCCTGGACTTCCTCGCGGCCGAGCAGCAGGCGGACGGCGGCTGGCCGGTGCGTCGCAGGGCGTGGGCGCCGGGCAGTTCCCTGGAGCGGCGGCCGATCGCCACGGTGGAGGCGCTGCTGACCCTGCGCGCGTACGGTCGCCCGCTCACGCCGGTCACCGCGCAGGTCACCGCTCCGGTCACCCGGTCAGGGCCCGCAGTCCCGCGGTGACGGCCACCGCGACCCCGACCACCACCAGGAACGGGGCGCGCAGCAGCAGGGCGATCCCGGCGGCGGCCAGGCCGGCGGCCCGGGCGTCCAGCACCAGTTCGTGCCCGGTGCTGAAGGTCTGCTGGGCGGTGAGCGCGGCGAGCAGGGCGACGGGCAGCAGGGCGGCGAGTTGGCGCACCGCGGGCCGTTCCAGGGCTTCGGCGGGGACGAGCAGTCCGGCGAGCTTGACCGCGTAGCAGCCGACGATGGTCACCGCGATGGCGATCCAGACGTTCACGAGCGGCGTCCCTTCATCCACAGCACGATCGGCGCGGCCAGCGCCGCGGCCAGCACGGGCACCCCGGAGGGCAGCACGGGCAACAGGCCCAGCCCGAGCACCACGGCGAGGGCGGCCACGGCCCGCTCGGTGGAGGTCTTCAGCATCGGCGCGAGCAGGGCCAGGAACACGGCGGGCCCGGCGGCGTCCAGCCCCCACACCCGGGTGTCCCCGATGGCCTCGGCGCCGAGGGCGCCCAGCAGCGTGGTCAGGTTCCACAGCGCGTAGAGGGTCAGCCCGGTCACGGTGAAGCCGAGCCGGGCCGACTTCCGGTCGGGCTGGGCCAGGGCCACGGCGGTGGTCTCGTCGATCACCCAGTGCGCGGCGAAGGGCCGTACCGCCCTGGGGAGGGCCAGCAACTGGGACAGTCGCAGCCCGTAGAAGGCGTTGCGGGTGCCGAGGAAGAAGGCCCCGGCGGCGGCGGTGAACGGGTTCCCGCCCGCCGCCAGTGCCCCGACCAGCGCGAACTGCGAGGCCCCGGTGAACACCAGCAGGCTCAGCACACAGGCCTGGAGCACGCTCACGCCCGCTCCGGCCGCGGTCACCCCGAACGCGAACCCGGACAGCCCGACGGCCACGCCGACCCCGAGCGCGTCCCGGATCACGGCGGCCCGCGGCTTGTCGGCGACCCCCTCGTCGGGGGCCTCTCGTATCACCATCAGATGTTCTCCCACCCCGCGAACCTAGGCGTGCGGGGGCGGCCCGGTCTTGTACGTTCTTGCGGCCCGCTCCCGCCGGTACGCGCCCGGGGGCACCCCGACGATCCGGGTGAAGTGGCGGTTCAGGTGCGGCTGGTCGGTGAAGCCCACGACGACGGCCGCCTCGGCCGGCGCGGTGCCCGCGTCCAGCAGCCGGCGCGCCCGGCGGACCCGGGCATCGGTGAGCCAGGTGTGCGGCGGCATCCCGTACCGCTCCCGGAAAGCCCGCAGCAGGGCGAACGGGCTGGTGCCCAGTTCCGTGGCGAGCTGCTCCAGCGAGGGCGGCTCGGCCATCCGGTCCTCCAGGGCGATCCGGGCCCGCTCGGCGTCCGAGGCACCCGCCCGGCGCGTCTCGCGCACCGGCAACGGTCCGGCGTGCCGGGTCAGCATCCGCGCGACCGCGCTCCGCAGCAGGGTGTCGGCGGCCAGCGCGTTGCCGGCCTCGGCGGCCCGGTGCACCTCGGTGATCACCCGGGAGGTGTGCGGATCGGCGACCATGTCGGCCGTGAAGCCCGGGGTTCCGCGCAGGGTGCCGATCTCGGCGGCGACCTCGGTGATCAGTTCCCGGGACGGGTAGAGGGTGGCGTAGGCCCAGCCCTCGGGGACGCCGGCGCGGGCGGTGTGCGGGACCTCGGGGTTGATCAGGACCACGCTGCCCGGGCCGGCGCGCAGGGTGGTGCCGGGCAGGCCGATCTCCTCGATGCCGCCGGTGACGGCCGCGATGACGTACCCGTCGTGCGCGTGGCGCGGGAAGGTGTGCCGGACGTAGTGCGCGCGCAGCAGGTCCAGGCCCGGCAGCTCCGCGTGCTGCCAGTGTCGCGCCCATTCCCGGCGGCCTTCGTCCGTGCCCATCCCCCCATTCTGCGCCCCTCGGCCGCGGCGCGTTTGCGCAGGTCCGGCCGGTTGTCAGTGGCCGGGTGCACGATGGGGGCATGTCCGGTAGCGCGCTCGACTCGTTCTCATCCGCGACCCGCTCGTGGTTCACGGGGGCCTTCGACGCGCCCACGGCCGCGCAGGAGGGTGCCTGGCGGGCCATCGGGGCGGGATCGGACGTGCTCGTCGTGGCGCCCACCGGCTCCGGGAAGACCCTGGCGGCCTTCCTGGCCGCCCTGGACCGGCTGGCGTCCGTTCCGCCGCCCGCCGAGCCGAAGAAGCGCTGCCGGGTCCTGTACGTGTCGCCGCTGAAGGCCCTGGCCGTCGACGTGGAGCGCAATCTGCGCAGCCCGCTGACCGGCATCCGGCAGGAGTCCGTCCGGCTGGGGCTGCCGGAGCCGGACATCCGGGTCGGCATCCGGTCCGGTGACACCCCGCCCGCCGAGCGCCGGTCCCTGGTGACCCGGCCGCCGGACATCCTGATCACCACCCCCGAGTCCCTGTTCCTGATGCTGACCTCGGCCGCCCGGGACGCCCTGGCCGGCGTGGAGACGGTGATCCTGGACGAGGTGCACGCCGTCGCGGGGACCAAGCGCGGCGCCCACCTCGCCCTGTCCCTGGAGCGGCTTGACGAGCTGCTGCCGCGTCCGGCCCGCAGGATCGGCCTGTCGGCGACGGTCCGTCCGGTGGACGAGGTGGCCCGGTATCTGGCGCCGCGCGGCAAGGTGGAGATCGTCCAGCCGCCCTCGACGAAGGAGTTCGACCTTTCGGTGGTCGTCCCCGTCCAGGACATGGGCGAGTTGGGGGGCTCGCCCGCGTCCGAGGGCAAGGACGGCGGCGACAAGCCGTCCATCTGGCCGCATGTGGAGGAGCGGATCGCGGACCTCGTCCAGGCGCACCGCTCGACGATCGTGTTCGCCAACTCCCGCCGGCTCGCCGAGCGCCTCTGCAACCGCCTCAACGAGATCGCGTACGAGCGCGCCACGGGCGAGAAGATGCCCGAGGACGCCCCGCCGGCCGAGATCATGGCCCAGTCGGGGGCCGCGCGGGGCGCCCCGCCGGTGCTGGCCCGCGCGCACCACGGCTCGGTGTCGAAGGAGCAGCGGGCGCTGGTCGAGGAGGACCTCAAGGCGGGCCGGCTGCCGGCCGTGGTCGCCACGTCCAGTCTGGAGCTGGGCATCGACATGGGCGCGGTGGACCTGGTGGTGCAGGTCGAGTCCCCGCCCTCGGTGGCTTCCGGGCTCCAGCGCGTGGGGCGCGCCGGACACCAGGTGGGCGCGGTCTCCACCGGTGTGGTCTTCCCCAAGTACCGGGGGGACCTGGTGCAGTCGGCGGTCGTCACCGAACGCATGCGCACCGGTGCGATCGAGGCACTGCGCGTCCCGTCCAATCCACTCGACGTCCTGGCGCAACAGCTGGTGGCGATGACGGCCATGGACACCTGGCAACTGGACGACCTGCTGGCCCTGGTGCGGCGGGCCGCGCCCTTCGCCGCGCTGCCCGACTCGGCGTTCACGTCGGTCCTGGACATGCTGGCGGGCCGCTATCCGTCGGACGCGTTCGCCGAACTGCGACCGCGTGTGGTGTGGGACCGGGTCGCCGGGACGATCACCGGCCGGCCGGGCGCCCAGCGTCTGGCGGTCACCTCCGGCGGCACGATCCCGGACCGAGGACTGTTCGGCGTCTTCCTCGCGGGCGCGGACCCGAAGAAGGGCGGCGGCCGGGTCGGTGAACTCGACGAGGAGATGGTCTACGAATCGCGCGTAGGGGACGTCTTCACCCTGGGCACCAGCTCCTGGCGCATCGAGGACATCACCCGGGACCGGGTCCTGGTGTCGCCCGCCCCGGGGGTCCCGGGGCGGCTGCCGTTCTGGAAGGGCGACCAGCTGGGCCGCCCCCTCGAACTGGGCCGCGCCGTCGGCGCGTTCCTGCGCGAGCTGGGGGCGCTGAGCGACGACGACGCCCGGCTGCGCCTGTCGGCGGCCGGCCTGGACGCCTGGGCCTCGGACAACGTCCTCGCGTACCTCTCCGAGCAGCGTGAGGCCTGCGGCCACGTGCCCGACGACCGGACCATCGTGGTCGAGCGGTTCCGTGACGAGCTCGGGGACTGGCGGGTGGTGGTCCACTCCCCCTTCGGCGCCCAGGTGCACGCCCCGTGGGCGCTCGCCCTCGGCGCCCGCCTCGCCGAGCGGTACGGCATGGACGCGCAGGTCATGCACGCCGACGACGGGATCGTGCTGCGCCTGCCGGACGCCGACCTGCTGGGCATGGACCTGTTGGACCACGATCCCGCGCAGGCCGTCCAGGCCTTCGAGTTCGACGACGAGAAGGCCCCGCTGGGCGCCGCCGACGTCGCCTTCGACCACGGCGACATCAACCAGATCGTCACCGACCAGGTGGGCGGCTCGGCCCTGTTCGCCTCCCGGTTCCGCGAGTGCGCCGCCCGCGCCCTGCTGTTGCCGCGCCGCAATCCGGGCAAGCGCACCCCGCTGTGGCAGCAGCGCCAGCGCGCCTCACAACTCCTCCAGGTGGCCTCGGAGTTCGGCTCCTTCCCGATCGTGCTGGAAGCCGTACGGGAATGCCTCCAGGACGTCTTCGACGTGCCCGGTCTGACCGAGTTGATGGGGGACATCGAGGCGCGCCGGGTCCGTCTGGTCGAGGTCACCACGGCCGAGCCCTCGCCGTTCGCGCGTTCCCTCCTGTTCGGCTACGTCGCCCAGTTCCTGTACGAGGGCGACTCCCCGCTGGCCGAGCGCAGGGCGGCCGCGCTCTCGCTGGACTCCCGCCTGCTCGCCGAACTCCTCGGCCAGGCGGAGCTGCGCGAGCTGCTCGACGCCTCGGTGCTGGAGGAGTTGGAGCGGGAGCTCCAGTGGCTCACCGAGGACCGGCGGGCCAAGGACGTCGAGTCGGTGGCCGACCTGTTGCGCATGCTGGGCCCGCTGACCGACGCCGAACTGGTCGAGCGCGGGGCCGAGGCGTCCTGGGCCGGTGAACTCGCGGCCGCCCGCCGGGCCATCCGGGTACGGATCGGCGGAGCCGCACACTGGGCGGCCATCGAGGACGCCGGCCGGCTCCGCGACGCCCTGGGCACCGCGCTCCCGGTCGGGGTCCCCGAGGCGTTCACCGAACCGGTCAAGGACCCGCTCGGCGATCTGCTGGCCCGCTACGCCCGCACCCACGGACCGTTCACCACGGCCGCGGCCGCGTCCCGCCTCGGCCTGGGCGGGGCGGTCACCGACGGCGCGCTGCACCGGCTCGCCGCGTCGGGCCGGGTGGTCCAGGGCGAGTTCCATCCGGCCGGCATCGGTCAGGAGTGGTGCGACGCGGCCGTGCTGCGCCGGCTGCGCCGCCGCTCGCTGGCCGCGCTCCGGCAGGAGTTGGAGCCCGTACCGCCGACGGCGCTGGCCACCTTCCTGCCGCAGTGGCAGCACCTGGGCGGGACCCTGCGCGGGATCGACGGCCTGGCCCGGGCGGTCGAACAGCTCCAGGGCGCCCCGGTGCCCGCCTCCGCGCTGGAGCGCCTGATCCTGCCCTCCCGGGTCGCGGGCTACTCCCCGACCCTGCTGGACGAGCTGACCACCACCGGCGAGGTGATCTGGGCCGGGGCCGGAGCGCTGCCCGGCAAGGACGGCTGGGTATCCCTCTACCTCGCGGAAACGGCGCCCCTGCTCCTCCCGCCGGCCCATCCATTGGAGACGAGCCCGATCCACCAGGCCGTCCTGGACGCCCTCTCCGGCGGGTACGGCCTGTTCTTCCGCCAGCTCACCGACGCCGTGCGGGCCGGGCACCCCGCGGTCTCGGACGCCGAGCTGTCCTCCGCCGTGTGGGACCTGGCCTGGTCGGGCCGGCTGACCAACGACACCCTGGCCCCGCTGCGGTCCCTGTTGGGTTCGGGTCGCACGGCGGGCGCCACCGCCCATCGGGCCAGGCGCACCGTCCCGCGCGGCCGCTACGGCACCCTCGGCGCCACCGTGTCCCGTACGGGTCCCCCCACCGTCTCCGGCCGCTGGTCCCTCCTTCCGACCCACGCCCCGGACCCCACCCACCGGGCCCACGCACTGGCCCGCACCCTGCTGGACCGGCACGGGGTGGTGACCCGGGGCGCGGTCGCGGCCGAGGGGGTGCAGGGCGGCTTCAGCGCGGTCTACCGCGTCCTGTCGGCCTTCGAGGACAGCGGTCAGGCCCGCCGGGGGTACGTGGTCGAGGGTCTGGGTGCGGCCCAGTTCGCGATGGACGGCGCCGTGGACAGACTGCGGGCGGCCGAGCGCACCCCGCCTCCCCTGGCGGCGGTGGTCCTGGCCGCGGCCGACCCGGCGAACGCGTACGGCGCGGCCCTGCCCTGGCCGGAGCCCCCGGCCGACGCCACCCACAAACCGGGCCGCAAGGCGGGCTCGCTGGTGGTCCTGGTCGACGGTGAACTCACCCTGTACCTGGAGCGCGGCGGCAAGACCCTGCTGGCCTGGCCCCCGGCGGAGGATCCGCGCCTCGCGGCGGCGACGGCCGCGCTCGTCGCGGCCTCGCGCGCGGGCACCGTTCCCGATCTGACGGTGGAGCGGATCAACGCCGCCGCGGCCCTGACCTCGCCCCTGGGGCCGGCTCTGGAGGCGGCCGGCTTCCACGCCACCCCTCGGGGGCTGCGGTTGCGGAACTGACCTCCACGAACGGGTCCCAAGTGTGCGGCTTTTGTATTGAACACGTCACGAGGTGGCTCTGGCCTGGAAGTCGCGGCCTTTTGTGCGTTATCAAGATCGCATAAGGCATCGCGCTCGGAGCGACGCCTTCCACATCCAGACACCCGTCGCACATTCCATGGGGGACGAGAACAGTGAGCACCATAGGCACGCGCGGTACCGCGGTCGGCTTCATCGGCCTGGCCGTCGTCGGCCTGGCCCTGACCGGCTGCAAGAACGGCAACGAGGACCAGTCCCCGGCACTGCCGGCCTCCCCGTCCGCCACACAGCCCTCCCAGTCCGTACAGCCCGAGCCGAGCGCCACCCCGTCGACCGGCGGCGGCGCACCGGCCCCGGGGACCGCGGGCACCGCCAAGTCCGGCCAGAGCTTCAAGATCGGCGAGGCGGCCACCGTGCCGTTCAGCTACGGCACGGACAAGGGCGGCACCATCGCCCTCACCGTCACCGGCATCGAGCAGGGCCAGGCCGCCGACCTCGCCCCGCTCAAGCTCGGCGACAAGGTCAAGGGGATGGTTCCGTACTACATCCGCTACTCGGTCAAGAACGTCGGCACCACCGATCTGTCGCACACCTCCGTCAGCCACATCAAGGGCCTCCTGCCGGACGGCAGCGAGGCCCAGGGGCTCTCGATCATCGGCACGTTCGAGAAGTGCGATGACGACGCGCTGCCGCGCGACTTCACCAACGGCAAGTCGCAGGCCGGTTGCGCCGTCGCCCTGGCCCCGTCGGCACAGACCAAGGTGGCAGGCGCCGAGTACTGGGGCGACCCCTACAACTCCCTGAACGACAAGAAGGGCCTCACCTGGAAGTAGCCCCACCCCGGCCCCCGCGGCGCACGGCCGCGGGGGCTCGCCGTACGCCGGGGTGGGTGCGGGGAACCCGCTCGGAGGTCGACAATGGGGCCATGCCCGAAGGAGACAGCGTCTGGCGCGCGGCGGCCCGCCTCCACGAGGCCCTGGCCGGGAAGCGGCTCACCCGCTCCGACCTGCGCGTCCCCCGCTTCGCCACCGCCGACCTCACGGGCCGCACCACCCTCGACGTCACCCCCCGCGGCAAGCACCTCCTCGCCCGCTTCGAGGGGGGCGACGGGGACGACGGCCTCACCCTGCACACCCACCTGCGCATGGACGGCGCCTGGCACGTCTTTCCCGCGGCCGCGAAGTGGCACGGCGGCCCCGTCCACGAGGTCCGCGTCGTCCTCGGCACCGCCGACTCCACCGCCGTCGGCTACCGCCTCCCCGTCGTGGAACTGATCCGTACCGCCGACGAGGACCGCGTCGTCGGCCACCTCGGCCCCGACCTCCTCGGCCCGGACTGGGACCCCGCCCGGGCCGCCACGAACCTCCTCGCCGCCCCCGACCGCCCCCTCGGCGAGGCCCTCCTGGACCAACGCAACCTGGCCGGCATCGGCAACATCTACAAGTCCGAACTCTGCTTCCTGGCCCAGGTCACCCCCTGGACCCCGGTGGGCGACCTTCCCGACACCGAGGTCACGACCGTCCGCCTCGCCGGCGCCGCCCACCGGCTCCTGCGCGCCAACGTCGGCGAACGCGCCGGCCACGGCGCCCACCGCAACACCACCGGCAGCCACCGCCCGGGCCAGGACCTGTTCGTCTACGGCCGGGCCCGCCGCCCCTGCCTGCGCTGCGGTACCCCGATCCGCGAGGCCCGCCAGGACGACCGGCCCACCTACTGGTGTCCGAGCTGCCAATCCGGCCCGACCCCCTAGTTGACGGTCCGTCAGCTTCGGTCGTACCGTCCCGGCATGCCCACAGCCTCGTACGACCTCACCGGCCGCACCGCGCTGATCACCGGCGCCGCGAGCGGCATCGGCCGCGCCACCGCCGTGCTCCTCGCCGAGGCCGGCGCGGCCGTGCACTGCGCGGACCGCGACGCGCACGGCCTCCGGGAGACCGCCGACCTGGTGGCCGAGGCGGGCGGGCGGGCCGTCGTCCACGCCCTCGACGTCACGGACCGCACCGCGCTCCGGGCGGCCGTCGCGGCGGCGGGTCCGCTCGACATCACGGCCGCCATCGCCGGGATCATGCACACCAGCAGCGTCCTGGAGACCACCGACGAGGACCTCGACCGGGTCCTGGACATCAATTTCAAGGGAGTCCTGCGCACCTGCCAGGAGTCCGCCCGCGCCATGATCGCCGCAGGCCGCCCCGGGTCGATCGTCACCATGGCCTCCGGCGCCGTGGACGCGGCCCAGCCCGGTCTGCTCTGCTACAGCGCCGCCAAGGCCGCCGTGGTCCAGCTGACCAAGACCCTGGCCACCGAGACGGGCCCGCACGGCATCCGCGTCAACGCCGTCGCGCCCGGATGGATCCGCACCCCCATGACCGGCCGCCACGGCGCCGAGGCACAGGAGCAGACCGAGGCGATGATGGTCAGGATGTCCCCGCTGCGCCGGGTCGGCGAGCCCGAGGACATCGCGCAGGCGGTGCTCTACCTCGCCTCGGACGCCTCGTCCTTCATGACGGGCCAGATTCTTCGCCCGAACGGTGGAGTGTCGATGCCCTGGTAGACCTCGGACCGGAGGACGTCGCCGACGTCGTGACGACCGGTGCGACGTTTCCCCCGTGCCCCGGTTCCCCCTTCCTGCGCCCCCGCTCGGGCCGCGGGACGCAGTGCACCGGCAGCAGCCCCAGCCCCCATCCGCCGACCGCCACCGCACCCTCCACGGGTCCGGTCTCCGCGGGTGCCAGGGCCAGCCGCAGCACGGCCCACCACCACAGCACGCCCACGGTCAGCGCAAGGGGTATCAGTAGCCGCCGCACGGCTGCCTCCCGGGAGGCGGGGATCCGGACGCGCCCATCCTCCCGCACCCCCTCGCCCACCGCACCCAGAACGACCGGGCGGCACACCCCCGCGGACACAGCAAGGAACCCCACCCGATGCATCTCGCACCGACCGGGGCTCCAGCCACACTCACACGCTTGGGCTCACGCGGCTACGACGTTCACCGCTTCCACGGGGGCCTTGATGGTCACCCGTTCCGTGGTTCCCGCGACCGAGGTCACGGAGACCGCATTGAGCATCGGGCGCACCGGTGCCGGCACCGGTTCGCTTGCCGCCGACTGCGCGAGTTCCGCCAGCGACAGTTCGTCGCTGACTTCGCGCATCAGCTCGGACATCCGTACGTCAAGCGCGTCGCAGATCGCGGAGAGCAGCTCGGAGGATGCCTCCTTCTGCCCCCGCTCCACCTCGGAGAGATAGCCGAGCGAAACTCGGGCGGACGAGGAGACCTCGCGCAGAGTACGGCCCTGGCGCTGGCGCTGCCGACGCAGCACGTCACCCAGCAGGCGACGAAGCAGAATCATCGGTGGCTCCCTCCTCTGACCGTGTAGCCGTAACCTTCACGCCCCACCGTACCGCCTCGCGCCGCGGCCGTGCGGGGAGCTATGTCGTGTTCACTCAGGGCTGCAAACATCAAATCCCCCCGTTCTGTTCCGTATCCTGCCCCCGCAGATTCTCGCGGAGTTCGCTGGAGAGAAGTTCGAGCACTGTCCGTGCACTCTCCCTACGGATTTCCGTACGGGAGCCGTTCAACCACAGCCGGGCCGTTTTCCTGCCCCGGGGGCCCACCACGGCGATGAAAACCGTTCCCACCGGCTGCCCGTCCTGCGGGTCCGGGCCGGCCACTCCGGTCGTCGCGATCCCCCACGACGCCCCCATGACCCGCCGGACGCCGGCGGCCATCTCCAGCGCCACCTGGGCGTTCACCGCGCCTTCGGCCGCCAGCAGCTCGGCGTTCACCCCGAGGACCCGGTGCTTGAGCTCGGTCGCGTACGCGGTGACCGAGCCGCGGAAGGCTTTCGAGGCGCCCGGAACGGAGGTGATCACCGCGGCGACCATGCCACCGGTGAGCGATTCGGCGACGGCGAGGCTCTGGTCACTCTCCGCGAGCAGTCGCAGTACCTCTCCGGCCACCTCGACGGCGTCGGCGCCGGCTTCCGCCGCCCCACCGGTCACCGGAAGATCACTCGGGGTGTCCGTCACCTCGCGGCCCGCTCCACGGCCAGTTCCGCAGCGAGGCCCTTGCGGCGCAGCACGACCGCCTGCCGGATGTAGTCCAGACCGGTGACGACGGTCAGCACCACGGCCACCGCCATCACCCAGAACCGCAGCGTGGCCAGCGGTCCGGTCAGCGCGAGGACGTACATGCCCACGGCCGTCCCCTGCGCCAGGGTCTTCATCTTGCCGCCCCGGCTCGCCGGGATGACCCCGTAGCGGATCACCCAGAAGCGCATCAGCGTGATCCCGAGCTCCCGCCCGAGGATGACCCCCGTGACCCACCAGGGCAGGTCACCGAGCCAGGAGAGACAGATCAGCGCCGACCCCATGATCGCCTTGTCGGCGATGGGGTCGGCGATCTTTCCGAAATCCGTGACCAGGTTGTACGTCCGGGCGAGATGCCCGTCGAAGATGTCCGTGATCATGGCGACGGCGAACGCCGCCCACGCCCACGCCCGCCAGACGGGGTCGTAACCCCCGTCGGCGAGCAGCAGCAGGACGAATCCCGGCACGAGCACGAGCCGGATCATCGTCAGGATGTTGGCGATGTTCCACAGGCCGGCCTGGTGGACGGCCGCAGCCCCGACCTTCGCGCCGGGTGCCGGCCGGCGGCCGGTCCCGCCCGCCGCAGATGCCGGGACTCCGGTCATCCGGCCGCCTCCTCAAGATCCAGGCCCAGGGGCTCCGCGACCAGGTCGACACCGAGGGTGCCGACCACCTTTGCCGTGACGATACGCCCGGGGACCAGACCCGTGCCGTCCGTGAAGACGACCTGGCCGTCCGTTTCGGGAGCCTGGTGGGCGGCGCGTCCGTAGGCGCCCTCGCCGTCCTCGTCGACGGACTCGACGGACTCCACGAGGACCTCCAGGGTCTCGCCGATCCGCTCCTCCGCGCGCTGCGAGGTCAGCTCCTCGGCCAGCCGCTGCATGTGTGCGAGCCGCTGCGCGATGGTGTCCTCGTCCAGCTTGCCGTCGTACGTGACGGCCTCGGTGCCGTCCTCGTCCGAGTAGCCGAACACGCCGATCGCGTCGAGCCTCGCGTGGGTGAGGAAACGCTCCAGCTCCTTGAAGTCCGACTCCTTCTCGCCGGGGAACCCGACGATGAAGTTGGACCGGACGCCGGCCTGCGGGGCCTTGGAGCGGATGGTGTCGAGCAGCTCCAGGAACCGGTCGGTGTCACCGAAGCGGCGCATGGCGCGCAGCACGTCGGGGGCCGAGTGCTGGAAGGACAGGTCGAAGTACGGGACGACCTTGGGGGTCGAGGTGAGTACGTCGATCAGCCCGGGCCGCATCTCGGCGGGCTGGAGGTAGCTGACGCGGACGCGCTCGATGCCGTCCACCTCGGCCAGCTCGGGCAGCAGGGTCTCCAGGAGGCGGATGTCGCCCAGGTCCTTGCCGTACGAGGTGTTGTTCTCGGAGACCAGCATGATCTCCTTGACGCCCTGTTCCGCGAGCCAGCGGGTCTCGCCCAGCACGTCGCTGGGACGGCGCGAGATGAAGGAGCCGCGGAAGGACGGGATGGCGCAGAAGGAGCAGCGCCGGTCGCAGCCGGAGGCCAGCTTGACCGAGGCCACGGGGCTCTTGTCGAGGCGGCGGCGCAGCGGTGCGCGCGGTCCCGAGGCGGGCGCGAGCCCGTCGGGCAGGTCGGCGGGCGCCTCGGCGATCGGCTCCTGCGCGTGGCCGGGCAGGGCCACCTCCGCGTCCTGACGGGCCGCAGGGCTGATCGGCAGCAGCTTGCGCCGGTCACGGGGGGTGTGGGAGGCGTGGATGCCGCCGTTGAGGATGGTCTGGAGGCGGTCGGAGATGTCGGCGTAGTCGTCGAATCCGAGCACGCCATCGGCCTCGGGGAGCGCTTCGGCGAGTTCCTTGCCGTAGCGCTCGGCCATACAGCCGACGGCGACGACGGCCTGCGTCTTGCCGTGATCCTTGAGATCGTTGGCTTCCAGCAGGGCGTCTACGGAGTCCTTTTTGGCGGCTTCGACGAAGCCGCAGGTGTTGACGACGGCAACGTCCGCGTCGGCGGCGTCCTCGACGAGCTCCCAGCCATCCGCCGCCAAGCGGCCTGCGAGCTCCTCCGAGTCCACCTCGTTACGGGCGCAGCCAAGAGTGACAAGGGCGACGGTACGGCGTTCGGGCATGGACTCAAGACTACTTCGTCCCGGCGGCGCCCCCCGCCCCACGTCCCACCACGGCGAGATCCCCGGGACGCGGCGCGGCATCCCGGGGATCTGGAATTGCTTGTTCCTATACGGGTCAGCCCGCCTGCGCCTGGCCCTGGCGGGGGTCGTCCTTGGTGTAGGTGAGACGTTCCACTTGACCCGCCTGGAAGGTGTCCTTGATCTCCTTGCCGTTCACGAAGAGGCTCACGGCCCCGGCGTCGCCGAGCACGAGATCGATGGACTCCTTGTCCGTGAACGTCTTCGACTCACCCTGCGCGAGGGTGCCGTCGAACAGGAGTCGCCCGTTGTGGTCCTTCGCCGAGATCCAGCTCTCGCCGGTGTCGGCCGTCAGGACCACCGTGACGAGGTCCTTGGGCGCGGCGGCGATGGCGCTGTCCGAAGGCTCCGGCTTGGGGGCCTTGGGGGTGGGCGAGGCGGCCGGCTTCCCGGCCTGCTTGGGGGCGGGCTTGGGGGAGGCGGTTCCCTCCGCCACGGGACGCTTGCCGTTCTCGTCGCCACCGCTGAAGGCGGTGAAGCCCACGAAGCCGATCACGGCGACGATGGCGGCGACCATGGCCGCGGTCCAGTTGGGCCGCTGCCGTTCGGGGCGGATCCGCTCGGCTTCGAACATCGGCGCGGCGGGGGTGGGTGCCGGCCGGCCGCCGTGAGCCGCGTCGTACGCCTCGACCAGGGGTTCCGGATCGAGGCCCACGGCGCGGGCGAGGGTACGGATGTGACCGCGGGCGTAGACGTCGCCGCCGCACCGCGTGAAATCGTCTTCTTCGATCGCGTGCACGATCGGGATGCGCACGCGGGTGGTGGAACTGACCTCGTCGACAGTGAGCCCGGCGACGATCCGGGCCTTCTTGAGGGCCGTCCCGATGGACGGTCCTTCGACGGAACGTTCGACGATGCGGTCCTCGAACCGGTCGTCGGTCGAAGGCCGCTCTTCTTCGGGGGAGTTGGCGTTGCCGATGGACACGAGGGCGCCTTTCGAGCGTGTAGCCACCTGCTGGCTTACCAGTCTAGGGGGGTGACGAAAGGGTGGAGCAACCGGAGGGTGGACTCCCTACGCCATCCGAATGGCGTGGGGAGTCCGCAGCGGTGCGCGACGGGTGGAACAGGTGAAACGGGTGGGACGACCTCGTGCCCGAGGGCGCTCGGCCTCCGCCTCCCTCAACTTGACGCGCGCCGGGGGGAAACGGTTGCCCGCCCGTTTGTTACGGCTGGGACTCGCCTCGGATGACGGCCAGGACCTCGTCCAGCTCGTCCGGTTTCACCATCACGTCGCGGGCCTTCGACCCCTCGCTGGGGCCGACGATCCCGCGCGATTCCATCAGGTCCATGAGCCGTCCGGCCTTGGCGAAACCGACCCGCAGCTTGCGCTGGAGCATCGAGGTGGAGCCGAATTGGGTGGAGACGACCAGCTCCGCCGCCTGGCACAGCAGGTCCAGGTCGTCGCCGATCTCCTCGTCGATCTCCTTCTTCTGCTTCTGCCCGACCGTGACGTCGTCGCGGAAGACGGGCGTCATCTGCTCCTTGCAGTGTTGGACCACCCCGGAGATCTCGTCCTCGGTGACGAAGGCTCCCTGAAGACGGACCGGCTTGTTCGCGCCCATCGGCAGGAACAGCCCGTCACCCTTGCCGATCAGCTTCTCGGCGCCGGGCTGGTCCAGGATGACCCGGCTGTCCGCGAGCGAGGACGTGGCGAAGGCGAGCCGCGACGGCACGTTCGCCTTGATCAGGCCGGTGACCACGTCCACCGAGGGCCGCTGGGTGGCGAGCACCAGGTGGATGCCGGCCGCTCGGGCCAACTGGGTGATGCGGACGATCGAGTCCTCGACGTCGCGCGGCGCGACCATCATCAGGTCGGCGAGCTCGTCCACGATCACCAGCAGGTACGGGTACGGGTTGAGCTCCCGTTCGCTGCCCGGCGGCAGTTTGATCTTTCCGTCGCGGATGGCCTGGTTGAAGTCGTCGATGTGCCGGTAGCCGAAGGCCGCGAGGTCGTCGTAACGCAGGTCCATCTCGCGCACGACCCACTGGAGGGCCTCGGCGGCCCGCTTGGGGTTGGTGATGATCGGCGTGATCAGGTGCGGGATGCCCTCGTACGCGGTCAGCTCCACCCGCTTGGGGTCGACCAGCACCATCTTCACCTCGTCCGGGGTGGCCCGGATCATCACCGAGGTGATCAGGCAGTTGATGCAGGAGGACTTGCCGGAGCCGGTGGCGCCGGCGACGAGCACGTGCGGCATCTTGGCGAGGTTGGCCATCACGTAGCCGCCCTCGACGTCCTTGCCGAGCGCCACCAGCATCGGGTGGTCGTCCTCGGCGGCGTCCGCGAGACGCAACACGTCGCCCAGGTTGACCATCTCGCGGTCGGTGTTCGGGATCTCGATGCCGACCGCCGACTTGCCCGGGATCGGGCTGATGATCCGTACGTCCGGCGAGGCGACGGCGTACGCGATGTTCTTGGCCAGCGCCGTGATCCGCTCGACCTTCACCGCCGCGCCCAGCGTCACCTCGTAGCGGGTGACCGTCGGGCCCCGGGTGAAACCGGTGACGGACGCGTCGACCTTGAACTCCATGAAGACGTTGGTCAGCGAGGCGACGACCGCGTCGTTGGCGGCGCTGCGGGTCTTGCCGGGGCCCCCGCGCTCCAGCAGGTCCAGCCGGGGCTTGACGTACGTGATGTCCCCGCGCAGCTGGAGCTGCTCGGAGCGCGGCGGCAGCGACCGGTCCTCCGGCGACGCCTTCGTCAGGTCCGGTACCGACAGGGTCCCGGAGGCCGCGGCCGTGGTGTCGTGCGGGCGCTCGGCGGCCGGGGCCTCCGGTACGGGCGCGACCTCCGGTACGGGCGCGGGCGCGGCCGTCGCGGCCGTCGCGGCCGGCTCGGGAGCCGCGGGCCTCGGGGCGGGCGCGCGGTCGGGGGCCGGGTCCGGGAGGGCGGCGGGCCGCTCCCCGCGCGCCGGCGGCACGGGGGTGGTGGGCTCCGCGCCCCCGGGGTCCGGGGAGATCCCCTGGGTGAGGTCCGCCACCAGCGGGGAGGGCGGCATTCCGCCGTAGACCACCCCGTCCAGCGCGGCGGCCGCCGCGGCCGCCACGTCGACGGCGTCCATGCCGGTCCTGGGCGTGGAACGCCTCGGCCGGCGGCGCCGGGCCAGCGCGGCCTCCTCGGCGGCGCCGGCGGGGTCCAACGGCCCGGTGGCCTCGCCGGCCCCGGCACGGGCCCGCCAGCGCTCGGCGTCGTGCCGGTCCTGCCGGTCGGCGGGCTGCTCCGCGTCCCCGTAGCCCTCGTCGTACTCGTTCGGAGCGATGATCCCCAGCCGGATCCCGAGCCGCCGCAGCCGCTGGGGAATCGCGTTGACGGGCGTCGCCGTGACCACGAGCAGGCCGAAGACCGTGAGCAGCACCAGCATGGGCACGGCCAGCGGCGCGCCCATGGTGAAGATCAGCGGTTTGGAGGCGGCCCAGCCGATGAGCCCGCCCGCGTTCTGCATCGCGGTGGTGCCCTCGTCGCGGCCGGGTGCCCCGCAGGCGATGTGCACCAGGCCCAGGACGCCGATCACGAGCGCGGACAGGCCGATGCCGATCCGGCCGTTGGCGTCGGTCTGCTCGGGGTGGCGGATGAACCGTACGGCCATGACGCCGAGCAGGAGCGGTACGAGCAGATCCAGTCGCCCGAAGGCACCGGTGACCAGCATCGTGACCAGATCACCGACGGGACCGTTCAGGTTCGACCAGGTTCCGGCGGCGACGATCAGCGCGAGGGCGAGGAGCAGCAGTGCGAGGCCGTCCTTGCGGTGCGCGGGGTCGAGGTTCCTGGCGCCCTGGCCGACACCGCGGAAGACCGCGCCGACCCCGTGGGCGAGGCCGAGCCAACAGGCGCGCACCAGCCGCACCACACCCCCGGTCGGGGACGGCGCGGGCTTGGCCGGCACCTTCTTGACCGGGGCGCGCCTGGCCGCCGCGACCTTCTTCGCGGGAGGCTTGCGCGCGGGCGCCGCCTTCTTGGCCGGCGCCGCCGTACGGCCGGTGCGGCCCTTCGCAGTGCCCGCAGCGCGCTGGGAACCCTTGCCGGACGTACTTGAGGCCATGGGGGCGAGGTTACCGGTGCGCACGCCGGTGGACGTGCGTGCCCACCCCTTCACCCGTTCGTGTCGCCGCAGTCGTCGGTGCTTTGACGCTCCGCCAGACCTGACGCACACCCAGGCGGGCCCGCGCCGGGGCCCGCAGAGCCCGGCACCGTCAACCCCGGGCGGACAGCCGTCAGCCCTGGGCGGGGAGTACCGCCGCTCCCCCGCCGGTCCCCGGTTCGAGCGCGTCCAGCGCTCGCCGCAGTCCGGTCAGCTTGCGTTCCAGATGCGCCGCGGTCGCCACCACGGCGGCGTCGGCGGATTCCTCGCCGAGTTGCTTCGTCAGCGCCTCGGCCTGCTCCTCGACCGCCGCGAGCCGCGCGGAGAGCTCGGCCAGCAGGCCGGCCGTCTCCTTGCTGCCGTCGCCGTTGGTCCCGCCGCCCTCCAGCTGGAGGCGCAGCAGCGCCGCCTGCTCCCGAAGCTGGCAGTTCTTCGTGTACAACTCCACGAAGACCGACACCTTGGCGCGCAGCACCCACGGGTCGAACGGCTTCGAGATGTAGTCGACCGCGCCCGCCGCGTAACCGCGGAAGGTGTGGTGCGGACCGTGATTGATCGCGGTGAGGAAGATGATCGGGATGTCCCGGGTCCGTTCCCGCCGCTTGATGTGCGCGGCCGTCTCGAAACCGTCCATTCCCGGCATCTGCACATCCAGCAGGATGACCGCGAAATCGTCCGTCAACAGCGCCTTGAGCGCTTCCTCCCCGGACGACGCCCGGACCAGTGTCTGATCGAGCGCGGAGAGGATGGCCTCCAGCGCCAGCAGATTCTCCGGCCGGTCATCGACCAGGAGGATCTTGGCCTTCTGCACCATGCCCTGTCCTCCTCGCCCCGGCATGGGGCCTCCCCGGCTCCGGGCACCGGTCTGTGCGCCGGGCCCCGCCCCAGAGGACGGCATCCTTGCGCCGTCCGTCCTTGTGCCGGTCATCGTAGCCCCAGTCCCGAGATCGCCACACCCTGTCACCAGGATGTCACTGTGCACGAAGCAGAAACGGTGTGGGAGAGCAGAAGGTTCCCCGCATCCCGCCCTCCCACACCGTAGCGGCCACACTGAGTCAACAATTGATATCAGTGCCGCCGCCGGATGATCACTTTCCGCGCATCCACTGCTCCATCACCGACAGCAGGTAATCGGGTTCAACCGGCTTGGTGACGTAGTCGGAAGCGCCGGAATCGATCGCCTTCTCCCGGTCGCCCTGCATCGCCTTCGCCGTCAGCGCGATGATCGGCAGACCCGCGAACTGCGGCATCCGCCGGATCGCCGAGGTCGTGGCGTACCCGTCCATCTCCGGCATCATGATGTCCATCAGCACGACAGTCACGTCGTCGTGCTGCTCCAGGACCTCGATGCCCTCCCGCCCGTTCTCCGCGTACAGCACCGACAGCCCGTGCTGTTCCAGGACGCTCGTCAGCGCGAAGACGTTGCGCACGTCGTCGTCGACGATGAGCACCTTCTCGCCATGGAAGTCGTACTTCCGAGGCACCACCGGGAGTTCGTCCTCCGCGCCGCCCCAGCCGTCCTCGGCCCCCTGCGTGTGGGGCTGCCCGGGCACCGCCGTACGCGGCTCCAGATCGCTCAGCGACTTGCGGCGCCGCCGGAACAGCGAGGCCGGACCGCTCTGCTGACCGCCCCCGCCCATCTCGCCCGCCGGCAGCGCGGGCCGCGCCGACCGGTCCTGGGCCTGCGGTCCGGGCACGGGCGCCGCCGGCAGCGCCGCCGCGGGCCGCGCCTCCTCGACGGGCCTGCGGTACTCCCCGCGCGCTCCACCGGGGGCCGGCGGCGCGTACCCCTGCGGCGGCAGTTCGCTCGGGTGCAGCGGCAGGTACAGCGTGAAGGTCGAGCCCCGACCGGGCTCGCTCGCCGCGTGGATCTCACCGCCCAGCAGGCGCGCGATCTCCCGGCTGATGGACAGCCCGAGCCCCGTGCCGCCGTACTTCCTGCTGGTGGTGCCGTCCGCCTGCTTGAACGCCTCGAAGATCACCAGCATCTTGCTCGCCGCGATCCCGATCCCGGTGTCGGTCACCGAGAACGCGATCAGGTCCGCGTCCGCCTCGCGCAGCGAACCCGCCTCCAGCAACTGCTCCCGGATCGCCGTCGGCACGTCCGCGCCGGCGGGCCGGATCACCAGTTCCACCGCCCCGCCGTCGGTGAACTTCACCGCGTTCGACAGCAGGTTCCGCAGCACCTGGAGCAGCCGCTGCTCATCGGTGTGCAGGGTCGCCGGGAGCTCCGGGGAGACCCGTACCGAGAAGTCCAGGCCCTTCTCCGCGGTCAGCGGCCGGAAGGTGGCCTCCACGTAGTCCACGAGCTGGACCAACGCGATCCGGGTCGGCGAGACGTCCATCTTCCCGGCCTCGACCTTCGACAGGTCGAGGATGTCGTTGATCAGTTGCAGCAGGTCGGAACCCGCGCCGTGGATGGTCTCCGCGAACTCCACCTGCTTCGGCGACAGGTTCTCGTCCGCGTTGTCGGCCAGCAGCTTCGCCAGGATCAACAGCGAGTTGAGCGGGGTCCGCAGCTCGTGCGACATGTTCGCCAGGAACTCGGACTTGTACCGCATCGACACCGCGAGCTGCTCGGCGCGCTCCTCCAGGACCTGCCGGGCCTCCTCGATCTCGGTGTTCTTCACCTCGATGTCGCGGTTCTGCTGGGCCAGCAGCTCCGCCTTCTCCTCCAACTCGGCGTTCGCCGCCTGGAGCGCCTTCTGCCGGTTCTCCAACTCATCGGAGCGCTCTCGCAGTTGCTCGGTCATCTCCTGCGACTGCTTCAGCAGCATCTCCGTCTTGGAGTTGACGCTGATGGTGTTGACGCTCGTACCGATCATCTCGGCGATCTGGCTCAGGAAGTCCTTCTGGATCTGGGTGAACGGGGTGAAGGACGCCAGTTCGATCACACCGAGCACCTTGCCCTCGAACAGCACCGGCAGCACGATCACGTGCGCCGGCGGCGCCTCGCCCAGGCCCGAGGAGATCTTCAGATAACCGGGCGGGGTGTTCTCGACGAGGATCGTCCGCTTCTCCTCCGCGACCGTCCCGATCAACCCCTCCCCCGGCCGGAAGGAGATGGGCATCTGGCCGCCCGCGTACGCGTAACTCCCGCGCATCCGCAGCTCGTACGAGCCGACCGCGCCGCCCTCCGTGCCGATCTCGGTGGTCCCCCCGGCGGGCAGGGCCAGGAAGAAGGCGCCGTGCTGCGCGGAGACCACGGGCGTCAGTTCGCTCATGATCAGCGAAGCCACGTCGTCCAGCTCCCGGCGCCCCTGCATCAGGGCCGAGATCCGGGCCAGGTTGCCCTTGAGCCAGTCCTGCTCCTTGTTGGCCAAGGTGGTGTCGCGCAGGTTCACGATCATCGTGTTGATGTTGTCCTGGAGGACCTGGATCTCACCGGCCGCGTCCACGTCGACCTTCAGGCTCAGGTCCCCGCGGGTCACCGCGGTGGCCACGGCCGCGATCGCGCGCACCTGCCGGGTCAGGTTCCCGGCCATCTCGTTCACGGACTCGGTCAGGTCCCGCCAGGTGCCGTCCACGTCGCGCACCCGCGCCTGGCCGCCGAGGATGCCCTCGGTACCCACCTCGCGGGCCACCCGGGTCACCTGGTCGGCGAAGGAGGACAGCTGGTCGACCATCGTGTTGATGGTGGTCTTGAGCTCCAGGATCTCGCCGCGCGCGTCGATGTCGATCTTCTTGGTCATGTCGCCCTTGGCGATGGCGGTCGTGACCATGGCGATCTGCCGCACCTGACCGGTGAGGTTGGACGCCATGAAGTTCACCGAGTCGGTCAGGTCCTTCCACGTACCGGAGACCCCCGGCACGTGCGCCTGGCCGCCGAGGCGCCCCTCGGTGCCCACCTCACGGGCCACCCGCGTCACCTCGTCCGCGAACGAGGACAGGGTCTTGACCATCGTGTTCACGGTGTCCGCGAGCTGCGCGACCTCGCCGCGCGCCTCGACCGTGACCTTCTTCGTCAGATCGCCGTTGGCGACCGCCGCCGAGACCTGCGCGATCCCGCGCACCTGCGCCGTCAGGTTCCCGGCCATCGTGTTGACGTTGTCGCTGAGGTCCTTCCAGATGCCGGTCACCCCCCGCACCCGGGCCTGGCCGCCGAGGATGCCCTCGGTACCCACCTCGCGCGCCACCCGCGTCACCTGCTCCGCGAACGACGACAGCTGGTCCACCATCGTGTTCACGGTGGTGACGAGCTCCAGGATCTCGCCCTTGGCATCCACCGTGATCTTCTTCGACAGGTCGCCCATCGCGACCGCCGTGGTCACCTCGGCGATGTTGCGCACCTGCGAGGTCAGGTTGTTCGCCATGAAGTTGACGGACTGCGTGAGGTCCTTCCAGGTGCCCGAGACGCCCTTGACCTCCGCCTGGCCGCCGAGAATGCCCTCCGTGCCCACCTCGCGGGCGACGCGGGTCACCTGCTCCGCGAAGTTCGAGAGCTGGTCGACCATCGTGTTGAGGGTGTTCTTCAGCTCCAGGATCTCGCCCCGGGCGTCCACGTCGATCTTCTGCGACAGGTCACCGCGGGCGACCGCCGTGGCGACCTGCGCGATGTTGCGCACCTGCGAGGTCAGGTTCCCGGCCATGCCGTTCACCGAGTCGGTCAGGTCGCGCCACACCCCGGCCACGCCGGGCACCTGCGCCTGACCGCCGAGCCGGCCCTCGGTGCCCACGTCCCGGGCCACCCGCGTCACCTGCTCCGCGAAGGCCGAGAGCTGATCGACCATCGTGTTGATGGTGTTCTTCAGTTCCAGGATCTCGCCCCGGGCGTCCACGTCGATCTTCTGCGACAGGTCACCGCGCGCCACCGCCGTGGTCACCTGGGCGATCTGCCGCACCTGGGACGTGAGGTTGCCGGCCATGAAGTTGACGGAGTCGGTGAGTTCCTTCCAGGTGCCGGACACCCCCTCGACCCGCGCCTGACCGCCGAGTCGGCCCTCCGTGCCCACGTCCCGCGCCATCCGCGTGACCTGGTCCGCGAACGAGGACAGCTGGTCCACCATCGTGTTCACGGTGTTCTTCAGCTGGAGCATCTCGCCGGAGACGTCCACGGTGACCTTCTGCGACAGGTCGCCGTTCGCGACCGCCGTCGTCACCTGGGCGATGTTGCGGACCTGCCCGGTGAGGTTGCGGAAGGCGGTGTTCACCGAGTCGGTGAGGTCCTTCCACGTGCCCGCCGCCCCGGGCACCTGCGCCTGACCGCCGAGCTCGCCCTCCACGCCGACCTCACGGGCCACACGCGTCACTTCGGCGCCGAAGGACTGGAGCTGGTCCACCATCGTGTTGACGGTGTTCTTCAACTCCAGCATCTCGCCGGCCACGTCGACCGTGACCTTCTGCGACAGATCGCCGTTGGCCACCGCCGTCGTCACCGTCGCGATGTCCCGCACCTGCGTGGTGAGGTTGCGGAAGACCGTGTTCACCGAGTCGGTGAGGTCCTTCCACGTGCCCGCCGCCCCCGGTACCTGCGCCTGGCCACCGAGCGTTCCCTTGGCCCCGACCTCGCTGGCCACGCGCGTGACCTCGTCGGCGAAGGTCCGCAGCGTCTCGGTCATCTGGTTGATCGTTTCGGCCAGCTGCGCGACCTCGCCGCGCGCGCTGACCCGCACCTTCTGCGACAGGTCGCCGTTCGCGACCGCCGTCGTCACCTGGGCGATCCCGCGCACCTGGGCGGTCAGGTTCCCCGCCATGGTGTTGACGGAGTCGGTCAGGTCCTTCCACACGCCCGCGACCCCGGGCACCTTCGCCTGGCCGCCGAGCTCGCCTTCCGTGCCCACCTCCCGGGCGACGCGGGTCACCTCGGAGGAGAACGACGACAGCTGGTCCACCATCGTGTTCACGGTGTTCTTCAGCTGGAGCATCTCGCCGGCCACGTGCACCGTGACCTTGCGCGACAGATCACCCTTGGCGACCGCCGTCGTGACGAGAGCAATGTCACGCACCTGGGCGGTGAGCCGGTACGCCATCGTGTTGACGGAATCGGTCAGGTCCTTCCAGGACCCGGACATTCCGCGCACCTGGGCCTGGCCGCCGAGCTTGCCCTCGGTGCCCACCTCCAGCGCCACACGCGTCACCTCGTCGGTGAACGCGGACAGCTGGTCGACGAGGTTGTTGACCGTACGCCCGACCTTGAGGAACTCCCCGCGCAGCGGATGCCCGGCCCCGTCGGCCGTCTGCGTCCGCAGCTCCATCCGCTGGTCCAGGTCGCCCTCGGCCACCGCCGACAGCACCCGGCCCACCTCGGACACCGGTCGGGCCAGGTCGTCGACCAACTGGTTCGAGGCGTCGATCGCGGCCGCCCAGGAGCCCTCGCAGGCGCCTGTTTCCAGCCGTTCGCTGAGCTTGCCCTCGCGGCCCACCATCCGCCGGACCCGGGACAGCTCCCCGGTCAAGTGCAGATTCCGGTCGGCGACCTCGTTGTAGACGGCGGCGATCTCCGCCATCACGCCCTCGCCGGACACCGTCAGCCGCTTGCGGAAGTTCCCGTCCCGCATCGACACCAGGGCCGTGAGCAGCCTGTTCAGAGCGGCGGTATCGACTTCCGTCGTACCGCTGCGCCGGGAGCGTCCCCCCTTGGGGCGCGTTCCCGTACGCCGCACCGCTGCGCCAGACTCCACCGTGTCCCTCCCGAAAGGGTCGACCACTGTTCCACCGGATTTCCGAACAACCACAACCCGGCTCTTCTATCCACAACCCGGCTGTTCAAGCCTGCCCAGTGTTTCACCCTGTCCGAACCAGGCCATAACACTTCGGCACCATTGCACACCGGCCGTACCCTGCGAGTGGAATCCAGGACGACGGCACCACGGGAACCGCGAAGGTAAGTAACCTGGCACCCGATGTCCAACCGCGTCGAAGGAGTCTTGTGATCACGGCACGGGCGGCTGCCAGTTTCGATCCTCAAGGGCGTTCGGTCGCCGCTGCCCGCGCGTTCGTCCGCGACACCCTCCACGGCTGGGGCTTCGCGGACATCGTCGACGACGCGGTGGTGCTCACCAGCGAGCTCGTCACCAATGCCGTGGTGCACGCCGGGACCCGGGCCGAGGTGCTGTGCCTGCGCGCCGAGGACGGAGTGCGCGTCGAGGTCGCCGACAGGTACCCGGAGCGTGAACTCCCGCTTCAGCACCCCGGCGAGCGACCGTACGCCGACCCCGACCGCGAGAACGGCCGCGGCCTCATGTTGTGCGCCGCCCTCGCCACCCGCTGGGGAGTCGAGTACACGGCCACCCACAAGCACGTGTGGTTCCGGCTGGACCTCCCGGACCGTCCGGTCGGTACCCGCCTGGCGGGGCCCGTCCTCCCCGACCAGCTGCTGCCCCTGGCCGACAGCCGGGTCCGGGTCGCCGTCCTCCAGATCGACGCCGCCGACACCGTCTCCGCCTGGAACGAGGACGCCGAGCACATCTTCGGCCACCCCTCCGAGAAGGCCGTCGGGCGACCACTCGCCGAGCTCGCGGCCTGGCCGCAGACCCCCGGCACCGGCACGGGCATCGCCGAGGCCCTGCGGCTGTCCCGCTGGGAGGGCAGTTACGGCATCCGCGGCGCCGACGGCCGCGTCATCCCCGTCTACGCCTCTCACCTGCGGGTCCGTGACGCCCATGGCGAACCGTCCATCGTCTGCCTGCTCGTGCACGACGACGAACGCGCCCTGCTCCAGAGCCCCACGCGCGTCCCTGCCGACGGCGCCCAGCTCAACGAGCCGCGCCTGCCGGACCCCTTCGAGATGTTCATCGGTTCGCCGGCCCCCGACGATCTCGACGGACTGCTCCAGCGCACCGTCGAGCGCGCCCGCGACATGCTCGACGCGGACTCCGCCTTCCTGCTGCTCGCGACCGACGACGAAACGGAGTTGGAGGTCCGTGCCACGACCGGACTGCCCTCGACCCGTCAGCGGTTCGCCCGCGTTCCGGTCGAGGCCGGCACCAACCGGTACGGCTCGGCCCGCATGCCCGCCGTGCACGACGACCTCTCCGCGGTCCCGGGCGCCGTCCCGCTCCTGGAGGCCACCGGCATGCGCTCGGTGGTCACCGTCCCGCTGAAGGTCGAGGGACGGCTGACCGGTTCGCTGGGCGTGGCCACCGAGTATCCGGGCCGCTACTCCAACGAGGACGCCCTGCGGCTCCAGTTCGCCGCGGATCGGATCGCCCTCGCCGTGGAATCGGCCCGACTCGGAGAACTGGAGCGTCTGCGCCGCGGTTCCCTCTCCTTCCTCGTCGAGGCCTCCGACCTGCTGGCCGGCACCCTCGACCGGGACCAGACCCTGGCTCTCATGGCTCAGATGACCGTTCCGACGCTGGCCACCTGGTGCGCCGTCTACACGATCGCGGACCAGACCTCCGATCCGTTCCTCTCGTACGTGCTCCACGAGGACGAGGAACGCATCGACGGGCTCAAGGACCTGCTCGCGCAGGTGAGTCCGCCCGAACCGGTCCGCGAGGCCGGCGCCCGGCCGTGGCCCGACGCGTCCTTGACGGTGGGCGGGGAAACGGTCGTCCTGCCCCTGCTGGCCCGCAACCGTGTCATCGGGATGCTCACGCTCGGCCGGCCGAGCGAGGAACACTTCCGTCAAGAGATCCTCGAACTCGCCGACGACCTCTCCCGCAGGGCGGCGCTCGCCCTCGACAACGCACGCCTGTACTCCGAGCGCACCGCGATCAGCCGTTCCCTCCAGCGCAGTCTCCTGCCGCCCGGCTCCCCCGCCATCCCCGGCATGGAGGTCGAGGTCATCTACCGCGCGGCGGGCGAGGGCAACGAGGTGGGCGGTGACTTCTACGACGTCTTCCCGATCCGCCCCGGCGTGTACGGCTTCGCCATCGGCGACGTCTGCGGTACCGGCCCCGAGGCGGCCGCGGTGACCGGCCTCGCCCGGCACGCCCTTCGTCTCCTGGCCCGCGAGGGGCTCGGCGGCCCGGCCGTCCTGGAACGCCTGAACGCGGCCATCCTCGACGAGGGCGCCCGCAGTCGCTTCCTCACGCTCCTGTACGGGGAACTCCATCCGCAGCCCAACGGCGGCGCTCTGATGAAGGTGGTCTGCGCGGGCCACCCGCTGCCGCTGCGCCTGCGCCCGAACGGTGAGGTCACCCCCGCGGCGGACCCGCAGCCCCTGCTCGGCGTCATGGACGACCTGGAGCTGTACGAGCAGACCCTCACGCTGGATCCGGGCGATGTCCTCCTCTGCGTCACGGACGGCATCACCGAACGCCGTGAGGGAACCCGCATGCTCGGCGACGACGGCCTCACCGAGGTCCTCACCACGTGTACCGGTCTCACCGCCGGCGCGGTGGCCTCACGTGTCCTGCGTGCCGTGGAGCGCTTCGCCGCCGAGCCCGCCTCGGACGACATGGCCATCCTCACCTTCCGGGTACCGCAGCAGCGCGAAGGCGAGTGAGGCACTTCCGCCTTGTGGAGCCTGTCAGGGCCGGCCCGTTCCGCGGCGCCGGCCCTGTTTCACGTCGGCACCCTCCGGAAGGATCCGGAAACGCAGAAAGGCCCCCGCCATGAGGCGGGGGCCTTTCTGATTGAGCCCTTTAACGGAATCGAACCGTTGACCTTCTCCTTACCATGGAGACGCTCTACCGACTGAGCTAAAAGGGCGGGTTGTTCGGCGGCGTCCTACTCTCCCACAGGGTCCCCCCTGCAGTACCATCGGCGCTGAAAGGCTTAGCTTCCGGGTTCGGAATGTAAACCGGGCG